>JAJCYR010000021.1 GCA_029262775.1 Bacteroidota bacterium
CACACCCTTCTGAGGCGGCGAAACGCCATCTACTGCGTTGTCCCTCCTTCGAATAGCGCTGCTATTCGGCGTCGGGACGCCTTGCATCTGTCATTCCGGCGCTCGCATCTTGGTGCACGCTGGTTCTTCAACACGCTTCTAAAATAACACGGCAACCCTGAATGTCCAGACACAGAGCGCACGTATGATCTCAATCTCGATTTTTTCCCACGTCCACGTGGCCGCACGGCCTTTCGCTGCCGTCGTCATACTGGTCTGCGCCTGCTGCGCATTCGGCGTGCAGCGCGCAGTCGCCCAGGACACGGCACGGCCCGGTGCGCCTGCCGAGCAGGAACTGGTCTTCGCCGACTCCTCGTTCATCGTCGTCGAGGGAACGTCCAACCGGTCCGATTGGACGGTCCATGCCCCCGAATTTACGGCCAGCGTCCGCACGGCCGAAGCCGGTCAGCCTGCCAGCGTCACGCTGACCGTTGACGCGCTCGCCATGGAAAGCCGCAAAAGCACCATCATGGACCGCCTCATGCGCAATTCCCTGAACACGGACGCCCATGATACGATCACGTTCGCATCTACAGGAATCACCCACTCGGACACGCCAGCCTACTCGGACACGCCAGCCTACATGGTGTCGGGAGAACTGGAACTGGCGGGTATGAAGCAACCTGTCACTGTTCCGGTCACGCGGAGCATGAACGAAACAGGACAGGTTGTATGGGTGGGACATGTGGCCTTCCGGATGACCGACTTCGGCATTCAGCCGCCAACGGCCATGTTCGGCGCGCTTCACACGGGCGACGAGGTGACCGTGCGCTTCCGCCTGGTCGAGGAGTAGTTCTACAATAGCACTGCTATTCGGCGTCGGGACGTAAACCCGCGCGCTGGATTACTCCGCCGGTTTCTCGTCCTCGTCGTCGACCACTTCGTAGTCCACGTCCTTGACCTCGGCGTCGGCTTCGGCGTCGGCTTCGGGCTCGGCTTCGGCGCTGGCGCCATCGCCCGACGCACCGCCGGTGCCAGCGGCCTGCTGCGCCGCGTACATCTCCTGACTGGCATCGGCCCAGGCCGCGTTGAGTTCCTCAATAGCCGGTTCAAGACCCGCTACATCCTTGGCCTCGTGCAGCGTCTTGACGTTGGCAACGGCCGCTTCAATGCGCGACTTTTTGTCAGCAGACAGCTTTTCGCCGTATTCGGACAGGTTCTTCTCCGTCTGCATGACGAGCGCATCGGCCGAATTCAGTTTGTCGATCTCTTCCTTGCGCTTTTTGTCTTCGTCCGCATGCGCCTTCGCGTCCGTACGCATCTTCTCAATTTCCTGCTCGGTAAGTCCCGAAGAGGCCTCAATACGAATGGATTGCTCCTTTCCGCTGGCATTGTCCTTGGCGCTTACATTCAGGATCCCGTTCGCATCGAGATCGAAGGAAACCTCGATCTGCGGCACCCCGCGCGGCGACGGAGGAATGCCGTCCAGGTGGAAGCGACCTATGGTCCGGTTGTCCGACGCCATGGACCTGTCGCCCTGCAGCACATGGATTTCCACTGACGGCTGGTTGTCGGCCGCGGTCGAAAACGTTTCGCTCTTCCTGGTCGGAATGGTGGTGTTGGCCGGAATCAGTACGGTCGATACGCCGCCCAGTGTCTCAATGCCCAGATTCAGCGGGGTCACGTCGAGCAGCAGCACGTCGCTCACATCGCCCGAGAGCACGCCTCCCTGGATGGCCGCACCGATGGCAACCACCTCATCCGGGTTCACCGAGCGGTTGGGCGCCTTGCCAAAAAATTCCTCGGCCGCCTTCTGGATGGCCGGAATACGGGTCGATCCGCCGACGAGGATGACCTGGTCCACTTTTTCCTTCGACACACCCGCATCTTTGAGGGCCTTTTCCATGGGAGGAAGGGTCCGCTTCACGAGGTCATCGACCAGGTTCTCGAATTTGGCGCGCGAGATGTCCATGGTGAGGTGCTTCGGGCCATCCTGCGTGGCCGTGATGAACGGCAGGTTGACGGTCGTCGCGGAGGAGCTGGAGAGCTCGATTTTGGCTTTCTCGGCCGCCTCCTTGAGGCGCTGGAGCGCCATGGCATCCGAGCGCAGGTCAATGCCCTCGTCCTTCTTGAACTGGTCGGCTATGTAGTCAATTACGCGTTGATCGAAATCGTCGCCACCGAGGTGCGTGTCACCGTTCGTGGACAGCACTTCGAATACGCCGTCGCCGAGTTCCAGGATAGAGATGTCATACGTGCCGCCTCCGAGGTCGAAGACCGCGACGATTTCTTCGGATTCCTTCTTGTCCAGTCCGTACGCCAGGGCAGCCGCCGTCGGTTCGTTGATGATGCGGCGTACGGTGAGTCCGGCAATTTCGCCGGCTTCCTTGGTCGCCGTGCGCTGGGCGTCATTGAAGTAGGCCGGAACCGTGATCACGGCTTCGGTCACCTTCTCTCCCAGATAGTCTTCGGCGGTCTGTTTCAGCTTCTGCAGGACCATGGCCGAGATTTCCTGCGGCGTGTAGACACGATCATCGATCTTGACGCGGGCCGTCTGGTTGTCGCCCTCCACCACGTCATAGGGTACGGTCTTGAGCTCGCTGCTGACTTCACCATGTTTGCGCCCCATGAAGCGCTTGATGGAGAAGATGGTGTTGTTCGGATTGGTAATGGCCTGCCGCTTGGCAGGGGCACCCACGAGGCGCTCGCCATCTTTCTTGAATGCGACAATCGAAGGCGTCGTGCGCGCGCCCTCGGCGTTCGTGATTACAACGGGCTCTCCACCCTCCATGACGGAGACGACGGAGTTTGTGGTGCCCAGGTCGATGCCAATGATTTTACCCATGATGCTTGTATTCGGTGTTCGGTCAGAGTGTCATGGGTGACTGTACACAAGAACAATGCCGTTTTGAATATGCCGACATATTGTCAGGGTGGTTTTCAACTGACTTCCAGTCGCGTCACTGGTATATTGCCCACCGTCGAATTACCAGCCGCATGAAGCACGTTCCAAATGCGTTAACCGTGGTCCGTATCCTGGTCACGCCGGTCCTGCTCTATCTTCTTTACGTTGGAGGGGCGACGGGTCATGCGTGGGCGCTCGTGCTGTTTGTTGCGGCCTCCCTGTCGGACTGGCTCGACGGGAAGCTGGCGCGGCTCTTTTCCGTTCGCTCCCGACTGGGGCAATTTCTGGATCCCATGGCCGACAAAGTGCTTGTGCTCGGCACGTTCGGCATGTTGTCGTGGCTCTACCCGGCCGTGGTACCCCTCTGGACGGTCCTCTTGATTGCCTTTCGGGATGTGGCGGTGACGCTGCTTCGTAGCGTGTATGAGCGACAGGGGCGCAGCCTCACGACGAGCCACTCCGCCAAATGGAAGACAGCGGCCCAACTCACGTTCCTGATCGGGTTTCTGGTGCTGCTCGCGGCCGAACACATTCCGGGCGTCGTGGGGCAGGGGGCGGGTGTGGTTCTCGGCAGTACGGCCCTTTTGTACGCGCTCGTCGGGGTCGTCCTCATCACGCTTTACACCGGTTATCTCTACTTCAGAACCCCATGAGTCCAGAGACCTCCAGACGTTCCGGTGAGGAAACAGCCCGGTGGCTGGCCACCGAGTTGCTGAAAATCGGAGCGCTCGTCCTGCGGCCCAATGAGCCGTTTACCTGGGCATCGGGGCGGCGCGCCCCCGTCTACTGTGACAACCGGCTGACGCTCGGATACCCCGACCTGCGCCGCTCCATCTGTACGGCCTTCGCCGACCGGATTGAAGAAGAGAGTTGGGAGGTGGACGCGGTCGTAGGCACGGCCACGGCTGGCATTCCCCACGCAGCCTGGCTGGCAGACCGGTTGAACCTTCCCATGGCATACGTTCGGTCCTCCGTCAAGGGGCACGGACGGCAGAACCGCCTCGAGGGGAGGCTCCCCGGTCGCGCCCGCGTCGTAGTGATTGAGGACCTCGTATCGACCGGCATGTCATCTACGGCCGTTCTCCCACCGCTTCTCGAATCGGGCTGCACGGTGCACGGCATCATGGCCATCTTCACCTATCAACTGCCCGCCGCCGACCGGGCGTTCGTCGAGGCGGGCGTTCCGCTCGTGACGCTTTCATCGTTTCCTGTTCTGGTCGATGCGGCCCGCGCGCAGTCCCTCGTCGCCCCGGAAGAGGTGGCACTGCTTGAGGCCTGGTACCGGGATCCGTCGGCGTGGTCCAGGTCGCATGGCGGCGGCTGACATGACGGCAACCATCCTTACGATCGGCGATGAACTGCTGATTGGGCAGATTGTAAATACGAACGCGGCGTGGATCGGTGAGCAGCTCACGCTTCGCGGCGTGGAAGTGATCCGCTCGGTGACGGTCGGTGACTCGTCGCGCGTCATCCAGGATGAACTGGGCCGGGCCCTGGAAGCGGGCCGGATCGTGATCATGACCGGCGGACTCGGCCCAACCCACGATGACGTGACAAAACACGCCGTCGCGGACTTCTTCGGAGACCGCTTGACGATGCGCAGCGAGGTACTGGAAGCGGTAGAGGCCCGGTTTGCCTCGCGGGGCATCCCCGTGCTCGACGCGAATCGGGACCAGGCGCTGGCCCCAGAGTCGTTTCAGGCCGTGGTGAACCGGGCCGGGACCGCACCGGCGCTCATTCGCGGGACGAAGACTCCGAAAGGCAAGGGCCTGGTGGCGCTCCTGCCCGGCGTCCCTCACGAAATGCAGCATTTCATGGAGGAAGCCGTGCTTCCGGAGATTGAAAAGCTGGGCGTTCATGGGGCCATTGCGCACCAGACCATTCTGACGGCGGGTCTCGGGGAGTCGCTGGTACACGAACGCCTTGCCGGCATTGAAGCATTCCTGGCGCGGAATGTATTCCTGGCGTACCTGCCAAATATCCACGGCGTGCGTGTGCGCATGACGGTGCGCGCGGCAACATCCGACGAGGCGGCGTCGAGGCTCGAGGAGGTGGTCGCGTGGGCATGTGACCGGCTGGGCGAACTCGTCTACGGTCTGGGAGAGGACTCGCTCGAAGGGGCGCTCGGGCGTGCCCTTCGCCTGCGGGGCTACACCGTCTCGGTTGCAGAGAGTTGTACGGGCGGGCTGATTGCCCACCGGATCACGAATGTGGCCGGTGCGTCCGATTACATGGTCGGCGGCGTCGTGTCGTACGGAAACTCCGTCAAATCGGGTCTTTTGGGGGTCGATACATCGGTTCTCGCCGCACATGGAGCCGTGAGCGAGCAGGTGGCGCGCAGCATGGCTGAAGGGATGCGAGCCGCGCTGGGTTCAGACACCGCCATCAGCACGACCGGCATCATGGGGCCGGGTGGCGGATCGCCTGACAAGCCCGTGGGCACGGTATGGGTGGGCCTGGCCCTGCCGGACCGGACGGAAACCCGGCTCTTGAGACTCGGAATGAGCCGGCTTCGTAATAAAGAGCGGGCGGCTGCGCAGGCCATGAACGAACTCCGTATCCTGCTCGGAAAGGAGCGTTGACGCGCCTCGGATCGCGCCTCGCGGGCGGGGGGTTATGTTCGGCGAAAAAAGGTGTCAACGTAGATGACAGTACGTTGTCACAGGCAGGTCCTATCATGTGTGTGTCATGTGTGCGTATATTGGGTCCACACGGCTCGACAGCGCCACCCAACCCGAAACAGAAACCATAGAATCATGAGTACGCAGGAATCAGCCAAACAGCGCGCATTGGATCTGGCGCTCAAGCAGATCGAGAAAACTTACGGCAAAGGTGCCATCATGCGCCTCGGCGACACACCAGACATCCGGATCGGTGCCATTTCGACCGGTTCCCTTGCGCTCGATGCAGCGCTCGGCGTCGGCGGCGTTCCCCGCGGCCGCGTAATTGAGATCTATGGCCCGGAGTCGTCGGGGAAGACCACGCTCGCGACCCATATCATCGCCGAGGCACAGAAATTGGGGGGATCGTGCGCGTTCATCGATGCTGAACACGCGTTCGATGCCACGTACGCAGAAAAGCTGGGCGTGGATATTGACACCATGCTTGTTTCGCAGCCCGATACCGGCGAAGATGCCCTCAATATCTGCGACACGCTCGTGCGCAGCGGTGCGCTCGACGTGATTGTGATTGACTCGGTCGCGGCGCTTGTGCCCCGCGCTGAAATCGAGGGTGACATGGGGGACAGCCATATGGGACTTCAGGCGCGGCTCATGAGTCAGGCGCTTCGCAAGCTCACCGGTACGCTCAACAAAACACGGACGGTCCTGGTATTCATCAACCAGATCCGGGAAAAAATCGGCGTCATGTTCGGTAATCCAGAAACCACGTCTGGCGGACGCGCCCTCAAGTTCTATGCGTCTGTCCGCATGGACATCCGCCGCATTGGAGCGGTCAAGGACGGCGCAGAGGTGACCGGCAACCGAACGCGTGTCAAGATTGTGAAGAACAAGGTGGCACCGCCATTCAAGCAGGCCGAGTTCGACATCATCTATGGTGAGGGCATTTCTTCGAGGGGCGAGCTCATTGATCTGGGTGTGGATAACGATATTGTGACCAAATCCGGCTCGTGGTATTCCTATGGAGACATCAAGATTGGGCAGGGGCGTGATGCAGCGAAGCAGTGGCTCAGTGACAACCCGACGCTCCATGACGAAATCGCTGTACGCGTGCGGGAGGCCATTGGCATGGTCACCTTCCCGGCCACGAATGGCGTGGAAGCGGTTGAAGAGGTGGGGTAAGGCGTCTCGCGGCGCTCCGCGGCGGCAGGCAGGCATGTCTTTCAATGGCGCCGTGCTGGTCGCGAGTATGTTGTTGGGCCTGCTGGCTGTTCCTGCGAGTGCGCAGAGCGCCGCTGGGCGTGATGTCCGCTGGCTCACCCGTGTGCATAATGCGGACTCGCCGTGGGTCACCCGTCCGCTTGGCGCGGCACACCGGTCGGCGTGGCCCGTGTTCGCGCTCTCGGTGCCTGCCGCGCTTACGGCCTCCGAGGTGGGGAACGCGTGGTCCTCGTCCGACGCCCTGGCAATGGGGGCTTCGGCCGTGCTCGCAGGCGGCGGAGCGATGGTGCTCAAGCGCATCTTCAAGCGGGATCGGCCGTACGTGAGCCATACATTCATAGATCCGTATCACAGGACAGCCACCGGCCGTCCGGGTGCCCATTTCCTGTCGGATTCAGCCTCCATGCCCTCCGGTCATGCCTCACTTGCCGCGTCCCTCGCCGTTTCGTCCATGTGGTCACAACGCCGCCCGGCGTACGTTGCCATCGGGTCTGTCTGGGCGGCTTCCGTCGCCCTTTCGCGGGTTTGGCTGGGGGTCCATTATCCGTCGGATGTGCTTGCTGGTACACTTCTCGGCGCGTCCTTGGCAACGGCCGTCCATTTTGTGCGGTAGGCAGTTGCTGATTCTTCTGAGCACCTTTTTTTTCGTTTCGTCCGCAGGGCTTTCCGATGCATGGGCACAGGAGGATGTCCGCCGGGGTCATTCCGTGACGGTTCTGGAGGGCTCTGTGCGGGACGATGCGACAGGAGAGGCGTTGCCGGGCGCTACGGTTCAGATCGAAGGCACATACACGGGCACGGTGACCAATGCGGACGGTGCGTTTGCTCTCGCCACCAAATCGCTCCCTATTGTGCTGGAAGTGCGTTTTATCGGGTACGTCACAGAGCGTGTTGAAGTGACGGGCGCCGTGAACGGGCGGTTGGATGTGCGCCTGCGCCCGACATCGATTTCGCTTCCGGAACTGGTGGTTTCTTCGGAGGACCCGGCCGTGGGGATCATGCGCAAGGTGATTCTCCGAAAGGCAGAGCAGAAAGAGTTGCTGGAAAGTTACGCGGTAGATGCCTACAACCGATTCCGCATTGAAAACGATACGGGCATCGTGTCCATCTGGGAAAGCTTTACCCAGGCATGGTGGCATCGGGACCGGGGCATTCGGGAGGTGTCCATCTGGCAGGAGCAGACGAAAAATGCGGTCTTGGATGGTGCCCTGCCGGCCGCCATTTTTGTCGTCAACCTGTCGGACGACGATATTGACGTGGCCGGCCACCGGCTCATGGGCGTGACCCACCCGCGGGCTCTCTCCATGTACAACTTCCGGCTCGACACGCTTCGGGCCATCGACGACCAACTGGTCTACGACATCCGGGTCGCACCCAAGTCGGATCGCAGTTCGGGTTTTGTCGGACGAATTTCCATTCTGGATGAAGAGTGGGTGATGATCCAGGCAGAGCTCAGCCCGGGCGAATCGTTCCTGTTTCCTCCCCCGATCGAACAGATTGACGTTACGTACGAGCAGCAGTTTTCCCGGTTTTCGGGGGACTTCTGGTTACCGGCCTACCTGGCTTCCGATGTGGACGTCACGATTGCACTGGGCCGGATGCTCAACTTCCCCGAAATCCGCGTCCGGCAATTTTCCCGGCTGTCCGATTTCAGGATCAACGTTCCGGTCCCCGACTCTCTTTATGAAGCAGACGACCTGATTGTGGTCGATACGGCCCGCACCGAAAAAGTCCGCCCCGCTGCCCTCGTGGCCGTTCCGTTGACTCCGGGCGAGCAATTGGCCTATGCGACCCTCGATTCCACCATGACCCTGGAAGACGCCTTCCAACCGGGGGGGCTGCTCGCGCGCCTGAGCCGCTCGGGCGGGGAAAGTGACGGCGGGAGCGGGCGGTCACTTGGTAAATCGGGCGTGCTGTCTGCTGCCAGCGTGCGTCCGGTCATGTGGTACAACCGGGTCCAGGGCCTGCATACGGGGGCAGAAGTGGCCGTGGAGCTCCCGGCCTCTGTGCGCGTGGCCGCCGAGGCCGGCTACGACGGGGCCTCCCGGGACTGGACATCCGGCGCCTCGCTCCGGGTCGGGCACCGGGTAGCGTGGCGCGCCGCGGTCTTTGATGACGTGGACCTGCGTATCCAGAGCCGAATGAAAAGTCGGGTGTTGAATTCGTTCACCGTCCTTGCCGGCGACCCTGATTACTTTGACTACGTCTCGCGGCGCGGCGTCGAGGCGGGCGTTCGCGTGCAGGACATCCGGTCATGGTGGGTCGAGGTGGGCGTAAACCATACGGATTATGCTTCTGTGCCGTTGCGCGTTCGTGACTCCTTCCTGGGAACCGACGTGGTTCAGACACCGAACGCGGCCATTCAACCCGGTACGCTGACCCGGGTCCGTGTCGGTGCCGGGAAGGAATGGGAGTTCATTCCGTTTGGCCTTGGAGGAAACCGGCGGGCAGAGTTCGACCTGGAAGTGGGCCTCGGCGGTACCATGCCCGGAAGCGGGTCGTACGTGCGGGCGGTAACCGAGATCTACTGGCGAATTCCTACGTTCAACCGCAGGCGCCTGCTGCCACAAGCGCTCGATGTGCGGCTGTTCGCGGGTGCCATGTCGAGCAGTACGCCGCTCGTGCGGTACGGCCTTCTGGATGGATCGTCCCGATTCACGGAATTCGGGGCGCTCCGGACGCGGGAGGATCGGCCCTATGAGGGGACCCGCTTTGGGCTCCTGGCATGGGAACATACCCTGCGGACCATTCCTTTTGAAATGCTGGGTTGGGACTGGGCGGTAGAGCGCAACTGGAATGTGATCGTGCACGGCGCTCACGGCGCGTCGTGGGCACCGGGGCCCGACAAAACGTCATTGGCGTTGTGGGTGCCATCGGCAGTGACAGACGGCGGGCATCACGAACTGGGCGCGTCCCTGTCGGGCATTCTGACGTTATTCCGGATTGACACCGCATGGCGTCTTGATGAGCGCGCCTTCCGCGTTGGAGTGTCCATTGCGCGGATTTTCTGACAGGTAGCTCACGACGCTTCCACGCCAGGCTTGGATATCCAGCCGCTCCAGGAGGGGGCAAAGAGGCGGGGCTCGCCGACGCCCGCCGCAGCTGCCGACAGAATAAGGTGGCACGCCGAGACGCCCGATCCGCAGTAGACGACGCAGTCGGCGGGACGCTCCGCGACAGCCAACCACGTTTCTGCCAGACGGTGCGTGGGCAGCAGGTATCCGCCAGCCGAGAGGAGCTGCTTATAAGGCAAGTTTTTGGCTCCTGGAATGTGTCCCGCAACCGGGTCAATGGGCTCTTCAATGCCGGCGTAACGACGCGCATCCCGGGCATCGACCAGCCGGCCCGTGGCGGCGGCCTGGAGCACATCTTCCCGAGTGGCGACGGGCCACGGCCGGCATTTCGGCCACGGCCGGGGATCGGATGTGGCTGCTGATCTGCCGTCGGGTCCGGGACGGGCGTGCTTCGCGGCCAATTCTCTGTTCTCGAGCGTTCCCCCAGCCTCGCACCAGGCTGCCAGACCCCCATCCAGGACACGAACGTCCCGGGCCCCCTGCGCGCGGAGCATCCACCATAACCGGCCTGCGATGGCGCCTCCGGCGTCGTCATACACGACAAAGCGTGAAGAGGGCGAGGCGCCGTGTTCCGCCAGCCAGGCGCAGAAATTGTCTGGCGCGGGGAGCGGATGGCGGCCCTCTGATGACGGTGCGGCCAGGTCCGACAGGTCCCGGTTCAGGTGGGCGTAGCGGGCACCCGGAATATGCCCGTCCAGGAAGGCGCGCTCACCGGCCGCGTCATCGGCCAGGCTGAAGCGGCAATCAAAAATGATGGGAGCCGGGGTGTGCTGCTGAGTGAGACGGAGAAGGTCGGCGGTGGCTATGAGCGGAGACGGGTTGGGCATGAACAGGATGGTATGTTGGACTGCAAGTGAGAGCAGGATAACGTACTTTGCGCGCGTACACCACACAAGTCACGTGCCCATTCCATGAGTGAACAGGCCGCTCGAAAGCGGGTTCAGGGGCAGACGCCCCTCATGCGGCAGTTCTTCTCCATCAAATCCAGGCATCCGGATACGATTCTGCTCTTCCGGATGGGGGATTTCTATGAGACGTTCGGAGACGATGCCAAGGAAGTGCATGCCGTGCTTGGCATTACGCTGACCAAGCGATCCAATGGTGCAGCAGCCGATGTGGCGCTCGCAGGTTTTCCCCACCACGCCCTGGACACGTATCTTCCCAAACTCGTGCGGGCAGGCTACCGCGTTGCCATCTGTGAGCAACTGGAAGATCCGAAGCAGGCGAAGAATATCGTCAAGCGCGATGTGGTGGAAGTAGTCACGCCCGGCGTGGCGTTCCGGGACAACCTGCTGACACCTTCCAGGGCGACCTACGTGGCGGCCGTGCACTTTGGCTGGCGCGGAAGGGGGAAAGCCCGTCTGGAGATCGCGGGCATTGCCTTTGCCGATGTATCGACCGGGGAGTTTCGCGTGGCCGAGGTCGGTGCGGCTGTGGCCATGAGCTTTCTCGATTCAATTGATCCGGGTGAGATCATTTTGACGCGCGAAACGCGGACGCGGCTGGAGGACGGTGCGCCCATGCGGCGCTCATTCACGCTCGTAGACGACTGGGTTTTCACTCCCGCGGACAGTCTGGACCGGCTGACGGCCCATTTCGGGACGCACTCGCTCAAGGGGTTCGGTGTCGAAGATCTGGATATAGGGCTCGTGGCAGCCGGGGCCGTTCTGCACTACATGCAGGAGGCGCAGAAGGGGGCGCTGCCCCACATCCGCCGGATGGAGGCGCACCGAAGCCAGGCATACATGACGCTCGATGCCCAGACCCGGCGCAATATGGAACTGGTTTCGTCCTTCGAAGCCGGTGAGGATGGCTCTCTCGTAGCCATTCTGGACCGGACAGCGACGCCCATGGGTGCCCGGATGCTGCGGCATTGGCTGCTACGGCCCCTGCGGGAGCTTTTGGCTGTGGAGCGGCGCCAGGAGGCGGTTCGGGCGCTGGTGGAAGATGCGGGCCTTCGTGAGCGTATGGCTGAACTCCTTGTGCCCGTTGGTGATCTCGAGCGTATGCTCGCGCGCGTCTGCATGGGTCGCTGCTCGCCCCGGGATCTGAAAGGCCTCGGACGCGCGCTCGAACGCGTACCTGCCATCCAGTCGGAGTTGGAGTTGGTCGAGCCAGGCATGGCCGGAGAACTCGGTGGCATCCGGGACGGGCTCCAGCCGTGCCCCGAGGTGGCGTCGTTGCTCGAGGAAGCACTGGTCGACGACCCACCGGCCACGCTCCGGGACGGAGGGGTTGTCCGCACAGGGTACAACGACGAGCTCGACCAGCTGCGCCACCTCGCGGGGAGTGGAAAGGAATATCTGGCGGGCCTGCAGAAGCGGGAAGCGGAGCGTACCGGGATCAACTCCCTCAAAATCGGCTTCAACAAGGTATTCGGGTATTACCTGGAAGTGACGCATACGCACCGGGAGAAGGTGCCCGCCGAATGGATCAGGAAGCAGACGCTCGTTTCGGCAGAGCGCTACATCACGGAGGAACTCAAGGAGTACGAGGAGAAGATTCTGGGAGCCGAGGAGCGGATGGGCGAGCTCGAGGCGCGCCTCTTCGAGGATGTCCGGGAGCATGTGGCCGGCTATGGCGCTCCGATGCAGACCACGGCGCGGCTCCTGGCCCGGCTTGATGTGCTTGTCTCGCTGGCCCGTACAGCTATAGAGGAAGACTGGACGCGCCCGGAAGTCGATGACAGCACGGTACTCGATATTCGGGACGGCCGTCATCCGGTAGTGGAACGCAGCCTGCCACCGGGCGAGCCCTTTGTCCCGAACGATGTGTGCCTGAGCACGGATCGCGATCAGATCATGCTCGTAACCGGGCCGAACATGGCCGGCAAAA
The DNA here is from genome assembly GCA_029262775.1 of Bacteroidota bacterium. GTDB lineage: Bacteria > Bacteroidota > Rhodothermia > Rhodothermales > UBA10348 > 1-14-0-65-60-17. Next base: position 12,633 of record JAJCYR010000021.1, read on the forward strand.
GTGTGATCCTTCGGCAGGTAGGTCTGATCGTACTGCTGGCGCAGATGGGCTCGTACGTGCCCGCATCGCGCGCCCGAATAGGGCTGGTAGATCGAATTTTCACGCGGGTCGGCGCCTCCGACAACCTGGCGGCAGGCGAGAGTACGTTTCTCGTCGAAATGAACGAAACGGCCAATATCCTGAACAACGCCACCAGCAGGAGCCTGATTCTGCTCGATGAGGTTGGTCGTGGCACGAGCACGTTCGACGGATTGTCTATTGCCTGGGCGCTCGTGGAGTACGTACACGAAGAATCGCGTGTGGCTGCGCGCACGCTCTTTGCCACCCATTATCATGAGCTGAATGCCCTTGAAGACAGGCTTCCCCGCGTGCGGTCCTACCGCGTTCATGTGCAGGAGCACGAGGACCGCGTAATTTTCCTGAGAAAATTGATCCGCGGCGGCGCTGATCATTCCTATGGTATTGAAGTGGCCCGCATGGCGGGGTTGCCGCAGGCAGTGATTGACCGTGCCCGCTCCATTCTGGCGGAACTGGAAGCCGGTCAGGCGCCGGGCGGTCGCCAGGCGAAGCAGTCTGCCCATGTCAGCGTGGCCGCCGAGCCGCAGATGGATCTGTTTGCCGGGTCTCGTCTGGATCCGGCCCAGCGTGATGTGCTGGAGCGGCTCCGGAACGCGGATCTTGAGCAGATGACACCGATCGATGCCCTCGTGCTTCTGTCCGAGCTCTCCACCATATTATCCCCCGAATCCACATGATCCACTCCTTTATTGGCCGAATGCCGGATTTTGGATCGGACCCGTTTGTCGCCGACACGGCCACCGTCACGGGTGACGTTGTAACAGGTGACGATTTCAGCGCCTGGTTCGGAGCCGTGCTGCGTGGCGACGTGCACCGGATTCGCATTGGCCACCGGACAAACATCCAGGACAATGCCGTAGTCCACGTTACCCACGGCAGCGCTCCGACACACATCGGTTCGGGCGTCACGGTCGGTCACGGCGCCATTGTGCACGGCTGCACGATCGAGGACGACGTGCTGATCGGAATGGGTAGCATTATTCTGGACCATGCCGTCATTGGGCATCATTCCATTGTCGGGGCCGGCGCCCTTGTGACCGGACGCACGCACATACCGCCGCACTCCATGGTGCTCGGCTCCCCGGCGCGTGCAGTCCGCGAGCTGACGGGGGAAGAAGTCGCCTCTATTGCGTCCTACGCAAGCGGTTACGTGCGCTACAAGAATATCTATCTGGGGCTGGAAACCCCGGATACCAATCCGTTTTATGAGGCTGACGAATTATGAATGTCCTGATCATTGGCAGCGGTGGCCGCGAACACGCCCTGGCCTGGGTGTTGTCCCGGAGCGCGCAGAAGCCGGCTGTATTCGTAGCGCCCGGAAACGCAGGTACGCGCCTCGTGGCCACGAATCTGGAGCTTCCTGTTCCGCAGGCCGAGCAGGTACTTGCGCTCGTCACGCGGCACGATATTGATCTGGTCATTGTCGGGCCCGAACAGCCTCTGGTCGATGGGCTGGCGGACAGGCTGCGTGAGGCCGGCATACGGGTATTCGGACCCGGTCGGGATGCGGCGCAAATTGAGGGAAGTAAAGCGTTTTCGAAAGCCTTCATGGAGCGACATGGCATTCCGACGGCCGCCTACCGAACGTTCCGCCGCAGAGACGAGGGCGCGCTGCGGGCGTACACAAAGGAGCAGGGGGCACCGATTGTGCTCAAGGCGAGCGGCCTGGCTGCCGGTAAAGGAGCTATTGTGTGCATGACGCGAAGGGAAGTTGAGGAGGGGCTCGGGCAGCTCCTCTCCGGCGATCAGTTCGGCGAGGCGTCCGACGAGATCGTGGTCGAGCAGTTCATGGAAGGGGAGGAAGCCAGCCTGTTCGTCCTCTCGGACGGGACGTCCTGGGTCATGCTGCCCAGCGCCCAGGACCACAAACGGATAGGGGTCGACGATACGGGGCCCAATACGGGCGGGATGGGAGCCTATGCGCCGGCCCCGGTCATGACGCCCGCCATGATGGTCCTTGCTACCGAGCAGATTGTTAAACCGACACTTGAGGGACTTGCATCCGAAGGCATGCCCTACAACGGAATACTCTATGTCGGCCTCATGCTTACAGAGGATGGCATCAAGGTGGTGGAATACAATTGTCGATTCGGCGATCCGGAAGCACAGGCGATCCTGCCGCTCATCACTTCCGATGCCCTCGAGCTGTTCCTGGCCGGAGCCGAGGGGCGCCTGCATGAGGCCGACGTGCAGGTATCGGGCATGACATCGGCATGTGTCGTGATGGCCTCCGACGGATACCCCGGCGCGTACCGCAGGGGGTTTCCCATCCAGGGCCTGGACATGGCATCCCAGCTCCCCAATACGCTGGTGTTTCACGCCGGCACGGCGCAGGATGGACCGGTGGTCCGCACGAATGGGGGACGCGTACTGGCCGTTTCGGCGCAGGCGACCGGGCTTCAGGGCGCGCTGGCACGGGTCTACACGGGAGTCTCGCTGATTCATTTCGAGGGTGCCTACCACCGCACCGATATTGGAAAGAAGGGGCTGCTGCACGGCATGTCCCGGCAGAAGGAATGACCATGGCCTCGGCCACGCGGTCTCCCGTCTCCATGGCCGCCGTCCTGGTCACCCTTGCGGTACTTTGGACGCTGCCTGCCTGCCGGTCACAGCGCGTTCCACCCGGTGCGGGTAGCGCGGTGCTCCTCACCGGGCTGCCCGGCCTGGACATTGCCACGCGCCGTGCCGGGGTGGCGGCTGGCATCCGTTTCCAACACGCGACGGCCATGACCGGCACGGCGGCCGGGATGTTGTACGTCGCCGATGGCGCGGAGAACAGCATTCGCGTCTTCCGACTCGAGGGGGGAGCCGAGGTGCGTGACGTCATGCGCATTGGAACGTCCGGCAGCGGCGCTGCTGAGTTCAACGGCGTCTGGGACGTGGACGTGTTCTCGGGCCTCTTTGTGGTTGCCGCCGACCGTGGAAATGGCCGAATACAGCGCTTTGACCGCGACGGTGCACTGGTGGAACTCTTTCCGCTCAACCCTGGCGAGAGTGCGCCCAGCCCGGTCTTTGTCCAGAACGCCGCTCGTGGCGTGACCGGGTGGTCCGAACCCATTGCCCTTGCCACGGCTCCGAATGACGATCTGTTCATGGTCGATGCACGCTCCTCAGGCCTCTATCGCACCGACCGGCGACGCGAACGCCTTGAGCAGATGGGCGCCGACGTGCTCACCGAGCCGATCGACGTGGTCGTCGCAGGCGGCCGCCTCCTGGTGCTTGACGCGGCCGAGGGCATCGTCGTATTCGACGTGCTGGGTACCCACATCCGAACCATTCGCGTGGGCGGCCTCGAAAGGCTGGCCGTACTGTCCGACGGCCGTCTTCTCGGAATTGCCCCCACGTTCGTAGTGCTCTTCGACGAGGGGCTTGCTCCTGCCAGCCGCCTTTTTTTCCGGGTCGATGCGCCGGTGCGCGACGTATTTCATCGCGGCGACCTGCTCTACCTGCTCACGGACACAGCCCTCTACGTGGCCGCCGTTGCAGGCGTCTTCACCGGTTGATGCGCCGGATCAGGCTCGACAGGGCGCGGGAGCGGCTCGAGAGCCGCTCCCGCGCCGTAACATGGACCGGATCGGCATGGCGGTCATCACAATTCGAGATGGGGCAGCGTTCGCACGTGGTGCCTGCGGGTGTGGATCGCAGGCGTGCATCCGTGGCGAAGCGAATATGGGCATGGGCCTGGGTGTTGAGCGGTATGCCCATCATAACCGCCGAGTCTCCTGTTTCGCCCAGCTGCAGCGGGCGCGACATGGCCAGAATGAGGAGCGGACCGAAACCACCGGCCAGTTCCACCCGCTGAGCATGGGCCGTCGGAGCGTGGGGTTCCGTACCAGTACGCAGGCCGTCGGCACGCTCCTCAGCCCGGCGGTGCAGCATACGCAGGCCCGCCCAGCGGCGGCATACGTGCTCGGTCAGCGGCAGTACGTGCGGAAGCGTCAGGCGGGTCATGTTGAACAGGCGGGATACCGTCACCTGGCGCCGGAAACTGAGCCGCATGAACACGTGCTGTTCCAGATTCAGGTGGGCCGCCGCCACTTGGCCAAACCGGTAGAAAAACATTTCAGGAGTGGCAGAAAAGCGGTTCATGCACTGCAGAAGAGCCGACGGAGACCAATTTTCCCTGTTCAGGAAAGCCTGCATGGTACGCACGAACTCCTGCTCCGGAAGCAATACGCATCCGGCGAAATAGGAGGTGGCATGGTTGTCCTGCACGTCACGCCAGGAGGGCGTCGTGAGCCATGGTGAGGCCGCCCTGCGACGCACCGTACCGAGGCGAAAGCTACCGATTTCCTTCGCCAGAATGAAGGCACGTTGAGAGGGAAGCAGCTCGCTGTTGACAAGCAGGGCGGGTCTCTGCCCCGGCACGGAAACCGCACGCAGCCCTCCCAGCTCGTCATTTTCAGAGAGCGCCGACAGGTCTACGGCGACGCCGTACTCGCGGCGCAGGATTTGAAGCAACCGGTTCTCGAGCTCAACGGCCGAGGATGGATCCTGACCGTCGTATCGACCCATATCGGAGAGGAACGCGGATGCGGCCGCTTCCACGTGTGGAAGGCGATTTCCGCACGCGACCATGGCATCGTGGAGCCTCCGCATGAGATGCGCCGGCGTGGTGGCGTCCAGGCCTGCAGTTTTGCCAGTGGTCTGGGTGGGTGGCTTGGGACGCGTGAAGAGGTCCTCCACGGGCGACTGGAGCACGTCGGCAAGGGCGGCAAGCGTATCGGCACCGGGGAATTTAAGACCCCGCTCGACCTCACTGAGGTGCGAGACGCTGATACCGGACTGCTCGGACACGTCGGCCAGCGTATAGCCGAGTTCGTGGCGTCTGGTGCGCAGGTTTGCGCCCAGAGTCCGGGCTATTTCATGGGGTGTCATGCCTGAATTACGCTTAGAGCGAAATCATGTGCCCGGGTGACGGCTATATTTTCCAGAAATCTTGCGCAGGCGGCCACTCCGGCATTGCCGCCCGGGAGGGGGCGGGGTAGTTTGGCGCCGATCCAATTTTCCATCTTTCGACGGGTAGACGCATGCGGCTGGTGCTTTTTGGTCCTCCTGGAGCGGGCAAAGGAACGCAGGCGGGGCGTCTTCGTGATACGCTCGGCCTGAACATCATATCGACCGGGTATCTGATCCGGTCGGCTATCCGGCAGAGGTCGCCGCTGGGTCTGCGGGTCAAGGAACTGGTGCAGCGCGGGGGGTTGGTGCCAGATGAGACAGTGCGGGATCTGGCAAGTGAAGCGATTGTGCACCAACGGTTTGACAACTTCATTCTCGATGGTTATCCGCGTACCATGCAGCAGGCTGAATGGCTGACGGCGTTTCTCGAAGCCTACAAGGCTCCGCTCACCGCCGTCTTCTACCTGAAAGTGCCCGATGCCGTCATCGTGGATCGACTGTCCGGGCGGCGCATGGATACCAAGACCGGAGACAGTTACCACGTAGCCCTGAATCCTCCTCCTGACAGTATTCCGGCTGATCGACTCATTCAGCGGCCCGACGACCGGCCGGAGGCGGTTTTGGAGCGACTGAAGACCTACCATCGCGATACCATGCCGCTGGTGAAGTATTTTGGCCGCAGCGGGCTGATCGTCCCCATTGACGGGACGGCGACATTTGATGACGTGTTTGAAGAGATCTGTGCCTCGGTTGGCATGGAGGAGCGGGTATCGGTCTGACGCGCACCCCTGTGATCTCGGAGCGTATTGAACAGCTCACGGCGGGTAACCTCCTGCTGCGCTCATTGCGTGTGGATGTCACAGACGTGGTTACGCTGCATATGTCCTGGCCGGTTCCGCTTGCCACCACAGCTCGGGAAGAGCTCCTGGATCAGATTGCGGTGGGACTGCTGGACCGCGGTGCGGGTCGTTGGGGCGAAGAGGCCGTCTCTGTGTTCCTGGAGGACCGGGGCGTAGAACTCCGGTTTGCCCTGGGGAGCGGCAGGTTGCGCTGCGAGGTGCGCATGCTGACGCGGCACCTGTCAGACGTCATGCCGCTCGTCGTTGCGTGCATGAACGAGCCCCTGATGGAGGCATCGTCCTTCAATACCGTGTCGTCGCGCCTGCGATCGAACCTGATGCAGGCTCGATCGCGCACGGCAGCGCGCGCCGCGACCGGGCTCAGGAAGCAGATTTTTGCGCCCGGCCATCCAGAATATGCGTGGGATGCCGACGAGCGGCTGGCTGAACTCGACAGCGTAACGGCAGGCGACGTCGGTCCATTCTACCGGAAGCGACTGCGCCCGGCGGAGGTCCATCTGGCCGTAGTGGGCGATGTCGAGGAGGATCACGTTCGACGGGTGGCCGAAATCGTGTCTGCGGGTGTGGCCGCCGACCGGGGAGCGGCTGTTGGTAGGGGCCACGCGGTGGCGGAATTCCGGCACCTGGAACCGGTACGCATGCATGTACCGCTCGCCGACCGGTCGAACCTCGACGTGCATATGGGGCACGGTGTCGACATGCACCGCACACACGAGGCCTACGACGCACTCAAGACGGGTGTTTTCGCGCTTGGGGGCAATTTTTCGGCCCGGCTTATGACCACCGTACGGGATCGTGACGGGCTCACCTATGGAATTGGCTCGTCCCTTTCCGGCGTGGATGTGGGCTGGTCCGGGATGTGGGTCACGTCGTTGTCGCTGAGCGCGCCAGCACTGTCAAAAGGCGTCGAGGCCACGCTGTCAGAAATCCGCACCTTCATCCGAGACGGAATCACGGACGAGGAGCGGCGCGCGGTCGTCGGGACACTTACGGGCTCGTTTCGGGTCCAACTCGGGACCACGTCGGGCCTTGCGCGCGTCATGCTGCGTCACATGGAGCGCGGCGAACCGGCGACGGAAATCGACGCCTGGTCACAGCGCATTGAAAACCTCTCGACGGGTCGGATCAACGATGCCATCCGGACCTGGCTCGACGCCGACCGTCTTCATGTGGTGAGCGCAGGGACCCTGTAGCAGGCGTCCGGCTGAGCGCGCACGCCGTCAGTGATCCGGCATTACGAATGCCAGGATGACATAAAGGATGAGGCCGGGAAAACCCGTTGACAGGATACTCAAAAGTATCCAGGCCACGCGGACAGTGGTCGAATCAATGTCGAAGTATTCGGCCAAGCCGCCGCAGACACCGGCGATTTTGCGGTCGTGCGTGGATTTGATGAGTTTCCTGCTCATAATGTTCAGCTGTCTCGTATGATGGTGATGCGTTCTTCCCGACTGGGGCGGACCGGGTCATCGGCCGACGGCATGACGAAGGCCAGCACGATGTAGGCGAGCAGTAGCGGACCTCCCCCGGAAACGACGGTTCCAACGACGAGGGCAATGCGCACGAGCGTTGAATCGACCCCGAAATAGTCTGCGATTCCGCCCGCGACCCCGGCAATTTTCTTATCACGACTTTTGGTCAGCCGTTTCTTCCGGCTTGAAGTGATGGATTCCTTCGCACGCCGGGCTTCAGACGAGGCCAGCTTTTTCTCGGCTTTTCTACGTGCGCGTTTCCGGCCGGGGCGCCAGGACAATACGCCAAAACCGGTCAGAACAATGAGCAGACCGGCAAGCCAGGGCAGCATTCCGGCCAGTACGGTCAGATCCACTCCGCTGCCCCAAAGCCCGATCTGCTGGAAGATGAAGGCGATGCCTACCAGAATGACGGACATGCCGGCCAGCGTGGGCAGGTTCAACGAGGACGACCCTTCTTCGGGCTCCTCCTCGAACAGCATGACCTCGAGGTCCTCGTTCGAGAGCGCATCGAGGTCGGGATAGGCGTCGTACACGTCTCGTTGCGCGCGGTGCGGCGCGTCAATGGGTGATCGGAACGGTCTTTCGGATGTGCTCATGCTCATACTGACGGACTACGAACAGGTGGAGGATAGGTTACGTGGATATTATGACATGCCTGATGGGTACGTCGTGTGCTTCGTTCGGGAGTGCCTCCACAAAACCGCTACCGAATATCGGACATATGGTTTCTGCATGCACGCCCGGGAGCCACCTGTCGTAGTACCCGCCCCCATAACCCAGCCGAAACCCCTGGCGGTCAACGGCCAGCGCCGGTACAATGACGACGTCCGGTATATCCGCGTGAAAAAGGGTCGATGCGACGGGTTCCAGCATGCCCATGGGCGCGGCGTGCAGGGAGTCTGGACCCGTGTACCGGCCGGCCCCGAGCCCACTACCGACCACAACGGGCAGCCATACGCGTCGGCCTTCTGCCACCCACGCGTCAATCAGGGGCTGCAGGTTCGGCTCGCGCAGGAGCGTCATGGGCCAAAAGACGTGAATGTCCGACGCCATGGCCACGACCGGGTGCCTGGTGAGGCGCTCGCAGAGAACGGAACTTTCGCGCTCCCAATCGGCTTCAGTCATGCTGCGCCGCGCGTCTCGGAATTTCTGCCGAAGCACGTCTTTTTTTACCGAAGAATCTGTAGTCATGCCGAACCGATTGGACGAATTCGAAGCGTATCGAGAAAAAATGAACGCCCGTATCCTGTCAAAAGATACGCACCTGGGCATTCGCCGCTTCTTCAATCTGGATACGAACGCCTATGCCGAAGGCGCCCTCCCCAGTGCGACGAAGCAGTTGCTGGGACTGGTCGCATCGATGGTACTCCGGTGCAACGACTGCATTGACTACCACGTCCTCGAGTGCATTGAATCTGGTTTTACCGATGCGGAACTCGACGAGGCGTTCAACACCGCCCTCGTTGTGGGGGGATCGATTGTGATTCCGCATCTGCGTCATGCGGTGGAGACGCGCGACCTGGCGCGCAGCCGCAGGTCGGGCCCTACGCGTGAAGATGACAATAAATAGGGTCAAAGTGGGTAAGGAAACTGTTTTCTTTGTATTTTGTCCAGTCTGCGCCGTTTTTGGCGAGAACCACGATTCCTGAACATGTTCGACAATCTTTCAGAAAAGTTGGAGGGTGCGCTCAAGTCCATTGCTGGACAGGGGCGGATCACGGAGCTGAATATCGCGTCCACGATGCGCGAAATTCGGCGCGCTTTGCTGGATGCTGATGTCAATTTCCAGGTAGCGAAGGATTTCACGGATCGGGTCAGGGAAAAAGCGCTCGGCTCGGACGTGCTCACGTCCGTATCGCCGGGGCAGCAGCTCGTCAAGATTGTCTATGACGAACTGGTCCATTTCCTGGGTGGTGAACAGCAGGATATCCATCTTGCCTCGCGCCCGCCGACCGTGATTCTTGTTGCTGGCCTCCAGGGATCGGGGAAAACCACGTTTTCCGGCAAACTTGCGAAGTACTTCAAAAGTCAGGGGCGCAGTCCCATGTTGGTTGCGGCTGACGTTTACCGTCCGGCAGCCGTGGATCAGCTGAGAATGCTCTCTGAACAGATCGGAGTGCCCGTATTCACGCTGGAAGAAGGAGGTCAGGTCGTTCAGGATCCCGTCCGAATAGCCCGCGAAGCCGTTTCCGAGGCGCGCAAGCAGGTACGCGACATGGTGATCATCGATACGGCAGGACGCCTTCACGTTGACCAGCGCATGATGGCCGAGGTGTCGGACATCCGCGCTGCCGTTGAGCCCGATGAAATCCTGTTCGTGGTCGACGCCATGACAGGGCAGGATGCGGTCAATACGGCTGTCGAATTCAACCGGCAGCTGAATTTTGACGGCGTCGTTCTGACGAAGCTTGATGGCGACACGCGCGGAGGGGCTGCTCTTTCCATTCGCCGCGTCGTCGACAAACCCATCAAATTCGCCTCTACAGGTGAAAAACTCGATGCCCTTACGCCGTTCTACCCGGAACGGATGGCGCAGCGTATTCTGGGAATGGGGGACGTGGTCAGTTTCGTCGAGAAAGCCCAGGAGCAAATCGACGAAAAACAGGCAGAGAAGCTCCAGGGACGCATTCGGTCGGAATCATTCGACCTCAATGATTTCCTGGACCAGCTTGGGCGCCTCAAGAAAATGGGCTCGCTGACCGACCTTGTGGGCATGATGCCCGGCGTCGGCAGCAAACTCAAGGACGTGGATATTGACGACGACGCGTTTGTACATGTCGAAGCCATCATCCAGTCCATGACGGAGGAAGAGCGCAGCGACCCGGATCTGATCAACGGTAGCCGCCGCCGACGCATTGCGCGGGGAAGTGGCGTTGAAGTCCGGGATGTGAACCAACTCCTGAAACAGTTTCGGGACATGAAAAAGATGATGAAGACCATGACCAAAATGATGGGCAAGGGCCGCTCGCTCGACCTGTCAAACCTCATGGGCCGCATCAACTGAATCCATCAACTTATATTTGAATACTCGTGGCAGTTAAACTTCGATTGAAACGCATGGGTCGGCGCAAGCGCCCGGTCTATGCCATTGTTGCAACGGACGCACGTCATCCGCGCGACGGACGGTACATTGAAGATCTGGGTCGATACGCCCCGCTCAACGAACCCGCCACCGTCTCCGTGGCCGCCGATCGCGTCCACTACTGGCTGGACAACGGCGCCCAGCCGTCCGATACGGTCCGCTCGCTGCTCAAGAAGCAGGGCGTCCTTCTGGCATACAGCATGCAGAAGAACGGCGCATCGGAAGACGCTATCAGGGAGGCGGTCGAGGCCCACGTGGCGCGGCATGCATCCAAGTCATCCCAGGCGGCCAAGCTCACGCCGACCGAGCGCCGTGCCGCGGCTCTGAAGGCGGAAGAGGAGGTGGCCAAGGCGAAGGAAGCCGAACTGGCGAAGAAACGGGCCGAAGAGGAGGCTGTCGCCAAAAAGGCTGCCGACGAGGCGCGCAGGAAAGCCGAAGAGGAGCGCGCCGTTGCGGCCGCCGAAGCCAAGGCCGAACAGGAGGCTGCCAACAAGGCGCAGGCCGATGCGGAGAAGGCACCAGTCGCTGCCGCGGAGCCGAAGGCAGAAGCTGCCGCGGAGCCGAAGGCCGAAGCTGCCGCCGAGCCGAAGGCCGAAGCTGCCGCCGAGCCGAAGGCCGAAGCTGCCGCCGAGCCGAAGGCCGAAGCTGCCGCCGAGCCGAAAGTCGAAGCTGCCGCCGAGCCGAAAGCCGAAGCTGCCGCCGAGCCGAAAGCCGAAGCTGCCGCCGAGCCGAAGGCCAACGAGGACAAGGAAAAGTCCGCCTGATCACCGCTATACGGGGCACGATTCATGGCACACCAACTACGCCAGATTGGCCGGATTGTCCGGCCGCATGGTGTTCGGGGTGAGCTGAAGGTGGCCCCGGAAACGGACCGGCCGGAGATCTATCTGGATCTTCAGGCGGTCCTGGTTGGCTCGGATAACGAGTCGGCTGTGTCCTTTGACATATTGTCTGCCAATGTGGTCCCTTCACGACACGGTGTTACGGCTATCGTTCAGTTGAAGACAGTATCTTCGCGGAATGAAGCCGAGGCGCTGGTGGGACGACTCGTTTTCGCGAGAGATGCCGATTTGCCAGGCCTCGCCGATGATGAGTTCTACTACAATGACGTGATCGGACTGCCAGCTGTAGATCAGCATGGCGTTCTGCTGGGCACGATCAAGGATATCCTCGAAGCGCCTGCCCAGGACAAACTGGTCATTTCCAGATCCGGGCGAGCAGATGTGCTGGTTCCCCTTGTGCCTGCTTTCATTGGCAGCGTATCGGGCGACCAGGTCGTCATCCATACCATCGAAGGTCTCTTCGACTGACCGCCGGACGGCTCATGCGCATTGATATCATAACGGCTTTACCCCACCTTGTGGAGTCACCGCTCTCCCACAGCATTGTGGGGCGGGCGCGGGCTGCTGGTCTTCTCGATGTGCACATACACGATTTGCGGTCGTTCGGCTTGGGACGCTACCGACAAATCGACGATGAGCCGTACGGGGGGGGAGCAGGAATGGTGCTCAAGGTCGAGCCGCTGTTCGATTGCCTGAAAGCGGTAATGGCGGAATCTCCGGACATACCGGTAGACGAGGTTATCTACATGACCCCCGATGCGCAGGTGTTGACGCAGGCCACGGTCAATGGGCTCACGCTCAAAAGCCGGTTGGTCGTAATTGCCGGTCACTACAAAGGGATTGACCAGCGCGTACGCGATGCGGTTGTGACTATGGAAATCTCGATCGGCGACTACGTCCTGAGTGGGGGGGAACTACCCGCATGTGTGCTTGTTGACGCGCTCGCTCGACTGATTCCGGGGGTCATTACGGACGCGGAGTCGGCGCTGACCGATTCGTTCCAGGATGGACTTCTCGATGCGCCCATGTACACGCGTCCAGCCTCATACCGGGGAATGGACGTTCCGAACGTGCTGCTCAGCGGAAACCACGAATTCATCCGGGAGTGGAGAGAACGCATGCGTGTGGAAAAAACACGGCGCATCCGGCCCGACATGCTCGGCGATTGACACATTCATTGGCAGACAGTACCTATTTTCACTTTATTCTGAGCCCGAATTGCGAGGTATACCATGGCAACTGACGTCATGAACATGATTGAAGAGTCGCAGAAGCGCGACGATATCCCTGTTTTTACGACAGGCGACACCGTGAATGTGCACGTACGCGTCGTGGAAGGCGACAAAGAGCGTATCCAGCAGTATCAGGGAGTTGTTCTCGGCTTCAAGGGCTCAGGTGCGCGCCGTACGTTCACTGTACGCAAAGTCTCGAACAACGTGGGCGTTGAGCGTATTTTCCCCGTCTTCTCCCCTAAGATTGCCAAGATTGAGCGGGTTCGGGAAGGAAGTGTTCGTCGTGCCAAGCTCTACTACCTGCGCGATCGCCGCGGCAAGGCTACCCGTATCAAGGAGCGTCAGCGCTAGCCGCGCCGTGCGTCTTGCAATCTGGGATACGCCTTTCACAGAGCCGGTGGGACGCGCCTTCGATCCGGTGCCAGGTGCGTCCGTATTTCGGGGCTCGTCGGTAGAGGTGGTAGCCAGACTCGCGGCGAATCAGGCCGATGTGGCGCTGGTGCCTGCCGACCATGCGCTTACGGTTTCGGATAATGTCGACATCCTGCCTTCGGTAGCGGTGTCCATGTGGCTGGCCGGGAGCACGCGCCTCGTCCTCCCGAGTGGCCTTTCAAGTCCGGTACTGTCCCTGCATACGGGACCTGAATCCCTGTACATGACGCTGCTGGCGCGAATTGTCCTGAAGGAGCATTACGGAAAGCAGATGCTCATCCTGGACGGAGGAGACGTGCCTCTCGATCCTCCCTGGATGCCCTTGGTGGTTGCAGAAGGAGACGGCGAACCGTTTGAGATCGACCTCGCACAGGAATGGTTGGAAATGGCTCACTATCCGCTCGTCGCGGGACTGTTCATCACGCGCAAGGGGCAGGCTACGAGTGAGGTGATTCGGAGTGTCCGCGATGTTGTCGTGGCCTTCGACGACGAGCGCAGCGACCAGGAGCGCGAGATGATTCGTCTTCGCCTCGACGACGTGTCGGTTGCCAGCCTCAGTGAACTCGCTGACTATTTGTTTTATTACGGGATGACACCCGAGATTCCAGGTGTCACGTTTGCGAGCTTGGATGAGGAAGAAGACGGGCCACACGAATGACGGACACGCGCAAGATTGTTACCAAAAACAGAAAAGCCACCCACGAATACCACATCGAGGAGCGTGTGGAAGCCGGCCTCGCGCTGCGCGGCACCGAGGTCAAGGCGCTCCGGCATGGCAAGGCCAACCTGCAGGAAGCATTCTGCGCCCTCGAAGGGGGGGAAATGAAGCTCCTCCAATGCCACATTGCGCCGTACGAGTTCGGTAATCGCCTGAATCACGACCCGTTGCGGCCACGCACGCTGCTCATGCATCGTCGCGAGATTGACCGGTTTGCCAAAGCAACGCAACAGAAAGGGTATACCATCATTCCATTGTCCATCTACTTCAAAGACGGGCGGGCGAAGGTTGAAATCGGGCTGGCCAAGGGCAAGAAGTTGTACGACAAGCGGCAGGATATAGCCGATCGGGATACCAAACGGCGGATGGACCGGTTGTCCAAGGTGCGTTGACCGACCGTTCGCGGACCAAACCATACAGATGATCATATTGCCGGGGGCCGCGACGTTCGTGAGGGGTATACTACGGGCATGATTTCTGTAACTGTCGTTGTCAGGCTCTCTCTGCGCACGCTGCTGCTGGTAGCGGTCGTGATGGCGCTGCAGGTACCAACATCGGCGGGCAGGCAGGTGTTGACAGGCGATGAGGTACCAGTGAGTGTGGCCCTTCGTCAGGCCTACGAGGCAATGCGCGGGCCGGTGGAAGGGCGTGAAAGAGGCGAAGTCCAGCTCAAGGAAGTGCTCTACGCCTATCCGTCGCATAAACGGGCCCGGGAAGTGGACCTCTGGCGCCGATACCGGTTTGGCGGATCGTTCATGCCGGTGATTCGTCATGAACTCAGGGAGCGCGCCGCGACGCGCCTGATAGAGGAAGATTCATCGAGCGCCGGGGCGCATCTTGTGCTCGGGCTGCTGGAAATGGACCTGTTCCGGGAGGCTCACAACCGTGTGCAGCTACCCTCCCGCCTGGCGGAGGGAAACCGGATCGACTCGTGGTTGGGGTTCGTCGATGTGGCCATTGAGAAGACAGGCGATCAAACGCTGGTCTCCCTGTTTGACAGCGAGTTACTGGGTGCCCGCGCCCGCCTCGTGCGCGATGATGACGTGGCGACGAGCCATGCCGATCGCGCCCGGGAGTATCTGACCACCGCCCTTGCGGACCCTTTCTGGGCAGCCGAAGCCGGACGAAGCTTGGCGGAACTGGGTATCAGAACGCGTGACGGGGAGCTGATCGCGCGTGTTGCGGCCCGCTTGGCAGCGCATGGAGAGTTCGAGGCACAGGCCCAGGAATACTGGACGCTGCATTACATCCTGCGTGGGCAGGTCGATAGAGCGCTCGAAAGTCATGCAGCGGCCGTCGAGGCCATGGACACCAACCGGCGGGTGCAGGTCGAGGATCTGCAGGTACTGGCACCTCCCTCTCAGGTCGCCGCGGATTCGACGCGTGACAACTGGTTGGACAGGGATCCGCTGTGGATGACCGAGGGCAACGAACGGGCGGCAGAGCATTTGGCACGTGTCGTTGCCGTGGAGCTGCTCTTCGGAACGCCTGACGACCCGGGCCGGGCTCTTTTTTCCGATCCCGGGCAACTTGTCCTCCGGTACGGAATCCCCTCAGAGACCGTGCAGTTTTCGTCTGACGTGGACGGGTATATGCTGCTCAACTATCCGGATCAATATTACCTGTTTCACGACATGGCCAAAGCCGGGAAATGGATTTTTTTCAGTAGCTCGGCGGCCGCGCTCACCGGACCCAGGAGTGTTGCCCCGCAGTGGGAACGGGATTTCGCCCTGCGGGCACGGGAAGCATTTGAACTCCAACCTGATATTGGCCGCGTGCCCAGCCTGACTCGGACGGATATGGACACAGCCTGGTACGTTTTTCCAGACGGCGAGCAGCTGTCTGGGGGTGGACAGATGTCGGTCGTAGCGGCTTGGTGTGCACCGGAAGATTTCGCGGACCTCGTCGTCGAAATGGGGATGTATGCCGTTGCCGACGGGTCTCAGCGTATCCGCCATCTCAGGGAATGGAAGGCGTCCGTGCGCAGGAATCAACAGGGGGCGACCTGCCATGCCGATACGCAGCATGCAGACGTGCCGGTGGGTATGTGGCGGCTCTCGCTCGAAGCGGTGGCGAGGGACGCGTACGCCGTGTCGCGGCACCGTGTCGCTGTATCGACCATGAGTAGCGTGGTTCCGGCCCGTCTGATTGTGGACCGGGAGCCGGGTGCGGCGCCGCCGGCCGGGTTCTTTGAGCGGGGAGACGTCTGGATTCAGCCGCTGGTGCCGGCGAAAATCCGTGCGGACGAACCGGTGTCGGTCTATGCCGAAGTGACCGGGATTCCACCGGCCACAGGATTGATATTGATCGAGGCTGTACTGCGCAAAAGGCGGGACGAGACGCGCAGACGGTGGTTTCGGGGGGGGCAGCAGGAAGCCGTGTCGGTCCGGTTCAAACAGGACGTGACGGGCGCGCGGGCGGCTGTTCGCGTTGCACTCGACGTGTCGAATGTGGAGCCGGGAGCCTATGACCTTGTAGTGCGTGTGACGGGCGGTGATGAGGAATCGTATGCAACCGAAAACCGGACGACGCTTATCGTATTGGAGGATGTGGATGCGAGATAAACTGGCTTTCTGCACACTTATCGTGCTGCTGTCGGGGGTGGGACAGTCCCTCAATGTGGTCGCGCAGGTGGCCATTGTTCGGGGAACGGTGACGGACGTAGCGTCTGGAGAGACGCTTCCGGGCGTCAACGTGGTGCTGTTTACCGGTGACGGTGATCTGGTCAAGGGGTCGGTGACCAACGAATCGGGGGTGTATGCCCTTTCGCGGATTTCACGCGGCGTGTATACGCTCAGGGCCACATTTGTGGGATTCGATGCCTGGGAGCGCAGCGTCCTGATTTCGACTGACGAGCGGACCATTGTGAACATTGAGCTTGAGACGACGCAGTCTGAGCTTGGAGAAGTCCTGGTGGAAGGCGACCGGCGGGACGGCATTGTGAAGGTGACTGCCGGCCAGACGACCGTACTGCCCACCGATATTGACCTGGTGCCCTCGCCGGATGTGTCGGGTGACCTGGTCAATTATCTGACTGCCATGCCCGGGATTGTGTCGGTGGGCGACCGCGGCGGCCAATTGTTTGTCCGCGGGGGAGAGCCGTGGCAGAACCTGATCCTGCTCGACGGCATGTGGGTCTACCAACCGTTTCACGTGCTTGGATTCTTTTCGGCGTTTCCGAGTGACATCATTTCGTCTGTCGATGTCTACGCCGGTGGATTTCCAAGCCAGTTCGGAGGGCGCCTGTCCTCGGTGATTGATGTGCGCAGCCGCAACGGCAATAAGCGATCATACGAGGGGTCGGCATCGATTGCGCCGTTTATTACCGGATTTACGCTGGAGGGACCGATCGATACGAGTGGCAGGGTGTCCTTTCTGACATCGTACCGGGAGTCTGTCATTGAGCAGGGAGCTTCCCGTCTGGTGTCCGACGACCTGCCGTACTCTTTTGGTGACTTCTTCGGGAAAATCCACGCACTCCCGTCAGGGAATTCACAGCTGTCCATCAGTCTGCTCACGACCCACGACGAGGGTGCCGTGTTTGAAGGCACAGCGGCTGAGCCGGCCGAGCAGGTGGAGTGGAAGAACACGGCAGCGGGTGTGCGCTATACGGTGCTTCCGAATGTTTTGCCGGCCATGGCCCAGTTCGGAATCAGCGTATCGAAGCTGGAATCAGACCAGAGTGTAGGGACGGCCAATTCCCGCAGCACCGAGATCCAGTCGGTCAACACCAACGCCGACATCACGTACTTCAATGGCGATACGACGGTCCGGTGGGGCGTATTTGCGCGCTCCCTGCGTGCCGAGTCGAACCTCGGAGGGCTATTTCAGAACGTGGAACTGCGCGAGGAGTTTTTGACCGAAGTAGGTGCCTACGTGGAGCCGGAGTGGGAAGTGCGGGGTGGATGGGATGTGCGGCTGGGTCTGCGCGCCCACAGTTTTCCGAGCAAGAGTGTGAGTTTTCTGGAGCCCAGGCTCAGGCTTGTCCGGACGGGGCTCGTGAACGAGATCTCGCTGGCGGCGGGTATTTACCACCAGGAAATCGTGGGACTGTTGGACCGGCGCGATGCGGCCGGCGTGTTTACGGCGTGGGCGGCCGTTCCCGACGGGTTCAGTGTGCCCTCGTCGGCGCATCTTATTGCCGGGTACCAGCGAACATTGTCAGACGCGCTGGAAATTGGCGTCGAGGTATACGGGAAGCAGTTACGCAACCTGTTCATTCCGGAATGGACGGCGTTCCCGCGGTTTACGACGAACCTCCAGGAAGCAGATGGGGAAGTACTCGGTGGTGATTTCCGGTTGAACTATCAGACGGGCCCGTTCGGGGTATTCGTGACCTATGGGCTGTCGCGTACCCGCTACAACGCCAAACAGGAATCCCTGCCCATCTGGTTCGGGACCGATAAACTGGAATTCCGTCCGGCCCACGACCGGCGGCACCAGATCAATGTGGTTTCGAGGCTCGATACGAGGCTGGCAAATTTTTCGATGCGGTGGCAATTCGGCTCCGGTCTTCCGTTCAACCAGGCGCAGGGATTTGACGGGTTCGTGCTGCTCAACGGGAATGTGGACGTAACAACGGAATCGGGCAGCCGGCGCGTCATTTTCGATGAGCCCTTCGGCGGCGAACTGCCGACCTACCACCGGCTCGATGTATCGGCCGAAAAGTCGGTACAGTTGACGGGGCGCGGTTTGTTGACACTCCAGGCGGGTGTAATCAACATCTACGACCGATCGAACCTGTTTTTCCTGGACGTCTTCACGCAGAACCGGGTAGACCAGATACCCATCATTCCGAACTTCGGACTCAAGTTGGAATTCCAGTAGAGCCATGCGAATCCTTCAGGTTGTGATGTTTCTGGCTGCCACCGTGGCGGCTGCCGTGCTGATTTCAGGATGCGAGGAGAATGTCAGTCCGATCGTACCGACGGAGCGCGTGTTTACGATGTGGGGTTTTTTGGACCCGACGGTGACCAGCCAAAAGGCCCGCGTCTTCCGGATTGAGTCTGTGCTTGAACCGACCCGCCCCGAGCCACTCGGAGCCACGATGTCGGTGACCGATGTGGCCTCGGGCAGCGCAACCGTATGGCGTGATTCGGTGATTCTGTTTCCGGACGGGTTCTATGGACACATCTACCTTGCCGAGCAGGAGATTGGTTTTGACCGGGAGTACCTGGTGGAGCTCGAGACGCTGGACGGCCTTGGTTCGTCGGCGCGTGTGCGAACGCCTGCCGAGACTTCTCCCGTAGTGTCTGAGATCCAGAATGTCCGCTTCAACGTCAAATTCCGTGTGCGTTGGGATAACGCGCCGCAGCTTCTGGACCTCAAGGTGCGCTATCATGTGGCCTTCCGCAGTCGTGGATCGGGCGCGGCGTTTACGTCCGGAGCCGTCACCCTGCGGACCGGAGCCGTGGAAACCGCAGCGGACGGAACGCCTGTCGTGCTGGTTGAACCAACGTCTGACCTGGGCGACATTCTGCAGCTGCTCAACCTGCAGGCAGGGCGCGACGAGATGGCATTGGATTCGATAACGGTCCTGCCATTCGTGGGGTCGGAGGAGTGGCGCTCGCCGACGGGTGATTTTGATCCGGAAGTGCTGGTACAGCCGGGGACATTGTCCAATGTGGACAATGGATTCGGGTTTTTCGGTTCGGGATTTGAAGATGCTTTTGTTGTTCACCTGCCCGAGGATGCCGTAGAGAATGCTGGTTTTACGGTTCGCTGATTTGTCCCGAATCAGTTTGAACTTCGCGGAGTACCATGGCATGGATAAAACCGTACTAACAGCATGATCATGATGAAGCGTTCGTTCTTCTTTGCAGTAATCCTGCTGCTGGGTGCAATAACCCTGGTCCAGGCTCCCTTGGCCCCGAATGCCACAGCGCAGTCCACCACGGACCCCATGACCGATGGCATTCTGTCGTTCCGCAACGGTGATTACAAGCAGGCGGTGTCGTTCTTCGACGCGGCTCTTGAGGCCGACCCGCAGAATGCGGAGGCACACTTCCTGCTGGCTCGAATTTTTTGGGAGACCCCTCTCAGGAACGTGAGGCGTGCGGGAGACGAGTTGGAAAAAGCCATTGACCTCGAGCCCGAAAATGTGCAATACCTCGTAGCCTCTCTGCAGCAGAACAAGGCCGATGCATCGAATTTCATCACGGAAAAAATCCGCGAGAGCAAGCGGCGCGATCTGGCTCGTACTATTCTTGAACTGGATCCGGACAACTCGTTCGCGCACGAGGAAATGGGCAGTACCTACATTCGTGATTTCTGGAGGTACCGCAATGCGCTCATGTACCCGGCGCTGACCTTCAATGAATACAAGTACCGGAGTTCGACGACGATTGATCCGATGGCCGGCTACCTGGTGGATCAGGTACGGGAGTTTGACGAGGCCCAGGGTAATCCGGAGCCAGAGCCCCTGAATACGGAACTCTTAGGTGCGGTCGAGGCCAATTATGATCCGAATTCGATCTTCATGGCCGATGAGTTCGATGTGGAAACATTGAGGCGGCAGGGTATTCCTGTGATGGACCTCTCAAGCCGGGCCCAGAAAGCCTATGACAAGGCCATCATGCACCTCGGAAAGGCACTGGAAATGGATCCGCGGCAGCGCTCGGTGTATGATCACCTCATGGAAATCTATGCGCTCAAGGGAGAGTACGAGGAGGCCATGAGCATGCTGTCGCAGATGTACGTGTTTTTCCCGGAGGACAACAAACTCTGGACGTACCTGGGCTATACCCACTACAACCTGGGCAACATGGATGCAGCCTCCAAGTCCTTCGAGACGGCATTCAAGTACATGACCCCGGAGGAACAACAGGCCTACGAGGGGTTGGAGCACATTCTTCCGCGAAATGAGAAGAAGGCCTACGAGGCGGACAGGATTGCCTACGCAGCGCGCTTCTGGACCAGCAAGGATCCGCGGTATCTGACGCCGTACAATGAGCGCAGAATGGAGCACTATGTTCGTCTGACCTACGCCGACCTGCTCTATGGCGCCCCCGATCTGGACCTGCGGGGTTGGAATACGGAGCGGGGCGCCATTCTCGTGCGGTATGGTCCGCCCCAGGGAGATGTCGTGATCATTCCCCGGAGTACGTCTGGTGTCAGACAGGGCGTGGCACCGGTGAGTGGATCCCAGTCCGATCCAACGGGAAGTACGGGTCTGGCTCTCGAAGTGGGTCGTAACGGGTCCGGTATGGACCTTGCAGAAGAAGCAAACACGTTCAACATCTGGGATTACGGTGAATTCAAGTTTGTTTTTGAGGATCCTTTCCGCAACGGTGAATACCGACTGTACAGCCCATCTGCGTCTGAAATTGCAGACGGGTCGCTTCCATGGGCCAATGATTACACCATCAAGGCCAAAGAAACCTTTCTGGAGACGCCAGAGCGTTACGAATACGAGGCGCCGGGTCGCCAGGTAGAGCTTCCCTATATGGTGTCGTCCTTCCGAGGACAGAATGGGCAGACCGATGTGATTGTCAACTATGGCATTCCTATTACGGAAAACCTGAAGGACGGACAGGACGTGATAAACATCACGGCCAGCACCGGTACATTTGTGGTTGCCGGGAACCGGGACATGCTCGTCGAGCGCCGGAACGTGATTTATGGTCTGAGGACGGAGCAGATCGTTCCCTTCATTGACACGCAGTTGTGGATCAATACGGTGGAAGCGGAGGTCCCGCCCGGAAAACATGAGGTCTCGGTCGAATTCGAGACGGCGGGTGGCGGCACGGTCGCCGTGCAGCGCCGTGAGGTTGATATTCATGACTTCTCGGGTGACCGCCTGGCCATGTCGGACATCCTGCTGGCCTATCGGATTGAAGACACGGCCAACGGAAAGCCCATCATTCCCTCGGACGTGGTCCGGCGTAACCTGTCCATTCAGCCGGCCCCGTGGTCAGTATTCGGTATTGATCAGCCCATTTATCTCTACTTCGAGGTGTACAACCTGGAAATGGGCGAGGACGGCACGGCCCGATACGACATCGAGGCGACCCTCACGCCAAAAGAAGGTGGAAATGCGGTAGGTCGTACCATAGGACGCCTGCTGCGTCGCGACGCCGAGGGTGTGTCTGTACGACTACCCATCACGGTGCCATCTGAAACGGATGGCCAGTTCCTGATCCTCTCGGCAGAGAACCAGGCGCCGGGTCTCTACCTGCTGTCGGTCAAAATCCGGGACACAGTCTCTGGAGATACTGTGGATATGGAGCAGGACCTGTTCCTGGACGAACCGCTGTCTTCGGCTCAGAATTGAGATTGCGTCTTACTATCCATGTCTGAAACGAGGTCGCGCAGATTCTTCCTGTAAGACTCCATGGCATCGAGCAGGTCGTCCCGGCTGGCTGCAAGGACTTGAACGGCCAATAATCCCGCATTTTTGGCACCGCCAATAGCGACGGTGGCGACCGGCACGCCACCGGGCATCTGGACGATGGAGAGCAGCGAATCCATTCCATTGAGATGCCGACCGGGTACGGGCACCCCGATGACCGGTAGCGGCGTCGAGGCGGCAATCATGCCAGGCAGGTGAGCGGCTCCCCCTGCGCCGGCGATGATTACCCGGATTCCACGGGACCTGGCGGTTTTGGCGTATTCTGTCATGACGTCCGGCGTCCGGTGTGCCGAGAGTACCCGGACCTCGAACGAAATGCCAAACTCGTGGAGCACATGGGCGGCTTCCTCCATGACGGGCAGGTCCGAACTGCTTCCCATGGCAATACCAACGATGGGATGTGTATCAGGCATGATCTTTTTTCTGTTTACAGTTGGACATGGGCGGCGGCTTCCTCGGCCAGCTTCAGGGCCGCTTCGGTGGTCGAGGCCGTGACGGTGACGTGCCCCATTTTGCGTTTCGGCCGCACCTCCCGCTTACCATAGATATGGATGGATGCGCCGGGTACCGCCATGGCCTCGCGCAGTCCTGTGGTACCGGCCATTCCGGACCGGTGGCCCAGAATGTTGACCATGGCCGCGGCCGGTACGCGTAGCGACGGGTCCCCGAGCGGCCAGCCCGAAACCGACCTCACATGGTTCTCGAACTGGGAGGTATGACAGGCCTCAATGGAAAAATGTCCCGTATTGTGGGGCCTGGGGGCCAGTTCGTTGACAAGGATGGAGCCGTCCTCAAGCTCGAAAAGCTCCACTCCCAAGAGCCCCACCGCATGGACCGCTTCAGCGGCACGCCGGGCGAGTTCCACAACACGGGCGGCCGTAGCCGAGGCGATAGGCGCCGGAGCCAGTACAGCATGGCACCGATGGTCTTGCTGAATGGTGTGAACGGCCGGATACGTGACGTGCGCGCCCGAAGCTGAACGGACCACCACGATAGCCAACTCCCGTCGAAAGGGAATAAAGGCCTCGACGAGCAGTCCATCATCGGCCGCAAGTGCATCCCAGGCCGGACCTATGTCTTCGCTCGCGTACGCCGTGGCGTTCCCATATCCGTCGTAGGACCCCTCGAATTTCTTGAGGAGTACCGGGAATCCAAACGAACGGGCGGCATCGTGCGCTTCGTCCAGACTGTGGCAGCACACATAATCGGCCACGGGAATACCGGCGCTGCGCAGCGCATTCTTCTGGCGCCCCTTGTGCCGAATGGTATGAAGCGTGTTTCCGGATGGATACACAGGAATGCGCCCGGCTGCTACCTCCTCGGCCCGGTCGGCAGGAGCCCATTCGCTTTCCACCGTGATGACATCACACCGTTCCACGAATCGTTCGAGTACGTTCATGTCTGTCCAGTCGCCCACATGGGCATGTCCAATTCCCTCAACAGGGGCTGCAGGGCTGGGCGAGAGTGTGTGCACATCAAAACCGAGCCGGAGTGCGGCCAGGGCAGACATGCGTCCAAGCTGCCCGCCTCCGAGGATGCCAATAGTGGGAAAGGTACTCATGTACGGCAGGTCAGGGCGTGTTAACATTACGTGGCAGAACCACGCAGGAATTCGTCGAGCGCTTCGAGGTCGTCCATGTATACCGAGCGTGCCTTGGAGCCCTCAAACGGGCCAACGATGCCGGCATCTTCAAGCTGATCGACAATACGGGCGGCACGTGCGTATCCAACAGATAATTTTCGCTGTAACAGGGATACGGATCCCTGCTGTGCCCGAACAATGATTCGGGCGGCCTCGTCGAACAGTTCATCCCGGTCCTGGGATGCGCTCCGGCCCGTGCCGCCCGTGGACTCCGATTCGGTTTCAATGGAGGGCAGGATGTAGGGCCCTGGCCCTTCCTGGTCCGCGATGTAGCCGGTAACGCGGTCTATTTCGGCAAGCGATACGAACGGGCCCTGTAGTCGCATGATACGACTGCCCAGCATGTAGAGCAGGTCACCGTTACCGACGAGTCCTTCCGCGCCATTCTGGTCGAGAATGGTTCGGGAGTCGACTTTCGATGCTACCTGGTAGGCAACGCGTGCCGGGAAATTGGCCTTGATCAGGCCCGTGATGACATCGACGGACGGTCGCTGGGTGGCCAGGATCAAGTGAATACCCACGGCACGGGCCATCTGGGCAAGCCGGGCGATGGGCGCTTCAATGTCCTTGCCGGCGGTCATCATGAGATCGGCCAGCTCGTCGACCACGACCACGATGTAGGGGAGCAGCCGGTGGCCGCCCTCTTCGCTGAGACCTCCTTTCTGGAAGCGATCATTGTACTCGCGGATGGATCGGACGCCGGCCTCCTTGAGCAGGTCATATCTGAGTTCCATCTCCTTCTCACACGACTTGAGTGTTCCCAGGGCCTGGTGGAAGTCGGTGATGATGGCATCGTCGGCCTCGGGCGGCATGGCGACGTAGTGGGACGTGATCTGGGCGTAGACGGATAATTCGATCTTTTTGGGATCGATCATCACGAATTTGAGGAGCGATGGGGGGACGGAATAGAGCAGTCCGGCGATAAAGGTGTTGACACCAACCGATTTACCCGATCCGGTAGCACCCGCGATCAACATGTGCGGCAGTTTGGTGAGGTCCTGCAGCACGACTTCCCCTTCAATGGATTTTCCCATGATGAGGGGGAGTTCCATGGTGGTTTCCGAAAACGTGCGCGTTTCCACCACGTCACGGACCAGCACCAGCTCCCGGTGGCGGTTCGGAATTTCCACCCCGATGGCTGATTTGCCGGGAATGGGCGCGATCATGCGGATACCCCGGGCCGCAAGTGCCATGGCGAGATCGTTCTCGAGGGCGGTAATGCGGCTGATCTTGACCCCCGGGGCGGGTGTCAATTCGTAGAGTGTGACGGTGGGACCGACGATGGCATCGATTGAAATGATTTCGATGTTATACGTGGCGAGCTTGTCGAGCAGGACCTGCTTGTTGTCCTCGAGTTCGTCATAGTCGACCCGTGGTCCGGTGGACTCCGCCTCATTGAGAAGTTCTACGGGTGGGGTGACGAAGGCGTATTCTCCCGTCCGGAAGGCACCCTGTTTGCTGCGCCGGGCCTTTTCCTCGACAATCTGTTCGTGCACGCGTATTTCTACGTCGCGTTCGGCGCCATCCGTGCTCTCCGCGCCATTCTGCCCGTCCTGTGGGGCCCGTGGTGCCGAAACAGTACGGGGTGCCTGGCGTCGCTCGGATTCACCCGTCATGGCTTCCCGGCGCGTGGCAGCGGCGGCTTCGGCGCGCAGCTTCTCCCGCTCGCCGGCGCTTTCCCTCGTCTGTCTGGCGGTCGTCCTGCGTTCTTCCTCCAGCAACTGGCTGCGCCGTTCGGTACGGGCTTGCCGCCGGGCCGAGCGCTGTAGCCACCACCTCTCGACAGTCTGGTAGGCGCTTCGGAACAGGTGCTCGAGGCGATCCATCGTGCGCTGTATGTCCCGGTCCACAAGTAGCAGTGCCGCCAGGATGATGATCAGGATGAGCAGCAGCAGCGATCCTGTCTGTCCAAACACGCTCTGCATCCAGGCGGCCGATCCCGTGCCCCACAAACCGGTCCATGCCTGGATGTCCGCATCCATCCGGGTCGACATCCAGCCAAAGAGCGTGGAGAGTACGAAAGAGGTGCCGAGAACAAGTAGTGTGGTAGTTTTGAGCGATTCAAGACGGCGGTGGCGGAGCAGGGCGTAGCCCCATGCCACGAGGAGGCCGGGCCAGAGGACGACGGCATACCCGAGGAAAGAGGGGATCAGAATGCGGCTCAACCATGCTCCGGTAAGGCCCAGCGCATTGACAACCGTTCGGTCGCCTGGCCGGAGCAGCAGGTCGAACGAAAAGCGCTGGGCCACGGGGTTGTCGGCTGCGTCGTAGGTGAGAAGGGCGAGCAGCGTGAGCAGGCCAATTCCCAGGACGGCCACACCCAGCACTTCCTGTTTCCGCTCACCGGACACAAACGGACTTGCCGGATCCGCCTTTCTGACCGTGCGCTTTTTGATTGTCGATGCCATGCCTCAAAGGTACGATATCAACTTTCAGTCCGCTTCACGTGAAACGGCGGTCTGGTGACCTTTACGGCCGTTGACCGGCCCCGCGCCGAGACCTGGAGCAGCGAGCCGGGCGTTGTGAATTCCGGCCGATTTTCTACGTATCCCAGCCCGACGCCCTTCGACAGTGTAGGCGATTGGGATCCGGACGTGACTACGCCGACCGCCTCGCCCGATGGGGCAAGCAGTTCGTTTCCAGCCCGCGGAATGCCCCGTTCTTCGGCAATGAAGCCGATCAGTTTGCGCGCTGGCCCGGATTCCTTGACCCGCCGCAGCGCATCCCGTCCGACAAAAGGTCCCGCTTCGAGTTTGGTGAGCCAGCCCAGGCCGGCCTCCAGAGGATTGGTCTCGACTGTCAAGTCGTTCCCGTAGAGACAGAACCCGGCTTCGAGCCGCAGCGTGTCGCGTGCCCCCAGCCCGGCCGGTAGGAGACCGAACTCCCGGCCCGCATCCATAAGCTTCGTCCAGATGGATGCGGCCTCCTCTGACGGACAGTACACTTCCACACCGGTTTCTCCCGTATATCCGGTGCGGGAAACCAGTAGATGCTTCGATCCCAGGCATTCGGCCGGGCGCTCGAAGTGGTAGAACTTGAGATCGGAAAAGTTGGTGCCCGATGCTTTTTCAAAAATGTCGAACGCCCGCGGCCCCTGCAGGGCCAGGAGGGCGGTCTCGTCCGATACGTCGCGAACGGAGACATCCGGCGGTGCATGCTGTTCAATCCACGCCATATCAACGTCTTTCCGCGATGCGTTGACGACGAGCACGTACATCTCCGATCCAAACCGGTACACCAGCAGGTCATCGATGATGCCACCGTCATCCTGGCACATGGCCGTATAGAGCGCCTTGCCGTCATAGAGCGATGTGACATCGTTCGTGACGAGACTGTCAACGAAGCGTTTGGCACCTGGACCCGAGACCAGGAATTCACCCATGTGGCTGACATCGAACAGTCCGGCAGCCGTCCGGACGGCGTTGTGCTCATGGATGATGCCCGAGTACTGAAGCGGCATATCATACCCGGCGAAGGGGACCATTTTGGCACCCAGTGCCTGGTGGATGGCGTGAAGAGGAGTCTTTTTTACGTCTGACACGGGAAGAAGTGGTTGTGGATGGCGTATGTGGTGGCGTGTTCTGTTCGGGTCTTACAGCCGGAAAGCGTAGATCTGTTTCCCGGTAAGAGCGGTCACTGCGCGAGCAGCATCGGCTTCTGACTCGAGGCCGAGCCGGAATGTGCCCCCAGTACCCTCCCGGATGCGAAGAAGTTCGAGGTCTTTGATGTTGATGCCGCATTCGAAGAGCGTGCCGGTGACCGCGACCAGCGCTCCCGGGCGGTCGTCGACCGACACAAATACATCGGCGAGCGGCGCCAGAAACCCCTTGCGCGCCTGGGGAATGCGGCTTCGGGTCTGGTGAGCAGACTGAAAAAATGTCTCCATGTTTTCAATCTTTCCTGATTTCAGGTGTTCAGCCATCAGCGAGAGCACCCGCTGAAACGCATGAAGCGCGGCGCGAGCCTCGGCGGCATTGAGCTGGAGAATATCCTGCCACATGTCGAAAGGGGAACTGGCAATCCGGGTCATGTCCCGGAATCCGCCAGCCGCCAGTTCCAATGCGGTGTCGTGCCTTTCGTCGGAGATTCCGAGGGTGTGCACGAGGGCGACTGCCAGCAGTTGTGGCAAGTGGCTCACGTGGGCAGCAATGGTGTCGTGTTCGTCGGCGCTGAGCTCAAGTATGCGGGCTCCGGTAGCCTCAATTACAGCGCGTACGGGGGCGTAACGCGCTTCCGCGATGGATCCCTCCATAGGTGTAACCACCCAGGTGGCATTCTCGAACAGAAGGGCATCGGCATAGCGCGCCCCCGTGTGCTCGGAGCCGGCCATGGGGTGCGACCCGACGAAGAGCACACCGCCCGGGAGGAACCGGCGGGCCGCATCCATCATGGGCTTTTTGACCGATGCCACATCCATGAGCGTGCTACCGGGTTCAAGCAGTGGAGCGAGCTGCTCGACGAGTTCCACGCACGTCCGTACCGGCGCGGCAAGAACGACGAGTGTCGCCCCAGCGACCGCCTCCTCCAAACTCGCCGCGGTGCCTGTCAGGGCGCCGCGCTCGACGGCCTGGCGGAGGGCGTCGGGACGGTCGTGTCCAATCACGTGAGACATCGGGTCGCGGGACCGGAGGGCCAGTGCCAGGGAACTCCCAATGAGTCCGGTACCGATAACAGCGATCCGAGATGACATCAGAATGCGTGTAGGGGTCAGGTTTGAGGTAGGGAAGCGATCGACGGGTGGCGAGCGGCTGGTGGCAGGTGCCGGGTGGCAAGGTACATACGGCCCATGGAAATCACGTAAAGCCAATGGCGAGAGCCGGGGGGCGTTGTATCTTTGCGTGAATCTCCCTATCCGCACATACCATTTTCTGGTGCCTCCATGCCACAACCCCCATTTTCAATCGATGACGCCTACCAGTTCGAATCCCTGCTCGGAGAAGAGGAGCGTCTGATCATGGAAACGGCGCGTGAATACGCGCAGACACAGCTTGAGCCACGTGCGCTCGAGGGCAATCAGGAAGGGATTTTCCATGACGAAATTCCGGCCGAACTCGGCGAGTTGGGCCTGCTCGGCGCCACCATTCCCGAAGCCTACGGAGGAGTAGATGCAAGTTATACGGCCTACGGACTCATTGCCCGCGAACTGGAGCGGGTCGACTCTGGATACCGGTCGTTTGCCAGCGTCCAGTCTTCGCTCGTCATGCATCCCATCCATACCTTCGGTACGGAAGCAATGCGGCAGGAATATCTGCCTAAACTGGCTACGGCGGAGCTGATCGGGTGCTTCGGCCTGACCGAGCCCGATCACGGCTCGGATCCCGGCTCCATGGTCACGAACGCCGTTCGGGGAGACGGGGGGTGGATACTCAATGGCGCCAAGATGTGGATCACGAATTCGCCGGTGGCCGACGTGGCTGTCGTCTGGGCCAAGGCGCACGAAGCGTCGGGGCAGAAGGGGGTCATACGAGGATTCCTGGTCGATGCGAAGGCCGAAGGGTATTCAGCTCCAGTGACCCATAACAAAATGTCCCTTCGGGCATCGCACACTGGGGAAATTGTCCTCGAAGACGTGTTTGTGCCGGATGACATGATGTTTCCAGACGTGACGGGACTCAAGGGGCCGTTTTCCTGTCTCAATAATGCCCGGTATGGTATTGTGTGGGGAGCGCTCGGCGCGGCCGAGAACTGCTATCAGCGTGCGCGGCAGTATGTCATGGAGCGCAAGCAGTTCGGTTATCCGCTCGCGGCGAATCAGCTGGTCCAGACGAAATTGGCCAACATGCTGACCGAAATCACACAGATGCAACTGCTGGCATGGCGGCTTGGACAGCTCAAGGACGAAGGCAGGGCGGCTCCGGCCATGGTCTCGCTCGCCAAACGGAACAACTGCGGCAAGGCGCTGGACATAGCCCGCGTTGCCCGGGACATGTTTGGCGGAAACGGCATTACAGGGGAGTACCGGGTTATCCACCACATGGTGAATCTGGAAAGTGTCAACACGTACGAGGGTACGTACGACATACACGGCCTTATTCTGGGGCGCGAAATCACCGGTATTCAGAGTTTCACGCCCCGAGGGAACGACTGATGGAGCAGATGCTGGACACGATGCTCAGTGCCCGGGAGCGCATCCCGGTGGCTGTTCACGAGGAGCCGCTGGACGTTTCGCGTGCCGTGGCCCAGGAAATTGCGGACCTGATCCGAACGCGGAAGCAGCAGGGGCGCCACTGCGTGTTGGGTCTGGCGACAGGATCCACACCGACCGGCGTCTATGCGGAACTGGTGCGATTGCATCGGGAAGAAGGGCTCTCATTCCAAAACGTGGTCACGTTCAATTTGGACGAATACTACCCGATGGATGCCGAGGCGGAGCAGAGCTATCGCCGTTTCATGGACGACCACCTTTTTGACCACGTCGACATTCCAGCCGAGCAGATTCATATGCCGGATGGAACGACCCCTCTGGATGAGGTAGCGGCCAGTTGTGTCGCATACGAGGACGCCATTCGGAAGGCAGGCGGGCTCGATTTCCAGCTGCTGGGCATTGGTCGCACGGGACACGTCGGGTTCAATGAGCCTGGCTCCGGCAGGCACAGTGTCACGCGTCTGATCACGCTGGACAATGTCACCCGAACCGATGCCGCGGGGGATTTCTTCGGGAAGAACAATGTACCCCGACGCGCCATCACCATGGGCGTGGCGACCATTCTTGGTGCCCGTCGTGTGGTGCTCATGGCGCTCGGGGAAGGCAAGGCGCCTGTCGTGGCGCACGCCGTGGAGGGAAATATCAGTGACGTGATCGCTGCCTCCTTCCTGCAGGAGCATGCCAACGCGCAGGTGATCCTGGACCGGGCGGCCGCCGACCGGCTCACCCGGTATACCTGTCCCTGGGTGTTGGGTCCCGTTACCTGGGAGGATCGGCTCATCAGAAAAGCGGTCATCTGGTTGGCCCAGTGCGTGGATAAACCCATCCTCAAGCTGACCGACGAGGACTACAACGAGAACCACCTCCAGGATCTCCTGGCAGAATATGGGTCGGCATACGAGATCAACCTGCACGTATTCCACGATCTGAACAGTACGATTACGGGGTGGCCCGGAGGGAAGCCAGCCTACCGGAAGCTGCCCGGTGACCGGAAATGGCCGGGGGATGACATTCATCCCAAACGCGTCCTGGTCTTTTCCCCGCACCCCGACGATGATGTGATTTCCATGGGCGGATGCCTGATGCGCCTGGCCGAGCAGGGGCATGAGGTGCACGTGGCGTATCAGGTTTCGGGGGCACTGGCCGTGTTTGATGAGGATGCCGAACGCTTCCTGGAATTCGCATCGTCCTACAATGAGTTGTTCGACATTGCACCGGACGTGTCCGGGGAGATCCGGCAGCGCATGGCCAGGTTCATGGCCGAAAAGCGCCCTGGGCAGCAGGACAGCGGCGAACTGCAACTGATCAAGCGGGAAATCCGGCGTGGAGAAGCCCGTGCGGCCGGTAAACACTGCGGGATTCCTGTAGATCGGCTGCATTTCCAGGACCTCCCATTCTACGATACGGGCACCGTGCGCAAGAATCCCCTGTCGGAGGATGACATTGACATAACCATGCGGCTTCTGGAACAGATGCGTCCGCATATGATTTTCGCCGCGGGAGATCTTTCTGATCCTCACGGCACACACCGGGTGTGTCTTACGGCCATCTTCGAATCGCTGCGGCGTCTTGCGCCAAAAGACTGGTATGAGGACTGCGTGGTCTGGCTGTACCGCGGCGCGTGGCAGGAGTGGGAGCCGGAGCGCATTGACATGTCGGTCCCGCTCAGTCCGGGTGAACTGGAGCGCAAGCGCATGGCCATTTTCAAGCACGAGTCCCAGAAGGACAAGGCCATGTTCCCGGGCTCGGATTCGCGGGAGTTCTGGGAACGGGCCGAGGATCGTAACCGTGCCACGGCGCGACTCTTCGACCGCCTGGGTTTGGCCGAGTATGAGGCCGTGGAGGCATTCGTGCGGTGGCGGGGTACGACGACGTCGTTGTAGAAGGGCAACCTTTGATCGGCGGCGTTCGTACCTTTGGGAAAAGCCGAGTTACGTCATGTTTTTCCCCATCGCCATCGTTGGCATCGTCTTCGGGTCCGCTCTCATCTTCACAAAATTGATTATCGATTACAAGCGTGCGGCAGCCCGGAATGCGCCCTCGACCGACAAGTCGCTGAGCACCAGTGAGCTCCGGAATATGATCGATGCGGCCGTCGAGGAAGCCAGTGCCCCGCTGCTCGAGCGATTGGAGCGGCTTGAAATGCGTAGCGGCAAAACAATGGGTCGGGCCAGCGATGAGCAGGATGCGTACAGTTTGCCTCTGGACGAGGTATCGCACCAGACAGAAGTTCGGCGTCGCACGCGGTGAGGGGGCTCGTTATCCGGTCAACTGGCAGTTGGTATGAAGTACAGACGGACCGGGGTGCCATGTCCTGTACATTACCGGGACGGTTTCGGAGGCAGACGGCGGTTGCCACGAATCCGGTGGTGATCGGGGATGTGGTGGAGTTGGAATTGGGGGAGGAGGACGGAAGCGGGCAAATTGTGGAGATCGCCCCTCGCCGGAACAAGTTGTCGCGGCGGGCGGCCGGAAGGCGGGTGGGCGTGGAGCACGTTATCATGGCCAATATTGACATGGCCTGGATTGTGCAGAGCGTTCAGAAGCCCAAATTCAACGGCGGTCTTGTGGATCGTTTTCTGGTCATGGCCTCGGTCTATGACATTCCGGCGGGCATTATCATCAATAAAGCCGATCTGATCGACGAGCGATCGGCCGATGCCATGGATTTCTGGTCGGGTCTGTATGAGGATCTCGGATACCCCGTGGTGTTCACAAGCGCTACGACACCGGACGGCGCGGCGCAGCTGCGGTCCGAGCTTGCTGGAGGCATGCACGTTTTTGTAGGGGCATCGGGCGTGGGGAAGTCCTCCCTGGTGAATCTGCTCATTCCGGGCGCCGATCAACGGACCTCACATGTGTCGGAGCGGACGCGCAAGGGTCGGCATACGACGACGTTTGCCGAGCTCATCCGGATTCCCGGCGGGGGGTGGCTGGCCGATACACCGGGCCTGCGCGAGTTCGGATTGGTGGGGCTGGAGCCGCCAGCTCTTGGGCATCACTTTCCGGAGATGGCGCGCGTTCTTCCGGAATGTCGTTTTCCGAACTGCACGCACGATCACGAACCGGGATGCGGCGTGAAGGAGCGGGTGCACGAATTCCTGGTCGGGTCGGATGTCGTCGACGCAGTCATCAGCGCCGAGCGCTACGAAAGCTATCTGAGCATGCTCGCGGCCGTTCGCCTGGGCGATGCCGATACGGGTCGGTAGGGGCGCGAGACGGGCCTACTTTTTCGGCGCGCCCTTCTTTTTGGCTGCTGGCTTCTTTTTGGCTGTGGTTTTCTTTTTCGGAGCTTTTTTGGTCGCCGCCTTGCTGTCAATGAGTGCGACCGCTTCGTCAAACGTGAGCGATTCGACCGGCGTGTCCTTCGGAAGCGATGCATTGGTTCGCTGGTGCTTCACATACGGGCCGTAGCGCCCCTCGAAGATCTCAAGAGGATCACCCGTCTCGGGGTGGTCGCCCAGGCTGCGGAGCGGTTTGTTCTTGGCCTCTTTCTTCGCGATCAGTTCCATGGCGCGGTCGTAATCGACGGTCAGGACATCGTCCGTCTTGGTAAGCGATGCAAACGTGCGATTGTGCTGCACGTACGGGCCATAGCGGCCAATGTGCGCCTGGATGGTTGCGCCGGTGTCCGGGTGCTGGCCCAGCTCGCGGGGCAGCTCCAGAAGCCGCTGCGCGGCGTCCAGGTCAATCGCCGATGGATCCATGTTCCGAGGCACGGAAATGCGTTTGGGTTTTCCTTCCTGCTCATCATCGCCCAGCTGCACATAGTGCCCGTAGGGCCCTTTCTTTACAAAGACGGGCAGGTCGAGCACGCTGTGTATGCCGAGTACCTCGGCGCCCTTCTGCTTTTCGTCGATGAAGTGTTGCAGTGCCTCCCGCGTGAGGTCGCCCGGAGCCACTTCCGGGGGAATGGAGGCGACTACGCGCTTACCGTCCACCTCCTGTTCTACGTACGGACCGTACTTGCCGACACGTACGACGAAGGGATCCCACTTTGCGAATTGAATGCCCGACACTTCCCGTGCATCGATACTGTCGAGGCCTTTTTCGACCATGGATTCGAGGCCGTTCTCGCCGACGTACAGACTGGTCAGGTAGGGCACGGATTCCCGCCGGCCACCCGCAATATCGTCCAGTATCTGCTCCATTTCGGCTGTAAAACCAGTGTCTACGTATGGCCCGAATTGCTGTTCGAGCAGGTTGGTCGTGGCAAAAGCGGTGAATGTCGGGACGAGTTGGTTTCCATTTCGCTGCACATATCCGCGACGAACAATAGTATCCATGATAGATGCATACGTGGACGGCCTGCCAATACCCTCTTCTTCCAGCAGCTTGATGAGGCTGGCTTCGGTGAACCGGGCGGGCGGCCGTGTTTCATGTCCTTTCGCCTCGAGCTTTCGGACCGGTAGTTCTGCGTTCCTGGTCAATGGCGGCAGGGGAGCTTCCCGGTTTTCGAGCGCAGCCTCCGGGTCGTCCGATCCCTCGACATAGGCCCGGAAGAAGCCCGGGAATATGACCTCCCTTCCACTGGCGCGGAAACGGGCCGTGCCACGCGACGTGTCGGCCTCAAGGTGAACGGTCGTCTGGCGGATCACCGCTTCAGCCATCTGCGACGCAACGGTGCGTTTCCAGATCAGGTCATAGACGTCACGTTCCGGGCCGGAAAGCCCCAATTCCTGCGCCGTTTTCATGGCCGTTCCGGCCGGTCGAATGGCCTCGTGGGCCTCCTGGGCATTGCGGACCTTGTTGGTAAACTGCCGGGGAGCTTCCGAGAGGTATTCTTTGCCGTAACGCGCTTCGACCGATCGCCGGCTGGCTTCAATAGCCTCCGATGAAAGTGCCGTGGAGTCGGTTCGCATGTAGGTAATGAGGCCGTTCTCGTAGAGTTTCTGGGCGACCCGCATGGTGTCACGCGCCGAGAGACGAAGCTTTCGGCTCGCCTCCTGCTGCAGGGACGAGGTGATGAACGGGGCATACGGATTTCGTTTGCTCGTCCGCTCGTCGATATTGACCACCTTGAGGGCCACCCCCCGGAGTTCCTTCTGAAGCGCCGTTGCGGTGTCTTCCTTGAGAATGACCACATCTTTTCCGTCGACGAGGTTGTCGGCAAGGCGCCCCGTGTTGTCGTCAAAATTGCGTCCCGTGGCCAGTGGAACGTCCGACAAATGCGTGAGCGTACTGTCAAACGAGTCCGTGCCGGCCTGGAGTGTGGCAAGCAGATCCCAATAGGAGGCTGGCACAAACAGGATACGCTCTCTCTCACGTACCACGAGCAGCCGGACGGCGACGCTCTGAACCCGTCCCGCGCTGAGTTTTGGAGCAATTTTTTTCCACAGCAGGGGAGAAATGCTGTACCCCACGAGGCGGTCCAGCACGCGCCGCGTCTCCTGCGCATCGACCAGATTGCGGTCCATGTCCCGGGTTTCATCGAGTGCACCCAGAATGGCTTCTTTTGTAATCTCGTGGAAGACCATGCGCCGCACAGGGATACTCGGATTGAGCACCTCGAGGAGGTGCCAGCCAATGGATTCTCCCTCGCGGTCTTCGTCCGTTGCGATAAAGAGCTCCTCCGCATCCTTGAGCGCGTCCTTGAGCATCTTGACCACTTTCTTCTTGTCCGATGGCACGATGTACACGGGTTCGAATCCCGAACCCACGTTCACGCCCAGACGCGCCCAGGATTCTTTTTTATACTTCTCCGGAATCTCGGCGGCCGATCCGGGCAGGTCACGGATATGCCCCATACTGGCTTCGACCCGATACGAGTCGGGAAGGAATTTCCGGATGGTGCGGGCCTTGGTAGGCGACTCAACTACTACGAGTCGGTTCATTCGTACGTACGGTAAGAGAGATGTCATTCATGAATGGGCACTCTCACGCCGCCGGAGGGGGTCTCGTTCCGCGCAGCCTTCGAGGGTGCCGTGTGGCGCAGGTTGCCACATTTTTCTGGAAGGGCTTTCGGTGATTAATGATTTCTTGGTTCTGGCGACCTTCAGCCGCGGGCTCCCACTGTATATATTACGTGGATTGAAATTTTTCCAATTGACAGCAAACGACATGAGCGACGCACCGGACAAAATGGTATACCACTTCGGTGGTTCACGCACAGATGGCGACAAGAGCCTCAAGGCACTTCTGGGCGGAAAGGGAGCAAACCTGGCGGAAATGAGCTCAATCGGCCTTCCGGTGCCTCCCGGCTTTACCATCAGCACGGAGGCATGCAAGTTCTATAGCGACAATCACCACGAGTGGCCTGACGGACTGGATGCCCAGGTAGCCACGGGCGTAAAGCACATCGAAGAGGCCATGAGTGCCGGATTCGGGGACGCACGGCGGCCTCTGCTCGTTTCCGTGCGTTCGGGGGCGGCCGTTTCCATGCCGGGCATGATGGATACGGTACTCAACCTCGGCCTCAACGATGAGGCCGTGGAGGGACTGGCGAAGCATACTGGCAATCCGCGGTTTGCCTACGATGCCTACCGGCGCTTCATTGACATGTTTGGTGATGTGGTCATGGGTGTCGGGCACCAGCACTTTGAACAGGCCATTGAGAAGCTGAAGGAAGAGCGTGGGGTGAAAAACGATGTCGACCTCTCGACCGATGACCTCATGCTGCTGGTGGATCGATACAAAGCCATTTACCGCAAGCACACCGGGTTCATGTTTCCGGATGACCCGCGCGTGCAGTTGAAACTGTCCATCAATGCCGTGTTCGGATCGTGGGACAGTGATCGCGCGGTCAAGTATCGGTCCATCAACAAAATCCAGGGGCTGGTGGGAACGGCTGTAAACGTGCAGGCGATGGTCTTTGGCAACATGGGCCAGAATTCAGGCACCGGCGTGCTGTTCACGCGGAACCCGTCGACGGGTGAGAATAAGCTCTACGGCGAGTTCCTGGTCAACGCCCAGGGCGAAGACGTGGTAGCCGGGATCCGGACGCCGGAAGACATTTCCCAGATGGCCAGCGAGTTTCCTGCCGCCTATAAACAACTCGTGCAGGTTACTCACAGGCTCGAAGCCCACTACCGGAATATGCAGGATATCGAGTTCACCGTCCAGGACGGTGAACTGTTCATTCTCCAGACCAGAAACGGAAAAAGGACTGGTACGGCGGCTGTAAAGATTGCTGTCGATCTGGTAGATGAGAAGGTGGTGTCGACGACCGATGCCGTACGCGACCTTGTGGAACCCGGGCATCTGGATCAGCTGCTGCATCCAGGGTTCAAAGATCCGAACGCCTACAGGGAGTCGGTTATTGCAAAAGGGCTTCCTGCATCGCCCGGAGCCGCAGTCGGTAAGGTGGTTTTCTCGGCCGAAGCCGCTGAAGTCGCGGCAGAAAAGGGGGAGGATGTCCTTCTGGTCCGTATTGAGACGAGTCCCGAGGACGTCGGCGGTATGAACGCGGCCAAAGGAATTCTGACCTCCCGCGGTGGCATGACCTCGCACGCGGCTGTCGTGGCGCGTGGCTGGGGCAAGCCGTGCGTTGCGGGCTGTGATGAGATTGTGATCAATTACAAGGCCCAAAACTTCACCAACGGCGAAGTTACTGTCAAAGAGGGTGATTGGTTATCTATCAACGGCACGACAGGTGAGATTGTGCTTGGGGCCCAGGAACTGGTGGAGCCCAAGCTCACGGGTGACTTTGCCCGGTTCATGAAATGGGTCGATGCCGAGCGGACCATGAAGGTTCGCACCAATGCAGATTCGCCGGCCGATGCGGCGAAGGCCCTTGAGTTTGGTGCGGAGGGCATTGGCTTGTGTCGCACGGAGCACATGTTCTTCGAAGGTGAGCGGATTGACCGTGTTCGCGAGATGATTCTGGCCGAAACCGAAGAGGAGCGCCGCGCGGCGCTGGGCAAACTGTTGCCGTTCCAGAAGGAAGATTTCATTGGCATATTCCGGGTCATGGCCGGCAAGCCGGTGACCGTACGTCTGCTCGACCCACCACTTCATGAGTTCCTCCCGCATGGCGACGAGGAAGCGCAGGAAATGGCTCAAAAAATGGGTGTGTCGCTCGACGTCGTAAAGGCAAAAATTGCATTCCTGGCCGAATTCAATCCCATGTTGGGACACCGCGGTTGCCGGCTGGGGATTACGTACCCGGAAATCACAGAAATGCAGACACGGGCCATTCTGGAAGCTGCCGTGGAGCTCGATCAGGAGGGCGTGAGCGTACTGCCGGAAATCATGGTGCCCCTGATTGGTACGGTCGAGGAGTTTGCCAATCAGAAAGCGGTGATCACGAGGACGGCAGACGACGTATTCGGCGAGAAGGGTCATACGGTGGCCTACCTGGTCGGAACCATGATCGAGATTCCACGGGCGGCCCTGACAGCCCACGAAATTGCGGTGGAGGCAGAGTTCTTCTCCTTCGGAACGAATGATCTCACGCAGATGACGTTCGGGTACTCCCGTGATGACGCGGGTAAGTTCCTGCCGACGTACGTGGATCGTAAGATCCTCCCGGAAGATCCGTTCCAGTCACTCGATGTGTCGGGCGTTGGACAGCTCGTTCAGATGGGCACGGAACGGGGTCGCGAGGGCCGTCCCGGTCTGAAGGTGGGCATCTGCGGTGAACACGGCGGAGATCCCCGCTCGGTTCATTTCTGTCATGCTGTTGGTATGGACTATGTCTCCTGCTCCCCATTCCGGGTGCCCATTGCCCGGCTCGCTGCCGCACAGGCTGCCCTTTCGTGAAGTACGCAACCGGCCGCGCCGTGGTGAAACACCACGGCGCGGCCGCCGTCTACGTTCTGAGTATCATCATAGAGGGCACAGAACAACCATGACCGACAAAAGCAGAAGTGACGCATTCGAAGTCGCCTTCGCTGCATTCCAGAAACTGTCTACCGAAGAGAAGGCCACCTTCCTCGTCGAAACGGTAGTGGGAACGGTGGTAACGGGTCTGGAGGAAGCCTCAGAGGCCGTTGCAGAGGCTGTCCGCCGCGCAGCGGAGTCGTGTTCTGCACAGAGTGCGGACGCGTCCGGTGAGGAAAAAAAGGCCGGCGGCAAGGAGACCCGCGGAGAGGCGGCCGGCGGCGAGGCCGCATCGTCGGGAGAGAAAACCGGACAGGACGAAGCCGGACAGGACGATCGCGAAAGCAGTTCGTCCTGATGGCTTCGCACGGCCGTGATGAATCCGGTGAACAAGCGTCCCGCCGAGGGCCGCAGCGTTCTGTTTTGCCGAACGAACTCAATCTTCTGGGTCGTGCCGTCTACGTGGCGGGCACCGTGTTGGGACTTGCTGCGCGGACGGCGGGGTTCGCGCTGGGGAGCGCCCAGTCCATCTGGGAAGCATCGGAGCGCGCGTTCCACGCCGGATTGGACGAAAGTGTGGAAGATGCCCGGATCATTGAGGAAGTAGACCGGGATCAGACCTGATTTTTCTGGTGGTCCGGTACGTGAAAGTACGTTTGGGGATTCTTGATCGGGCGCTTGAGCAGTGTATGCTCCAGTACGTCTTCCATCCTGTGCACATAGAAAACAGCGAGTCCGCGAAGCGAGGACGCCTTGATTTCCTCTACATCTTTCCGGTTTTTCTCGGGTAGTATGACCTTCTTGATTCCGGCCCGTTTGGCAGCCAGGACTTTTTCCTTGATGCCGCCGACCGGGAGGACCAGACCCCGAAGTGTGATTTCACCCGTCATGGCCACATTATGTCGCACCCGGCGTTGCGTATAGATGGAAATGATGGCTGTCATCATGGCTACACCGGCCGATGGACCATCCTTTGGTATGGCACCGGCTGGCACGTGGATATGCAGGTCCCAATGCTTGAACGCGTCGGGCGGAATGGACCAGTCCTGGGCGTTGCTCTTCACGTAGGAAAGGGCGGCCTGCGCCGATTCCTTCATGACCTCGCCCAATTGTCCGGTGAGGATCATGCGGCCTGATCCGCGGGAAACAGATGCCTCAATGAACAGGATATCGCCTCCGACTGGCGTCCATGCCAAGCCAGTGGCTACGCCGGGTACCTCTGTCCGCTCGGCCGTGTCTGAAAAATGCTTGCGGGCCCGAAGATAGGTCTCGATGTCCGGCTCGTCCACGTTCTCACCCGTGGACTCCTCTGTCGCGACCCGCTTGGCCACACCACGGGCAACAGACCCGATGGTGCGTTCCAGTTGCCGCACCCCCGACTCCCGCGTGTAGCCGTCTATAACGAGTTTGAGCGCCTTGTCGGTGATTTTGAACTGCCCGTTGGCCAGGCCGTTGCGCTCACGTTGACGCGGCACGAGATATTGCTTGGCGATGGCCAGTTTTTCCTCCTGGGTGTAGCCCGTTATTTCAATCATTTCCATGCGATCCCGAAGTGGGGTAGGAATCATCTCCAGATAGTTGGCCGTGGCAATGAAGAGTACCTTCGACAGATCATAGTCCAGTTCCAGGTAGTGATCATTGAAGGCATGGTTCTGTTCCGGATCGAGCACCTCAAGAAGGGCCGACGATGGGTCTCCCCGAAAGTCATTGCCCAGCTTGTCGACCTCGTCGAGCATGAACACGGGATTCGCCGTTCCGGCCTTCTTCATGCCCTGGATAATGCGGCCCGGAAGGGCGCCGACGTATGTGCGCCGGTGTCCCCGAATCTCAGCTTCATCGCGAACGCCGCCCAAGCTCATGCGGACGAATTCCCGTCCCAGAGCCCGGGCAATGCTCTTTCCGAGACTGGTTTTGCCGACCCCGGGAGGACCGTGGAAGCACAGGATGGGCGCCTTCATGTCTCCCTTCAGCTTCAACACGGCCAGGTGTTCGAGTATTCGCCGTTTTACCTGTTCCAGGCCATAATGGTCTTCATCGAGTACAGTCGACGCCCGTTTGATGTCGAGTTTGTCTGTCGAATAGTGCTGCCATGGAATATCCAGAATCCAATCAATGTAATTGCGGGTCACCGCGTAATCGGGTGAGGCCGGATTGGACCGGGCCAGCCGTTCCAATTCCTTTTCGGCCGCGGCAAATACGTGTTCAGGCACCTCTTTTTCTTCCAGGCGCTGACGCAATTCAGATACTTCTCCCGCGGTGCCTTCTCCTTCACCCAGTTCGTCCTGGATGGCCTTCATCTGCTGGCGCAGCAGGTACTCGCGCTGCTGCTGGTCCACATCCGTCTTGACACGTGTGCGGATTTCCTCGGATAGCTGAAGGACCTGCAGCTCCTGGTTGAGATGATCCATGACCAGCTCGGCCCGCTCAATGAGGGGTACTGTTTCGAGCAGTTCCTGCTTGTCTTCGACCTCAATCTGCAGATTCGATGCAATGAAATGGATCAGGAACGTTGGCGAATCAATATTCTGGATGGCATAGGCCGCTTCACTGGGGAGATTGGGTGACAGACTCACAATCTGGATGGCGAGCTCCTTGATGGAGCGGATACGCGCTTCCAGTTCCACGTGACCATCGGGAGCATCTTCCGCCACGGCGGAGACCTGGGCTGTGAAATACGGCTCTTCCTGGACATATTCCGTCACCCGGAATCGTCGTTTTCCCTGGATCACGATGGACTTGCTTCCATCGGGCATTTTGATGAGCTTCAGGATGCTGGCGACGGTTCCGAAATTGTAGAGGTCCGCCGGGGATGGATTTTCCGTTTCTGTACTGCGCTGGGCCACAACACCAATGGTGCGGTCTTCACCAAAAGCGTCCTTGACCAGTTTCAGCGAGGTATCGCGCCCTACGGTGATGGGAAGGACCACACCGGGAAAAAGAACGGTATTACGAAGCGTCAGAATGGGGAGCACGTCCGGAATTTCGGACGTGCTCATCTCTTTCTCTTCGTCTGCCGTCGGAAGGGGAATGCTCTGTTCGGGATCGTCGTCGACGACAAGGATGAGGTCCTGGGGCATGTGTACTCGCAATTCTCTGAAGGAGGAAGGTTGGATCCAAGGGGAGGGCAAAAACCACGCCAAACCCGGTGTACTGACACAATGGCGGTCGCGAATCAGACCAGATCCGAGATTGCCTCTATAAGGTCGTCAATTTTGAACGGTTTTGTGAGTACGCGTTTGATGACCAGCTGGTCCACCGAAAGGTCGGTATCGCCCGTGAGCAGTACGATCTGGATATTCGGCCATTTTGTATGGACCCTCTGCGCGAAATCGCGGCCGGACATCTCGGGCATACCCTGGTCGGTGAAAATCAGGTCCACGGCGTGTTTACCGAGTATACGCAGCCCTTCATGACCGGAAGAAGCAGTGCGAACCTCATAGCCACGAAGCCCCAACAGCTTCGATACGACATTCCGGACCATCGCTTCGTCATCCACAACAAGAATGGAGGCGGCACCTTTCGCTGCTGCAGATGCGTCATGAACGAGCGCGGGTGTGGCATGGATTCCTGGACCGGACTCGGGGCTGTCCGCCAATGCCACCGGGAACGAAAGGGTAAAAATCGACCCCTTGCCGGGCGTAGACTCCACGGAAATAGCGCCGTCGTGCTCTCGCACAATACCGGTCGCAATGGAGAGTCCCATGCCTGTCCCGCGTTCTCCCTTGGTAGAGTACAGAGGTTCAAAAATTCGCGCACGCACCTCTTCGGTCATGCCCGTTCCAGAGTCCTGAACGTGCACACAGATCTGCTGACCGACACATTCTCCCCACACGGACAGTTCACCGCCCTCCGGCATGGCATGGACGGCGTTCAGTATCAGATTCACGAACACGTCGCGAAGTTCAGACGCTGCTCCGTGAATGGGCGGTAGTTCAGGAACCCGCATGCCAAAAGAAATGGCAATTCCCCGCCGGCGGGGCTCGTTGTACCAGTAGGGCCGGGTGAATGTCATGCAATCCATGAGCAGTGCCCGCATGTCCACGATCCCGAACGTATTTCTCGACTCCTGTCGGATGTATTTCTGAACCTTGTTGATCAGTTCTGCACCGTCCGAGGCAGCCTGTTCAATGGTTGACACGTGCATAAAGGCTCTCTCCGCACCCTCCGGATCTTCGTGGCGCCACAGCTCAAGATGCCCAAGAATACCACTGAGCAGGTTATTGAAATCGTGGGCCATTCCCATCGTCATGCGACCCAGTGTTTCCATCCGGTGACGCTCGGTATGGCTCTCGGTCCACGTCGTGGGTTCGACGAGGAGTTCGCCCGTGATGGCAACAGCGTGACCCTGTTCTGACGCCACGGGAACGAAATGAAGGAGAAGCGGCAGAGGCTCGTCGCGACCTGGCCGGTCCACGAGGAACAGCGCATGCGTGACCAATGTGCCACCAACGGCTTCCTGAATATTGCGCGCGGCCGTTTCATGGTCTCCTTCCTGCAGGTGTGTCCACGGATCGTCCGAGGCACCCAAAACACCTTTCCAGGCCCGGTTGCGGAAGTTGATCTGCCCATGGGCATCTGCCGTAGCAACAAGAAGTTCCGGTTCTATCATGCGCTGGGCATCCAATCTGGGTTCAAAAATCTGTACCTTCCACGTACTTGCATCAGTACGAAAATACAATGTGGCACAACAGTATCCTTGAAACGATCGGAAACACTCCCCTCATTCGTCTCAATCGGGTCACGGCCGGCTGTCCCTGCACGGTCCTGGCCAAGGTGGAATATTTCAATCCCGGACTGTCGGTGAAGGACAGAATTGGTCTGTCCATGATTGAGGCTGCCGAGCAGGCGGGCGATCTGAAGCCGGGCGGCACGATTGTGGAAGGCACGAGTGGCAATACCGGCACGGGTCTGGCCCTCGTATCCATCGCCAAAGGGTACCGGTGCATTTTTACGACCACCGACAAACAGAGCCAGGAGAAGGTGGATGTGCTGCGTGCCATGGGCGCAGAAGTCCTGGTTTGCCCGACGAACGTCGCGCCCGATGATCCGAGGTCCTATTACAGCGTGGCGCGCCGTCTGGCCGATGAAATCCCCGGAGCGGTCTACCTCAACCAATACGACAACCCGGCCAATGCACAGGCCCATTATGAATCGACCGGCCCGGAATTGTGGGAGCAGACCGAGAGAAAGATTACGCACTTCATTGCAACGGCAGGGACCGGGGGTACCATCTCGGGGACATCCAGATACCTGAAAGAGAGGAATCCTGACATCAAAGTCATAGGAGTCGACACCTACGGGTCCGTGTACCACAAATACTTCTTCACGCGCGAGTTTGATGAATCGGAAATCTATCCGTACGTGACGGAGGGGGCAGGGGAGGACATCCTCGCCGAAAACATGGATTTCGACGGGCTGGATGATTACACGCGCGCCACGGACAAGGAAACCATGCTCATGACACGCCGTCTGGCGCGTGAAGAAGGCCTGTTCGTGGGGCAGACTTGCGGGCTCGCCGTCGCGGGTACGCTCAAATGGATCGATGCCAACCGGGAGTCCCTCTCGGAAAAAGATCTTATTGTTGTACTGTTCCCGGATTCCGGTTTTCGCTATCTGTCGAAGACGTACAGCGACGCATGGATGCGAAACAATGGTTTTCTGGAGGAGAGGCCGGAGCTGAGAGCCGCGCAGATCGGTGTCCGCTCCGCGCTGCGGTCTGTCGGTCCGGAGGAGACTCTGGGGCACGCCGTGGATATGATGGTTGAGGGAGGGGTGTCCCAGATTCCCGTCCTGGACGGTGACAACGTCGTCGGCAGTCTGACCGAAAATGATATCCTGACCCGACTCGTGCGAAATCCTGGTGCGCGTGACCAGTTGGTCGGGGAGAACATGGGCCCCCCTCTGCCCGTTGTGGGGCCGGAAACACCGTTGGAAGGACTGACGAGGCATCTGAGCACGCCCCCGGGGGCGGTACTGGTTCGGCACGATTCCGCATGGCAGATCATAACGAAAAGCGACGTCATTGAGGCGCTCTCACAACAAACAACGTCAAAGGCATGAGCAAAGACAAACGGGAAGAACCGGTACCACCCGGCAAACAGATCAATATTGAGCTTTCGGAAGACACGGCCGAAGGTATTTATTCGAATCTCGTTATGCTGGCACACTCATCCGAAGAATTCATACTGGATTTCATTCGTGTCATGCCGGGTGTGCCCAAAGCGCGGGTCAAGAGTCGCATTATTGTGACACCTCAGCATGCCAAGCGGCTCCTGCACGCGTTGGCCGAAAACATTGACCGTTTTGAGCAGTCCCACGGAGAAATTGACGAGTCGCGCGCCCAGAGTCCGGCAG
This sequence comes from Bacteroidota bacterium, assembly GCA_029262775.1. GTDB lineage: Bacteria > Bacteroidota > Rhodothermia > Rhodothermales > UBA10348 > 1-14-0-65-60-17. The sequence continues at coordinate 57,502 of JAJCYR010000021.1, forward strand.
TACACTTCGGCGTACCGGGAGGAGAAGCCTGAGCGCTACTTCCGGGTTCTCGCCAGAATGACCAGCCCCGCCACCAGAAACAGTGCGTGTGGAATAAGCACCGTCATGAGCGGCGAGAGGGTGCCGGCGAAACCGAACGGTTCCGCCAATTTCATGGCCGAGAGGTAGGAGAACGCAACAAACAGTGCAATTCCGACGCGAACCGCCTGTCCTCCGCGCCTGCGAACCGACGCAATGGGAACGGCCAGCAGCAACAGGATCAGGTGGGCAAACGGGTACAGAATGCGGGCGTAATAGGCGACGAGTGGGCGCTCGAGCCCGTTCGCCCCAGTGCGGCGCAGCGTTTCGATGTAATGGGCGGCGTCGGTCAGCGTCATGGCATCGACGTCACCGGTGGCCCGTGCCAGGTCACGGGGCGTTAGTGTGAGCACGGTGTCAATCCGGGCGACGCGGGTGCGGCTCTCTATCCCCGACGCATCGAACGTCAAAATGACAGGGTCACTCAGCCGCCAGATCAGGAGGGAGTCGACCCAGGTCATGCGGGGAGCATCGATGCGGCGCGTCAGGTGCGACCAGGAGGCATAGTCTTCGAGTGTCACATTGGTGGCCGTCCGTGAGCGGCGGTCGTAAAAGGAGACGCTCATCATACTGCTGGGACCGGTTTGACGGTGGATGAAGGAGCTTTCGACCCGCCCGGCGCCATCGCGCGTGTATTCGAGTTCGAAGGCCAGCCGGGTACGATTGGATTCCGGCACGACCCAGCCGCCAACGTAAACGAGAGCGATCGTGAGCAGCAGGCCAACCATCAGGTAGGGTACCATGATCCGGTATATTGACACGCCAGAAGTCTGTAGGGAGGAGAGTTCGAGGTGCTGGGCGAGCCGGCCGGTCAGGAAGATGGCCGAAAGGAACAAGGCCAGTGGCGACGTGAGACGGATGATTTCTGGAACGTAACTGGGATAGTAGACGAGGAATACATCCCGCATGCTGGCTCCACTGTCCATGAAGTCATCAACGTACTCGACATAGTGGAGCACAATGAAAAACACGATCAGGCCTCCGACGAGAGCCACGTAGCCCTGAAGCAGGCGCTTGATGATATGCAGGTCGTAGGTCATCGCGTGCGCGAATGCGCGAATGAAAGAAACGGCGAATATGGGCGCTGCTCTGTGACGGCTTGTGCACCATGTTGTCACACGATGTAGTTTCCGGTGCACTGAATGTTTGTATCAAAGTACGAAATCCGGAATCCATGAAAGTTCACGAGTATCAGGCGAAGGAGATTCTTGCGAGGTACGGCGTTGCCGTGCAGCCCGGTCAGACGGCCACGACGGTAGAGGAAGCAGTGGCGGTGGCAGAGGCCATGAAGGAGGAGCGGGGCAGCAAGCTGTTCGTCGTCAAGGCGCAGATACATGCAGGAGGACGCGGCAAGGGCGGCGGCGTGAAGCTGGCCCGGGGCGTAGAGGAAGTTCGCGAAAAGGCGGAGGCCATTCTCGGCATGCAGCTTGTTACGCATCAGACGGGTCCCGACGGGCAGAAGGTACGGACGGTGTTGATTGCAGACGCCGTTGACATCAAGAAGGAATTTTACCTCGGAGTCACGCTCGACCGTCAGCGTTCGATGCCGGTGATAATGGCATCGACGGAGGGGGGTGTCGAAATTGAGACGGTCGCAGAAGAAACGCCGGAGAAGATCCTGAAGGAATGGGTCGATCCATTGATCGGATTGCAACCCTTCCAGGCGCGCAAGATTGCGTTCGGTCTGGGATTTGAAGGCCCGGCGCTCAAGCAGGCTGTGAAGTTTGTGACACAGCTGTATACGGCCTATCAGAATGCAGATTGCACGTTGGCTGAGATCAACCCGCTGACGCTCACCGAGCAGGGGGACGTGATCGCGGTCGATGCCAAGATTGATATCGATGACAACGCCCTGTTTCGTCACAAGGATTTGGCTGCGTTTCGCGACGAGAATGAAGAGGACCCGCTTGAGGTCGAAGCAGGCACGCACAACCTGAATTATATCAAACTGGACGGTAATGTGGGCTGCATGGTGAATGGTGCCGGTCTGGCCATGGGTACGATGGATATCATCAAGCTGGCAGGCGGGGAGCCTGCCAACTTCCTGGACGTGGGCGGCAACGCCAACCCCGAGACGGTCGAAGCCGGTTTTCGGATTATTCTACGAGACCCGAACGTGAAGGCCATCCTGGTGAACATCTTCGGCGGCATTGTCCGATGCGACCGCGTGGCCAAGGGGATTGTCCAGGCTGCGCGAAACGTTGACATCCATGTTCCGCTTATAGTGCGGCTGCAGGGTACGAACGCCAAGGAGGCTCGTGAAATCCTGGACAGCAGCGGACTCGAAGTCGAGACCGCCACGCTCTTCCAGGAAGCCTCTGACAAAGTCACCCAGGCGCTCTCCTGATCCGGTGTCGCTACACGGCGAAACAGTAACGCTCAACGGGGTCCGGAAATCGTTTGGTGACCTCACGGCTGTTGACGGAGTGTCGTTCAAAATCCCGGCAGGATCCTTTTTTTCGCTACTGGGCCCCAGCGGATGCGGCAAGTCGACGACGCTGCGCATGATTGCTGGATTCGAGCGGCCGGACGAGGGGGACATTCTCATTGGCGACCGCAGCGTGGTGACACTTCCCGCCTCGCGGCGACCGACGGCCATGGTTTTCCAGAACTATGCCCTGTTTCCGCACATGACCGTTGGGCAGAATGTGGCGTACGGGCTGAACGTACGGCGCTTGAAGAAGGACGACGTGCGCGCACGCGTCCGTGAGGTACTGGAACGCGTCGACATGACAGCATTCGAAGATACACCGGTGCCCTCCCTGTCCGGTGGGCAGCAGCAGCGGGTGGCCCTCGCGCGGGCCATCGCCGTTGAGCCTCAGGTTATCCTTTTTGATGAACCCCTGTCCAATCTGGACGTGGCGCTCCGCCAACAGACACGAAAAGAGCTGAAAACCCTCCAGAATGACATCGGTCTGACCAGCCTGTATGTGACTCACGACCAGGAGGAGGCCATGGCCATGTCGGACCAGGTGGCCGTCATGCGTGCAGGCCGCGTGGTTCAGATCGGGAAACCTGAAATTTTGTACATGGAGCCCGAAACTGCGTTTGTAGCTTCTTTTCTGGGTGGTGCGAATATTCTGGTGGATGCTGCGCATTCCGTCAAACTCACCGGGGTCGAACCGGGAAAAGGGCGTGTGCTGTCGGTCCGTGCCGAAGATGTGGTGCTTCGCAATGACGGACACGTGGCGCTGGTCGTTGGACGTCAATTTCTGGGCCACGTCACGGAACTTGACGTGGAGCTTGACGGGATTCCGCTTCGGGTGCGCGTACCCGGCATGGCGCCCGATTCAACTGAGATCCGCATTGCAGTCGAGGCGTTCAGGAGCGTGCCGAACGATTTGTAGCGGGGCGCGGCTCGGGATGGCTCCCACTCCTATGGCCTGATTCGGCTTCCTCCTCAGAGTAGGGAGCCGAACCGGTCGTTGATGTCCGATTTGGGCTGCTTGATCCGCAACAGATCTCTCAGATGACCACTTTTGACGTGCAGGTCGAAGCCCCAGGACTGGAAGGAACCGAAGGGAATCCAGTTGAAAGACATCTGCCAGCAATCGAAGTCGTGTGCGAGCGCAATGTTGGTTGTCACCAGCTCCCGCTGTTCGATGTCATAGCCCGTGCGGCCAGCCACTTTCCAGTTGGGTGTCAGGCTGAAGTCGAATGAGGTATTCAGGATGGCCCGTCGAATGGTTGACAGACCCGGCTTTGTGATGCCATACGTGAAGTCGATAGACGTGGACCAAGGAATGGAAAAGTCGGTGTTGGGGGAGCGCAGGGAGCTCTGAAGAATCTGGGCTGAGCCCGTCGGGTCGCTTAGGCCGCCCGGTACAAAGCCACCGCGCGGCGCCGTCATGGGGCGGTCTCCGGCGCCCGTACGGCTACGAAGCGATGTGCGCACGGTGATGTTGGCCGAGGTCAGCCGTCCGAGTGGCGAGGTGAGGGTGAAGGCGCTGCCTTTCGTCAGGCCACCCGACGGAGACAGGTCGTACGGAGAAAATGTGCTGCGGGCGTCGACATCGACCTTCCCTGCAACTCGGGTACGGGCCGTCAGGCGCAGATCGGCCATTTTCAGCGAGTCGGCAGCGAAGTTGTAACTGGAAGCGGCAGATAGATCAAAGAGCTTCACGATGGCACCTGCTTCATTTTCAGAGGCGTCCGTCTGGCGGTTTCGTTTTTTTGCTTCAAACGTGTTGTTGACGGAAAACGTCAGGGCGCGCTGCTCGCCCCTGGACACGCCGGGGACAATGGCGAATTGGGTTTCTTCGCCCGAGGGGGATGTAACCGAGCGTGTGTTTCCCCACCTTTCGTCAAAAAAATCGGGCCGGTACGAGAAACCGATGTTGGGACGAACGGTGTGGCGAATGCGACTCAGTCCGGCAAAGCGGGCAGGGAACTGACCGTAGAAGACCGTGCTCGAGTTGACGGACGAGCTGAACTGCCTGAGTGCAAAAAATTCGTCCTTCGAGCTTGTGAGAACGGCTGACGAGTCGGGGGCGAGCCGTCGCTCCTCGGTGCGGAGAAACCAGTCCTCTGTGTAGGTCACATTCGGTGACAGGTTGAACCGGACGTTACCAAGTACCGGTAGGGACTGAACGGAAAAAGGAGCGGAAACGGGAATGCGGTGCGAAGCCCGGAAAGCAAACGGGTCCTCATCACCCGTCGCCCGCCGGAAGTCAGAGGGAGAGCGTAGGGCATCCCACCAGGAGATATCGGCAGCCGTGGGGTCGCCAGCGGCTTCAAACTGGGCATCTGTCAGTGGGGAAAAGTCAAATCGGTTGTCGACGTTGAGCGTGTAGCTCGTGGTGATGGCATCACGGAGTTTTACATTGTTCTGCGAAAAGCGGAATGAAGGCAGCACCATATTCACTTGGCCGCTGGCGAGCGATTGTCGCTGACTTGCCTGGAGGGACATGCTTCGCGACGTCCATCGCTGGCTGTAGCGGAGGGATGACTGCAGGTCCTGTCGGACGCGGTCCTCGTATTGCTGGGAAACAGCCCGGAGAAAGGAGGTCGATGACAGGTTCACACTCGTGTTGAATGTGGCGGTCTGGCCTATGGTCTGATTGTGGGTCCACCGAAATGCGCTGGTCTGCTTGATGGCAAAAAGAGGGTCGCCCCGCACGCCATTCCGAAAACGGGCATAATCCACCTGCAATTGCCCGTCGAATGCGTAGCGCTTCCGATATCGGTACAGGCTGCGGGTTTCCCAGCTTCCCTGCGTCCAGAACCCCGTCTGAAGCTGGAGATCCATAAACTCATTCATGGCAAAGTACCATCCAAAGTCGCGCAGGTAAAAACCGAACTCATCTTCGCCGTACGTAGGGGGCAGTGGGCCGGATCGTCGTGTGTCCCGCGCCGGGAGAAATCCGAACGGAAGCCAGAGTGGCGTCGGAATATTGAACAGGAACAGTTGAATAGGGCCCGTATAAATCCAGTCATCGCCGACCATTTTCATTTTCTTCGAGCGGAGCGAGTACGACGGATTCTCGGTACAATTGCATGTCGTGTAGACACCATCGCGGATGAAGAGGGTATTGTCTTCAATCGCTTTTACGACGCCAGCCCGGATGAATCCGTCCTCTATTTGTGTCTCAGCACCCACAATACGACCCCTGCGGGTATTCAGATTGAATGCGAGCGTCGTACCCTGGAACTCCTCGCCGGCCTGTACAATGGTTGGCCGGCCTACGAGGCCTGAATCGGCTCTGAGCCCGCGCGCGCGGAGCTCATCGATGTCGAAGAGAATATCAATCGTCCATGCCGTGAGTTGTACATCTTCATACACGACGGAGGCATTTCCGACAAGCGACGCTGAACGTGTCGCCGTTGCCAGTCTGATGAGAAGGGAATCGGAGGCAACAAACTCGACAGGGCGGGTCAGTGTACGGGCTTCCTGGGCCGTGGATATGCGAAAAGGGACGAAGGCGAGAACGGCTATCAGAAGATGACGTACACACACGGAACTATCGGCGTTCGTCAACATGTTGGAATACCATGTGGGCAGCACCGAGCACGCCAACATCGTTTCCACCCGTTTCCTGTACAATCTCAAGCCCATCTGCGAGCGCAGGGAGGACGGACCGTGCCAATGAATGACGGGCAGGGTCCAGAATATAGTCTCCTGCGCCGGAGAGCCCTCCACCGATCACGAATTTCCGGATGTCCAGCAGATTCACGATGGATCCAAGCACCCGGCCGAGTTTGTGTCCCGCCCATTCCAGCACCCGGCGGGCACCGCTGTCACCGGAAATGGCCGCGTCGTACAACATACGGGGAGTAATTCCCATGAGATCAGGCTGGGCCATCTGGTGAATCAGGCTGTCACGGCGATTGAGTAGCATATACCGTGCCTGTCGGGAAAGAAACCGCTGCCCGAGGTAGGCTTCGACTGCGCCGGCAACGCCACTTCGTGCAATGGGACCTTCATAGTCAATGGACATATGACCAATTTCGCCGGCAGCCCCTGTACTGCCACGGAATATGCGGTTTTCATGAATGATGGCACCACCGACGCCCGTCCCCAGCGTCACCATGATGAACGACGAAAACTCACGCCCGGCGCCATAATGGGCCGAACCGAGTCCTGCAGCGTTGGCATCATTTTCGACGAGCGTCATGAGGGGGGAGTCAAGGCGCTGTCCAAGCTCGTCACCGACGTTGACCACTTCCCATCCGGGAAGGTTGGGAGGGCGGGAGACCGTTGTCCGCTCCCAGTTGATGACACCAGGTGAACCGACGCCGACCCCAAGTACATCTCCTGCGTCTGCCGTAAGCGCCCTTACAAGGCCTGCAATGGTGTCGAGAACATGTGCCGGACCCATATCCGCTTCCGTGTGCGCGGTGCTCTGTTCGACCAGCCCATTCTGCCTGGAGACCAGAGCAGCCTTGATGGATGTGCCACCGAGGTCAATGCCAATAGCAAGGTCAGAAGTGCGCTGGCGGTCCGTCATGGGTCTACCAACGGGTAAACCAATTCTTCCGGCCGTTGCATACTATATTTTTCACGGGCTATGCGTTCGATGTCGGCGTTTGAGAGTGGGCGCTCAATCAGCGATTTCACCTGGTCGATTTCAGTGGACAACAGAGCATTTTCAGCTTGAAGGGCGCGTAGTTCAGAAGTGAGGGTGAACCGCGTCCATAGACTGTGCGTGTCGAGCAGCAGGACCCAGACGATGAGCAGTAGCCCGGCAGATACCAGAAGCCACTTTTTGTGACGCATCAGGAATTTCTGTTCGCGATTGGGCATGGATTCAGCGCAAATGGACAGGCGCCTTTAGAAGGCTGTTGCGTACTCTCAGGTCCAATCTACAAAAAACGGAACGCTTTTCTGGCAGGGTATACGGCTGACACTCCAAGCTGCTCCTCAATTCGCAGGAGCTGGTTGTACTTCGCCAGGCGGTCGGAGCGACTGGCTGAGCCGGTCTTGATCTGGCCACTTCCTACGGCCACGGCAAGGTCGGCAATGGTCGTGTCTTCGGTTTCGCCGGATCGGTGGGAAATCACCGAAGCGAAGCCATGTTTATGCGCGAGATCAATGGCACTGAGCGTTTCTGTGAGCGTGCCAATCTGGTTCAGCTTTATAAGAATGGCATTCGCCGAAGCTTCGTCAATGCCCCGTTGCAGAAACGTCGTATTGGTGACGAAGAGATCATCTCCCACGATTTGAACCCGGTCGCCGACTGCCGCCGTTAATGCATGCCAGCCAGCCCAGTCATTTTCGGCCATACCATCCTCGATGGAAATGATCGGGTACTTGTCGATCCACGCATTCCAGAACGCAACCATTTCGTCTGATGAGCGGATACGGTCCGGGTCGCTCTTCCAGAACTGGTATCCTCCCTCAACGGCCATTTCGGAAGTTGCCGGGTCCAGTGCAATATGAATGTCGTCGCCCGGTTTGTAGCCAGCACGTTCTATGGCACGGAGAATGACCTCAACGGCTTCCTCATTCGAGGACAGATTAGGGGCAAACCCCCCTTCATCTCCAACGGACGTGCTGTAACCGAGGTCAGAGAGCACGTTTCTAAGACTATGGAAGACCTCTACGCCCATGCGCAGACCGTCCGAAAACGAGGTTGCACCGGTAGGCATGATCATGAATTCCTGCATGTCAACGTTATTGTCGGCATGACGCCCCCCGTTGATGATGTTCATCATGGGTACGGGTAGCGTTCTTGCACCGGCTCCGCCAATGTACCTGTAGAGCGGAAGCCCGGAGGCTTCCGCAGCGGCGTTGGCGACTGCAAGCGAAACGCCCAGGATGGCATTCGCGCCCAAACGGCTTTTGTTTTCGGTGCCGTCGAGGTGAATAAGGTGATGGTCTATTTCGGCCTGGTCGAACACGAACCAGCCTTCCAGTTCGGGTGCGATCACCTCGTTGACGTTTTCTACAGCCGAGAGGACGCCCTTCCCGCCGTATACCTCAGCATCGCCATCGCGTAGTTCAATGGCCTCGTGTTCCCCTGTAGATGCGCCACTGGGGACTGCAGCGCGGCCCATGAAGCCGTCTTCCGTTATGACCTCGACTTCTACCGTAGGATTGCCACGGCTGTCAAGAATTTGGCGGGCGAAGACATCAAGGATCTGGGACATGGTGCGGTATGGGTGCGGGATAGGAGATGTCGGCCGTGCGCAGGTGGACAGTGTGGAGGAGTATCTACCGTACGGTGGTAGACTCATTGATCCACGTGTAACACCCGTAGTCAATAGTGATCCGATCACCTGGATTCCAGTTCATGAAAAACTTGTCTTCAGCCGACGGATAGAATTGTGTCAGGTTGCGCGCTCGAGAGCGGGCCTGTTGAGCGATCCGTTGGTCGTCGGCGCGGGCAGCAGCGCGATCGAAGTATTCAGCGGCGAGCCAATACACCGCGCGGTCTTCCCGCTCAAACGATCCGCATCCCTGGACGGCCGACACGTACAGGTCACCTATGGCCAGGAGGGCCTGTGCATACGAAGGATCGACTCCAAGGGAGCGGCGGAACGATGTGCGTGCTCGAGCCAGACGACCTTCCTGCTGATGTGCGATGCCGATGTTGTAATAGACTTCCCTGGCTGAGTCCATGCCACCGTCGAGCGAGAGCGACTCTCTGTAGAGACGAATGGCTTCTTCTGAGTTTCCGTCTTCAAGACGCATCTTGGCAACGGTCCGGTAAAGCCTGGCAGAGGGTGCGCTCTGCATGACCTGATCCGCCAGATCATAGGCCTCGGTTCGCATGCTCTCCCGCAGATAGAGGTCCAGCAACTCTTCCTTCATTTCCATATTGTCCGGGTTGTCCGCGAGCTGGTCTTCAAGGAACCCGATTCTGTCGGCCGGGGACGTGAAGAGCTGCGTCCGCCACTGGTTGACCAGCTGCAGGACTTCCTTGTTGTCTGGAAAATCAGCTTCTGCTTTGTTCAGGAACTCGATGGCGTCGGCCTTCTGGTCTTGACGCACCATGTCATCTATAATGTAGTTGACGTAATAGGGCTGTAGACGCGTGTGATCGATTTCGTAGGCCCGGCGGTACGCCTTGGCAATCTGGGCCTGGCTGTTCTCCAATACACTGCCGTGCGTCTGCAGGAATCGTCCCTTGTTGAAGACCCACTCAAATTCCGAGGCCTCAATGCCGGCCTCATCCATGCGCGGAATTGCCGTATCGTAGATGAAGAGTGCCGAATCCAGATATACCCGCTTGGTCTCCTCATCCTCGGCGGCCAGGGCAATGCCTTCGTAGACCTTCACGGCACGCTCGAAGTTTCGGTCCGAGTTGGTGGGAAAGCCGGGCGCGCAGCGGAGTATCCAGCGAAGCTTGGGGAGGGCCGTCTCGAAGCTTTCGTTTTTATAGTCCTCATAATACAGACTGTAGTTTACTCGGATGGTACGGTCATCTGTTTCGCACTCCTGCGTCGTCTGCGCCGTGGAGGTACCGGCATAGCCCACCGAGCTTATAAGCGTAGTTACGAGCAGCAGCAGAACGAACTTGGCAGGAAAGGTGGGGATGCTGTTCATGGTTCTCTGGGGAATGTCTTGTAGGGTCGTTGCTGGTCACCCGAGAGGAATGCGTTCGAACCAGCGTTCGCCAAAGTTGATATTCAGGCCGAACCTGAAGTACCGGTCCTCGACGAGTCCGTTCGATGTCGTGCCTCTGCGGCCAACGTCAATATTCAAGTCAATAGTCGTGCCAGGGATAGCGGTGGGAAGACTGAGTCCGCCTGTGATACCCACGGACCGGATGCGCTCCGATGGGTCTGGTGATACATACGATTCATCTGTATAAATGCCCGCTCTGTACGCCATTCGGACAAAATACGAACCAAAAGGTTGCCGGGAACCCGGCCAGTATTCAACCCCAGCGGACAATCTCGAGCGGTTGTCCAACGTATTTATACTGTCGTTGATGCCCGGCAGTGGAAAGTCCGAAGAAAAGGACGTCCAATCTTCATACTGTACGTCAGCGACTACAGTCCAACTTGGGGCAGGCCGGTACATGAGGCCCGCAACAACCTGCACGGGGAGATCTACGCTACCGGATTTTGCAGACCGAAGAGTATCGGAGGTAGCACTGCGGTCAAGACTGAGTGTCCGTGCCCCGGTCAGCGACGTTGGAATAGTGACGGCAACGCCCATCCCGAACGGACGCTCGCCGAGGAAACTGCTCTGATCGACGTATCGAATGCCGAGCGTGGGCGAGAATCCTCCCAGTCGTGTGGATGACACCACATTCGAATCGTCAAAATTGATATCGTCGAATGTGGTGCGCTGTGTATCTTCAAGGATTCCAAATATGTAGGCCGCTGTGGCACCGACGCTCAGCTTCTCATTCAGCGCCAAGCCGGCCGATGCAGAGAGTTTGTGCAGTCCGCCATTTCCCTTGAATGACGTGACAAGGGGCGTCTGCGTGCCAGACTCCGGGTCGGTAATCAGGGTGGAGCTCTGATCGACCCGGTAATTCGTTCGGGTGAAGGGGGCAAATCCGAGCGCCATACCCAGCTTCCGCGACCGGATGGGGAAACTGCCATGCACGGCGTTGAACTGGCCGGAGGTCAACTTTGAGTCCGGGACGCCGTCCTCGGTGGCGATCAGGCGGTCTATGACCATACCGCCATTGACACGTGTGAAGAACTGATCGGAGAGCCCGGCCGGGTTGGCCAGATTGGCATAACGAAAAGATCCCAAGGCGAAACCACCGCCTCCCATGGCCTGTGACTGGGACGATACAAACGATTCCCGCTGACCGAGACCAAACCGGGAATATATGGAGCCGTCGGACAGGCTTTGACCCGATGCGTCGATGGTGCACCCCCATACCATAAACATCAGGATTGGAATCGATCGTCTGCGCATGGGTTAGTTCACTGGTGTGTAGGTAAGCAGGAGACGCGGCGTACCGTCTGCGTCCCGGCGCAGCCGATGATGCCCCACCGATGTGCTGGAGACGGGTATGTAAAACTCGAATCGATCAAAATTGGAAGCCCCAAGCGAGGCCTGCTGGATTATGTCCGTGATCAACGAGCTCCGAAAAATGGCGCGACCATTTATATCGACTACCACCGTCTCGACGGTGAGAGAAGACGAGCCATCTTCTGTGACAGCGCGAAGGGCAAGAGAAGAGAAGGTTGGCCGGGCAAAGGACGACGCGTCTGTCTGCGGCGGGAGGGACATATCGACGCGCAACTCCGCACGGTGTACGGACACCGTATCGGGGATGGGAAATTGCAGGGACAACGAAGACAGACCTGTATCGAGCAGCACGTTGTCCGGCAGGGGGTCCGTAGCGCCGGGTACAGACCGGTCGACTACGGTGAGGAAGCGGGACAGGGGAAAGTCGATCCGTTCACCGGATCCCAGAAGGACCTGTAGGCGAGACCCAAACAGGCTGCTCCCGATGACCGCATTCCCGGCCGTGGTGTGCAAGCGAAAACCATTGAAGAGAGTCTGCATATCGGTTGACAGCAGTCGCTGAGCATTGGCGGATACCCATTCTGCTGGCAACGAAATGCGCAGTGTGTCGCTGGTAACGGGGACATCGACTTCAACAACGAGTGCTCCCGTGGTCAGTGTCGTGTCGGCGCGCCGACCTGCGGCTGGCCACTCGTCTGTCATGGCATGAATTTGCAGCGACAGCGTGGACAGCGTATCTCCAAGGGCATAGGAGACGGGAAACCTGAGTTCAACGGATTGAACAACCTGTCCGACATTCTGGCCAGGCGTGGAGGGGGGGGCAAAATCCACGAATGCATCACGAGCGATCACACCAACCTCAGGATCATTGACGCGTCCCAGGAGAAAACCACTGGCCCCGCCAGCCAGCGTGCCACCTGTAATATCAGCCGGACCGTCAGATTGAACGCTGGCTACGGGCAGAACCTCGGTGGTCGTGCGCCCGGTCTGCGCATCGACCAGACCAATGCCCACTTCGGAGGGTTCGTCGCCACAGGCTGCGATGAAGAGGAACAGGATGACGGGGATAAGCCCCAACCTGATGGATGACATGCGGATCGGTATGAAACGGGGGCAGGGCTCCCGGGCTGATTGACTTGGCATTGAAACGGAAAACCCCAAAGACCGAGGCCGATGGGGTTCCCTGTTCGGAAGCGTACTATGCCTGCAAGGCGGTGTATGTTTCACGCCCGAAAGTGCAAAAAGGCGTCACCATACAGCTCGATATATGGATCAGGCAGGGACGCCGGGCGATATGGCGTCGTAAAGGGCCATGGCCTGGTCCCGTTGCGTCTCGATATTATCGGAAAATACGGGGTGACCATCAGCATACTCGGTAATCTCGGATGGAAAAATGATACCATCTGCGAAATGCATTCCCACCCGATTGGGGCTCATACCTTCGAGGTCCTGCTTCGAAGCGAGTTTGAGCGACACGATGTCTTCGGCAGACATCGTGTCCTCGAAGTCAACGATTTGTGGGGTGTAGGCAATTTTGGCATCGCGGAACAGGGCGTCGTCCGCGAATTCCGTGCGGAGGACGTACGGAACGTAACCGCTCATCCAACCGAACGCGTGGACCAGGTCTGGTTGCCACCCGAGATTCCTGATAGTGCGGATGACACTGCGGGAGAAAAAGGCGGCGCGCTCCAGGTTATCCGTAAATGTTTTCCCTGACCGATCGGCAAAGACTCCCTTGCGTTTGAAATAGTACACGTTGTCCATGAAATAGACCTGGAGGCGGATACCAGGAATAGATGCCACCTTCACACGCAGGGTTTCCGTCCGGTCGCCGAGCGTGATTTCACTGCCCGAGAGGCGAATGACCTCATGGAGTCGGTTCCTGCGCTCGCTTACCGTGGCATAGCGGGGCATCATGATACGCGTTTCGTAGTCTCCCGTCTCGTGCAGGGCTTCCGGGAGATGCCGTGCCAGTCGGGCGATGTACGACGTGTCGGAAAATGGCGCCACTTCTCCGGAAATGATCAGAATCCTCTTCGGGTTTGCCATGCCTGCTTCAATTGATGTGGAAGAGCCCCCAAAATACGAAATAGCGAATCTTTTTACAAGATTGGTGAAGTGTTGCGAGGCGCGGGAAAGAAAATGAAAAGCGGGAGTACAAGCGCGGCATGGAGAAGCATCCGATCATACTCTTCGATGGTGTCTGCAACCTCTGCAATGCCAGTGTCAACTTCGTGATTGACCGGGATGAGGATGCCGTATTTCGCTTCGGCGCCCTTCAGTCGGAGGCCGGGGCCCGGATGTTGTCCGAATATGGACTGGAGGCCGGCCGCCTGGACAGCATTGTTCTGGTGGAGGACGGAGCCGTATACGATGCGTCGGACGCTGCGCTGCGCGTAGCACGCAGACTGGGGGGCATGATGAAACTGCTTTGGGTGCTGCGCTTCATACCGAAACCCGTTCGGGACGCCGTGTACAACTGGATAGCCGGGAACAGGTACCGCTGGTTCGGGACGCAGGAAAGTTGTCGCCTGCCAACGCCCGATCTGGCAGGCCGATTCATAGGATAGATCAGTTACTCTGGAGTTTGTCCCGACTCCTGGAGCAGCTCAAAATAGCGACGAATCAGTTGCTGATAGTCGTCGGCATAGCCGGATTCGAGTGCCCGGATCAGATCCCTCCGGAGGCGTTCGGCCTGCTCGGAGGGTGTCAGTTCCGCGGGGCTGTCGCGCAGGATGTCATCTGCCGAGCGCCCCTCGCGCTTGTTCTCGCGCCCCCGCTCCTGCAGGGACTGTGATGCCTGAAGAAGTCGTGTCAGAATTTCGTTCTGACGCTGAATTGTTTGCCGGTTGGCCCGGTTTTCAGATAATTCCTGTATGGACTCCTGCATCTGCTCTGCGATGCGGTTCAGGTCCCCGAGAGCCTTGTTCCGGAGCTCCCGGTTTCGGCTCAGTTGCCTCAGCTGTTGACGCATCTGCTCCTGCTGGGCACCAAGCTGCCGCAGGCGCTCGGTCATGTCCTGTGTAAGTCGGTTGCCCTGCATGTCATTGAGCAGCTGCTGGATCTGCTGGTTGAGTTGCTGCTGCTGTTGGCCCATGTTCTGAAGCTGCTCCATCATCTGCTCCATGGACATGTTGCTCTGGCCAGCACCGGACGCATTGCTCATCTGGTTGAGGAGGTCACTGAGCAGGAGCGCCAATTCATTGAGATGGGACATGGCACCCTGCTGGCCGGTCGTGGCCCGGCGGGCCGTCCGTTCTGTCAGCGCGTCGGTCGATTCGCTCATGAGGCGCAATGCATTGCCCGTTTCTTCCTGGATGATACGGGACATCTGGGGGATTTCACGCGAGAGCCGCTGCAGCGTGTCGGCTACTACGGCCAGACCGTCACTGAGCTGCGCCTGATGCCTTGCTGCTTCCCTCAGCCGTGGGGAATCGATGGCAAAGCCATCCACGTCCTGCCTCAGGGCCTCCTGGTCCCTGGACAGCGTGAGTACGTCTTCGAGTACAGAACGAACGCCGGCCAGATTGACCTGCTGCTGCTGCCCGGCCGTATTCATCTGTAGCTGAGACAGATCACCCGAAAGCTGTTGCAACTGCTGGGACATGTCCTGTTGCTGCTCCTGGGCTTTCTGCGGATCGCCGGAACGCAGTTCTTCCGCATTTTCCTGCATTTTTTCAGGCATTTTCTGGTCCGCGGTATCTTCTACCAGATCCTGCATTTCCTGCTTGGGCTGATTTCGCAACTCTTCCATGCGCTCCTGGATCTCCTGGAGCTTCTCTTGCAGGTTTTCCATTTCTTCGGCAGCCTGCTCCTGCTGCTCGGCGAGCTGCTCCTTCTTCGCATCCTGCTTTTCGGTGTTTTCCTCTGCCGGTAATCTGCTTGACTCTTCAGCGAGTTGCTCCTCGGTCCGGGCCAGGTCATCGGCGCGTTTCTGGGCCTCTTCCATGTCCTGTTGGACACGAAAATTCTTGAACAGCTCCAGCGTCCGTTCCAGCCGCTTTTGGTACTCGGTTTCGGAGAACTCGAAATTTTCCAGTGCCTGCTGCATCTGGTTCGGATTCATCTGCTTGAGGGACTCCTCCAGATCACGCAGGGATTCCATGAGCTCGGGCGAACGTATTTCCTCGACCACCTCCTGCAGTTCCTCAAACGAACGGAGGGTCTCTTCGGAAACAAGGTCCTCGCTGGCCATGTCATCGGCCATTTCCTGCATTTTTTCGGCTACATCGTCTATGGCTTCCTCCATCTCACGCTGCTGCTCCTGCAGCTTCTCGACGGCCCGCTCGTCCTGGAAGTCCGTATCCGGATCGCGCAACAGCTCCTCGCGCAGGGCATCAAAGTCCTCGCGAGCCTGTCGGGCTCTGTCCATGAGTTCGTCGAGACTGTCCTCGGCATCGTCTTCCTTGGCGTCGAGCGACTCATACTTCTCAGTCACCGACGGAAGGCGCAGGCGGTGCACCCGGGACTGGGCCGCTTTGAAACCTGCGACGGAATCGTTGTCCCTGACCTCGACATAGTACTCCAGCACATCGCCCGGAACGAGGTCCAGCCCGGTGGTCGCCGCTACGTCCCAGTCGTAGGGTATTTCCTGGTCGAGCTGCAGCGTACTGCCTATCGGAAGCGGGGTTGTTGCGAACGAATCGGAAACCTGTCCGAAACGGCTTTCGGCAAGACGGGTGAACAGGGTCAGATCGCGAAAGCCATAATCATCGGTTATACCGAGCAGCAGGAACGTTCGCAGGTCTCCAGGCAAATCCGACATCAGATCGGGCTGAAGAATGGTGATGTCCGGCGCCAGGTCCCTGCTGGCTGAGATCCTGTATTCGATGGGCGATGCGTTCGGAATGTCATCCGGAGAAAGCAGTTCAGCGCGCCACGTATCATTTCCCGTGACGGGAAACGCAGCCGTTATTTCGGATCCGTCCACGCTGGCATTGATTGTACGTCCCGAGCCGAATACCAACCGGGCACGTTCCACCTCCGAGCCGGAGGCCCGGATACGTACGCGGACCTGGGTGCCCATGAGCGCTGACACATCGCCCACATTGTTGTCAAGCGACCGCTCCGGCAGACGCGTATAGCGTGGGTAGGTGAGATCGATGTTGAGTTGGGACACAAGGGGCCGGTTCATCAGCGTTACGGAGTACCATGGACTCGACACGCCCGCCGCAACGACGCGATAGCGGAAATCCCGTTTCACGTCGTTGATGGATGCACGCCACGCGCCAGGCGTTTCCAATACGGACATGTCAGTCATCTGGGCCTGGTTCTCACCGGTCTGCATGGTCTCGAGGCCCGGGCGAATACCATCCGGCGCACCTGCCAGCACCACCTCAACGTGGAGGGTGGCCCCGGCTATGAGTTCAATCGAACCCGGTTCAACAGCCACCTGGAACGGGGCCGGGCGCGTGAACGAGGTACCGGGCTGTACAAGGCGTCCTCCAGCATCGAATATCCAACCGGGTGCGGCCAGCGCCACGACGGCGAGTACGACCACGGGCACGGAGAGCAGGCGTGCCGGTCGGGCAATCGTGTTCCAGGGGGCCACGCGAGCGGCGGCTGAATCCGGGACCGGCTCAGCGAGTCCGGCGACAGCACGGTCAATGACATCCGAGGGGGCATCCGAATGCCGCCCGGATACAAGTTGCAGCAAATTGATGAGGCGATCCGATATGCCTTCATTGGCGCGGCCGAGTAGTCGGGCCACATCCTGGTCGCTGAGGCCCGGCAGCAACTCAAAAGCCTGGAGGACGGGGCGAACTAGCCACCACAATGCGGAGCCGGTCAGAACCGCAACAAAGAGAGTAACGAGCGATATCCGTACGGCGGGTGCCGTCCACAGCCAGGCTTCGAGCGCCACGAGAAGAACGGCGAGGGACAGAACGAGTGCGAGTGCCGTGAGCCCCCCTCGGGTAAGGTTGACGGCAACCATGCGCCGGCGCGCCCGCGCCAGGCTCTGACGTACGTGGTCTACGAGGTAACGTGTCTGATTGCTCATGGAAACCGTGTACACCCCGCCCAATCGTCGTGTTTCACCGTTCAATAATTTGCGCTGGCCGCCCGGGAGCAGTAGGTTCAATTAAACTATGGACGAACATGTCATACAACCCCAAGAAAACGATTGCCATGGTACTCGGCGGCGGCGCTGGCACCCGTCTTTTTCCGCTGACACACCGTCGATCGAAGCCTGCCGTACCGCTCGCAGGTAAATACCGGCTCATTGACATCCCGGTATCGAACTGCATCAACTCGGACATCAACAAGATTTTTGTGCTGACACAGTACAATTCTGCAAGCTTGAATCGGCACCTGACGCAGACCTATCGTTTCGATGCGTTTCGCGACGGGTTTGTGAACATCCTGGCCGCCGAGCAGACGCCCGAGTCGAAGGAGTGGTTCCAGGGCACGGCCGATGCCGTTCGTCAGAGCATGAGGCACCTCGAGTCGTACACCTGTGATCTTATCCTGATTCTTTCTGGAGACCAGCTGTACTCAATGGACTACCGGCACATGCTGGCCGCCCACGTTGAAAAAGACGCCGACATCAGCATTGCCACCATACCTGTGCACGCCGATCACGCCCCGGGATTCGGTATTCTGAAGGCCGATGACGAAGAGCGCATTACCCACTTCCACGAGAAGCCGGCCGCGGACGAGTTGGCCGGAAAACAGAGTCGTGTAAGTCCCGAAATGGAACAGGCAGGACGCACATACCTGGCATCGATGGGTATTTATGTGTTCTCCCGCGGCGTGCTGCTCGACCTCCTGGACGCATCGCCCGGTGCGCACGACTTCGGCAAGGAAATCATTCCTGACGCCATTTCCACCAGGAACGTCGTGTCATTCCCGTTTGAGGGGTATTGGAGCGACATCGGTACGATCAGCTCTTTTTTCGAGGCAAATCTGATGCTCGCACGCAGCAAACCCGAATTTGATATGTACAACCCGGAGATGCCCCTCTATACAAATGCGCGCATGTTGCCACCGGCCAAAATCCAGAACTCATTTGTCGAGAACTCGCTGATTGCGGAGGCATCGGTCGTGCTGAACGCGAAGATTTCCAACTGCGTGATCGGGCTCCGGTCGTACGTGGGCAACAACGTGTCGCTCATGAACACGGTCATGCTGGGCTCGGATTATTATCACTGGCAGAATGCGTCGCATCGACCATCAAAAACAGGCCCGGAAAAACCTGGAATCGGGGATGATACGGTGGTCGAGCGTGCGATCATTGACCGCAATGCGTGTATCGGCAAACGATGCGTGATCCGCAACCATGAGGGCCGCGAGACGGTCGATGGGGATAACTATTTCATTCGCGAGGGAATCATTGTAATTCCGAAGAACGCCCATATTCCGGACGGCACGGTTATTTGACATGCGTGCCATACGGACGGGGGTATGGTGGTTCTGCTGGTTGTATCTGCTCGGGACGGGTCCAGCCCTCGCTCAAAAAACGCATGCGCCCGACGATTCCCTGCGTTTTTACGCGTTGGAGGAAATTGTGATTGGGGCTGTGGTCGACGAAGAAGAGGTAAGCGGCGTCTCGGAATCGCGGTTATACCGGGTGCGGTTTGCCGACGTAGCAAGCGTTCACGGCTCGGTCGTTTCGGATCTACTTCGGACGGTGCCGGGCCTGCATGTACAGACGAACTCCAGGGGGGAGACGTTGGCCTACATGCGGGGTGCCGGGGAGCGCCAGACGGAATATCTTCTTGACGGGGTACCGATGAATATTCCATGGGACAACCGTTTTGACCTTGGGGCACTCCCGGCGGCAGTCGTGGGATCGGTGACTGCCGTTCGGAGTGCAGCAGGGCCGCGATTGGGTACGGGCGGGGCGGGGGGTCCTTCTTGGGTCGAGGGCACCAGCGCTGTCAGCGTCCATACTTGAGGTCTCGGGCAAGCTGGCGTCAGGCGGGCTGAGGCAGTACGATGGGCTGTGGGGACGCCGCTCCGGGCAACGCTCGGTGGTCATCAGTGGCAGCATCCTGTCGCGAGATGGGCTCCCGATAGCCTCCCCCACCGAAGTTCCATTGGATGGTGACCGGGACCGGCGGCTCAATAGCGACCGGGCCTCTGCGTCTGGTTTTTTGCGGTGGCAGGAGGGGAAGATGACCCTCATGGCTCTGCACGCGGAATCAGAGGCGGGCGTGGCGCCAGAGGGCCACTTGACCACGGCGGCGGATCCTCCGAGATTGTGGCGGTATCCTGTGTGGCGAAATTCGATAGTATCTGTTGGGGGGCAGTGGACCCCGTGGCTACAGAGTGTTACCTGGATTTCGCGTTTTGAGCAGCATATCGACGCGTTCCCCGACGTGATGTTTGATGAGGCCGAAGAGCGACAGGAGGATCTTGACGTGACGTTGGGCACGAGGTTGCTGGGAGAGACTGTGTGGCGCGGGGTGCTGGTGGCGACAACGGCGCAGCTTGTGACGAGCCGTCACGACAAAAAGGAGCGCCTTCTCCGGCCTGTCGCGGAACCTCTACTTGACGAAAATTTCCGGGAGTGGAACGGTGTAATCGGTATGGATGTGGCCGGTCGCATTCCCCGTGTAGCAAGATTGTTCTCCGGGACGTCGATCGAGTGGAAGACCATGCCAGAGACGGGCCAGAAGCCCGGGCGAGATGGCTTTCGTGCGGTGACAGGATATGCCGCGCTGGAACGGGCTGTAGCAAAAGAATGGACGCTTGGTGCGACAGCCGCGAGGGAAGTGCGCATGCCAACCATGCGCGAGCTCTTCGGCGATGCTTTGGACCGGTTTCTGCTGAATCCGGAATTGGAACCGGAGGTGACACATGTTACGGAAGTGGCGTTGCGTGGACGTATTCGAGGGGCCCGAATTGGCATTACAGCATTCAGGAACCGGACGTTCAATACGATTGATCAGGAAAACGTAGTGGTGGAGGGTGTCCGACGACGACGACGTGTCAATCTGGAGGGTAGTCGGGTTTGGGGAGTTGAGTTGACGGCAATGGCACAGCGGCCTGGACGCGGGCTCGTCTTTGGCGGCCATGGTACGTGGATGCGTCCGGCTGAATTGACGCCAAATGGTACGGTGCATCTGATCGAACGTCCGGAAGTGCTCTCACAATTCTTTGCCAGAAAGACACTGGGGGCGTTCGTTGAATTGGGAATCCGCGCCGATTACACGGGGCGCGCATGGGCAAAATCGGGTGCTGACACGCTTGTACCGCTCCCTCTCGCATTGTTGGTACACCCGGACATTACCTATCGAAGACTTGTTGGTCGCTCGTCATGGTTCCTGGAGGTATCGGCTGGAGCGAAAAACGCCTTCGACTCCGTGCTCCTGCCTCAGTTGGGCCTGCCCGAGGCTGGAAGATCCGTCTTTCTGAACGTGGCGCTCAGCCATTGAAATGCTCGCAGTAACTGTGTGCGACGGGTCTCTCGCTGAACAGGGCGCGGGTTCGCGACCATGTCTTCCGGAAAAAGTCGGACGATCGGTAGGCCTGTAGGGCGTCATCGGATGTCCAGGTGGACACGGTCGTGAAGACGTTCGGATGCTCGGCGTCGCGCAGGAGTAGCAGCGACCGGCAGCCGCCGAAGGCTTCAATGCGTGGTTTGGCATCTTCGAAAAGGCGAATAAACGTGTCGGTGTGCTCTTTCTGGAAGGTCATCCGGACGGTGCGATAGAGCATCTGATCGTAATGGGCGGAGTGCACGTCGTGCGCTTGGTGTCGGGTCGCAGGCCGCAGATCGGCTGCGAGACCGGCTGCTACGCGCCCAGCATCCTGGGCGAACTCCTCTTCATTCGAGGCATACAGTATGGATCGGCTGCTGTTCACGAGAACCGGTCCACCAGCGGCGGCTGCCATGACTTCCCGGGCGCTGCCACCCTGGGCACCCACACCAGGGATCAGAAAAGGGACGTCCGGATGCGACGCGCGGAGCCGGGCCATGGCGCCGAGGTCTGTGGCACCTACCACAAAACCGGCGTCAGCCGGGAGGGATTCAGCCCACGACGTGGCGTGCCGTGCAACGTGCTCATAGACCGGCATGCCGCCAGAGTCAAGCAATTGCACGTTGTCACCTCCGGGGTTGCTCGTGCGCACAAGTACGAAGGCGCACGTTCCCGGGCGGGTAAGGAAGGGTTCCACGGAATCGCGCCCCATGTACGGCGCGACCGTGATGGAATCGAAGCCGAGACGATCGAATACGAAGCGGGCGTAAAAAGCGGCCGAGTTGCCGATATCGCCCCGCTTGGCATCGGCGATAGTGAGCGCGCGCTGGCGGGCGAGTGGGACGAGTTCGCTGAGCAGATCCATTCCATCTCCTCCAAGCGCCTCAAAGAATGCAAAATTGAATTTGTAGGCAGACGCGGAAGAGGCGGTGGCGTCGATGATCGCTGTGCAGAATGCACGCACGGCTTGAACAGGCTCTGTGCCGAGATGTGACGGAAGTCTGTCGACATCCGGGTCGATTCCTACACACAGGCACGACTGTTTTTCGAACTGGGCTGCAGCGAGTCGCTGGGAAAAAGTGGAGTTCACAAAGAATTAACGTCTGATTAAGGGGCCCTCAATTGGGCCGGGAGCGCTCGTCACGACGGAAAATAGTTGTCACTGACTTAACAGTGTACACCTGCCTCTATGAAGCGCAGGAACCGATTTTGTCTGGGGGTTTTGGACGTGGTGTACCGTTTCAACTTATCGCCGGAGATTGACCATGGGCCTCGACACGATGAAACTCAAGAACGTTTCGGAAAAAGACCAGAAAATGATTCAGGACATTGACCGCATGCTCGGTCCTGAGCCCGATGAGCTGGGCTTTGCCAAGAATCTGTTCTGGGGGCGATTCCGTGCCGAATCGGTGTTCCCGTATCCGGAAGAGTCGCTCGAAGAGCGCGAGCGCTGCGATACCCTGCTCGCAGAGCTCGAGGACTACTTGAAGAACGAGCACCCGGCCATCGAGATTGACCAGAAGCAGTACATACCGGACTGGGTTATTCAGCGGCTGTTCAAGATGGGAATCATGGGACTGACCGTTCCTGAGAAGTTTGGTGGACTCGGGATGGGTATTACCAGTTACAACCGGGTGTTGGAAAAAATAGGTGCCTACTGTGGTTCTACTGGCGTTTTGGTGTCCGCCCATCAGTCCATTGGGTGCAAGGCCATCATGCTCTTCGGTTCGGATGAGCAGAAGGAAATGTACCTGCCGAAAGTAGCGCGTGAGTATCTGTCTGCGTTCTGCCTCTCCGAGCCAAACGTCGGCTCCGATGCTGCTGGGCAGGAGACGCGCTGCGAACTGACGGAAGATGGCACGTATTTCATTCTGAGTGGTGAGAAGAAGTGGAGTACGTCGGGGGCGCTCTCGGGCATGTTCACCGTTATGGCCAAGCAGCGAATGGTCATCAAGGGAAAAGAGCGCGATGCCGTCACGGCACTCATTTTGACGCCCGATATGGAGGGTGTGGATATTTTTGAGAAAAACCGCTCCAAGACGGGTATCCGTGGTACCTGGCAGGCCCGTATCCGCTTCACGAACGTACGTGTTCCGCGCGAAAACGTGTTGCATGAGGAAGGCCGGGGCCTTCAGGTTGCCCTGTCGTGCCTGAATTTCGGTCGATGCACGCTGTCTGCAGGCATCACTGGAGCCGCCCGTCGAGGCGCCGAGCAGGCCACAAAGTGGGTACAGACACGCCATCAGTTCGATCGCCCGCTGATAGAATTTGAACTTGTCCGGCAGCGCGTTGCGCGTATGCATTCCTTCGTCTACGCGGCCGATGCCGTGCTGTACATGATGACGGGCATGCTGGATCGGGGAGACAGGGATATCATGGTTGAGACGGCCATGACGAAGGTTTTCTGTTCACAAATCGGGTGGGAAGTCCTGGACGATGCCATGGAAATCATGGGTGGTGAGGGCTACATGACCGAAAATGAACTGGAGCGTGCATGGCGTGACAATCGGATACACCGCATTGTGGAGGGTTCGAATGAAGTCATGCAGCCGTTCGTATTCGCTTACGGGGGCAAGCAGCTCGCCGAGCAGATGCTTGGCATCCAGGAAGCACTGGGCTGGGATTCCGACTCGGGCGTACTCTCGAATGTGTCGCGCTTCGTAAAGAACGCCGTGAATCCGAAAATCGTCTCGCGAGCGATACCGCTCGCTGCAGAGCTGTTTCTGGGCTGGAAGCGATCGGCACCGGATGTACCGGGCGTGCATGCCAGCCTGAAACCCTACGCCGACCGACTGGGACAGCGTATCGCTGACCATGCCCGCATGTTCAAGCTGGCCAGTAAATGGCATGAAAACGACATTGTGACTCATCAGGCGACACAGGCCCGACTTGCCGATTCGGGTATTTATCTGTTTGTGATGTCAGCCACATTGTCCAAGAGGGATTCGCAACTCAGAACGCTGTCGGGCGCCGATCTCGAGCGGCAAGGGCAGCTTTTTGCACACGCCATGGATCTGATGGAACTGCGTATCAAGGACGCGCTGCAAGCCGTAAGGGTGAATGCAGACCCATCCATGCGGCGGGCGGCCACCGCCGCCGAGGAACTCGTTGACGCGCTGCCGAACAGCGACTATTACATTCACCGGGCCTCACCCACGGCTGCAGGTCAGGGTCGGAAACTCAGACTGGATCACATCGAGCAGTTCCCGGGCGACGACGGCAGCAGCAGCGGCAATGGCGCGAAAAATGACATCGAAAATGCTGCAAAGGCCATCGAAAAGGAAATGGAAGCCATCACCGGCCGATAATATCGAAACCTGTCCATGGCCGTAGGACTGGGGGTATCGTGATGGACCCGTCGGACTGTTGATAGTGTTCCATGAGCGCGGCCACAATTCTGGGCAGTGCCAGCCCGCTGCCGTTGAGCGTATGCAGGAGAACGGGCCGGCCTCCGCCAGCTGGCCGGTATCGGATGTTCATGCGGCGCGCCTGGAACGATTCGAAATTGGAAATACTTGAGACTTCAAGCCACTGCTCCTGTCCAGGGCTCCATACCTCGAGATCATACTTTTTGGCCTGGGTGAACCCCATGTCGCCCGTTGACATCAGAAGACGCCTGTAAGGCAGGCCGAGAGCCACGAGCAGTGCTTCTGCGTCCTCACGCAGAGATTCCAGCGCGTCGTAGCTGTGCTTCGGATGTACAAAATGCACCAACTCCACTTTGTCGAACTGGTGTAATCTGTTCAGTCCGCGCACCGTTTTTCCGTGTGAACCGGCCTCGCGCCGAAAGCAGGGCGTGTAGGCGCAGTACCTGATGGGTAGTTCCTCCTCCGGAATAATCTCGTCCCGGTGCAGGTTGGTGACCGGTACTTCGGCGGTTGGTATCAGATACAGGCCATCCCGTTTGGCTTCGTACATCAGGTCTTCCTTGTCCGGAAGCTGGCCGGTGCCTCGGGCCGAATCCTCGTTGATGACAAGGGGCGGCTGGATTTCCGTGTAGTTGCGTCTCGTTGCGGTGTCCAGAAAAAACTGGACCAGGCTCCGCTGAAGGCGGGCGCCCTGGCCTCGGTAGAACGGGAAACCGGCCCCGGAAACTTTCGCACCCCGGTCGAAGTCGACCAGGCCATGCTGCTCAATCAGTTCCCAGTGGGGGCGGGGGACAAAGCCGAAAGTGGGTTTGTTTCCCCATTCGTAGACCACCTTGTTATCCTCCTCCGTCCGCCCAACCGGCACGGAGGGGTGGGGTACATTGGGTACCTCGAGGATCAGTTTCAGCAGATCGGCATGAAGTGAACGCTGCTCTTCCTCAAGCTCGCCCAGACGCGACTTCACGTCGGCACTACGGACAATAAGCTCCTGCGCAGCATCCCGCTTGCCCGACTTCATGAGCAGGCCAATTTCCCGTGCGGCTGTGTTGGCTTCCGTCTTGAGTTCCTGGTGGGATGTGGCGGCTTGTCGCCAAGATGTATCGAGCTGCAGAATGGAGTCGACAAGCGTGGCGGATCCGGTTCGTTTCTTCTCGATGGCATCCTTTACGATTAAAGGATTTTCACGAATGAATTGAATGTCGAGCATAGCGGCGGGATGTGGTTTCAGGCAAAGGTAGGCAGACCAAGCGTAACACCAAGGTGGGCAAGACCTTGGGACAGCGTTCGCGGCTGCCATCCGAGTTCGGACTGGGCTTTGAGTATGATGAATCCGGACCGGGGCGGCCGCGGGGCGGTCTGGCTGAATGTACGGCTGTCTGTGGGCTGCACGAGTTCCGCCCGGTAACCGAAAACGCGGGCTGTCTCCAGGGCCAAATCGTATACGGACATCAGTTCGCCTCCCGAAAGGTTATAGACACCGCTCCGGCGGAAGCGGACCATGCGCTCCATGGCGTCGGCCAGGTCTACGACGTATGTCGGTGTTCGGATATGGTCGGTTACCATGTGCACCGTTTCATCACGCGAGAATTTGTCGAGGAGCCACAAAACGATATTGGATCGGCTGAGGTTTTCAGCCATTCCATAGACGAGAACCGTACGCACAATAGCCCAATTGGTAAGCCCTGATTTTCTGACATGGTTTTCGGCAGCCAGCTTGGATTTGCCGTAATAGGAAATGGGGTGGGGACGATCATTTTCCGTATACGGACCCGCCTCTCCATCAAATACGAAATCCGTCGAAAGTTGAACGAGGCGCGTGCCGTGCGTTCTTGAGAGGCGCGCCAGTGTCTCGACCGCGTCGACATTGATTTTCCAGCAGGCGTCGCGGTCCGATTCACAGGCGTCCACGGCGGTCATGGCCGCGGCGTTAATTACCACATCGGGTGTAAAATCTTCGAACACGGCGCGCAGCTGCTCGGGATTCGTAATGTCGAGCGGCGTATACCCACATGAACCACCTGCATACCTCGGACTGTCCTGGAGTCCGGTTGCGAGCACATCGTTTCCCGGCACCTGCCCAAGCTTATGGACCAGGTGTTGGCCAAGAAGCCCGTTCGCTCCTGTAATGAGTATTCGTTGGAAGAGCACGTTCGGCAGCCTTGTGACTGGTTGTTTCAGAGGGTGATACGCAATCCGACACCGGCCAGAAGGCGGCCCTCGAGGCGAGGAATGACCTCGATTTCAGGCATGAGCTGCAGCACGATGCGGTAGTGTTCAATACCGAAAAATACACCTGCCTCAGCCGCCGGGCCGAGAATAAGTTCTGAATCGGACGTGCCGCCGGTTATTCCAGGCCCGATGAAGAAGGTGAGGGGCGAATTTTCTACGGGGTTTTCCCTCAATGCGTGAATGCGCGCACGGAAAAATCCATTTGCGTTGAAGCTGGAGTGGAAATCCCACGCGAGGGACGCGTGGCGCTGATATTTCATGCTGAAACCCGAGAACGTACCTACGACGGCGCCAACTTCGAGGACCGAGGTACGGGCTGTGCGGCCGGAAAATTCCACGTCCTGTGCCGCCGATGACAACGGAGCCAGAGGCACGACCAGGAACGGGATAACGGCCAGGAGGACACGAATCACGATAGGAGCCGTAATTCAGGCCTTGAAGGAGGCCAGGTAGTCCTGGACATGGACCGCATCTCTGGGCTCCATTCTGCCGGACAGCAACAAGCGGAATTCACGACGTCGTGCGGCTGCTTCATACCGGTCGCGCTCTTTCTGTGTCTCGGTCACCAGGTCAGGTACCGGTACGGGCTTTCCGTCTTCCCCGACGGCTACAAATGTATAGAATGCCCGGTTGCAATGTCGCTTGACGGAGCTTCTCGGATTTTCCGCATAGACGTTGATTTCAATCTCCATGGAGGAGCGGAACGCCCGGTTGATATGGCTTTCAAGGACAATGATTTCGGATTGGAGGATAGGCTCGTGAAATTCCACCGAGTCCACGCTGGCCGTAACACACACCATTCCTGCATGTCTCTGCGAAGAGATCGCCGCGCAGACATCCATCCAATGCAGTAGTCTTCCTCCCATGAGATTGCCGAGCCCGTTCGTGTCATTGGGCAACACGAGTTCACTCATGGTGCACAGTGAACTGGAAACCGGTCGGCTGGAGTGAGCGGAGCCTGTCATGTTTTCTGTTTCTTTTTCTTGGCCGCCGGAAAAAGGATATTGTTCAAAATGAGTCGATATCCGGGAGAATGCTTGTGAAGGCTCAGGTCGGTAGGCTCCTCTCCAACAAAGTGTTGGTAGTCCTCCGGGTCATGTCCTCCGTAGAACGTGAATGTGCCTTGACCATAGGTGCCGTTCAGGTAACGCACCTCATCGCGTCCAGGCGCTTCTGCCAGAATGACGACGTTGGGCTTGATAACCGATTTCCGGAAATTAGTGGTCTGCCCGATGAACCCCTTGACTGTGGCCACGTGATTTTGGGTCAGCATGGTCGGGACGGGGTCATACTTGGCACTGAATTCAAACAGGGTGAAATAGTCCACGGCCGGATTACGGAGTTGGGGAGGAGGCGGTCCCGCGTCGATGTCCGAATGCTCATACTCGCGTGCATTGAAAATGGGTCGAAAGTTCTCAAACGCCAGCGTTCGGGAGAAGTCCAGGTGACCGAGGGCATCCGGATCAATAGGGTCATTGTCATATTCGGATGGGACAATGTCCGTGCCGGAAGCAGCCAGGGCAATGTCGAACGTGTCCGTACCGGAGCACATGGCGAACAGGAATCCCCCTTCACCGACGTATGCTTTGATTTCTTCCGCCACGGCAGCCTTCATCTCCGGCACTTTCCTGAATCCTGCCCGCCGAGCTGCCAATTCAGCCTCCCGCTGCTGTTCTATATACCACGCCGTGGACCGGTAGTTGAAAAACTTGCCGTACTGGCCGGTGAAGTCCTCATGATGGAGATGGAGCCAGTCATAACGACCGAGGTCTCCAGCCAGCACCTCTTCGTCGTAGATCATCTCGTAGGGGACCTCCGCGTAGGTCAGTGCCAGGAGCACGGCATCGTCCCAGGGCAGCGTCTGGTCAGGGGCATATACGGCAATTTCTGGTGGTTTTTCGAGCCGGACGATGGACGTATTTGCATCCTCGGATTGTACCTCGGCCATGGTCTGGGCGGCAGCGGACGCGGACAACGTCTCGTACGACACCCCCCGAATGCGCAGTTCCGACTCGGTTTCCCCGGTTGCTGGCATCAGAAACGCGCCGCCCCGGTAGTTGAGCAACCAATCGACTTCCACAGATCGTTCGAGTGCCCAATATACGAGACCGTACGCCTTCAGGTGGTCGGTCTGCGAATTGTCCATGGGCACGAGGAGGTCCTGCGCGGCCGCGGGCCAGGGCGCGCCCCCGCCCGCGGGCCCCGCC
>JAJCYR010000022.1 GCA_029262775.1 Bacteroidota bacterium
CGTTCCTGCGGCGCGGTCTGCAGGGCATTTGGTCGATAGACCGTAGCCCGAAGACCGCGCCGCAGGAACGACCCGTATCAAACCTAAAAAGACAATACGTCGCGGGCGCCTTCCAGAATGGTGTCGTCGTTGGGCAGAACGGCGCGCTCCAGAGGGTCGGCAAACGGGATGGGACTGAAGGCGCCCGCAACCCGTCGAACCGGGGCATCGAGCACATCAAAGGCCTTGTCTGCAATCTGAGCCACGATTTCCGCACCGAAACCACCAAATTCGTGGTCTTCGTAGACGACCAGGGCGCGGTTCGTTTTTCGCACCGATTGAAAGACTGTGTCCGAGTCGTACGGGAGAATAGTTCTGAGATCAATAATCTCGACGGACACGCCCTCTTTTTCCAACTGGCGCGCCACGCTGACTGATTTGTGGACCATCATGCCGTAGGTCACGATGGTCAGGTCCGTGCCTTCACGGACAATGCGGGCCTTGCCAAACGGCAGCAGGTATTCGGCATCGGGCTCAGGACTGCGCGCCGCCGCCGAGCGGTAGAGCGCCTTGTGCTCCATGAACAGGATGGGGTCCTGCATGCGGATGGCCGCCTTGAGCAGACCTTTTGCGTCCGCTGCATTGGATGGAAGGGCGATCTTGAAACCCGGCATGTGGCCGAAAAGGGCCTCAATGTTCTGAGAGTGGCATAATCCGCCATGGATATATCCACCAATGGGTACGCGGACGACCATGGGACAGGCCCATGTTCCGTTCGAGCGATAGCGATACGAGGCCACCTGGTTGCGCAACATCTGCATTGCCGGCCAGATGTAGTCACCGAACTGGATTTCAACGACCGGCTTGAATCCAGCCGAAGCAAACCCCACGGCCGTACCGATGACCGATGCCTCGGCCAGTGGCGAGTTGAAACACCGCTTCTCGCCGAACGCGTCGGTCAGGTTTTTGGTCGCGGTGAATACGCCCCCCTTGTTGCCCGCGACGTCTTCTCCGTAGACGATGACCCTGTCGCTGCGCTCCATCTCCTCGTGGAGGGCATGGTTGATGGCGTCAACCATCACAATTTGTTCACCCGAAGGCTCTGAGGCCTCGTATTCCAGTCCATCGTCACCGTCGAAGCAGACATGATGGAGGGCGGTGGAAGGATCTGGATCTGCCTGCTCGATGGCCCATGCCGCGGCGCGATCCACCTCCGTACCAATTTCCTTGCGAATCTCCTTGATCAGCGCGTCCGTGAGCAGGCCGCTCTCCTTGAGACGCGACTCCATCTGTGTAATGGGGTCTTCCCGTTTGTCGGACTCCAATTCTTCCGGAGTTTTGTACTTCGTGTGATTGTCGGATGAGGAGTGGGGAAGAAGTCGGACCATGTCGGCCACGAGGCAGACAGGGCCTTCACCGGAGCGGATGTGATCAATGGCCGCCTTGGCAGCCGACCAAATCGCGAAAAAGTCAGTGCCGTCTACGTGAATGCGTTTCAACCCCTCATAACCACGCGCGAGCTTGAATGCCGTACCGCCGGCGGTCTGATCGCGGACCGGGACCGAGATGGCATACCCGTTGTCCTGGACCATGAACAACACAGGTGCTTTGGCGCGGGCCGCCCAGTTGAGGGCTTCATGGAAGTCGCCCTGACTGGTAGCGCCGTCGCCGCACGAGCTGTAGACGTACGCATCGCGCATGTCATCATGCTGCAGCGCCAGTCCAACACCGACGGCGGGGAGGAACTGCGCACCGACCGAGGAGGAAATGGGAAGTATGTTGCGCTCCCGGTTGGAAAAATGCTCGGACATCTGGCGCCCCCCCGAATTGGGGTCGTCGGCTTTTGCCAGATGGTGAAGGAGTACTTCTTCGGCCGTTCCTCCGAGCATGAGATACATCATGAGGTCACGGTAGTAGAAGCTGAACCAGTCGTGGCCCGGGCGCGAGAGCAGTCCTACGGCCGCCTGCGCGGCCTCATGTCCCGCGCAACCTATGTGGAAAAAGCCTTTGCCCTGTTTGAGCAGTGTCAGCATTTTCTCGTCCAGGCGACGCGAAAGCACCATCGTCTGGTAGACGTGCAACAGCTGATCTGAATCAAAATCGGATGGACCGACGGATATCACTTCGAAATCACTCTGGCCAAAAAACGACGTCTCGTCCGCCTCGGCGGCCTGCGACCCGTTGGACGTTGCAGGCTGGTTCTTCTTCGTCTTTGGCATGGCGTATAGCGGTTCAGTTCACAACTCCGGTATCGGACTGGGTACGGCTAACCCCAGGGAAAAGTTTTCCAGACACACCGGTTTAAGAGCGTGTTGAAGTAGAGGACGCTCTCGTTCGGAGCGCCATGACAACTCGGCCGGGTACCCGGCCTCTTCAAGGCGTCCCGACGTCTGCATAGCCATAGCTACGCATGGAGGGAAGCCCGAACGCACCGGCCCTGCGTCCGCGTGCATGGCCTTGATATGCCGCCCGGGCGAAGCATCCATCAAACCGGCTCTCCGGTCACGTACACGGTGTCCCGCGAGAGGTCCGCTCCTGACGCCCACCCGATACCGCCGCCGTTGTTGATAGGCTGGACGCGGCGGAACTCGTCCTCGTCCTTCAAACGCTGAAACACACCCTTGTCCAAGAACGGACGGCAATCAACGCGGCGCACCTCCCCGGTGGCGAACGTCACCCGTAGCGCGTAGCCGGTGATGGGTTCAACTTCAGTAACACGTGGGGCGAGATCAACGACAGTATCTGACATGGATGTTTAGCGTGTTGAACAGGATCACGTCTCCGGAACGAACGGGAGTTCAAACCAGAACCGCGTGCCGCTCCCGAGCGTGCTCTCCACATGGACAGATTCTCCATGGGCCGCAAGAATCTGTTTTACAATGGACAGCCCAAGGCCGGTGCCCCCCGAGCGACGTGAGCGGTCCGGATCCACACGATGAAAACGTTCGAACACTTTTTCACGATGCGCCTCCGGTATACCGCGTCCGGTGTCGACAACTTCTATCCGGACCTTGTCCATGTGGCGGCGGCATCGACAGCGGACCGTACCCTCGTCCGAGTATGCAATGGCATTGTCGATCAGATTGATCAGGACCTGCCGGAGCCGCGCCCTGTCGGCACGGACCAGCCACTCCGGATTATCCATATGCAGTTCGAGACCCTTTTTCGCTGCCTTCTGATGCTCCACCTCGTACACGTCGGAGAGCAGTTCCTGCAGGTTGAATATGGACGGTTTGATGAGATCCTCGCGGTACTCCAGCCGGGCAATTTCAATCAGATCCGCGAACAGATTGTTCAGCCGCTCGAGGTTGGTGAGTCCTTTTGTGGCATAGAACTGGCGCTGCTCGGCGGACAGGGCATCGCTACCGAGGGCCTCCAGATACCCCCCGACAGCAAATATGGGGTTCCGGACTTCATGGGAGACGTTCCCAATGAATTCGTTCTGCAGCGCAGCGAGGCGCTGCAGTTCCTCGATTTTCTCGATGAAGGAATCCGACATCTGGTTGAGACTCTTGGCCAGGTCCTGGAATTCGGCTGCCCGGGAATCCACATGGATTTCCTCTTCCTGGTTGCCCTCGATAATGCTCCGGGCGCTGTTCCGGATGGCAATCAGGGGGCCCGTAACCTGCTGCGCTGCAATCCAGGACCCGAACACGGCCAGCAGGAGGGTCATGGCCATGGCTACAACGAGCGTAATCTGAATCCGCTGAATAAGCTTGAACAGCGCCGGTCGCGGTTGTCCGATAACCACTTTGAGTCCCGATTCTCTGCTTTCCAGGCCAGCATAATAGAGGGCGCCATCCTGCTTCCGGTGTGGCAGAAACTGGATGTCCTCACCTGAAATGCCTGCCAGTCGCGCCCGGTCGCCAATAACGTGGCCGTCGGGAGTTTCAATGTGGATGCGAAGATCACCGAACCTGGACAGGTCCTGGACGAGTTCCGCCCGGCGCTCGTTCGTCTCGGCAAGTTCGACGAGCGCCAATACCCGACGGGTCTGGTCGGCGAGCGATGCCCGACCCGCGATCTGGACTTCACTGCGCAACACAAAGGTCACGTACAAACTCACCGCCACGACCGCGATCCCGACGAAAAACACGAACGTTGCCAGCATCCAGGTCTGCGTAGTAGCCCGGGCTGGTACCAGTCGGTGAAACAGTTTTGAAACCAACGAGATCAGTCTCTACGTGATTACGCTTCGGAGTCCGTGCCTTTTTCCTGGACGAAGCGGTACCCGACACCGCGAACGGTCTGGATGTGTTGGGCAAAGGAGCCCAGCTTTTCACGCAGGTTCTTGACGTGGGCATCGACCGTGCGCTCGGTCACCATCATGGCGTCTTTCCAGATGGTTTCCAGCAGTTGCTGGCGCGTGAACGCCTTGCGCGGGTGGCGCACCAGGTAGCGAACGAGTTCGAACTCGGTCAGGGTCAGGCCCAGATCCTTGCCGTCGAGCGAAGCCCGGTACTCATCCTCATAGATGATGAGGTCGTTGACCTGCAGCGTACGGCTTTCTTCGATACCTGAGCGGCGAAATACTGCTTTAACGTGTGCCACAATGACTTGTGGGGAAACTGGTTTGGTCAGATAGGCATCGGCGCCCAGCATGAGACCCTGGATCTGGTCATCTTCCTCGTCTTTCGCCGACAGGAAAATAATTGGGATGGTTTCCGTTTCAACGCGGCTGCGGAGGCGCTTGCAGATCTCATACCCGTCTATTTCCGGGAGCATGATGTCCAGGACAATCAGATCCATATCCGGTGTCGCTTTTTCCAGCGCTTCACGTCCCGTGTAGGCCTTGTGGACGTTGAATCCTTCCTGTGACAGGAAGTGGGAGACGACTTCGACGACGTCCTCTTCGTCGTCGACCAGCAAAATGTGCAGCTGGGAAGGGTCGAAGGTGCTGGCCATACCGGGTATTCAGTTGGGTTGTGGGAACATGCCAATATAAGGCAAACGGGGAACCCGCTGTGAAATTCTGCAGGTAACCTCATAGGAAATGGTATGACACGCGGTCGCGATATCAAAGGCCGACGGATTTTCTCCGAGCAGAACGGCTTCCTGACCCACCTCAATGCCGTGTTCATTGTCAGGGCCGAGGTCCACGAGGAGCGAATCCATGCACACGGTTCCGACGATCGGATACGAGTGGGATCCAATAACGACATGTCCGCGGGACGACAGCAGTCGCGGCAGGCCGTCGGCATATCCCGCACCGATGGTAGCAATCATCGTCGCCTCGGGAGCGGTCCAGATACCACCGTAGGACACCCGTTCGCCCCCAAATACCCTTCTGACGGCTCGCGCCGGTGCGCGTATCTCCATGACAGGCTTCAATTCCGCCCGGGCAGCCGGAATGTCCAGGAGGCCATACAGGGACCCACCGACACGGGCCCAGGTGACCAGCGCCGGATCCAGTGTATCCGGGCACGTATACATGCTGCCGGAATTTGACGCATGAACGGGACAGGGCAGGGGTGCCAGGGTTCGCATGAGTTCCCTGAACTGCTGCAGTTGAGCCCGCGTAACGAGAGAATCCGGATTTTCGGCGTCCGCAAAATGCGTCCATATCCCGGCCAGATGAACGTGCGCACTTCGCTCCACCCTGCTCACAAACCGGGCGGCTTCCCGCGGCCGGATCCCATAGCGCCGCATGCCCGTGTCGACCTTGATGTGCACAGGTATGGGTGAAGAGGCAGTTCGGAGCACATCGAGCGCACGGTCCCCGTCTACGACGGCCTCGAAGTTGAACGCAGCGTAGTCCTCGGCCGTGTTCGGAAGGGGTGGAGCGAATACCAGGATTCGGGTCTCGATGCCGGCCTCCCGGAGCGCAATGGCTTCCTGGACATAGGCGACCGCCAGGAAGGTGATTCCTTCTTCAACGAGGTGCTTGGCGATCATCACCAGTCCATGCCCATACGCATTCGCCTTCACGACGGCCATCAGCTCGACTTTTCCTGCGCGGCGCCGAAGCACCTCGACGTTGTGCGTAAGGTTGTCCAGGTGAATGAGCGCGCGGGTCATAATGGCGTGACATGAATTTGACAGAAGATACGGGCGGCATGTCCTATTTTGAACCGGTACCATCAGCATTCTCCAAACTGATCCCGTCCTGCAGCATGACGCACCCCGATTTGTGTATTCGCGAAGCCCTGATCCTTGACGTGGAAGCCGGCACGGAGCGGCAAGCCGACATCCTCATACGGGGCGGAGTCATCACCGAGATTGGTGAGCGTCTGGATGCGAAGGGCGCGCCCGAGTACAACGCGCGCGGCAAGCGGGTGTCGCCGGGCTGGATGGATATGCACGTACACCTTCGGGAGCCCGGCCAGGAGCACAAGGAAACCGTACATACCGGGTGCCGGGCCGCCGCCTTTGGCGGATTCACGGCAGTTGCCTGCATGCCGAACACCGAGCCGCCCATCCACACGCGGGATGTGGTCGAGTTCATTGTGGAGCGGGCAAAAAAGGAGGCCGTCGACGTGTACCCCATTGGCTGCGTGTCGAAGAAGCGCGCCGGCGAAGAACTGGCCGAGATGGCCGACATGAAAGCGGGGGGCGCCGTGGCGTTCTCGGACGACGGATCGCCGGTTGCAAGTGCCGGTCTCATGCGGCATGCGCTCGAATACGCGTCCATGCTCGACGTGCCCATCATCAACCACATGGAGGATCTCGACCTGAATCCGCACGGCCACATGAATGAAGGCGAGGTGAGCACGCGGCTCGGCGTGAAAGGCATTCCGGGACTGGCCGAGGAAGTAATGATTGCGCGCGATGCGCTGATTGCAGAGTATACCCGGGGACCTGTGCACGTGGCCCATATCTCAACCGCCCGCGCGGTCGAGATTGTGCGCGATGCCAAGCGGCGCGGCGTACCCATCACGGCCGAAGTCTGCGCCCACCACTTCGCGCTCACGGACCAGGCCGTAGAAGATTCAGACTACGACACGCATACGAAAATGCATCCGCCACTGCGAACGGTGGCAGACGTCGAGGCCATGAAGGCAGGTCTGGCCGACGGCACGATCGATGCCATCTGCACCGATCACGCGCCGCACGCGCCGAACGAGAAGGACGTTGAGTTCGAGGCCGCTCCGTTTGGCATTCTGGGCCTTGAAACCGCCTGGGGACTGATCGGGCGGGAGCTCGTTCGGCCGGGCGTACTTACGCTCTCAAGGGCCGTGGAGGCCATTACCGCCGCGCCGCGCCGTATCATGCGTATTCCCATGCCCCGCATTGCAACCGGCGAAAAGGCCAACCTCACGATTTTCGACGAAACGACCGAGTGGACGTTCGAAGCTGCACATATCCGCTCGAAATCGCGCAACACGCCGTTTGTCGGGGCGCCCATGGTGGGGCGGGCGTGGGCCATTTACAACAAAGGACGGCTGGTGGAGTCGGTCTGAACGCGCCGCGGGACACGTGAGGCCTGTGCCCGAATCAATGACCCTCGTGCAGGCGGTGCGCCAGGCCCGCCGGCAGGCCGGCATCGAGAATGCGCCGTGCCGCGACATCCACGTTGTAGGGGACGCGTTCGAGCTTGGTGGTCACAGTCTCCGTATCGAACCATGTAATGCAGGCGCGCGGGTCGCCGTCACGGGGCTGTCCGACGCTACCCACATTGACCAGGAATCGGTGCCCCGGGCGGACGCGGAAAATGCCCAGCGTACGGCTCATGGTCGCAGGCAAATGAGTGTGTCCCAGAAAGCAGATATCGGTTTTGAAGTGATTAAACTGCTCCTGGACAACGGAGAAGGAATCGAGCCGTAGCCAGTGACCTGGTTTTTCGGGCGATGCATGCGCAAACGTGCCCGTGTCGTCGGCGTGCACGAGGGGAAGGGCGCCGAGCCAGTCGATAGATGCCGCGGAGAGCGCCTCCCGGTTGTGCTCGGCGGCCATTTGACCGTCAAGCGGCAAATACTCGGCGCCTTCGCCCGTGGCCACGGCCAGGTCATGGTTTCCGAGGACGGTCGCATGGCAGCGCTCGCGTACAAGCCGCACACAGGCCTCGGGCTCGGCGCCGTAGCCTACGACGTCCCCCAGGCAGTATATGCGATCCGGCGCGCGGGCATCGATGACGCGGAGAACCGCCTCAAGGGCGGCCAGGTTGCTGTGGACATCTGAAATCAGGGCGACGAGCACGGGCGGGGCAATCCGGGTTGTGGGGTGTGGCGCGGCGTAAGGTACGGTCATACCTTTCGGCGTATGAAATCGATTCCCGAACAGCTCAGAATTGGCATATTCTTCGGCGGTACATCGCCCGAGCACGAGGTTTCCGTGATAACGGGACTTCAGGCGGTGGCGGCGCTCTCCGAGGGGGCGCTCTCGACGAGGGCGCTCTCGATGAGGGCGGGGGCAGATACGAAGCTCGTCGTCACGCCGGTCTACGTGACCAAGTCCGGGACATGGTTCGTGGGCGAGGTGCTGGACGCGGTGGAGCGCTACGCCGACATTCCGGCCCTGCTCTCCCGCGCCACGGAAGTTGCCGCAGCCTCGGGACCGGGGAGGACCATGAAGCTGGTGCCGGTACGGCCAGCGCGTTGGCGCCGGCCAGCAGAGCCGGTCGTGATCGATGTCGCTTTGGCCGCCTTTCACGGCGCAGCCGGCGAAAACGGGGCCTTCCAGGGCGTCTGCGAGATGCTCGGTGTTCCGTGGACCGGATGCAGCGTCGCGGCATCGGCGCTCGGTATGGACAAGGCGCTGGCTAAACAGATGGCGGCAGCGGCGGGCGTACATGTGGTGCCGGGCCGCGTGGTGCGGGAGCATGCGTGGCGGGGCACCGAGGACGCCATGCTGGAGGGGCTGAGCGCAGAGTTCGGGTATCCGCTCATTGTAAAACCGGTTCGTTTGGGCTCTTCGATCGGCATTACGAGGGCGGCGGATCGGACTGGACTCGATGCGGCGATCGAGGACGCCTTCCGCTTCGATAGCGCCGTGATGGTTGAAAAATGCGTCCCCAATCTGCGCGAAATCAATGCGAGCGTGCTCGGGGACGGGCGCCGCGCCGAGGTGTCGGTACTCGAGGAGCCGGTATCGGCGACGGGGTTGTTGTCCTTCGAGGACAAGTACATGCAGGGGGGGGGCGGCCGAAAGGAGGCTGGGTTCTCGGGCGCCAGCCCCAAAAGCGGAATGGCGTCGCTCGATCGGAAAATCCCCGCCCCGATCCCAGAATCAGTGGCTGACGA
The DNA here is from genome assembly GCA_029262775.1 of Bacteroidota bacterium. Taxonomy (GTDB): domain Bacteria; phylum Bacteroidota; class Rhodothermia; order Rhodothermales; family UBA10348; genus 1-14-0-65-60-17. Next base: position 9,159 of record JAJCYR010000022.1, read on the forward strand.
GGTCCGGGCCATGGCCCTTGACGTGTTTTCCGCGCTGGATGCGAGCGGCGTAGCGCGTATTGACTTTCTGATGGACAGTGAAACAGGCACGCTCTACTTCAACGAAATCAACACGATTCCGGGCTCGTTCTCATTCTATCTCTGGGAGCCGGCCGGGCTGCCATTTAGGGAGCTGCTCGAACGACTCATTGAGCTCGCGCTCACGCGCTACGCCGAGCGGCACGAACGCGTATCGCGCTTCAGCGTGAACCTGCTTTCGGACCGGGCTGCCCGGGGGCTCAAGTCCGGCAAATAAACGCCGTGTCTATCCGGAGGTCCGGAAAGGCCTCGGGCCGCGCTGATGCCGGGGGTTTCACGCGTGTGAGGTGGGTGTACGCTTTGCCAGAGGGGCGGCGGTGAATTTCAATCTGGCCTGCCTGAAGGTCGACAAGCCAGACTTCCGGCAGGCCGAACCGGGCGTAGAGCGGTAGTTTGGTCTCGCGATCGAACTGAATGGAGGAATCGCTCACTTCAATGACCAGGAGGACGTCAGAAGGACCCGGATGGCTCCGGGAATAGCCATCCGGGCGACGTTTGAGTAGCGACAGGTCAGGCTCGGGCTCATTCTTCGGGTCAAGCCTGACCGGGTTCTGCACGCGAACAATCGCCTGCTCACGCACGCTGAAAAACATATCTGTCAGCGTATCTACGGCATACGCGTGTCTGATTCCGATCGGCGACATCTCCACCACCTGTCCGTCGAGTAGTTCGACCCGATCGTCCGGCTCCAGTATGCCGGCTTCCGCCATCCGGTAGTAGTCGTCGACCGTAAAGCGGCGCCGCGTGTCCGTGAGCGTATGCGTGCCTGTGCCCATCATCTCGAAAACCTCTGTTGTCACAACCCCGCTATGGATAATTGCAAGGAAAAATAGATGCAGTAAATAGACATATATGGTATCTTGATGCCATGAAATTTGATGAGCTGTTAGAAACGACGGGCCAGTTACCGCTCTTTCGCGGAGGTCTGCTGCTTGCCGGTGATCGGGATCCAGCCAGCGTGCGGAAACAACTGTCGCGTTGGAAAGCAACTGGCAGGGTGATTCAGCTTCGTCGCAATCTGTATACACTGGCTGCGCCGTATCGCAAGGTCGAACCTCATCCGTTCCTGATCGCCAACGAACTGTTGGGTCCATCGTACGTGAGCCTTGAGTCCGCTCTGGCGTACTACGGACACATTCCGGAGGCTGTACCGGTCACGACGTCTGTGACGACGGGCCGGACATGTTCATTCGACACACCGTTTGGTCGGTTTGATTTTCGTCATGTCCGGTCTTCGGCTTTTTTCGGTTACCATCGCATTCCGGTAGCAAATGGACAGGACGTTTTGATGGCGCGTGCGCCGAAGGCACTGTTGGACCTTGTCTACCTCACGTCACAGGGAGATTCTTTGTCATTTCTCAAGACGCTCCGCATGGAAGATATTGAGGCACTCTCGAAGGACGAGCTGCTCGAGTATGCCGACCGATGGGGGAAAGGGAAACTCAGGCGTGCCGTCGTACAGATCATTGCCATGATGGAATCGGAAGAACGTGACGGAGGATGGTCATGAAGGAGGAATTGATTGCCGTGGCATCTCGTGGCCGGAGCGAGATAGAATCGCGTAACCTGGCCAGGGAGTATTTGCAGGCACGCATTCTGCTTGGCATGCAGGAGGCAGGTGCCATGATCCCGCTCGCATTCCAGGGTGGAACGGCGCTTCGATTCCTCTACGGCCTGCCCCGTTTTTCGGAAGATCTGGACTTTGCACTCGAGCGTCCGGAACACATCGATTTCGGCGAGCATGAACAGCAGGCTGCGTTCAACGGTGTGTTCGACCTGGCACGCCTGGAGCAACGGATCATGACTTCGCTGAAGAGGGAGGGGTACGAGGTGGCGACCAAGCGGAAATCTGCCCGTACAGTCAACATCCTGATGCTGGGTTTTGTGGGTCTTTTGAATGAACTGGGGCTTTCCCCGCACGGCGCCCAGCTCTTGCGAATCCGTATTGACATTGATACCAGGCCGCCAAGTGGTGCTACGCTTTCAACCACGATCATTCGCCGACACGCCCTGTTACACCTGCAACACCACGACCGTGCATCACTGCTCGCCGGGAAAATCCACGCGATACTGCAGCGCACATGGACCAAGGGGCGGGATCTGTTCGACCTCTTCTGGTACCTGAGCGATCGTACCTGGCCCGAGCCGAACCTGACGTTGTTGAACAACGCGCTCGAACAAACCGAATGGGAAGGGCCGGCACTCTCTGCTTCAAACTGGCGCGGCATCGTGTCCACGCGCCTGCGGACACTGGACTGGGTCGCGGCCCAGCGGGACGTTGCGCCGTTCCTTGAACCTGGTCCAGAAAGCACGCTCTTCACGATGGAAAACGTACTGGGAATGTTGTGACTCGCCGGGGCGCTCACCGTGACAGGGCCTGTTGGCAGGCCCTGCGTGTGCTCAGCGCAGAAAGAGTCGCGCCGAGTCGATGTGGATATCCGGGAAGGCCTCTGGCTGCACCTTGGCCGGGGGTTTCACGCGCGTGACCTCGGAATATGTACCATCAGATGGGTGACGGTGCATTTCGAGGTGTCCTGCCTGGAGATCGACGAGCCAGACTTCCGTGATGCCGAACCGGGCATAGAGCAGTAGTTTGACGAGCCGATCGGCCGAGGCAGAGGAATCGCCAATCTCGACGATAAGTAGAACATCTGCAGGACCCGGATGGGCATGCAGATAACTGTCTTTCCTGGCTTTGAGAATGGCAATGTCTGGCTCAGGTTCATTCCACTGATCGAGACGCACCGGAAGCTGGGCACTGATCAGTCCTCGCGCGCCCAGCCCGTCGGTAATCAACTGTGTAAGTATTCTGATACACGCTGCGTGCCTGCTTCCACTTGGCGACATCTCCACCACCTGTCCGTCGAGAAGTTCTACCCGATCGTCCGGCTCCAGTATGCCCGTCTCCGCCATCCGGTAGTAGTCGTCTACCGTGAAGCGGTGCCGCGCGTCCCGGAGTGCGTGCGTGGCTGTTCCAGTTATCACGAAAACCTCTGTCGTCATGGGGTTTACAGAAAGTGTTCCACGCAGCGAACGGGTTTGGGTTTCTGAAAGAAGACACGCCGATGGGGCGCGCGTAACCCGTCGGGGCCAGAAAAGAGGGTAGAAAGAAATCCAGATTTGTTATTCCCACATGGTTAACGCCCGCTCTCTCTATGGTTAACGCCCGCTCTCTCTCTCGTTGGCGTAGTGTTCCTGGCGTTTGTCCTGTCCGGTTCCTTCGTCGTGGCTGGCTTCAGGCTCATCCGGATCAACACACGCAGAAGAGACAACGTGATCGACATCGTCTTGCCATCGGAAGCTGTTCCAGAAATAACGTCGTTGCGTTCAGAGGTTATTTTCGACGGCTGAACTCGAAACAGGTGCCGGGCTATATTCTTGTATTCACCAACCGGCCCAAGACATGCGTCGCTCCCTCATGTTCGTCGTCCCCCTGTTGTTCGTCACGTTGACGTTGATTTCGGCGTGCGGCGAAGGCGGAGATCCACCTGCTACCGATCCAACGGCTGCCGCGGCAGGGATGGACACGAACCGCATGCTGGCGCACGTCGAGGAGTTGGCGTCCGATGCCTATGAGGGGCGGCTGACCGGAACGCCGGCAGCCGAGCGCACGCGCCGGTTTCTGACCCGGCACCTGGAGGAAAGCGGCGCCGTCCCGTGCGTAGCGGCGCGGCCGCAGCCCGACAGCCTGTCGGCGTGGGAGCATATGGCGCCTGCCAGCGAGGATTCGGACGCGCAGTTGGTGAATGTGGTGGCCGTGGTGCCGGGACGCAGCGTAGGCGAACGGGCGGCGGATTCGCGGAGCCCTGCGGCGCGGATCGTGGTATCGGCCCACTATGATCACCTGGGGGTCCGGGGCGGAACGATCTACAACGGCGCCGACGACAACGCTTCGGGCACGGCGCTGCTGCTGGAACTGGCGCGGTATGTGGCGGCCAACCCGGTCCGGCATACCGTCGTATTCGCTTTTTTCGACTACGAGGAGGGGGGACTGCGCGGGTCGCGGGCGTTCGTTGGCGCGCCGTGCGGCAGCGGCGAAATCGTGCTGAACATCAACCTGGATATGGTCAGCCGCAGCGAAGACGGCGTGCTCTACGCTGCTGGTACGCGGCACTGGCCCGAGCTGCGCCCCGTGCTGGAGTCCGTCGAGGTGCCTGCTGGCATGCGCCTCGCCTTCGGGCACGATGAGCCCGGGACCGGAAGTGACGACTGGACGCTTGCATCGGACCATGCCCCGTTTCACCGGGCGGGCATCCCGTTCGTCTATTTCGGGGTCGAAGATCACGCCGGCTACCACGAACCGACCGATGATTTCGAAAACATCACGCCCGCGTTTTACCGGGCTGTAGGGGCCTTCATTCCGCGCGTTCTGGAAGCGTTCGATGCCGCGGAGTGAGACCGAACACAGGGTGCAGCGACCCGCGATTGTGCAGCGGCCCGTGGTATCGCTCCATGCGTACCCGCTCAAGGGCGCGCGGGCGGTCGACGTGGACCGGCTCGTCGTGGGGCGGCAAGGCGCTGTTGGTGACCGGATCTGGATGGTGGTCGATGCGGACGGCAGGTTTGTTTCGCAGCGCAACGAACCCATGCTGGCGCGTATTGCAGCGACACATGGGGAACACGGCGGCCTGAATATGGCCTGGGATCCATTGTCCGCGGCAAATCCAGCGTGGCCAACGCTCTCCGTGCCTCCCGCCGCGGCGTATGAACGCGAGGTGGACGTCTTTGGCCGCCCCGTACTCGGGGTAGATGCGGGCGACGAGGCCGCTGAATGGCTTTCGGGCTCGCTGGGTCGCCGCGTGCGCCTGCTCTCTTCCCAAGCGGCACCCGGGCGCTATGTCGATGCCGAGCCACTGCTCGTGACCACGACGGCCAGTCTGGAAGATCTCGGCACCGGGTTGCCCATGGACCGATTTCGGCCGAATATTGTGGTTGAAACCGCTGAGCCGTGGGAAGAGGATACGTGGACGCATATTGAGGTGCGATGCGACGGCGCGACATCCACGGTGCGGCTTCGTGTCGTCAAGCCCTGCCTTCGGTGCAGTGTGCCGTCACGGGACCAGAGGACAGGTACTGTTTCAAAGGAGCCGCTGGCAGCGCTCGCACGAAAGCGACGCGTCGAGCGCGGCGTCGAGCGGGGCGTAGCGTTTGGAATTTATGTGAAGCTTGACGTCCAGGAAGCGCGTGACGCGCCACATGTCGAAGCAGAACCGCGAATAACCGTTATTAAAGGATGAACAGACTTTCGGTTAATCCATAGATTTCTTTACTTGGGGAAGTCCGGCGAAAATCAATTGCCGTTATTGCTCATGGAAATACCTCGAACCGGCTTTTTCAGTGGTCATGTCCTGGTCCTGAACCAGGATTACCGCGCCATCACCATCACGAGTGTGCAGCGGGCGATTGTGCTCGTCCTGTTGCAGAAAGCCGATCTGGTGGTGGCGGAACATGACCGGTTCGTTCATTCTCCAAGTCGCGCCGTTCCCTGGCCCAGCATTGTGCGCCTCAAACGGTATGTGCACGTCCCGTACAAACGCATCATGCTGACGCGGCGCAATGTATTCCGGCGCGATCAGGAGTGTTGCCAGTACTGCGGATCGCGCGAGAAGTTGACGATTGACCATGTGTTTCCCAAGTCCAGGGGAGGGCGCGATACATGGGAGAATCTGGTGGCAGCGTGCGTACCGTGCAACAACAGGAAAGGCAATCGGACGCCAGAGGAGGTCGGATTTACGCTCAGCCGCAAGCCGTTCCGGCCCAGCTACGTCATGTACATCCGGGATTTCGTGGGCTCGATGGATGACACCTGGAAGCCGTACCTGTTTCTGTCCTGAACCAATTCTTGACACGAATCGGGGCGGTAGTGCTGAACCCGTGGGCCGGAGGCTGGTTTGCGGGCGTACCCAACGATCCCACTTGCAGCCATGGCCCAGGATATGGAACCCGGTACGTACCCCCGCGAGAGCGCATCGGCCAGAATGCTGGCCCGTCTCGCCGTGATTTTCCCCGTCGTGCTCTTTCTGCTTGCCGGGCATCAGCTGAAGACCGCCCTGGACCTGTCCGCGACGCGCACCTCCGGTTCGCTGGTCTGGGCCGATGTTGTGCGCTACGAGCGTTCGGATCGCAAGGACGTGACCCAGGTGGAACTGGATCTCCGCGCCACCATGCCGGACGGCTCCATTTACGAGCGGAACAACCTGGCCTTGCCCTACTCTGTGGGGCACCGCGTGGAGGCCGAATCGCTTCTGGTCCGGATAGATCCGGCAGCCAGCCAGGAGGTAATCATTGATTCAATTGTGCGGACGCAGGTATTGATTGCCCGCTCAAACGCAGTCATGGCGCTCATTGCGGCGCTCATGGCCACGTGGGGCGTGTGGGCCTGGAACCGCTGGCTCCGTACGCACTGATCGGTTCCGGACACTTCTGTTCCGCACCTTCACGCGCCCTGACCAGATCGCCAGCGGCATGAGGACGCGGGAGGCGTTACCGCACAACGCCGCGCTGGAACTCGGTGGGTTCGTCCGGATAGAGGTGGCCTACGATGTCGGCGTACCCGTTGAAGAGCTGCGTTGGAATGCGCTCGAGCCGCTCTTCCTCGAGAATGTGGCGCTCCTGCGCCTGTGACCATCTCGGGTGGGGCAGGTTCGGGTTCACGTTGGACAGGAATCCATACTCGTTCGGGAATAGATCCTGCCAGAACGTGGGCGGCTGTTTGTCCACGAACTCGATGCGCGAAATAGCCTTCGCCCCTTTGTATCCATACTTCCAGGGTAGTACGAGCCGGAGCGGGGAACCGTTCTGCTTGGGTAGCGGCTCGCCGTACATACCGGTGGCAACAAAGGCGAGTTCGCTTGTCGCCTCGTCCATGCGCAGCGCCTCGTAATACGGAAAGTCGAACCAGCGGGCATTGCGGATGCCGGGCATTTCCTTTGGCCGGTCCACGCTGTAAAAGCGCACGTGGGTGGCACGCGAGAGCGGCGCGCACTCGGCAATCAGTTTCGCGAGCGGAAAACCGATCCAGGGAATGGTCATTGACCACGCTTCCACACACCGGAAGCGGCACAGCCGCTCCTCGATGCCGAGCAATGCAATCAGGGCATCGACGTCGAACGTTTTCTTTTCCTGGACCAGGCCGCGCACGTCAATGGTGTGCGGAAATGGGTTGTAATCGCCCGTGAGCGGCCACACGGTTTTCAGGTCGCCCTGGCTGATGAACTCGTAGTAGTTGTTGTAGGACGATGCGGCGATCCGCGACGTCAGCGGGCGTTCGGGGACAACATAATCGGCGTTTCGCGTGGCGGGAAGTCCGGTGCGCGGTGCGTTGTCGGGGATGGTGTCGAGCGGTCCATCGGGATCGCCAGCGGCTCCGGAGACGGATCCCATGCCAAGCGTCGTAGCAGCAATGCCGCCGAGGCCGAGTTGCCGGATGAACCGGCGGCGAGATCGGTACGCGTTTTCTGTCGTAGCGTCGCGTTCGGCGATATGCCAATCAGGACGGAGGTGTATATGCGCCATGGGATCTGGGATTGGTGCCGATTCAAAAACTCTTGTTCCACAACGACGTGCACATTCGTTGGTTCGGTGCTACCTTTCGGACGTTCTGTTAGGGGTGCCCGTTACGGGCTGAGAGCATACCCTCTGAACCTGATCCGGATCATGCCGGCGAAGGAAAACGAACAGCCGGGCAAGGGTGCCGCTGACAGGATCTGTTCTTTTGCAATGACCCACGTCGTTGTGTCCTGTTTTACATCCTGAACCCGCCGTATAAAATGCAGTTTATTCCTCGTATTCCGAATAATATTCGGCTTGAACGCCTGTTTGCCGCATGTTATGCGGGCGCTGGCCTATTCTCCCCGCCCTGGACCCTTTCACGGATCGTGCTCTCCGTCCTGACGGTCTGCCTGATTTCGGTAGATGCGGCGCACGCCGGTCAGGCAGCACCGGTTGGGGGCATACGGGTGGTTGGCGCGGTCTTCGACGCGGAGGGGCAGTCTTTGGCCGGAGCCACGGTCGCATTCCGCAGCCGGGCCACGGGTCTCGTCCGGTACGGGGTGGTATCGCAGCCCGATGGACATTTCGAGGTGTTTGTTGCTCCGGGCGTCTACGTGGTGGAGGTCCGGTTCGTGGGGTTCGGAACGCTTCGGCGGAATCTGGAGGTTGCTACGGGCGAGGGCGTCGTCCGCATGGGCCCGCTGGCCGTTGGCCAGCGGGCCCTCCCCGGTGACGATGTTATCGTCACCGGGGAGCGGGCGGACGACGCCCTCGCCCCGGTCACCGTGACCAACATCTCAGCCACCGACCTGGCGCGGCAGCCCGACATGAAAGACCTGCCCGTGCATCTGGCGCGGCAGCCCAGTATTACCTACTGGTCTGAAAACGGTAACGCCATCGGGTACTCCACGCTGCGCATGCGGGGTTTCGACCAGCGCCGTATTGCCGTCGTCATCAACGGCATTCCGCAGAACGATCCCGAAGACTTCAACGTGTTCTGGATCAATTTCTTCGACATCCAGGGCGCCACGCAGGACATCCAGATACAGCGCGGTACGACCGGGTCGCGCTTCGGATCGGCCGGAATCGGTGGTGCGGTAAGTATTCGCGCCATGCCCTACCGGCCAGACTTCAGCACCAGCGTGCACGTGGGCGCGGGCAGCTTCGGGACGCAGCGCTACTCGGCAAGCGTGAACAGCGGGCTCATCGCGGGCAAAATCGTGGCCTACGGCCGCGTGAGTCGCCTCACGTCGGATGGCTACCGGGACGGATCCTGGACCGAATTCTGGCGCTGGTTCGTGGGCGCGACGCGCTATGGGGCTCACCATACGTTGACCTTGCAGGCCTACGGCGGGCCGCAGAAGGACGGGCTGGCGTTCAGTGGCATTCCGATTGAGGCCAACACGGAAACCATTCCGGACGGGTTTGGGGGCACGATTGACCGGAAATTCAACTTTTCGGCGGCAACGCGCGATACGGAGCGCTTTCATCAGCCGCACGTGGAACTGCACCACACGTGGACGCCCGGAGACGACTGGGAAGTCACGCAGCGGCTGTTCGGCGTGCTCGGCATTGGCCACTTCGACTTCGGGGGCACGTTCCGGAGCGCGAACTATCTGCGCCTGCCGGAAAGCGTCGTACCCGGCGATGGTGATCCAGCCACTGGCGCGCGCAACCTGCCGCTGTTCATTACGCGCCCCGACATCCAGCTTACCTTCCGGGCCGCCCTCGACCAGTGGCAACTCGGCTACATGCCGTCAATCACCCGCCGGGGCCCTGGCCGCACGACGACCCTGAGCGGTGAGGCGCGGTTGCACCGGAGCCTGCGCTGGGGGCGCATCCAGGACGCCATCGGCCTGCCTGCAGACGTGGCCGCCGACATCGTGGGCAGCCGCGCTGATCAGCGGGTGTACTCTTTCCGCGGTGAAAAAGCCATTGTCTCGGGCGGCGTGAGTCACCGTGAGAGACTTTCGGCCGACTGGGCCCTGCAGGCCGATGCGCAGGCTACCTGGCGGCAATACCGGGTATACGATGAGGACTTCTTCGGCACGGACTTCACGAAGCGCTATGTGTTCGTGAACCCATCGGTAGGCGTGACCTACCGTCCGGAGCAGCCGCTGCGCGGATTCCTGAGCCTGGCCGTGACCCAGCGCGAACCGCGCCTGAAGTCGCTTTACGATGGAGAGGAGGCGGGCGCCGGTTTTGTCCCGCAGCTTGGCCGCGTGACCCCGGAGACGGTCTTCGACGTGGAGCTGGGCGGAGCCTGGATGGCCAATCGCCACCGCCTCACGACTACCTTCTTCTTTATGGATTTTCACGATGAGATTGTCCCGACCGGCGAACTGGACCAGTTCGGTGTGGCAAGGACCACGAATGCCGACCGCTCCCGGCACAAGGGTGTGGAGCTTGAAGGGGAGGCGCTTCTCGGCGCACTCGGAATTCCCGGCGTGCAGTCGGAAATCGGAGGTAATCTGACATTGGCCCGACACGAGTTCGATGACGGCACGCCGATTGCTGGTTTTCCGAATACCACGGCCAACCTGCACCTGACGACGGAGCGGGGAGGCATCCGGTTCACGTCGCAGTTCAGCTACGTCGGGGAGCAGGAGGTCGAGCCACGGAGCCCAGGTGGTGGGGACCCTGCGGCCGGCGCATCGACCCGGCGTGTGCCCGCACTGGATTCCTACACGGTCGTGAACGCCACGCTGGCCTGGTCGCCGAGGGTGGTGCCGGGCGTGCAACTATCGGTAGATGTCAACAATGTGCTGAACCGGCGCATTCTGGCCTTTGGAAACGTGGGGGCAGTTGGGCCGCAGTACTTTCCACTCGCCACGCGGCACGCGTTTTTCAGCATCCGCTACAATTGAACGACGATGCGGCTCCGCTGCCGGCTACCAGTAGAGCTGTTTCATGCAGTAAACCGAGCCGCCCGATTTCATGAACTCGCCCGTGTCGACCTCGACGGGCGTGAAGCCGTGCTCGCGCAGCATGCGGCACGTCTCGGTGCTGCCCGTCTGTAAGATCACATGTTCTCCGTCGGCACACGTCGCGTTGCAGGCGAACAGCTCTCGGGCCTCGCGCTCCGGGACCTCGATCACGACCTTGAAGAAATGCTTCAGGATGTCGTATCCACAGGCTTCGAACGCCCCCGGAAATGCGAGCGCGTGGTCCTCGTCGAGCACACAGAGACACGTGTCGAGGTGGTAGAAGTCGGGGTCATCGAGATAGAGGAGCACAATCGGGACATCGAGCTGCCGGTCAATGATGTCGTACGCAGCGGGGTTCGTGCGGAACCCGTAGCCGCCCCAGAGCAGCCAGCGTCCTGGATGCCACATGGCATCGCCCATGCCCTCGAACGCAATGTCGGCGAGGGCCACATCTTCAATGACATCGTACGCCTCGTCGGAGAAAAATCGCTGAAAATAGGGCACTTCGAGCCGCCGCTGCAGCGCGTACATGCGGCTGAGCACAACGCGGTGCGCGCCAGGCACCGGAGCCAATTTGGTTTCGCGGCCGGCGGGAAGCTGCACCGGGAGCGTCTGATTGGCGCAGAAGACCATATCGGGGAACCCCTTGGCGCCGTCGATCACGGTGACCTCCATGCCCGTTTCCTCGAACGCCGTGCGGACGCCGTCCCACTGCGTGCAGGCCAACTCGCGGTCTATATCACCGATGTGGCCGGCCATGTGCGCATTGATCACGTATTCCACGTCGAAGTGGGTGGGCGTCGTCATGAGAACGCGTTCCGGTCGGGGAACGCGCGGGCACGCATCGGTGCCAAAGTCAATGGCGGAGAGGTCCCTGTAAATCATGCGCGGAATGTATTCACTGCATTGACTGATTTACAACAGTCGCGGAGACTACAACCCGGTTGCGCCGCGTCGTTACGTGCGCCGAGCGGATAATGTCACGCGTGCGCTCGGGCAGGGCCGACTGCATTCCTGCGAATAGGGCCGCAGCAGAGAGCAATCCGGCAATCTGAGTGGCCGATGCGCCGCGCACGGGCTCTCCTGTGAGTTCCACGTGAAGAGTGTCCGAATGCGGCGTGAGCCCTACCGCGACGGCCTCAAAGCGCCCGAGGAGCATTCCTATCTGTGGAATATCCCGGATTCCGCGGGGTGCCACGCGTCCGACGAATGCCATGTCGCGCACGAGCAGCCACGTGGGGGCTGTGGCCACTTCCCGGGCCAGTTCGGGAAGGCCACCCGTAGTATCGGCAGGCGCCGCAAAGCGGGCCCCAATGGACTGCATCCATTCTATTCGGGTCGATGCGACGCGTATGCCGCCCGGAAGCATCTCCTGCAGGAGGGGCCGTCCGTCAAAGGCGTCAGGCAGGTCGTTCTTCGCGGCACCTGACGCGCCTTCCGCGCCAGCCGTGTTCTGGACGTCAAACTGCACCAGTCCCATGTTGCCCAGGCTGTCAAGCGCCACGTAGGTCACCGAAGCGCCGAGCGCCTCCGCATCGAACCCAGGAAAACGAAACGTGCCGTCGAGCTTGGCCAGCACCGGCATCCGGGCGCCCAGCGCTTCGGCCGCGCGGTCGTCGCGCTCCGACGGCGGGACGAGGGGCCGCACATCGTCCGCGCCGCATGAGGCCAACTGAATGGCTACGAGCGTAAAAACAAGGGCGGGAACGCGTTGCATGATGCCTGTTGGTGTGTATTGGTTGGTGTGTACTGGGGGGGTGTTTACTGGGGGGGAGGGTTACGGGCCCGGATCAGATTCCAGAATGGCCACGCCAGGCAGCTGTTTGCCCTCCAAAAACTCGAGCATGGCTCCGCCGCCCGTTGAAACATGGCTGACCCGGTCCGCCAGGCCGGCTCCCGTGATGGCGGCTACGGAGTCGCCGCCGCCCACGACCGTGAAAGCGCCGATGTCGGTCGCGTCCACGAGCGCCTGGGCCATGGCGTGCGTTCCAGCCGCGTATGGCTCCATTTCAAATACGCCCATGGGGCCGTTCCACACGACGGTCCGGGCAGCCCGGACGAGCGCGGCATACCGGGTCCGCGTCTCTGGACCAATATCGAGGCCCATCATGCCTGCCGGAACGTCTCCACTCACGGTCCGGTGCGGGGCATCGGCGCTGAACTCGGGGGCGACCACGTGATCCGTGGGCAGCAGAATGCGGCCGTCCGCGCGACGCAGCAGGTCGCGGGCCATGTCGAGGCGGTCCTCCTCGACGAGCGATGTACCCGTTTCCGCGCCCTGTGCCTTCAAAAACGTGTAGGCCATGGCGCCGCCCACCAGAACGGACGAGACCACACGGAGGAGCGACTCGAGCAGCGCAATCTTGTCCGACACCTTGGCACCGCCCACGATGGCGACAAACGGCGATTCGGGTGCGTCCACGAGTTTCTGCAGCGTCTTCAGCTCGCGGTCCATCAAATATCCCGCGGCCCGCTCGGACATGAGCCGGGCTACACCCTCGGTCGATGCGTGTGCCCGGTGGGCCGTGCCGAAGGCATCGTTTACGTACACATCCCCAAGGCGCGCGAGCGCCCGACTGAACGCAGGGTCGTTGGCCGTTTCCTCGTCCTGGAAGCGGGTGTTTTCAAGTAGCACGACAACGCCCGGACCGGCGTCGGCGACCACGGCCTCCGCCCCGGGTCCGATTGTTGCTGGCGCGAGGATCACAGGCGAGCCCAGTAATACGCTCAGACGCTCCGCCATGGGGCGTACGCTCAGCTTCGGGTCGGGCTTGCCATTGGGACGACCCGCGTGGGTCATCAATATGGCCGTGCCACCGCGGTCTATGATGGCCCGGATGGTGGGAAGCGCCCCTCGGATCCGGGTGTCGTCCGTGACCTGGATAGTACCAGACGCGTCTACCGCGAGCGGCACGTTGAAATCGACACGCACGAGTACGCGTCGCCCGGCTACGTCGAGGTCATCGAGCGTTTTCCAGCCCATTAGAAGCGTGTTGAAGAACCAGCGTGCACCAAGATGCGAGCGCCGGAATGACAGATGCAAGGCGTCCCGACGCCGAATAGCAGCGCGTTCTGCGCCGGTACCGGCGCAAGAAGGAGGGACAACGCAGTAGATGGCGT
>JAJCYR010000023.1 GCA_029262775.1 Bacteroidota bacterium
GTTGTGGCCGCCCCCCATGCATTTGTCATCCGCGGTCTGTCCCCCTTCGCTTATAGGGGCGCGCTCCGCAGCGACAAGCAGCGTATCGGCCGGCTCAGCGCCAAAGCGGGCAATCACGATGCGGCCAGCGAGATCCGTCACGCCGGATGACCCGTCGCGGCGCAGGCTGTCGGCAAACATGCGGGCCGTCTCCGTACCCGTCGTATCGACCAGTACAATACCCACACGGCCTGTCGCCCAGGCCACGTCGCGCTCACGAGACACGGAAATGGAATCGGCGCCCATCAGCACGTCTGCCCGCTCCAGCCAGACCCGTCCCGCAAATGCTGCCCGGTCGGCACGGCGCGCATAGACCCCCCGCTCGGCGAAGAGCACACCCAGGCTGTCCTCAAACTGAACCGGATCCTCAAAAAACGTCTCCCCGCTGCGCGTGTTGTGCCGGGCCGATGAAGACCGCAACCGCACGTCCCCGTCTGTCATTTCTACATTCCCTTCGGCATGGCCAACGCCGGTTGACTGATCGTAGCGGACCAGATCTGCACGCACGGTGTCGGCATCCTGGACTATCACCACGTGCCCCCGGAAAAGCACCAGATCTCCCCCCTCGTCACGCGCTCGATCCGCGCGGAGCTCGGTGCCCCCCTGCGAAAAGCGGGCATTCACGAGCTCAGACACCATGCGGCCGTCCACGAGTGTCGTGGCAACGGAATCTGCCTCCAGGAACACGCGCTCCGCTTCCTGCGCCGAGGCGTTCCGGATCTGGCCGGGTAAAACCACCTGGCCCAGAACCAGCGCTACGGCAGCCGCCACCTGCAATGAATGCTTCATTGGCTCCGCTCCCCGGGTAGTACACTTCCGCTCACGCGTGAGAGCCGCATGTCGGTCAGCGCCTCGTCCGCATCGAGCCCCCATCCGGACATGACCTGTGTGGGCGTCGTGATCGTTGCAAATCCGGGAGTCGAAACGCGGCCCGTCGCCTCCGACCAGGTGAGGTGTTCGCTTTCCACCTGGCGCCCCTCATCTGTCGTCGCCACGACGCCGCCCGTTGCGTGGAAACGTCGCCTTGTTTCCACGTAGACCACCTGGCCAGCCCGCACGTGTGCCCGCTCCCCGCCCGCATCGTCGTGGATCTGGACCGCGACACGCTGGCTCGAGGAATCCATCTGCGAAAGTACCATCCAGGTGCTGTCGGGCGACTCGAAGCGCGCCATGTAATCGGCCGCCAGCGTCAGTCGCGGCACGCTGTGTTCCATGATCTGAAGCCGAACCGACCACGCCTCCTGGTCCGGATCTCCCTCCGATAGAACGCTTTCCACGCTTACGGTGCGCTCGTGCGGGGCACACCCGGTTCCGACTATCACCCCGGAAAGGAGGACCACAAGAAAAGCCACGACGCGCCACCACCCCCCACGGGCGTGGAAACGATCCGGCACCTGGCTCGACTCAATCAAACCGAACTCCCTGAATGACTTGGCAACAAACGTCCATACAATACGGCGAGAAGATACAGCGCGTATATTTCGTGTATGGGACGAGTTGTGCGCCGCTCCGGAGACTTTAGTCGGCCTCTGTTTTGCCGATAAGTCATGCAAGCAGTCCGTCCACTTACTGTACACACAGTCATGCAAGCGACAACAATGAGTTTTTTCATAGAACCGGTTACCCGCGATACGGTCGTGGTCCAGATCGGCAAAGCGCTCGATTTCCGCAACGCCGCGGATTTCAAGTCAGCCGTCCAGGAACAGGTCCGCGGCGGTGTCCGCAGCTTCATTCTTGACTTCACCGATACCGGAATCCTCGATTCAACGGGACTCGGATCCATTTTCAGTCTCTACCGCCAGGTATCGCCCATGAGCGGACAGGTGGTATTCGCATCGGTTTCGCGGCCCGTCCAGGTCGTAGTGCAACTGACGCGCACCTACAAGGTGTTCCGTCAGTTCCCTTCGGTCGATGCAGCGCGCGAAGGCATTCGGTAAGCGCGGAACCCTGTCCATGGAAGTCACCACTCAACATTTCGTCGGCCTCGATGCCATCATGGAGGAGCTCCATGCCCTCTTCGATACCTGGGAGTCCGACGGAGCGCTGCTCTCGCACCTGGACGTCGACACGGTCCAGCTCCTGCGTCTCGCTCTCCATGAGTGGGTGGCGAACATCGTGCAGCACGCTGATTTTGACGAGAACGAGCCGCGCGTCACGCTCCAGGTCATTCCGAATGGGCGGCGCGTCAAGTGTATTGTAGAAGACAATTCCAACGGATTTCCCTTCATGAAAGAACTGGCCCGACGTGAAGAAGCCCTTGAACCCTTTCCCGAGCGGGGTATGGGACTGCTCATGCTGGATGCTGCTACCGAATCGTTCACCTACGCACACAGTGAGGGAGGACGACAGAAACTGGAGTTCACCGTATCAGGAGATAAAGAGTCATGGCTGAACATTCCATTCTAGTCGTTGAAGACGAACACACGCTGCGACGCCTGCTTGAATACAGGCTCAGCAAGAAATACAACGTCCGCACCGCGGCGAACGGAGAAGAAGCGCTCCTGCGCGTTGACGAGGTGCTTCCCGATCTCATTATTTCGGACATCATGATGCCGAAAATGGATGGATTCGCGCTCCAGGCGTCCCTCCAGGACCGCAAGGAAACCAGCGTCATCCCCTTCATTTTCCTGACCGCCAAGGCTGACGAACAGAGTCGCCTCAAAGGCCGCCGCACGGGTGTCGACGACTACATCACCAAGCCCTTCGATATCGATCAGCTGCTGGCGCGTGTCGAGCGCCTGCTGGCGAGAACATCCCATTTCCAGACGCAACTCGACGCACGGCTTGGCGAGGACTTCTCGCGCAAATTGATTCCCAAACAGCTCCCCCGCGTTGACGGATACAACCTCGAATTCCACAACGCACCCCGCGAAGTCAGTGGTGGCGACATATTCGACTGGACCGAGGTCAAGCCCGGCGTCTACTTCATTACGATCGGTGACGTGATGGGCAAGGGCCTGCAGGCCAAGGTGTACACGTTCAGTTTTGTCGGCTACATCCGCAGCATGCTCCACGCCCTGCTGCGCACGTCCGACTCGCCGGCCGAAATCATGGGCCGGATCAACCAGTTGCTCGTCGACGACCCGCCGCTTGAGGATTCCTTCGCGACACTGCTTTTTCTTCGGTGGGAGCCTGCGCGCAACCTCGTCACGTACGCCAACGGCGGGCATCCGCGTCCTGTCATGATCACCGACCGTGGCGCTGAAATCCTGTCGTACTCGGACATCATTCTGGGCCTTGACGGCCAGTCGGAATTCAAAGACACGTCCGTCTCCATTCCGCCCGGCGCCGCGTTCCTGGCCTACACCGATGGCCTGCTCGAACAGCAGATGGCATCGGGCGAACAGCTGGGAGAAGACGGTGTCGTCCGCGCCGCCGAAAATGCCTACGGCAGCGACCGTCCGCTCGACAAATTGGTGTCGCAGGTGCTCAGTGAAAGCGCCAAGCCAGAGTTTGCCGACGACATCCTGCTCTTCTGGATGCGACGCGAAGCGTCCATGGCATCCATTCGCCAGACCCCGCGGTGGTTCTCCCCCTTCGGCGAGAGCGCCGATACGCCCTGATTCCGTTCACGTCGGGAGCCTGACCATCTGGCGGCCCGATTCACCTTTCGGCATCTATTCCGGGAACGTATACGGCATTTGGCGTATTCTCCCTGCGTATGCGTTTTTCCTTCAGATTCCCAACGACTGCTGCCCTCTTGGGCATGATAGCCGGAGCTACGCTCTTTATGGGCGGCTGCCGGGAATTTGCTGTGGAACCCGACCCATCGCAGATCGACGAAGGCGGGCGAACGTTTGACGTGGCCCTCGAGGAGTTCTTCGAAATCCGGCCCGGTGATGTCGTTGGACTTGGCGAATCGCTTCGCAGCCTGGAGTTCAGAGGACTCATTGAGGAGAGCCGCTGCCCGATTGGCCAGACGTGCGATACGCCGGGGCGCGCCTCCATCCTGCTCATCCTGTCCTCACAGCGGGACGACGCAGAGTACCAGCTCCTGGCAACGGTCCAGGGGCGACGGGAAGGAGACACCGGCGACGACGATGATGTAGACCGATCCGATCGTATCCAGTTTGACAATCTGACGTTCCAACTGACCGCGCTCGAGCCCTATCCGGAGGTGGGTGTCCCCATCCGCGCGGAGCGCTACGTGGCTACCATGCGTGTCGATCCCAGGTAGAGCCTGTCAGGGCGTGTTGACGCCACGCCAGAGGGTTTCACACGTTTTTCCCCTTAGACCGTGGACCTCGGGGCTTCTCGTTCGTTTGGGTCCGGAAATTCATATCGACTCAATCCCATTCCCATGGAACGTACACTCGCCATCCTCAAGCCCGACTGTGTCCGCAAAGGCCTTCAAGGTGAAGTCATTGCCAGAATCCAGAAGGCTGGCTTCACAGTCCGCGCCCTGCGACAGGTGCAACTCTCCCGCGCCGAAGCCGAAGGTTTCTACGCCGTCCACAGCGAACGTCCTTTCTTCGGCGAACTCGTGGACTTCATGACGAGCGGTCCCTGCGTCCCCATGGTGCTGGAAAAAGAGAATGCCGTAGCCGATTTTCGTACTCTTATCGGTGCCACCGATCCGGCTGAAGCCGCCGAGGGCACCATTCGCCGTGACTTCGCGGACAACAAGGGGCAAAATATTGTACACGGATCGGACTCCATTGAAAACGGCCGCCAGGAAGCCAACTACTTCTTCGCGGAACGGGAACTGGTTGCGCTCGGCGGCGGAGCCTGAGCGCCAGCTGCCGCGGTGCTTTCCTTCGAGGCAACGTCTTGCGACGTATTTCCGCGCGCCTGTCCTGGCCGTCGGGCTCACGCTGCTCATCGCGGGCTGTACCGTGCCAGGCGATTCACCGGAACCGGTCGGGAACGACCACCTGCAGAATGTCCGTGTAAAGACGGGTGCCGAGCGCCTTGTTGACGAGCCATCGCTGCTACCCGCGGGCGTGCGCGTTGGCCTCGTCGTGAACCACACGTCAATGACGTCGGCCGGCCACCTGATCGATGTCCTCGACGCGCGCGAAGACCTCACGATTACCGCGCTTTTCGGACCGGAACACGGCATTCGGGGCGACGCTGATGCCGGCGCCGTCGTCGGTGACGGCCGTGACCCGGCGACCGGAGCGCCGATATACAGCCTGTATGGGGCAACGCGCCAGCCGACGCCGTCCATGCTCGCAGACGTCGACCTGCTTGTTTTCGACATCCAGGATGTTGGCGCGCGCTTCTACACCTACATTTCCACGATGGGCCTCGCCATGCAGGCGGCGGCGCGCGAGGGTATACCCTTCCTCGTCCTGGACCGGCCGAACCCGCTCGGCGGCGAGCGCGTGGATGGCTATGTCCTGGAGCCCGGCCAGGAGAGCTTCGTGGGCATGTATCCCATTCCGGTCCAGCATGGCCTGACGGTCGGCGAACTGGCCCGAATGATCCAGGGTGAAGGGTGGCTCGACGGCCTCGACTCGCTGGACCTGAGAGTCATTCCCAGCCCGAATCTGCCCTCATTCGAAGCCGCCCTGCTCTACGCAGGCACCTGCTTCATCGAAGCCACATCCGCCAGCGAAGGCCGGGGAACAGATGCCCCCTTCCTGACCATCGGCGCCCCCTGGGTACCAGCCAACGCCGTCGCATCTTCACTTCAGGATATTGCGGCGCATGGCCTTACGATGACAACGGGCACAACCGTTCCGCGCAGCATTCCCGGCGCATCGACCCATCCCAAGTGGGAAGACATGGCCATTGAGACCGTCCAGTTCAGCGTGGAACGCCCACGTGACGTGCGCCCCCTTGAAACCGGTGTGGCGCTGCTTGTCGCGCTGAACGAGCACGCACCGGACAGCACGTTCCTGAACGCGTCCTGGATGCGTCGCCTGGCAGGAACCGACAGGCTGTATGCCGACCTGATCGCGGGACGCACTGAAGGCGATATCATGGCCTCATGGGAGTCGGAAATTGCCGACTTCAGAGCTTTCAGGACGCCTTACCTCCTCTATCCTGAGAGGCCCGCAGAGCAGACACGAACCAGAGCGCGTTGATCGGCGTCAAGAGCCGATAACCACCTCGAGTGCGTGCAGGTCGTCTTCATCGCGATCGACGCGGGAACAGACGGCCCAGGCAGCATTTGGCGCAAGATCAACGGACAGGCACGCCTTCATTTCCTCTGGTAGTGTCACCACGCGCCTTGTCTGGCCTGAGTCTTCATCGTATGCCATGAGGACGGGTGCGGGGGTCCGTTCCACCCAGGTAATGCCATGCTCGGTAACACGCCAGTTTCTAACGTCGCGTCCATCAAGCCCATCGATGACCTGCTCAATCGCCGCGCCCGTTGCACGCATGCGCCACAGTCCCGAGAGGCCTGGCTTCGTCAGCCATAACCATTTGCCGTCCAGCGATTCAGCAGCCGACGTACCTCCATCCGTTGTTACCTGGTAAGCGATGGCGGCCTGTCCCAGATCCACGGCCCAGACATTGTCCTGGCCGCCACGGTCCGATACAAAATAAAGCCGTCTGCTGTCGGCCGACCATCCTGGCACGGTATCGCTTCCTTCATGATCTGTAATTCTATTGACAGCCCCTCCAACGGTCGAAACGACGAAAATGTCACTGTTTTCATCTTCCGACTTGACGAACGCTACGTGCAGACCATCGGGCGACCATCGTGGCGTATGCATATTGAAACAATTGGTGTCAAACGATGCAAGGGCGCCCACGGAGGTGCCGTCGCGAAGAGCCACCATGACACTGCAGGTCCCGTCCCGGTCCGTAATAAACGCAATTCGGGACCCATCTGGAGAAATCCTCGGATCCCCGTCCACGCGCGTCGTGGCCAGCAGGGGTACGGCCTCGCCCGACTGTGTATCCAGCGACCACACATTTATGTCAAAGAGTGATTGTACGAATACGATCTGACCGGTTGCTGCCGACACGACCGGTTCCACGACATCCGTTCCTGGGGCCGTGATGAAGGTCTCTGCACCCGAGGCTGAATCGATCTCCCAGAGGACTCCACGGGAGGCCATTACAAACGATTGCCCATCCTGCATCCAGTCGAAACCCTCCATCTCTCCGATGTGCCGGCTGACTAGCCGGGCAGGGTTGTTTCCAGACACTTCCTGGACGTGAATCTGCATAGATGATGTGGCGAAACGACGACCACGAACAAATGCGAGACGCATGCCGTCCGGGGAAAAACGAGGCATGTCATCCTTCATTCCTGGCTCCGGCGCGGTAACCGTCGTAACAACATTTGCGGCCAGCTCCAGACGGACGATGGGCTGCGTCTCGCCATCGTCCTGAACCTGCGGAAAAAGAATGGAGCCACCGTCTGGAGACCATGCAAGCGAGGGTGTGTCACCGCAGCCAGCTACGGTCAGGTCCAGGAGAAGCTGCGCCTCACCACCCAGGCTGAGAGGCGTACTGTAAATACCCGCTTCGAACGATTGGGGATCACATCGCACAAATGCCACGTGCGTCCCGGAGGGGGACCAGGTGGGTGACATTTCCAGCCATTCCGAACGGGTGAGTTGCACTTCGCCAGCGGCACCCAATTCCTTGTAGAAAATGTCAGATTGTCCATCCAGCTCTGAAACCCGCACAAATGCTATATAGCGACCGTCCGGAGAGAATGAAGCGTCGAATTCTTCTCCAGGAAGGCTGGTGATGGGAATAATGCGAACGGCACCCGGTCGCACGTCCTCTACCGATCGGAGGAATACATACCATAGGCTCACGGACAGGAAGATCAGAAGCACGAGTGCCCCCACCATCTGGAGGCTTCGATAGGAAGCCGGCACAGGATCGGAACCGGCTACTGGCGGGACCGCGCCGATCTGAACAGCTTGGGGAACAGGGGGCGGTTGGTCTACCCACTGCACCGTCAACAACAGGCGATAACCAATTTTCGGTATGGTCTCTATAGGCTCCGATGCGTCTGGATGAGCCGACAAGGCGCGCCTCAACTCGGAAACAGCGCGCGTCAGCACGGATTCTCCCACAACAGTACCCGACCAGACCTCTTCCAACAGTTCGTCGCGGGTCACTACATCACCGCCTGCTCTTGCCAAGGCTGCGAGTACCAGAATGAATTTAGGCGACAGACGAATCTCCGTCGGGCGCTCTTCTCCCGGAAGCAGGCTGACCACTCGGCCACGTCGGGGCTGCACATGCCACGGCCCCGCTAAAAACGGACGCAGCGCATCTACTTCCATGTTTTCGTAAGGTAAAAGAGTGCCATAAAAGAGCTAATCGTAAGGTCAGAGCAGCGGCAGGCGCGGATATTTCGGAAAACGTAGAGGCCATCCGTATCCCTACGATACGACGGCCAACCAAACTCTTCCGTTCCCAACGCAGACCTGAGTAGATAATGAGCAAAGTCATTACAGTCATCTCCTGCATGCTTGTCGCCGCGATCTCGACCACCATGCTGTCGTGTAGGCCAAGCGCACAGGCCGGATCGCCCGAAGGACCTCGATACGACTCTGCGGCCACACGCCACCTGATTGAATCGATGATCGAAGCGCACGGTGGCATGGAGGCGTGGAAACGGGCTCCCTCCGTCTCCTACGACAATATATTCTTCAACCCTTTCGCCACAGATGGACAGGACCCCTGGTGGTTCTCGAGGGAATATGTTGAACCATCCTCTGGCAGAGTCTACCAGGAGTGGCCAGCCCATGGCGCGACGTTGGCCTTTGACGGCAAAACCACCTGGAGTACGGGTTGGAGTCTGGGAAATCCGCCGAAGTTCATGGCGCAGTTCTTTTACTGGTTCGTGAACCTTCCGTGGCTCACGCAACATGATCATGTAGCGCTCACGGGTCTGGACCGGGCGACGCTCCCGGGAGACTCCACATCCTTTCACCGCGTACACATGACCTTTCTGGAGCACCCGTCAGAGGTCAAATCCGGGCTCGACACCTACACGCTGTATATCGACCCTGAGTCCTTCCTCCTCAGAGGCTACCAATACACGGTCGGTTTCGGACGCATGCTGGACATCATGGGCGTTCCCGCCGGGGAGACATTCGGACCCGTGCTGCGCATTCATGACAGCTTTCATTCAACAGGAGGCCTCGTGTTTCCGGAGCGAATGCATACGACCGCCCCGGACGGTTCGGAGACCTGGGGGCACCACCTCATTACCCGACAGGCCACAACCAGGCCGTTTCTGTCAGACTGGATGCGCCGCCCTCCGGGCGCCGTAATCGACCTGTCTGCCCGAGATCGCTGACGAGGCGCACGCTCAAATGACTACACGTACCAAACATCATACAACATGAAAACATCCAGCATACTTCGAATCCTGATTCTGGCCAGCTTTTTCCTTACCGCATGCCAGTCCGACTCTACCGTGCCCGAATCGCATCATCCAGCAGACAATCTGACGTACAGGGGACCAGCCGTAGTAGAGCGCATGATTAAGGCGCACGGCGGAATGAGCCCGTGGCTTTCGTCGGAAACCACGCGGTTCTCCCATATTTCCTTCATGCCCAGTATGCCAGATCAGTTCCCCCGATGGATGATCTCGCATGAGACTACGCACCAGGCCTCTAGACGGGCCTATGCCGATCACCCCCATTGGAATTCCTACATAGCAAACAATAACGAGGAGGTATGGTCGGAGAACTGGCCATTCCCGAATCCTCCAAGTCAGATGATCGCCATCCACTACTATATGGTGTTTCTACCGTGGCTGTCGCAAGACGACGGAACGATCTTTCTGGAACCAACCACGGGAACGCTTCCTGGTCGCGAAGAAATTTACAATGTGGTGACGTTCCACCATCCGGCACCTGCAGGAGAGAAACCCGATCTATGGACATTCTACATCGATCGGGAAACCAATATCATGGAAGGGTTTTCCGTAGACTTTGCACAGGGCAAGGCATTCCATGTCATTCGAGGATATACGGATGCCGATGGTCTTATGGTACCATCCGACTGGGAGACGTTCGCAGGTCCACAGCTACAACGCATCGGTATACACGCCGTGGTCGATGCTTCGCTGCAGGCGCCATGGGATGAGTCCCGAATGCAACGTCCTTCCACAGCCCAGGTGGACCCAAGCGGCACGTCGAAGTAGCGGCAGCGCGCCTTCCGACGGTTACCTACTCAATTGACTATTTCTTCTGGCGGGCGCTTCAGAATGGCGTAGATGATTTCCAGATAGCCGCCCAGTATGATGAGCGGCGCCACGTAGAGCGAAATCACGCCGTCCACTTCGTTCTCGAGACGCATGATCACATAACCCACCACGATCATGGCCAGGCCCAGCAGCAGCAGACGGTAATTGGCGCGCGTAAACACCATGACGCCGGAGCGTGCGGAGTTCCTCTTGCGGGAGGCGCGACTTTTACGTGCAGAAGTGCTCTTGGCCATGAAGACGGGAATCTGTTGTGGGTGCGGCAAAAACCGACCGCCTGCATCCAGGTTCCGCCGCAGATGTCGTAGTTTGCGGCCGTCACCGCTCCCTGCACCTGCCTCGTTTTCTCCCAATGCCCCAGATTTTGCGCATCCTGCTTTCGGGCGTCCTCGTTGTAGCCGTCCAATGGCTCTTCCTGGGCCGCGTCGCACTGTGGGGAGCCTATCCGGATGCCGTACTTCTGTTTGTGGCCTGGGTCGGACTTCGGAAAGGCCGCCAGTGGGGCGCCGTCACCGGGTTTCTGACAGGCGCCGCGCTCGATGCCATCTACGGCACATGGGGGCTCCACATGTTCGTGAAAACGCTCCTTGGTTTCGTCACCGGTCTCTATCCGGCATCGGACCGCGAGACGCTGACCATCGTTCCTCGGCAGGCCTTCCTGGGCGGCTTTGTTGTTGCACTCATCCACAATGGAATATTTGTGACGCTGCTCGCGCTGCAGGAAGGCGTCCAGAATTCCTTCCTGGTCACCGGTCTCTGGCTCGGCTCGGCCCTCTACACAGCCTTCGTGGGAATCCTGGCCGGGCTTCTGAAGGACCACTGACCCCGCACGCCACGTTCCGGCATGAATTGAGCATGGAAGTCACAGCCCGCAGTTGCCAAAGTCGGTGAACCTACGTTATTTTGGCAGTCTTGACCCGGGGCTATAGCTCAGCTGGTAGAGCGCTTGAATGGCATTCAAGAGGTCAGCGGTTCGAACCCGCTTAGCTCCACATCGTCCTGCCCGGGAAAACGCGTGCCCGCCCGACCGGGCTGGGCACCAAATGTCTGCTTTTTCCCGTACCCTACTGTTACGGCCCAGCACTTCTTACCGGACAGCAGCACACCAATTGAACACACTTCATAGGGATATCCTTGCCCTTGGCGTCCAGCAGTGGAATGCATGGCGTGAGAAGCATCCGGATGAGATACCGGACCTGTCCGGGGTTGACCTGACCGGATCCCATTTGGCCGACATTAACCTGAGGGGCTGCCTGCTCCAAGGGGCGTACCTGACCGTGTCAGAACTCGACAGTGCCTGCCTCGACAACGCCGACCTGACTGGCGCGAACCTGACCGGCACGGACCTGTCCAATGCCTCGCTTGTTGGCGCGAACCTTACCGATGCCGACCTGTGCTACGCCATCTGCACGTTTGCCGACATGACCGGCGCCGACTTTTCCCGGGCCCTTCTCACGGAAGCAATCTTCTTCAACGCCAACATGCAGCGTGCCGTCCTGCGCGGCGCGCGCGTCCGGGAGACCATTTTTACCGGTGCCGACCTCCGGGAGGCTGATTTGACCGATGTGGATCTGGACCAGGCGCTGCTCGACGGCGCTACGGTATCCCTTCCCAAACGGCAGTTGGACGGATAGAAGGGCGTCGCGCGTTACCGGTACCAGTGCTCGGCCGTGAGCGCGCGCGCTGGCTCAAAAAACCCATCCGGGAACGTCATGCCCACCCGCATGTCGGCATACCGCTCCTCCAGCGTCAGCGTGCTGTCGACCCGGAAGGTGACAGTCGGAGCCACCCATCCATCGCCAAGCCGCTCATAGTCATCGAACCGAACGTCCTGGACCGCCGTCCCCTGCCTCTGCACCAGGCGCACGAACACCATCCGCTCCGCATCTACCCAGAACTGATTGGGCATCAGATCTCCCTCGTCAGCCCCGACGACGAGCACCTCACGATCCTGCCAGATTGTCCGGTGCACACGCGACAGGTCAAAATCCAGCGAGTCCAGTTTCGAGGCCATCACGTCCGGATCTTCATGATAAACGTCGAACCCAAGCAGGAGCAGCGGGTGCAGTGTCGGGCCTGACTGCGAAAGCGCACCGCCCGCATACACATAGATGGAATCGTTCCGGAAAAGCCACATGTCCCCGCTCGACGGCGATCCAATATCAATACGAAGCTGCCCGGGCAGCGCCAGCGCCTCGTACCAGAAGGTCGTGTCGGTCTCGCCACCCGGCCCATGCTGGATGGTCGTCTGCACGAACGTCATCGTCTCGTACCAGTCACCGGCATAGGCCGCGTGCATGGCCGCAATCACGTCTTCCCCTCGTTCCAGACTGCTGGCTACCGGTTCTTTGTCGGGAGATGCGCAGGCCGCGAACAGGACCAGCGCCGGAACAAGAAAGTAGACCAGTTGACGAGTCATCAGAGCGTAAACGTGTGGGTGTATTTGAAGAGGAGCGTCCGATTCTGCGAGCGCGGAAGGGTTGGAATATCGGCAAACCGGTCCCGATCCGCATTCAGGCTCTCGTTGTAGACGAGCCAGAAATCGTTGCCTTCCCGGAAATTGTACCGAAAGCGAACGTTCGCGTCGGCTACTTCCGCATCGGTATTGAACTGGATGAACGCATTCCAGGAAATCTTCCTGTTGATGCCAACCTGCGCGCGCAGCCCCATGAGCTGGACATTGGCCGACTGGTCGCGATCATCAAAGGAAAGGCGCGTAAATGACCAGGACCCCTGAAGCTCCAGGTGCCGGCTGGCGTTCCATGTGGGCGAGAGTTCCACGCCCACGCGCGTGCCGTCGAAGAACGTACCCCCCTCGATCTCGGCTTCGCCGCGGAACAGCGAACCATCGGCCATGGTGTAGCGCGTCTGCGCTTCGACATACGTGTGCCGTCCGGCCGGTACGAACGTGTCTTCTGGAAGCTCAAGTTGTTCGGTCAGGTCTTCCTGTATCATGTTGATCGAGAAGCGCCCGCTGGCACTCGACTTGAAATCGACGTCCCAGGAGTGCCCAAGCCGGGCCGACTCGACGCTTCCATCGTCATTGCGCAGGAACACGTTACCAAAAATGGAGCCGTCGTAATTCCGGATGGGCGACGCCTCGCCCGGGCGCCATCCGTACTGCGTATCGAACCCGAGCTGGGTGAAGTCGCGCCGCGTGATGAATCCAATGCCCGGGTTGTAGGCGGCACCTGCGTACATGACCGTGAGATCATACGCCAGCCCGATATTGCCCCGGCGCTCGACGCTGATGAGGCCGAGCCCCTGGTCGAACAGATCGGCCGACACGTCTTCCTCGAAGGACTGCGTCCACTTCACATCCAGGAACTGCTGGTTTCCCAGAAACAGGAGTCCGTCGAGCCCATACGCCACGTTCCACGACCCGTCATCGCCGAGCCGGCTTGTAAACATGCTGCCGGCGAATGACTGGGTGTTGAGCACACGCCGCCTCAGGCGCATGACGCCGAAGTTCTCCGCGGGCAGCCCGGCGCCTGCTTCGGTCTGCATGTTCATGAGACCGATATCCCACGTACCGACACGGCCCACCATACGCGCCCCGCCCAGAATGCGGACGGTTTCTCCGCTGCTCAGCCCGATGTTTCGGCTGTGGAAGAGCCGGTCCGTGCGGCCGAACTGGAAATTGAACAGCGCCGAGCGCTCCTGGAAGAACTGGCGTTTCTCAGGAAAAAAGAGCGAGAAACGGGTCAGATTGACCTGCTGGTCGTCCGCTTCCACCTGGGCAAAGTCCGTATTGATGGTGGCGTCAACGGTCAGGTTGCTCGTGAGGTTGTATTTCACGTCGAGACCCACGTCCTGGTCCGTATTCGTGGGTTGCCTGAACCGCGTTCCGTCAAACTCCGTGTTCCGTCCCGCTCCGCCTGCCACGTACGGCGTCACATACAGCGGGAGCGCACTTTCCACGCCCTGCAATACCACGGTTTTGGCCTGGGACGGCTTGGCGAAGCCCAGGCTCCAGTCCGGGCGGATGGCCGGAAAAATGTGTCGCTCCCCCTTGCGCGCAATGTAGCGGTACGTGGAGAGTCCCATCTCCACCCGATCGCTGACCGTCTGGAAGCCGAGGCTCGAATAAGGGATGCGCATCTCCACGAACCACCCCTCGGAGGTCTGGCGCGTTTCTACGTCCCAGAACGTATTCCAGGAATCATTCACCGCGCCGCCAAAAGCGCTTCCGCCGCCCGACTCCCCGTCATTCGAAACCGCCATATCGAATCGGACGCCGAGCGGCGTCGTGAAGAACCAGAGTGCGTTCTCGTTGTCGTTGAACGTGTCGAGAATGATGGCGAACGTGTCGTCCCCGCTGTAGCGGTCACGGTACAGCGTATTGGCACGGATACCGTCCGGCTCGGCGTCGTAGAGGCGCCCCCCCACATAGAGGAAGGCGTCGTCGTACGTGATGAGAATCTCAGTCTGTTCGGTCATGCGCCCGCCGGGTGTCGGCGCGTACATGGTCATCGGAAGCGGTTCTACCTGCTGCCACCCGGCATCGTCGAGCCGGCCGTCGAGAACAATCGCGCCGCTGGCGCGCTGCAGGACAAGCGGGCGGGCCGCATCTCCCGGAGCTTCGGCCCGGAAAGCCCGCGTGCGCGTGCGCTCCTGCTGGCGGTCCTGGCCGTTGGCCATCGGAGCGGCCACGATCGCGGGAAGGAGACAGCCAACCAGCAGAACAATCAGTGTGCGCATGGGCAAAGACACGGGCGAAACGGTGAACGACATTCGAAAGAATTGATCAGCAAACATGGACCGGGCAGAGAAGACCGGGGCCGGCCGGGGCCGCGCAAATATACGGTGTCCTGCGCAAAGGCTGTTGAGCACGCTGTGAATCAGAAATCGTCCCGCCGAAGACCAAAGAACGACGAGATTTCCGCCTCGATAGCGACATCCGGAGCGGGCCACTCATGACCGTGATCCAACAATTCGTAGAGGTGAACCTGCGCCCCGTTCTCACACGTGCCATACCGCCGGACATCGGCCCGGGCTGACCCGACACGCTCGGTCGTACGGACGGCGCCACCCACGCACGCGGCCTCATCCCGCCAGCGGAGCATGGTATCGACGGCCGAAAGCAGGCTCTGGCTTCCAGCATCCTGGCCATCGAACGGAAGTACGGTGTCGTCAGAGCCATTGACCATCATCATATGGGCGGGCGCCGTGCGACTGCAGCTCTCGGACACCGGCACGGACATCATGCCAGCGACGGACGCAAACCCCGCAAACGTATCGCCGCTTTCACATGCCAGATGGTGCAGAAATACGGCACCCTGCGAGTACCCGACGACATACACATTGCGCCGATCCACTTCCATCACTTTTTCCACTTCATCGATGATGGCCGCCGCGAACCCCACATCGTCCACGCCGTCCAGATCCGGACGCACGCAATTGCACCCTTCCGCCCAGTTGGCGCCCGTAGCCGTCGGGTAGGCCACCGCAAAGTCATCCTCATTGGCCTGTTCATCGAGTCGGGTCTGCTCGCGGAACAACGAACCGCTGCCACCGGCGCCGTGGAAGGCAATCACGAGCGGTACATTTGGTGAATCGGTGACGCTTCCCGGTATGAACACCTCGAACGAACGCGTCGTGCCGTTGTGGTCAAACCGCAGGGTCTGCGTCTGTCCGCCAAGCGACGTCGCGTCACAACTGGAAAGCAGCAGAAGCATCACTACTGCAACCGGAATCGTAATGAATGGGAGCCTTTTTGCGCTGAATGTCATACCTGTTGGTGTCCTGTGGCAGAGTGTCCAGCAATATACGCGTTCAATACACCCGTCACGAAGCCCAATCGCTGCCGAGCGCGCGTTCAAAATAGGGCACCCACTCCGACGCGCAGCAGAGGCGCATGCGCGAGACGCCGTTGCCCACGCACGCACCGCGCAGCGCCTGCTCTCCGCGAATGGCATCGAAGGCCGCCTGGACCTGGTTCGGCGCGGCGTCCGCATCTATCCGGAAAAGCACGTCGAAGCGACCGTAGACGAGGCAGAGGGCGTCGATCGGGCGCGCATTCATTTCGTAGGGGCGGGAGAACTGAATGCCGATGCGGCGGTGCCCCATGCGCGCAGAGACATCGACCGACTGCTCGCCGAGCGGTGTGGCACACCACATCGATGTAGATACGGCGCTTAACTGCGGGGCGCGGCGCGCGGCCTCGGCCACGAAGAGCGCCGGTATATCGGGTTTTCTGCGCCCGGGAACGGCCGCGCGGTCGGTGGCAAGGCGTCGTGCGGGTGGCGTGGCGGCGGAAGCGGAGCGGCTGAGCCATTCGACGGTCGGCCAGGCAGTTACGTGTGTCATGTCAACAGGGGTTTTGGTTGCTGACACGAAGGTATATGGGCGGGGGTGACAACATTGTGTCACACCCTGCAGACATTATTTGAAAGGCCGGCCAATACGTACAGAAAACGAGTTGTCGGTCAGGCCACCAGCCAGGTCGAACCGGAATGGGAGGCCGAATGGATAGGAAATCCCCCCTCCGATTTCATGGTACCGGTTTCCATCGACGGTATTGAAACCGGTGCCGGATGTGAACCCGTGGCCGCCGAACAGGTGGATACCCATGCCCTTGTCGGCGAGCCACCACAGTCCAGTCTTCTCGAACAGCGCCGTCGTGAAATCGTGGTACCAGAAAATGCCGAGCATGTCGGTGGCCACGAAGCGGGCGTTCGAGAGCGTTCTAAACCCCATGAAATCCGAAAACGGCCCCGCCGATCCGCTGAGCGTCATGCGCCTCTGCACGGGAAGCATGCCCGAACGTGTGCCTCCCATAGCGGTTATCCGCATCCGATTTGGACGGACCCGCGCGTTGAAGAAGGTCTCAAATGCTACGGTGGCCCGACCCTCGATGCGCGTAAACGTGAAGTCGGAGCCGAGGCCTTCGCCCGGACTGTGCTCCACCTGCATGGTGAAGCCGCGGTCTGCGCCCTGCCCGAGTTCTATTTCCCACTCGAACGAGCGGAGGTGCCCGGAATCAACGGGCGGATTCTCCGGCTGCTCATTCGTGAAGAGCCACCCGTCAAAGCTTGTGAGTTTCTCGAGCGAACTGTGGATTTCGCTGCGAAGTCGGAGTGACATGGCTACCGGCCCGCCATGGGGTCGCGTCCGGACGAATCCGGAGACGGCCCGCTGGTGATAATAGTCATAGATGTCGTCGTTGCCCAGGTAGGTCGAAATGCCCGGCACGAAGCGGCCCAGGTCTCCTTCCCGGGCCGATACCGACGTCGCGTTGACGTAGGCCACACCCAGGCGGAGGCCCAGCTCCGGCCCACTCACCGGCAGCGACACCTCCGAATTCCACGAAATCCGCTCCCGGAGTGTCGACCACCCGACACTCGCTTCGTACTGGATTCCGGATCCCGGGAGCGATGACCAGCTTACCCCCGGGTGCCACCCGTCCACCCGGTTGTACCAGAACCAGTCTCCGCTCCTGAGCCGCTCCACAATCGACACGCGGTCCGCCTTCTCTTCGCTGCGGGCAATTTCTTCTTTCGTCAGCGGGAACGATGCATATTCGAGAAGCAGCCCCTCGCCGCGAAAGGCCGTCTGGATATCCCGCGCCTGGTCAATAGCGAACACCTGCTCCTGCTCCATGGGCGTAAGCGGAATCATGGACGGGTTGCGCAGGAACAGAAACTCCTGCCGGTCGGCCAGCGGCGACTCCACGACGGACGGCCCGGGTACGGCCATCGAGTCGGGTACGGGTGGATTCACCACGTGGAGCGTCTGACTCGAGAACTGTTCGTACCGCGCCGGGGGATGCGTCACGCCCAGGCGGCCGAACTCAACAACGCCCGCCACATACAGATCGACAGGCATCCACACGGAATCCCGGACCTGTGTAAAGCGCTGCTCATAGTACACGTCATGCCGCTTCACGGGCGGCGTGACCATGGTCTGCGGAATGGGACGCACATTGACTTCGTAGAGCGCGAAGGACGAATCGATGACGGCCACGTGCCCCGAAAACCCCGGCCGCGTCGCGCTCCGGGGCGTAAAGTAGATGTCATAGACCCGTTTGCCGTCGAGCTCCCGCGTGCCGCCGAGCAGAAAGAAGTACTCTTCCAGGGCATCGGGGTGCGTTGGCCCCACGTACTCCGTACCCATGAGGCGTACCACGTCGTCATAGAAGTTCACAACCGGATGCGGCTCGGCAAACCGGAACGTGCCGCTACCGCCTGGCACGCGACGCCTGGCCCGCACGAGTTCCCGCGCGCCTGTGTCGCTCGTCCACCAGGAAGCCCGGACGGTTTCTGTCATCTGGACCAGCTCCGAATGGCCGTACAGCATGAACCGCGTGTACGTGTCTGCATAGGCCGACGTCAGGTCTTTTCGCCATCGCTTCTTGGCGGCAATAACCTGTCGCATAACGCGGTCGGCCGGGCCTTCATCTGTGACGACGATTTCATCGAGTATGATGGTCGAGGGCTCCAGTGTGATATCCAGAGGCCCTGTCGGAATCGTTTCCACAGGAATCCGACGCGTCCGGTAGCCAATGAAACGGACTTCGAGCGTGAGCGGAACGGCGGGCGCCAGGAGCCAGAACGTACCGTCCCGGTTGGCTGTGACGCCGCGGTCTGTACCCGCGATGGCAATCGAGGCCGACGGCAGTGGACTGCCATTGGCCGCATCTGTGACGCGGCCCGTGATCCTGACCTGTGCGTTTGCCACCTGTGCGCAGCACAGGAGACACAGGACACTGGAAAGGAAGCACTTCTGGATCATCAGGGCCTGTTGACACCAATAATGAACGTGACAGGGATTATGCGGTGTGGGGTGCGGCGGCTGGAACCACGCTCAGGCATAGCCGCGTACGACCGTATCCGCGCCAGGTTCGTCCTGTTCTGTGCCAAAATAAATACTCCGCCCGCCCGCGATGTATCATCTGCTTGGAAAAAACGTGCGCATCCATCTCTACAACCATGACGGCGTTGTGGTAGGAACCATTACAGGCCGCGTGGCCGATGTGGCAGGTGCGGTCGAGGTGGCCCCCGGCATGAAAAAGGATCTGGCGCTCGTCGTGGATATCGACACCGGCGATCCGGAACAGCCCTACACCAACTCGGCCGGATCCGAGGGCGAGAGCTGGTTCGCCATCCAGGACCTCGAAGTCATTGACGCAGAGGCTCCGCGCCTGTTTTCAAACTGATTTTGGCCGTTTTTTAAATGTAACTTTTATTGTTACATTTATTCCCATGCTGAATACCCGCTTCTCCACTGCTCTCCATACGCTCCTGGCGCTTCTTCTCGACCGGGATGGGGCTCCGCTCTCCTCGCAGGCCCTGGCCCGCGTATTTGACAGTAATCCGGTCGTCGTGCGTCGTCTGGTGGCCGATCTCCGTGCGGCGGGCCTGGTCGTGTCGGTCCGAGGAGCAGGAGGCGGCATCCAGCCGAGCAAGGGACTCCGCGAGGTCACGCTGGGCGCTGTGGCCCGGGCGGTAGATTTCGAGCCAGCCTTCGACGTGCATGAAGCTGCAGCCGATGCGCCGCCCCCAAGCGAACACATTCACGCGGCCGTTGCCGCGGCCCGCGACAGCGCGCACGCCGCCCTTCTTGCCCACCTGGACCAGGTCACGCTCGGCGACATGGCCGACTCGGCGAATCTCCGCACGGAGCTCGCGGCGCTCATTGACAAAGGCCTCTCGCACGATGACATCCGGCAGGCCTACCGCGTCGCCGGCGCCCACCTCGTGCCCAAAGTGGACCGATAACCCCGCAGGAAAAAACCATGCAGGAATACTGGAATATTTTCCTCGAAGGGTACGCTGGCTACGCCCGCTACCTCTGGTCCGAGGTCACGACGCCCCACTGGGGCAATTACTTCTACTGGCTCATTGGGGTCTCCCTGTTCTTCTTCCTTATCGAACTCGTGCGCCCGTGGAAAAAGCGCGACCGCGTCTTTCGCCAGGATTTCTGGCTCGATGTGTTCTACATGTTCTTCAACTTTTTCCTGTTTTCGCTCGTCATCTACAACGCGGCGTCAAACGTCGTCGTGGAATTTTTTCGAGATGCGCTCGCTGCGGTCGGCATCACGAACCTCGTCGCCATCGAGGTCTCCGCCTGGCCGCTCTGGGCGCAGCTCGTCTCGCTCTTCATTGTGCGCGATTTCATCCAGTGGAATGTGCATCGCCTGCTCCACCGCGTGCCCTGGCTTTGGGAGTTCCACAAGGTCCACCACAGCGTCCGCGAAATGGGTTTCGCCGCGCATCTGCGGTACCACTGGATGGAAAACGTGGTCTACAACGCCCTCCAGTACGTACCGCTGGCCATGATCGGCTTCGGCATCGATGACTTTTTCATTGTCTACATCCTGTCGCTCGCCATTGGCCACTTCAACCACTCGAACATCCGCGTCCCACTCGGACCGCTGAAGTACATCCTGAACAACCCCCAGATGCACATCTGGCACCATGCCAAAACCCTTCCCGGCGAGGCCGGCCGCCACCGCCACGGCATCAATTTCGGCATCAGCCTGAGTCTCTGGGACTACCTCTTCGGCACCGCCGAAATCCCCGCGAGCGGCCGCGACATTGAACTCGGATTCGACGGCGTCGAAGACTTTCCGCACGACTTCATGCACCAGAATCTTCATGGGCTGGGGCGAAAGCAGGAGTAGGGCGCCCCGGAAAAGTGCTCACTGGCCTGGTGTCACGTGACACCAGCTACGTGTCGAGTCGCGCAAGCCGGACCAGTCCCGATGGGCACCGGGAATACACATCCTGGTCGGTCACGAAAACCGGCGCACATCCCCGGCTCGTCGGCACACGCATGGAATACAGATACGTCCCATCGGCCGTGGAGTACGCGTCCAGAAACATGTCCCCACTTTCATTATGCACGGCAAGGACATACAGCGTATCTCGCCATGCGTTCACTACAAAAATCTGGACCGGAAGTGGCGCGCCGGGATCAAAGCTGTAGCTGTCACCATCACGCCGAAGCATCGGTGTCTGCTGTCCGTCAATGCCGTACACGGCGAACTGTAATCCGTCTGCAAACCCGAACAGACCGCCCGTATTGGACGCGACATGAAACCAGGCCGAGCCCGCAGGATCCTTGGTCATGTGTCCCGCCCAAACGAGCCCCGGTGCGTTCTCGTCAGAGCTGTCCGACGCGCCAAATCCGGTTACGATCTCCTGGAACGCTCCATTCTCCGTGTCCAGTCGGAGAATCTTTCCTCCTTCCACGAGCGAGTATCCATACACGGAATTACCGGACAATACGGCCTGCTGGAGGCTTACATCGAGCGGCACCGTGCTGCGTAGTGCGCCGTCCGCGCCGAATACCGACATCCGGTTCTGATTTGAATCGAACGTCCAGATATCTCCCGATGCCTGCTGGCCAAAGTTCGAAATCATAGTATGCTCGCCCGGGCCGCTGCCTCTCCCGCGACCAATTACCTGCTCAACCGTCCCATTCTGGCTCAGCCGAAGCAGCACCCTGCCCGATTCGTCGTGGATCAGCAGCTTACCGCCCGTCAGAACGCGAAGCGATCGCACGAACAGATGCTCGACGGCCACGTCAATGTGAACCGTATCGACAGGCACGCGAACAAATTGGCGGGCTTCGGCTTTTTGTAGCATTGGCTGCGCAGAAGTGCTCCCGGTCTTTGCTGGCACCTCGTCGTCCGTACTCCGCCCGCAGCCGAGGCTGACACACATAATGCCGAGACAAATGAGCCGCAGACCGAATGACGACATCAACAGTTCACACTTGTGTTTCCGTATACACATACTTGCGAATATCCATCCAACTCCGCACAATACGCTTTCCATTCGATACTCCATCCACAGCCGAAGATGCCTAAGATCGAGCAAGAATACGTCATGCATGGAATCGTTCTGTCATAACCGCACGGTTTCCCCAAAATCTGTCCCTGCAGACACCCATCGCCCGATCCGCTCGAACCTCCCTCGGCGCAATTTACTTCGTTCCCATACTCATCTATTTCACACGCCGCCTGCGCCGTAGGCGCGAACATAGTCAATAGTAGACAGGCAAGGAAAAATGCTAATTTGGCTGGGATTTTTTCCATGGCGATTTACACCTTTTTTCTGATTGATTCGCAGACGATACCCCCCCCCCGACAAATCGCTACTACTTCATACAATATTCATATCCCATGTCGCATAGATGAATTATTTGTCGATCCACCGCGACGTTAAGTCGCAGCCTGGTCTGCGAGACTTGATCCGGCTTGCGCCTCTCCTGCTCCTGGTGGCCGCTGGCTCAGTGGCCGCCTGCTCGCCCGATGCGCGGCTCGAGCAGGTGGTCCGTGCTGTTGAGCGCGAGTTTCCGGATGTCCATCACATGCCTATCGATTCTGCGGCGGCGTGGGTGGCCACCGGGCAGCCGCTTCTTTTTGACGTTCGGGAAGCCGACGAATTTGCCGTCAGTCATCTGGGCGGTGCGCGACACCTGGCGCCCGGGACCGAGGACCTCTCGCCGCTCGATTCACTCGGCCGCGACAGCCCCATCCTGGTCTACTGCGCCGTCGGCTACCGGGCATCGGACATGGCCCGCCGCCTCCAGGCGCGGGGCTTCACGAACGTACACAACCTGCGGGGCGCCATTTTCCAGTGGGCAAACGAAGAGCGGCCGCTCGCCGTGGCCCCGGTCGTGCACCCCTACTCGGCCACCTGGTCACGGCTCCTTCGGCCAGAGAAGCGAGCGCCGAACTCGGGGCGATAACGAGTTCATCCGTTTTCGCAGCTTCGTCACCAGCGCGTGGCGACAGCTGTAGGGTTGCCAGAGGTATTGTAACGTTGCCAATGACAGTGGACGGCCCGGCTGGATGGGTTCGCGGTCGGCTTCCCTGCCCTTGAAAGATGAGCCTGCGCGGGTCCGGGTAGAAGTGCCATGCAGCCGATCGCGTTTCGCCGCCGCGGAATGGAGGTTGATGGTTTCTCTTCCATCAGCCCGGATTGGAAGCGCGTTGAACAAGTAGAGGGTCTCTCGGTCGCCTGTGGTCTCAATCAGGGCGGCGGCGCGCCGAGCGCTTCGTGGTCCGGGATGTGGGTTGTGCCTCGAGTGGGTTTTCAGGCCAGATGTGTTTCGGGTAGCGGCCGCGCATATCCTTTCGTACGTCGCTGTACGATCCCTCCCAGAACCCTTTCAGGTCGGTTGTAACCTGTACGGGCCGGTGCGCAGGTGAGAGCAGGTGCATGACGAGCGGAACACGCCCATCGTCCACGGTTGGTGTATGGGTGAGGCCAAACACTTCCTGTAGCCGAACGGCAAGTACAGGCGCGGCGGCATCCGAGTAGTCGATCCGGATACTTGACCCGCTCGGTACGTCCAGGCGCGGTGGGGCGCGGCGGTCGAGCTCCTGCCGGCGCTCCCACGATAATCCCGTCAGAAGCGCCTCCTTCAGGTTGATTTTGCGCAGATCGGCAAAGCGCCTCATGCCGCGGACGTGCGGAAGCAGCCACTCGTTGGCATTTTCCGCTAACCGGGCTGGCCAGGTATTTTTTCCGTCCGGCGGATAGTCTGCGACGGGTGTATGCGCCCCACCCCGGGCGCGATCTGCGTCCCGAGCGCTGTTGGCGTCCCGAGCGCGAAGGAACTGGATACGGTCGCGAAGCTGCTCCGCGTCCTTGTCCCACGGCAGCACGTGCAGCCCTGCCTGGCTTATGGCGCGCGTCAGGACGCGGGCGGTTTCGTCTGGATCGGCGTCTGCCGCGGGCGCTGACAACAGGACGAGCGCGCCGAGCACGCGCTCCTCGGCAACCTCGACGCGCGCGGCGTCGGCGTTGAAAGCATATCGGGTTTCGTGCCGAATGTCCGCGGCAAACAGTTCTTCGACGGCCTGCTGCGAAATGGGTGCGGCGAGGAAAATCCACGGCGTTGTGCCGCGACCACCGGTTTCGGCGACGGCCAGAAAAGCGTGCGTGGCCAGCGGGTCCGTATCCCGGAGCCGTGCAATGCGGCCACTGCGGAGGCGGTATCGGCGCTCACCGGACCCCGAAACGTCGGCCGAACGGGTGGTGGCGGGCACGTCGGCATCGTCCACGCGCTGCGCAACGCCGTCGGGCCAGGCGAGCGCGATCAGTTGGCCGACTGTTTCTGTGGATTGTCCTGCGTGCGGGACGATGCGGCCCAACTCCCGCGCAGCGGCGCGGGCCTTACGTTCGAATTCCTTCTGCAGTCGGCGGACGCGGCCCAGGGCGCCGTGCGACGCGCCGCGGGAAGCGCCGTGCGAGCCCGGCGCATGGCGCGTGCCGGCTGGCGTATTGGTCACGCCCAACGTATCCAGGCGCAGCCGGAGGTCGGCGCCGACCGATGGACCTTGGCGCAGGATGTCTCCTTCCTCGAGCAGCGCGGCGATGGCGCAGGCCGTGGAAATCGCCCCAGACGTATTGGAGTGGTCAGCGCTTGCTGCGGCGAGAATCATACGGGCCAGGCGTGGATGCGCGCCGAGCCGGGCCATGGCGCGGCCAAGCGGCGTGGCGTTTCCGTCACTGTCCAGCGCGCCAAGAAGTGTGAGGAGGGCGCGGGAGGTGGCCACGGCATCGGACGGGGGCACAGTCACCCAGCGGAGCGTGGCCACGTCCCGCGCCCCCCAGCAGGCGACGTCAAGAACAAGCGGCGTGAGATCGGCCGTGAGGATCTCGGGCGGGTCGAACGGCCGCCGGTGGGAATCTTCGAGGCGGGACCAGAGGCGGTAGCACACACCGGGGGCGGTTCGACCCGCCCGGCCGCGCCGCTGAGCGGCCGATGCCTGCGATATGGGACGCGTAGCGAGCCGGGTGAGCCCCGTTTCGACGTTATAGATGGGCAGGCGGCGAACGCCCGTGTCCACCACGACCGTCACGCCGTCGACCGTCAGTGACGACTCGGCCAGGTCGGTAGCCAGCACCACTTTGCGCTCGCCCGCAGGTGCCGGTTCCAACGCTCGTTTCTGCTCGTCAAATGGCAGGCTCCCGAAGAGCATATGAACGGTAACCTGGCTTCCCGGAGAGGACGCCCCCCCCGGCATGGCATCACCACCGAGCAGCTCAAAAGCATACCGTATTTCTGCCTGGCCCGGCAGGAATACCAGAATGCTCCCTTCTGTTTCCGACAGGGCGCGGCGTACGGCGCTGACGGCCATTTCAGCCACTTCCCGGGACGACGCCCCCGTGACCGATGCATCCACATGATGCGTCGTAACCGGAAACTGTCGGCCGTCGCTCTGTACGACCGAGGGTGACGGTAGCGCCGAGGCCACATCATCGACATCCAGCGTGGCGGACATGAGTACGAGGCGCAGATCCGGGCGCAGGGCCTGCCGCGCATCCTGTACGAGAGCGAGCGACAGATCGGCGTGCAGGCTGCGCTCATGGAACTCATCGAAAATCACGCACGCCGTGCCGCGAAGCTCTGGATCGGCCTGCACCATCCGCGTAAGAATTCCCTCGGTAATGACCTCAATACGCGTCTTTGGACCCACGCGCTGCTCCATCCTGATCCGGTAACCGACGG
Organism: Bacteroidota bacterium; assembly: GCA_029262775.1. Classification (GTDB taxonomy): domain Bacteria; phylum Bacteroidota; class Rhodothermia; order Rhodothermales; family UBA10348; genus 1-14-0-65-60-17. The sequence continues at coordinate 25,649 of JAJCYR010000023.1, forward strand.
TCTCTCCGACCGTCTCGCCGAGGAGCCAAGCCATGCGGTGGGCCGCGGCGCGTGCCGCCAGTCGACGCGGTTCCAGTACCATAATACGCCCGTCCCTCCGCCATGGGGCGCCGAGCAGCGCCAGCGGCACGAGCGTCGTCTTTCCGGCCCCGGGGGGTGCGGCGAGCACCACCTCACGGCCCGATTCAAGGCCCTGCAGCACATCGCCGATCACCGCCCGAACCGGCAAATCAGGAAGTCTTGCACCGCTCGGCAGGAGCATTCCCCTACGCCGGTCTACCACGCCGATACAGGCGGCACGGCAAGTGCCTCCAGGTCCCAGCCGGGGCTCGTGGCCATCGCGCGGAACGAGGAGTCAAGGAAATCGAGTACGGCCTGCCGGGGATTTCCCGACTGGCGCACGTCCTCCCACGAAAGCAGCGCCATTGGTCGTGGCCCGGACACATCCCACCGGGCAGAAGCGGGCAGCAGGGGCGCCTCGGCCACGCCATCCGGCGACGGCCAGGCGTACGCGTAAAACGATGGATGGGGCACGTTGTCATCGCCCATCCAGAACCCAAAATTCACAATTTCGTGCTCGTACTCCACCCCGGCACCTTCCCCTTCGGCGAGCTCCGGCAGCCGCCGGCCAGAAAACCGCGTAAGGGCCATATCCATATGGTGCGGAAACAGGTGCACCGGACTGGTCTTGGCAAAAGAGCGGCCGCTGAACGCCTCAAATACACCCGCTACCCACAACATGATGCGCCGGAAGGCGTCCGCGTGAGACGCATCCCAGGCGACGTCGCTCGTCATGTCGGGACCCGCCTCAAATGCAGCACGATCCGCCGCGCTGACCGCGCCTTCCGCACCGCGGGGCAGGGCCCGGCGCAGGCGCTCCCAGACGTGTCCAGGGGTCATCCCGGTTTCAATTGGCACACGCGTCGCATCGCCCCGAAAACCGGTCACGATCAAGCAGCCATCCGGAATATGGAGCGTGATCGAGAAGGCGGAACCGCCACCGGAATCGCCACCGGACTCGCCACCGGAATCGTCACTGGCCGCCACCGGGATGGGGCCCGTCGTGAACCCCTCCGGGACCGGGAAGAGCGTGATATGCCACCAGTGGTTGCGCGGCGGCGACAGATGAAAGCGAACGTGCCCCATAATCTGGAGCAGTTCGTGGATAGATGCGCGCGTCCCAGTCCAGCTGGACCAGGGAAGGGATGGAAGGGAATTTGGCATGCCGTCTGTAACGAGGCCCCCAACATCTTGTTCATTGGGCGCACTGCGGAACTCCTATGGGAAGACCGTACGCAGACCCCGGATTCCCCCTACAATCGACGTGGGGGAACGGCCGCCGTTCGTATTGCTGAATACCGGACATGCAAGTCGTCGCCGTGTCCCGATTATTGGATCAGCAACCACCGAAAAGGAATCACACCATGAAAACATTACTCACGGCCATTTTGATGACATTCACGCTCGCCCTGCCGGCCAGCGCCCAGGCGCAATCCGACAGCGTGACGCTCGATTTCGGACCCGACACGAAAATGTGGGTCACCGGCACGTCGACCATCCACGATTGGGAATGCAAGATGACGTCGACCAGTGGCAGCCTGACCGCGCGGGTCGGCGAACAAGTCTCCGCAATCAGCGCGGCATCGGTCCTGGTCAAGGTCGATGACATGGACTGCGACAGCGGCAGGATGGATAAAAAGGTTGGCAACGCACTCAACGACAAAGACAAGACGCCCACCATTTCATTTGAAATGGAAAGCGCCGCCATCTCGGACGCGATTGCAGACACCCTCACGGCTACAATCACAGGCCAGTTGACGCTTGCAGGTGTCACTAAAACCGTGGAATTCCCCATTGAGGGAACCCGGGCTGGCAATATGATGACATTCACGGGCAGTGTTCCTGTACGCATGACCGAGTATGGGGTCGACCCTCCAACGGCCATGCTTGGCACACTGAAGACGGGAGACGATGTGGTGGTCCACTTTGAAGTGGTTACCCAGCTTCCCAACGCGCAATGACCTTCTCGCGGCCTGTCCGCAACACCTTGTCTACACAATCCCTTCCGAAAGGAGGTAATGCAATGAAACGCAACCATCTACTGACACTCACCATTCTGGCCATCGCCTTCGCCCTGCCCATCGTGGCACAGGCGCAGCAGAAAACGCTTCAATATTTCCGCCCGTACGATCAGCGCGGCGTGAATGTATTCGAAACCACCAAAGACCCTGGCGTAGCCTACGAAGGGTTCGAAATCTACTGGGGAGGTGCTTTCACGCAGCAATTCCAGTCCGTAAACCATGACAACGAAAACCCAGGCGAAAATCCCGACAATGAACTCGTCGACATCGGCGGCGGCTTCAACCTCGCCACGGCCAACCTGCTGCTCGGCGTTCAGCTCGCTGAAGGCATCCAGATCAACCTGAACACCTACCTTTCGTCACAACACCACCCTGAAAGCTGGGTCAAGGGCGGCTTCCTGCAGGTCGACAAATTCCCCATGATCAACAGCGACCGGCTGGACAACATCATGGACTTTGTCACACTGCGGATCGGTCACATGGAAATCAACTACGGCGATGCCCACTTCCGCCGCACCGACAACGGCATGGCCATGTACAATGAGTTTGTGGGCAACATGATCATGGATTCGTTCACGACCGAAATCGGCGGCGAGGTCTACGTGCAGAAAGACGGCATCCTCGGCATGATTGGCGTCACAGACGGCGAGGTCCGTGGCCGCGTGGACCGTCCCGACGACCGTGCTCCGTCCATCTATGGTAAGCTGGCCTTTGACCGCGAACTGCAGGATGACCTCCGCGTGCGCCTGTCGGGCAGTTTCTATACGACGAGTGGATCCGTTTTCGCGAACAACCTGTACGGTGGTGACCGCGCCGGTACGCGCTTCTATGACGTGCTCGTCAACGGGTCCGGCGACTCGTTCACCAATGGCCGGATCAACCCCCGCTTTGCCCAGCAGGACGCGTTCCAGGTCAACCCGTTCGTGCAGTTCAAGAACTTTGAGGTACACGGACTCTTTGAGACCGTCACGGGCGACGACGACAAGGGCGGCCCTGAGTACACCTACGACCAGTATGCGGTAGATGGTCTTGTCCGCTTCCTGAAGGATCGCTCGGCCTACGTCGGCTTCCGCTGGAATACGGTAGAAGGCGAAGCCGGCTTCGGCGACTTCTCATCGGACCGCGTACAGGTTGCCGCAGGATGGTTTGCCACGCCGAACATCCTCCTCAAAATCAACTACGTGGACCAGCAGTTCGACGATTATCCAACGACCAGCATTCTGCACGAGGGTAGTTTCGATGGAATCACCATCGAAGGTGTGGTTGCCTTCTGACTCCCGGCTCCGCCGGGGCCATGAATCTCCTCTTACTCGTGCAGATGGGGGCGCCGCTCGCGCGGCGCCCCCATTTTCATGGGTCTCCGGTAGTACTCGGTAGTACAAGCACTTCCTCACATCACGTACATTTTTACATCGCGCGCTCGACTCACCATGCTCCGTACCACCACGATTGTCATCCTCCTGCTCATGGCCGGGCCTGCGGCTGCCCAGCAGCAGTACGTCCTCTCGGACAGCAGCACATTGGCTATTCATGGTACATCGACCGTAAACTCGTTCGAGTGCACAGCGGTATCGGTCACGGGCACGGGCGTATTGAAAGGAGGATCCAAAAGCCGCGCATACGTCGAAGTGCAGGTGCCCGACCTGGACTGTGGGAAGCGCCGCATGAATCGTGACCTGCAGGAAGCCCTCCGGGCAGACGAGCACCCACTCATCTCGTTCAACCTGCAGTATTTCGAGCGGGTCGATTCACTCGATACCGTCCAGATCGTGGGCACGCTGTCGCTGGCTGGTGTATCGCACGACATCAGCGTCGTGCTGCATACGGAGCGCCGGGCCGACGGGACCGTACGAGGCTGGGGAAAAAAACACCTGCGCATGACGGATTTCGATGTGGAACCTCCGACGGCGCTGTTCGGTCTTGTGAAAGCGCACGACGAGATCGACATTGTGTTTGATTTGAAGGCTCGTCGCCGCTGACCCGAGAGGTGCAGCACCGGACTCGACATCCGGGGCACTGTTACGCATTGGCACTTTATGGCATCTGCGGTCGTATGATGGCCAAATGAACGGGCATCTGGCCTCTTCCCGCAATCTCGATCACGCCCCAAAGTGCCCACCGCCACATTTTTCAACCAGTCAGTTGTCTGCCAGCGACTCTCCCCGCTGATTCTGCTCATCTGGCTGACCTCATGTGCGCCTTCCGGACCCTGGATTGCGCACGAGGACCGAGCCTTGTCCGTGCAGGACGGCTTTGGGGACAGGGGCGACGCGCCCGCTCTGACGGCCCGTGTTATTCTGGTCGGCGACGGAGGTTCGGCCGCGGCCGGCGACGCGGCCATGAATCTGCTCGCCGAGGTAAGCCGCGCGGCTCCCGTGAACAGCACCATTGTTTTCCTGGGTGACAATGTCTATTGCTGCGGCATGCCGCCGGACGGCCATCCCGAGCGCGCGAAGGCCGAAGCGCATCTGCTGGCCCAACTCGAGGCTATACGGGATTTCCCAGGACGCATCGTGTTCCTGGCAGGCAACCATGACTGGGATTTTGGTGAGGACGGCCTGCGTCGACAGGCCGCTTTCATTCGTGGCCACCTGGGATTGGAGCGGGTCTTTTTTCCAGAACCCGGGCGGAGCGGCCCCGAAGTCATAGACCTTGGGGGCGATGTGCGCCTCCTCGCTATCGACTCCGAGTGGTGGATCAATCCGCACAGGACATACACGGCGGAGCAGCGCACGCGTGGCGAGGGGGCGCTTGACCTGGACCGGACGTTTCGTGATCTTGAAGATGCGCGCGTGCTCATTGCCGCGCACCACCCCCTTATCGACCAGAGTAAACATGGAGGCCATGCGGCCGTGCGGCGCCACCTCATACCGTTCCCGGTAGTGGGTTCCTGGAAGTGGTTCAAACGCCGGTTCGCGGGCGACACGCAGGACCTCTCGAGTCGTCCGTATTCCGAGTACCGGCACATGATGGAAGGTCTCCTTGCCCGCGAAGAAGCGGCAGGCACGGTCTACGCCGCCGGGCATGCCCACAACCTGCAACTCCATACCCAGACCCATCGCCGGCGCTCTTGGCACCATGTAGTCAGCGGATCGCTGTCCGAACCCGATCACGTGGTGCGAGGCCGCAACGCCACGTTCGTTGCCAAAGGCCCGGGACTCTTCACCGTAGACTATTTCGACGACGGGTCGAACCGGATCAGCGCATACACGGCGCAGGGTGGTTTGAATCCGGTCTTCCGAAAAATGCTGCGCGAACCGGACCTCGATATCAATCCAGAGGCTCTGCCAGATTCCCTCCGCGTGCCCACGCCCCATCTCTATGAGGGAACACGCACCCTCGCCGCCAACTCGCGGTACGCAGAACTGTCCAGATTCCGCTCCTGGCTGCAGGGAAGAAACAACAGAAGGCTCTGGGCTACGCCCGTAGAATTGCCGGTGCTTGACCTCACAGGCCATGTAGCACTCAAAATGGGCGGAGGCTCGCAGACCACAACGGTTCGCGTCCGAAACGAACAGGGCCGCGAATACATGATCCGCACGGTCGACAAGGACGCCGTCCGCTCGCTCTCCGAAAACCTGCAACGCACGTTCGTGAGTGACATTGCGCAGGACCAGGTATCCATGCTGCATCCGTATGGCGCGGCGATGGTGCCTCCGCTGGCCGATGCCGTGGGTGTCTTTCATACGGCGCCCGTCTACCGATATATTCCGGACGATCCCCGACTGGGTCCGTTTCGGGGCCCCCTCGTGGACCGAATTGGCATGTACGTCATCCGGCCCAATGGTGACATGAATGGACTCCCATATCTCGGAAATGTGGAGGATGTGGACGGATACGAAACCGTCATGCGCAAAGTAAATGGAGACAACGACCACCGCGTGGACGCGCATGCATGGGCACGTGCGCGCCTGCTTGACATGCTGGTTGCAGACTCCGACCGAACGCCCGATAATATCCGCTTTGCCGCCGTCGAACCCGCCGACTCCACCGGGAAAATATGGGTCGTCGTCCCACGGGACCGGGATGTGGCATTCATGCGGATTGGGGGCCTCTTCCCCTGGTTCTACAAGACCTTTGTGGAGTGGCTGTGGCAGGACTTTCGTCCCTCCTATGGAAACCTGAGAGGCCTCAACGCGAAAGGATTCTTCATGGACCGCCGGTTCACGGCATCCATGACCCGACAGGACTGGATGGCGCTCGCCGATTCCATGGAACAGGAACTGGACGATGAGGCCATACGCGCAGCCATTCTGGCGCTGCCGCCTGAGATTGCCGCCATCGACGGCGAGAGGACGGCCCGCATTCTGGTCGCTCGGCGGGACAAGCTGTCCAGCGTTGCGGCGTCCTATTACGATTTGCTCGCCAGTGTCGTGGATGTCGTCGGAAGCCACAAACACGAACATTTTGTGGTGTCACGCTACATGTCCGACTCGGTTCGGGTCGAGGTATTCAAAACGAGCAGGGAAGGTGAGGTTCGGCGGCTCCTGTACGACCGCACGTTCTACCGCAACGAAACGCACGAAATACGGCTCTATGGACAGGATGGAAACGACACCTTCGAGTTCACGGGAGCAGAAAAGTCCCCGATCACCATCCGGGTCGTAGGAGGTGTCGGGCCCAAGACCTACGTCCGTGTCCCCGAGTCAGCCCGGGAAGACCAGGCCCCCTACGACCCCCACGGGCACGCCTTTCACCGGACCTTACCGGTAGCGTTTTTCGGCAGCAATACGGACGATGGCCTGTTCATCGGGGGCGGCTTCCGTCTGCAGCGCTCTGGCTTCGAGTCTGTTCCCTGGAAGACGACGCACAGGCTCGCGGGCAACGTGGCTGGCAAAACAGGCGCATGGAATCTGGTCTACAACTACCAGCGCAAAAATGTAGTGCGTGGATGGGGTGTTCGGGGTGACGTAAACCTCCTCTCTCCCAACAATATCCGCAATTTTTTCGGGCTCGGAAATGAAACCCGCAATACGGAGGCCAGCCGGGAATTCTATCAGGCCAGACTGTCCCAGTTTTCTGTTGCCGCAGGACTGGAACGCGACATTGCGACGGACCTCACCGTAAGCGTATTGCCCACGGCGCGGCGGACCGATGTAAAGCGGGACGACGACCGCTTCCTGGCCGAAGTGCAGGAAGGCGTCTCTGACGCTACCTTCGACGAGCAGTGGTTTGCCGGCGTCTCGACCTCCATGGAAATGGATACAAGGGACAACGGCGTGTCCCCGCGACAGGGCATGCTCTGGACGTCGACGGCAGAACTCAACGTGGGCGTGGAAAACAACACCGATACCTACGGGCGCTTCGTTTCCGACGCACGGCTCTGGATGTCGCCTTCGATCAGCCCCCAACTGACCGTGGTCCTCCGGACAGGACTGCAGCACAATACCGGTGACTTCCCGTTCTACGCGTCAAGCACGCTCGGCGGCAAGGACAACCTGCGGGGTTTCCGGTCCACCCGATTCGCCGGGCGCACCGCGTTCTGGGCCAACACGGACGTGCGCTGGGAAGCGTTCCAGTTCAGCCGTTATCTCGCCTTTGGCCGGGGAGGTCCCCTCGCATTCTTTGATGTCGGACGCGTCTGGACCGACGGCGAGCGCTCCCGCGTCTGGCACGAAGGGGCAGGCGGCGGAATCTGGGCGGAGATCTACGACGCGGGCGTGCTGAGGGCGACCATTGGCCACAGCGCCGACGACACGACCGTCACCATCGGGCTGGGGTATCAGTTCTGAGACCTGACAGGCTAATCACGAACAAGATCCAGCAGTGGTTCAAAGGAATAGATGGCTGGCGTCCGTCCTGCAGATTCCCGCACCGTTCCCAGCAGGCCTGCGTCAAGTAGCGCGCGTGAGAAACGGGCTGCAGTCTGCGTGGGGATCCCGGACCCTCTGGTGAATCGACTGTTCTGAAACACAGGATTGGTAAACATGAAGTCCAGCGCCTGAATAGACCATTTTGATGAAAGCAGGTCTGCAAATTGCTGCTTCATATCCTCGTAGAGCTGGCGCGTATTCTCTGCAATGGCCAGGTTTTGTCGCGCCTGTTCTGTAACGGCCTCGAAAAAGAAGATGCACCACGCCTCCCAATTGCCAGATTCAGATACGGCCCGGAGGCGCTCTGTATAGGCTGCTTTGTGCTCTTCGAAATATCGACTGATGTAAAAATGCGGTGCGGAGATACTGTCAAGCCTCCAAAGAAGTAGCGTGATGAGTGTACGCTTCCCCGTTCTTCGCCCACTCAGAAGTAGCGAGCAATCCTTACTTTTGAGTCATGAAGAAGAGCAAATTCAGTGAAACGAAGATCATTTCCGTTTTGGCCCGGAACGAGCGCGGGGAGAAGGTCCCTGATCTCTGCCGGGAGCTTGGAATCAGCCAGCCCACGTTCTACAACTGGAAGTCGAAATATGGAGGTCTCTCTATGAGCGAACTGAAGCGCATCAAGGAGCTTGAAACGGAGA
>JAJCYR010000024.1 GCA_029262775.1 Bacteroidota bacterium
GCGTTCGGACTGGACGCATCGGACGAGCTTTACCGTGCCGCAGGCCACGTCCTCGATGTCAATCTGGTGCATGGCGATGCGCTCGCGATGCAGACGCACGGCGGCAAGCCTATCACCTTTGCCGAGTGGGGCTACCTGGGCCGGGGCAAGTATCAGCGACGCGATTTCAAACTCGATGTGCTCACACAGTCGGCTGCTTTCAGCGCTGAAGACTCGCTCTTCGCCCATGTGGGTAAGCACGAGTTGTTCACGCCCATTCAAGCGTACGATCCGATGACCATCGGTGATCTTGCCTCAGCGGCCGATTCCCATCAGAAGGTGCTTTCATGAGCCTGAAAGCCACCTTCGAGCTTCGGGGTCGCAACCCTGACGTTCTGTCCTGCATTGCCAACCTGTCCAACGATGAGGTTTTCACCCCGCCTGACTTTGCGAACCGGATGCTGGACACGCTCGCGGAGTCGTGGGCGAACGATCACAATGGGGCCAACCTCTGGTCAAATCCCGATGTGCGTTTCCTGGATCCGGTAACGAAGTCCGGTGTTTTTCTTCGAGGGATTACTCGCCGCTTGACCGAGGGGCTGGCCGACCAGATGCCAGATTTGGCCTCGCGCGTCGATCACATACTGACTCGACAGGTATTCGGAATCGGCATCACACAGATTACAGCATTGCTCGCGCGCCGAAGTGTCTATTGTTCCAAGTACGCAGATGGGGAGCATTCCATTGCCAAGAATTTTACGAGTCCGAGTGGCAACATTTGGTTCGAGCGAACAGAACACGCGTGGACGAAGAAGGGGCGATGCCGATACTGCGGCACAAATCGGGAAATCCTGGATCGTGGCGACGAACAGGAAACACACGCCTACGCCTTCATCCATACAGACGATATCAATGCTCGGATCGCCGAGCTATTTGGAGACGATATGCAATTTGACGTGATTATTGGCAATCCGCCGTACCAGCTCAGTGACGGCGGGCACGGAACGAGTGCCGCGCCCATCTACCAGCTATTCGTAGAAAAGGCCTTTGATCTTGACCCTCGATACGCTGTTTTCGTGACACCATCCCGGTGGATGGCTGGTGGCAAGGGTCTTGGCGAATTTCGCGAGCGGATGCTTTCGGACAAGCGCCTGAGAGCGATAGTAGATTACCCAAAGCTGTATGAGGCCTTCCCGGGTGTCAAAATCCGCGGTGGTGTCTCTTACTTTCTCTGGGACAGAGAGCACAACGGGCCTTGTTCTGTTCAGACCGTCTGGGATGGAGAGCCGACGGGTCCGCCGGTCGTCCGCCACCTTGATGACTACGATATCCTGGTGCGGCGCAATGAAGCCGTACCTATCCTGGACAAGGTTCGAGCCAGAAGCGAGCCAACCCTGGATCAGCGCGTTTCTAGCCGGAAACCGTTCGGATTCGCGACAAACTTCGAGGGACGTACATCATCGGTGGGACTGGCCGACACGGTCCGGCTTTTTGCCAATCAGCGTACAGCTTGGGTCGAGCGCGCCGCTATCCACTTGAACCACGATTGGATTGACCGCTGGAAGGTCCTCATGACAGCTGTGCAGGGTACAAGTGCGGCTGTCGAGACCAAATTTCTCAGCAAGCCGATTATTGCAGGTCCCGGGACTGCATGCACCGAGACCTACCTGGTGGCCGGGCACTTCGAAACCGAGGCTGAGGCCCAGCGCTACGCTCAATATCTCCGAACGCGCTTCGTACGCTTCCTCGTATCGCTCCGGAAGCACACGCAGCATGCGACGAGTGGAGTGTACGCATTCGTACCGGATCTTCCATTGGACCAGACATGGACGGACAAAAAACTTTACCGGCGCTACGGTTTGACAGACGAGGAAATTGCGTTCATTGAATTGCGTGTTGCCGAACACAACGACACACTCTTCGACGACGCTGCAGAGAAGGTCGATGGATAAGCCCACCATCGAATCCATACTCGCGCCGAAGCCCGAGGCCAGTCCGCGGATCTACGCCTATACCATCGAGGATGACGCACATGCGGGTCTGCTCAAGGTGGGGCAAACGACGCGCGACGTGAAGCAGCGCGTCGCCGAGCAGCTCAAGACGGCTGCGATCACGAATTACCGGATCGTGCTTGACGAGCCTGCTGCACGCGAAGACGGATCGACCATCACCGACCACGAGGTTCGCAGCGCTCTCATCCAGAAAGATTTTGACAACCCGATGCTCGAGTGGATGCGCTGCACAGTGGCCGACGTGCGGACGGTTCTCGCGGAGCTTCGGACGGGCATGCCGTTTTCGGGTACCCACCACGAGACCTTTCCGATGCGCCGCGAGCAGACCGACGCGGTCGAGAAAACACTTTCCTACTATCGCTCAATCTGGGCCGAGGACCCGGATGCGTCCCCGCGCTTCCTGTGGAATGCGAAAATGAGGTTCGGCAAGACCTTCACTACGTATCAGCTTGCAAAAGCATTGACGGCCAAGCGCATTCTCGTGGTTACGTTCAAGCCGGCAGTAGCCGATGCATGGCAGAGCGATCTCGAAAACCACGTGGACTTCGATGGCTGGCAGTACCATTCGCGCACGACGGCCGGTGACCCCACAACGGCAGATCCTGCGCGACCGCTCGTCTATTTCGGATCGTTCCAGGATCTACTCGGGACGGATCCGCACGGGAATATCAAGCCCCGGAACGAGTGGCTGCACACGCTCAACTGGGACCTCGTCGTGTTTGATGAATACCATTTTGGAGCGTGGCGAGACACGGCGAAGGAGCTGTTTGAGGGAGAGGAGGATGCAAGTGCCGAGCTCCAGGAAGAGTTCGGGACGAATCTGTCAGGCCGAAGGAAGAAAACGGCAACCATCGAGGACTTTGAAAAGGAGTTCAGCGAGTTTGCTGAGCCCGAATCCGACTTTTTGCCCATCACGACGCGGGCGTATCTCTATCTTTCGGGCACGCCGTTCCGGGCGCTTTCGACCGGCGAATTCATTGAAGAGCAGATTTTCAACTGGACCTACACCGACGAGCAACGCGCCAAGGAAGCCTTCGCTGCTGCGCATCCAACAGAACGGAACCCTTATGGCGCACTCCCCCAGCTCCGCCTGTTGACGTATCAAATGCCCGACGAACTACTTGCGGTGGCGAGTGCAGGTGAGTTTGACGAGTTCGACCTCAACTCCTTCTTCGAGGCATCGGGCCGCGGTGTGACCGCTCGGTTCCGCCACGCTGGCGATGTCCAGAAATGGCTCGATGTCATTCGTGGCAGCTACGAACAGACGGCGATAGAACACCTCAAGACCGGAACGCGGCCGCCGTTTCCGTACTCTGACGTTCGGCTATTGCCGTATCTGCAGCATTCCTTCTGGTTCATGCCTAATGTGGCTGCTTGCCATGCCATGGCGAACCTGTTGAGGGAGGGACACAACACGTTTTGGAGGGATTACACGGTGGTTGTTGCCGCTGGTGCGTCCGCTGGGATCGGCCTTGATGCACTTCCGCCCGTGCGCCAGGCCATTGGGAGTGGATTCGATACAAAGACCATCACGCTTTCCTGTGGGAAGCTCACGACCGGCGTGACCGTGCCGCAGTGGTCATCCATCCTCATGCTGCGTAACCTGAATTCACCCGAGACCTACTTCCAGGCGGCGTTCCGCGTACAGTCGCCCTGGTCTATCAGGAATCCGAATGGAGACGATCCGAACGAAGAGGAAATTCTGAAGCCCGTCTGCTTCGTGTTCGATTTTGCGCCGACGCGTGCGCTGCGCCAGTTGTCGGAATATGGCATTGGCCTGTCGCCGGGCGAGCCGAACCCGGAGCATGCCGTTCGCGATCTCATATCATTTCTGCCGGTACTGGCCTACGACGGCGCGAACATGACGCAGATCGATGCCGGCGGCATCCTTGATATTGCAATGGCGGGCACATCGGCAACGCTTCTGGCCCGCAAGTGGGAGAGCCCCCTGCTCGTAAACGTCGACAACGATACATTGCGCCGCATCATGAACAACGCGGAAGCATTGGCGGCTGTGGAGCGCATAGAGGGCTGGCGGGCGCTTGGAGACAACATCCTCGAGACCATCATCAACAAGAGTGAAAGGATCAAAGAGCTCAAGGGCAAGGCGAAGGAGCAGGATCTTACGTCGAAGGAAAAGAAGGAGCTCACCGACGAAGAAAAAGAGTACAAGAGCAAGCGGAAGCAGATTCAGGAGAAGCTCATCAAGTTCGCGACGCGTATTCCGGCGTTCATGTACCTGACGGATTTTCGGGAGAACACGCTCCAGGATGTGATCACCAAGCTCGAGCCCGACCTGTTCCTGACGGTGACAGGACTGACCGTGAAGGATTTTGACCTGCTCAAGCGGTTACGCGTGTTCAACACCGAGCAGATGAATGCAGCCGTCTTTGCCTTCCGCCGTTACGAGGACGCCTCGCTGCGGTACACCGGCATCGAAAGCCACGAGGGACTGAGTTATTACGGGCTGTTCGACACGGTTGTGGCGAGGGAGTGAGGGTCTCTCGATGACAGTGTCAATAAAAAAAATGGTTATCCCGGCATGCTTTTCTTGAAGGCGGAGCGAAACTTGACAAAGATGCCACATGGAATGTCCTATTATGAATACCATTCGCGTTGTGCACGACCTGCGTGTCATGTCGTGCGGAATCTTCTTGAAGCGTGGTTTAAAAAATATCCGGAAGAGTACCAAGCCAAGTTGAAATCAGACTTCAGCGCTGATGACACTAATTTCCAGTCGGCCTTTTGGGAATTGTATCTACATGAGTATCTGTTGCGGCTTGGGTATTTGCTAAGCATACATCCTGATTTAGGTGAGCACACGCAGAAAAGGCCGGACTTTTTGGCAAGATTGGATGATGGTTCCGAGCTAATTGTCGAGGCAGTGACCACTTCACCCAGACGAGAATCAAATCTGGCCAGTAAAAACCGTGCAGCAACTGCGTTGCGAGTCGTCGAGGAAATTGATCATCCACAATTCTATGTTCTGTTGGAGGAGAATGGCACTCCTTGCGAAACTCCATCAGGGCGGAAAATTGCAATTGGGCTACGAAGTTGGTTAAATAGTTTCCATCCACAAACCCATCTCTGACACCATCGAGCGACGCGCATGAGCCATTGGAGCGGGATATTCAACGGGATCCGGGTGCGTATTTGGGACGATTTGGAGGATTTCCCAAGGTCTCGATGATTATGGGCGATTTGCAAACATACCTCAC
>JAJCYR010000025.1 GCA_029262775.1 Bacteroidota bacterium
CGGCGGGGGGCGGGGGGGGGGGGCGCCCCCGGTGCGCCGCCCCGCCGCCACATCGACGGGCACGCGCACCAGATACGTGCGGTCGGGCTCGACGCCGGCAGTGACGCGGCGCTGAAAATCGTACAGCCAGGCTACGTCGGCCACGCGTCGCCCCCCTCCCTGATAGGCCACGGTCGAATCAAAGAAGCGGTCACAGATCACGACACCGCCCGAGCGCACGTGTGGCACAATGCGTTCGGTCACGAGCTGTGCACGCGCCGCCGAGAAGAGCAGCATTTCGGCCATGTCGTGGATATCCCGTGTGGTATCGAGCAGCAACTCACGAACCGCTTCGCCCAGATCCGTCCCCCCGGGCTCCCGGACTCTCACTACGTTGTATCCAGCGTCCTCGAGCCGCGCTGCAAGCCGGGCAGCCTGCGTTGTTTTGCCGCACCCATCAATGCCTTCGAAGCTGAAAATCATGGTTCCCGCCCTCAGCGGTCCGTGTCGCAATATTTGTTGTTTCAGACGTACATATATACGTGTCTTGCTTTTGGAAAGGCGTACTGCTATCATCGATGGCAGTTGCGCTCTTGGCGAACCTTTCGCCCACTCGCGCTTTCGCAAGGCTTGTATTTGCCAGGATACCTGCACACGCCCATGTTCCACTTCGGATTCGATGATTTCGAAGATCAACCCGACCAGACCCGGCTCGCTGAATTGGCCTCGCGCTATGAAGAGGCAGACGTGTCCACGTGGTTCGACTCGGATACGCTGGAGGAAATAGCCGCCTGGTACTTTGAGCAGAATCGCTTCGAGGAAGCGCTGGCTGTTCTGGACCATATTCTCGGCCTGCAGCCCTATTCCTCCGACGCCTGGATGCGGCGGGGCATTGTGCTCAACAACATGGGGAATCACGAAGACGCGCTGGCGGCCTACGACGAGGCGCTCGGGCTCAATCCGGCCGACGTGGAAACGCTGGTCAACCGCGGTATCACGCTCGATGCCCTGGACCGGACCAGGGAAGCCGAGGTTTCCTTCGAACAGGCGCTCGACCTGGACCCGACGAACGACGAGACACTCTTTAATTTTGGCGTCACGGCCGAGCGCGTCGACCGTATAGAGGACGCCATTGCACTCTTCGAGCGGTGCACCGAGACCAATCCGGAACACCCCGAGGTCTGGTACGAACTCGGCTACTGCTTCGACCGGCGGGAACAGCTGGACGAAAGTATTGCCAGTTATGATCGCCATCTGGACCTGGACCCCTACTCGCACGACGCCTGGTATAACCGGGGCATTGTGCTCAACAAAGCCGGTCGGTTCACGGAAGCGGTAGATTCCTACGACATGGCCCTCGTCATCAACGAGGCGTTTGCATCGGCCCATTACAACAAGGGCAATGCACTCGCGAACCTGAATGACCTCCAGGGCGCCATCAGCGCCTACAAGCGGGTGCTGGAAATTGAAGGAAGGGATGCCGCGGCCTGCTATAACATTGCCCTGGCATTCGACGAGCTCGGCCTGCCCGAGAGCGCCATCCATTACTTCGAGATGGCCATTGAGGCCGACGATACCTATGCCGAAGCCTGGTATGGAATGGGATGCTGCTATGACGGAATGGAGCGGTTCGAAGAAGCGCTGACGTTTTTCAACCGGGCCGTGATCCTGAATCCAGATACGGCGGACTTCTGGTATGCCAAGGCCGACTGCGCCTACAACCTGGGCCGGCTCCCCGAAGCGGTCAATGCGTACCGCACGGTAGTCGGCATGACGCCCGACAACGGAGATGCCTGGATGGACTTCGCCGAGACGCTGTTCGAAGCCGGACAGGTCGAAGACGCGCTCAAGGCCTACCGCAAGGCACTGGACCTCAAGCCCGACAACGCGGAGACGTATTTCTCCCAGGCACGGGCCCTGTTCGCGCTCGGGCAGTCGGAGGAAAGTATCCGATCGCTCAAGATGGCCTTCCGGCTTGACCCCGATCAGCGGGATGAATTCCCGCACGCGTGCCCGGAGCTGTTCCGGGACACGAACATCCGACTCCTGCTCGGATTTGAGCAGTAAGCTGGCGCCGTGATGTGGAGATGGGCGGGGCACGTCCTGAAGGGCATCGCCATTGGCGCCGCCAACGTCATTCCCGGCGTCAGTGGTGGAACGATGGCCCTTCTTTTCGGCATCTATGACGAACTGATCGGCGTGCTTGGTGACCTGTTCCGCGCAGGATTGGATCTGGTCCGACTGGACGTTGCGGCCTTCCGCACACGGCTCGCTACCGTTCCGTGGGGGTTTGTTCTGGCCATTGGCCTGGGCGTAATAATCGCGCCCATAGCCGGTGCGCGCCTCATTCCAGAAGCGCTTGACACGTGGCCGGCGCTCAGCCGAAGCCTTTTCTTTGGCCTCATCCTCGGATCCCTTCCCATTCCGCTCCTCGGCGTTTCGGATCGCCGCGCCCGGCTCCTGTTATGGGTCGTTGCGGGAGCCGCCCTGGCCTGGTTTCTGGTCGGCCTGCAGCCTCTGGAGCTGGAAAACCCGTCGCTTCCTGCCTACTTCCTCGCGGGATCCGTGGCGATCTGCGCCATGATCCTGCCCGGCGTCTCAGGCGCCTTCCTGCTACTCGTCCTGGGCATGTACAAGCCCCTGTTTGAAGCGATCGATGCGGGAAATCTGCCCGTCATTGCTGCTTTTGCCCTGGGGGCCGGGTTGGGGCTCGGTTCGTTTGCTCTGCTGCTGAAGTGGCTGCTGGCCCGATACCACGACGCCACCATGAGCCTGCTTGTGGGTCTTATGGCCGGATCGCTCCGCTCACTCTGGCCCTGGCTCGCCGAAGACCGCTCTCTACTCGTACCCGCCTGGAGCGACGACGTGTGGCCCGTCCTCCTGTGGGGCCTCACAGGCCTGGCCATTGCAGGCGGCATGACGCTCTGGGAAATCAAGAGGCCGCTGAAGACGTAGCCGGGGCCTCTACCGCACGACGGTCAATTCCTGCGTGGTTTCCACGCCACCACCCTCGACACGGATGAAATAGGTCCCGCCGGAAAGCGACGTCGTATCGATGGTTACCGTTCGTTCGGTGAACGCGCGCACGACCGCATCCATCAGAAACAGGACCTCCTGACCCGCGGAGTTGTAGAGGCGAATACGCACGCGTGCGTCCTCCTCGGCCACCACGCGAATGGTGCTCGTCGTGCGTGCGGGATTCGGAAACGGGCCCTGGAGCACAATTTTTTCGGGCAGGATGAAGACCTCTTCGCTGGCAACCTCGAGCTCGGTCCCGTCCGGCTCAACGACGACGAGCCGCAATACATGCCGGCCCGGTTCGAGATCCGGAAGAGTAAAGGCTTCGGCCTGGCCCGGGACGGCCGTGAACGTCGCCTCTGTCACGAACGAACCGTCGGGAAGCAGGCGTTGCACGGCTACGTCGGCCGATCCCCTGACACTTGCCACCTTCCAGCGGGTCACCACGTGCCCCGACGCCTGGGATTCGAACGTAATGTTCGTGATCGTAGTCAGGCCCCCTTCTGTGGGCTCCAGGACGAACAGCCCGGTGTCCCGATCGGAAACGAGAACAAGACCGCTTGAAAGAAACGGCCAGGCAGACCAGGCTCCGTTGAAATTGGTGGCGTTATCCTGCGGGAAGGTATCGAAAAAGCCCGACAGGACCGGATTTTCCGGATTCGAAATGTCCAGAATGCGCAACCCGGACGTGTAGTTGGCCTGGAAGACGAGCGATCCCCGTACATACAGGTTGTGGTCAATGCTGGCCAGCGGACTCTCGAACCTGGCGGCGAGGACGGGATCGTCCAGGTCGGTCACGTCCCATATCCTCGTAACGGTGCCGTGCTGGAAGGCCGACTCGTCAAGCTCGTCATCCTGTACCAGGTAGCGGTGATCCTCTGTGAACCATCCCTGGTGTACGTACCCCGACAGCGGATACGTGGCCGCGCTCACCATACGCGGGTTCCGGGGGTCGGTAATGTCCGAAATCACAATGGCATCCTCATTATAGCCCACGCAGATGTCTCGCCCCGTCCAGACCTGGTCGGGCCCGGCGTAGCGGACACACTGCGCATCGTGCGAGTAGCCGCGGCGGGAAGAGTTGTCGTTGAAGCAGCCGAGGAACACGGGCTCCGTTGGCCTGGACACGTCGATCATGTGCAGCCCACCTCCGCATGTTTCCCCGCTGCGGCTCACGCCCACGGCAATGACCAGATCTTTTTCGGGATGCACGACCACATTATGCGCCGCTCCGAAACCAACATACCGGGCCGTCTCGGTGAAAGACCGCCGTTCGCCCTCCGCCACCGCCAGCAGCTGCGTCAAATCGAATATCTGCATACCATGCGCAACCGACCCCTCGCCGTCGGCCACCACGAAGGCCACGTCGCCAATCACCTTGATGTCGCGCCAGGTAGTCGGCATCGTCTGCGCCGGGCGCTGGAGCTCACCCACAACGACCGGCGCATCCGGATGGGTCACCTCAACGAATACCACATTCCCGGCCGATCCCACGAGCGCGAACGCGCGGCCCGACGCCGCATGCTCCCATCCCCACACGTCATTCAGGCGCCAACTGTCTTCAACCCCGAGCTCGCCACGCGTCAAATGCGCACGCAGATCCACATTCCGGCACGTAAACACGCCCGCTTTACCGTTCTCGCATGGGGTCGATGCGCCGCCCTTCGCCAGATGACCACCTGCGACCATGGCCACCGGCCGCGCGGCCGCGGCGCTGCCGGCCACCTCGGCACCCACCACTTTCCCGTCCTGCACGCCGGTCTGCACGCCGGTCTGCGCGCCGGTCTGCGCCGCGGCCAGCCCGGACACAAGGGCAACCAGCAGCAGCGTCGCAGAAAGCTGCCGCCGCATTCGGCGCAGGAGCACGGCTCGAAACAGCGTCATTTTGTCATTTTATTTCAACAGAATAATGGTATGCGTGGCGGACACGCCGTCCCCTTTTAGGCGAACGAGGTAGGCTCCGCCGGAAAGCGACGTGGCCGGGATGCGGAAGCGCTGCGTACCTGACCGCAGTTCTCCGCTATGAATGTCCAGTACCTCGCGGCCAGCCATATCGGTCAGGAACAGCCGGACGTGCATGGGCCGATCTGCGTCCACCTGCACGGTCACAGCATTTTGAAACGGATTCGGATAGGTGCTGACGAGCCTGACCACCTGCGGCAGTTCTGGAGCCTTGGCCACATCCGTAACCAGCGCCCGGTCGCTTTCCTGGACCATGAACAGGCCGTCATGGCTGCTTGAAACAGCAATGGCGCCACTCCTGAAGAAGGGGTAGTTGCTCCAGGATCCCGACCATGTCCCGGGCTCTGTCTGCGTATCGAAAAATCCGATCTGCTGCGGATGTTCTGGCTCGGATATATCAATGACCTGCATGCCATCCACGTAATTGGATTGGTACAGGCGGTTGCCCACCACATACATATTGTGGTCAATGGACGTCCCTGGCGCGAAATATTCGGTCACCAACACGGGGTCATCGAGGTCTGAAACGTCCCATACGAGCGTCCGCCGGCTGGTTGTTATACCCTGCTGCTCATCGAGTTCGTCGCCCTGGAAGAAATACTGCTGGTCTTCCGAGAGCCATCCCTGATGGACATACGCCACGTTCGGATAGGACGCCCGTGCCAGGGGAATGGCAGCTGACTTGTCCGTAACGTCCACGATGGATACATGCGTCTCATTGAGACCGAAGCAGATCTCGCGGCCTGCGTGATCGCTGTCCGGCCCTACGTACATGACACACTGGGCATCGTGCACATAACCTGTCCCGGCGCGGCCTGTGCCGGGATCTGCGAAACAGCCTATGAATTCCGGGCTCGCAGGTATTGAGATGTCCACCATGTGCAGGCCGCCGCCGCACGAGGTCCCACCTCCCGATCCCACCACATACAGAAAACCTGTGTCCTCATTGATCACCACATTGTGCGCGCGGCTTATGCCGTCATACACGGCCGTTTCTGAAAATGTGCGGTTCCCGGGCGGAAGCCCCCTGAGCTGGCCCAGGTCAAAGATCTGCACGCCGGAGCCGTCCGCGTTGTCGGCCGTGATGAAGGCATGGTCCCTGTAGACCTTGATGTCCCGCCAGGAACTGGGGAACGTGCCAGCGCGCAGCGGCAGATTTCCGAGGTAGCGCGGGTTCGACGGATTGGTCACGTCGACAAATGAGGTGCCGTCTGAACGACCCACAATCGCGACCTCCATGTCGGTCTCTGCGTCTGTCCAGCCCCAGATATCGTTCAGGACGGACTGGCCATTTGCCGAAACGGCGCCCATGTCCGCTGGCGCGAGGTGAGCAAGCAGGTCCACGCCGTCACAGGCATAGCCACCCGCCTGACCCGCCACGCATTCGGTTCGCGGGCTGCCCTCTTCCTGCTGCGCCACTACGTCACCCGCCAGCAGAAAAATCGAACTGGTAATAAAAAGGCGCACCGCCGTAGCCACAGAACCAGATAATGAACGCATGCCCGAAATGAAGTATGTTGAAGGAGACACGGAAACCAGTAGAAATAGAAAGTAAATCCTAACCAGTATACGCGAACTTCATGAACACCCGGAATGATTCCATTGTGTGCGTGACCGGTGCATCGGCAGGTATAGGCCGCGCCGCGGCCGAATCGTTTGCCCGCGAGGGTGCCCGCGTCATCATGATGGCGCGGCGCAAAGAAAAGCTGGAACAGGCGGCGCGGGACGTAGCCCACGCCACCGGGGCCGATATCCTCGTACGCGATGTAGACGTTACGGACCGGGACGCCGTAACCCACGTTTTCGCGGCCCTTCCCGACGCGTGGCGTGACATCGACGTGCTGATCAACAACGCCGGAAAAGCCCTCGGTCTCTCACCGGGGTATGCCACGACGCCGGAACACCTCGACGGCATGCTCGACACCAATGTAAAAGGACTCCTCCATGTGACCGGCGCCGTCCTTCCCGGCATGCTGGAGCGTAACCGGGGCCACGTGATCAACGTCGGCTCCACAGCCGGACACTGGGTCTATCCGGGCGGGACGGTCTACTGCGCCACAAAGCACGCGGTCCGGGCGCTCAACGAAGGGCTCAAGATGGATGTACACGGCACGGCGGTACGCGTAACGGCTGTGAGTCCGGGCCTGGTCGAAACCGAGTTTTCCCTGGTCCGGTTTGAAGGAGACGAAGAACAGGCCAGCAAAGTGTACGCCAACATGACACCACTCCGGGCCGAGGACGTGGCCGATGCCATGCTCTGGGCTGCCACGCGGCCTCCTCATGTGAACATCAGCGAAATCCTGATGATGTGTGTCGACCAGTCGCACGCAGCCATGGTACACCGACATGCGTAGCGCGTTTCTTTTTTTCGTGGCGGTGGTGGGGCTCTCGGCCTGTGCATCGCCCGACCATGACATTATAATACGGGGCGGTACGGTCTATGATGGTTCCGGAATGGAACCCTACATAGCCGATGTGGCGATAGATGAGGACTCCATCACGGCGGTGGCCATGCTGCCTGGTGCCACGGCGCGACTCGAAATCAATGCCACGGGGAAGGCCGTCGCACCCGGGTTCATCAACATGCTGTCGTGGGCAGCCGGGCGTCTGGTCCGGGACGGCCGGTCCATGAGCGATATCATGCAGGGAGTCACGGTCGAGGTATTCGGCGAGGGTACGAGTGAGGGGCCCTTGAACGCGGCCATGAAGGTGGAGCAGTTCAGCCCGGATGACACGTTCACATGGACCACGCTCCGCGAATTCCTGGAAGGGCTCGAAGCGAAGGGTACTTCTGCGAACGTAGCCAGTTTCGTGGGTGCCACGACGGTGCGCGTGCACGAGCTGGGGCATGAAGACCGGCCGCCCTCGGCCGAAGAACTCGCGCGCATGCGGGGCCTGGTGCGGCGCGCCATGGACGACGGCGCGCTCGGGCTCGGAACGTCGCTGATCTATGCACCGGCCTTCTATGCTGAGACCGACGAACTGATTGCGCTCAGCGAGGTCGTGGCCGAGTATGACGGGTTGTATATATCCCACATGCGCTCCGAGGGAAACCGCCTGCTGGAGGCCCTCGACGAACTCATGACGATTGGCCACGAGGCGGATGTCCGAACGGAAATATTCCACCTCAAGGCCGCTGGGGCCGAAAACTGGCACAAGCTGGACAGCGTGATTGCGCGCGTCGAGCGGGCGCGGGCAGCAGATCAGGAGGTAGGTGCAAATATGTACACCTATACAGCCGGATCGACCGGGCTCGATGCGGCCATGCCGCCCTGGATCCAGGAAGGTGGGTTTACCGCGTGGCGCGAGCGCCTCATGGACCCGGATTCAAGGCGCCGGGTGGAGGTGGAAATAAATACACCTACTGACGCCTGGGAGAATCTATACATGGCCGCCGGAGCCGAGGGCACCATGATCGTGGGCCTGAGGCAGGATTCCCTACGACACCTGATTGGCCGGCGCCTCGCCGACATTGCAGCCGAGCGCGGCCAGCGGCCGGAAGAAACCATAGTGGACCTCGTCATCCGCGACTCCAGCCGGGTCGAAGTGGTGTACTTCCTGATGTCGGAAGAAAATGTGCGGCGCCAGATTGCCCTTCCATGGATGGCGTTCGGGTCGGACGCCGGATCCATGGCCCCCGAGGGCCGTGTGCTGGAACAGAGCCAGCATCCGAGGGCGTACGGAAACGCAGCGCGCCTCCTCGGCCACTATGTCCGCGAGAAGGGAGTCATTTCGCTGGAGGAAGCCATCCGGAGGCTCACCTCGCTACCCGCCGAGCGCCTGCACCTCGAGGGGCGGGGCCGCCTGGAGCCCGGCTTCCTGGCCGATGTCGTGGTCTTCGACCCGGACCGTATCCAGGACCATGCCACATTCGAAGAGCCCCACCAGCTGGCCTCGGGCGTCGAGCACGTTCTGGTCAACGGTGTGCCCGTTGTCCGCGGCGGCCAGCATACGGGTAGCCTGCCGGGCCGCGCCCTCCGCCGTGGCGTGCGCCGCGACTCGGATCTCACCGTAATCATAGAGGGAGCCGCCCTCTACGGCGCGCCGGGACTGGCCCCGGGCACGATCGCCGACGTCGGCCTGCGCGCTGATACCATCGCTGCCATCGGTGATCTGTCGGCCACCTGGGCATCGAAGCGGATCCATGCCGGCGGGCTTGCGCTCGCTCCGGGATTCATTGATATCCACAGCCACGCAACGGGCTCTTCCATTGGCGGAAGTGCCATTGTGAGGCGCCCCATGGCCGAGAATTACCTGCGGCAGGGCGTCACGACCGCCATGGGCGGGCAGGATGGATCGTCCGCGCTCGAGATCGGCGCTCTGCTCACGCATCTCGACAACGAACCCGGCGCCATCAACATCGGACAGTTTATTGGTCACGGGTCCATCCGGGCGGCCGTAATGGGCGAAACGGACCGCGATCCGAGCGCCGATGAACTCGACGAGATGATTGCCCTGGTGCAGCGCGCCATGGACGAGGGCGCGTTTGGCCTCTCGTCCGGACTGGAATACACCCCCGGCGCGTTCGCCGAGACCAGCGAAATCGCAGCCATGG
Source organism: Bacteroidota bacterium (assembly GCA_029262775.1). Classification (GTDB taxonomy): domain Bacteria; phylum Bacteroidota; class Rhodothermia; order Rhodothermales; family UBA10348; genus 1-14-0-65-60-17. The sequence continues at coordinate 9,515 of JAJCYR010000025.1, forward strand.
CCGCGCCCGCGGCGGCCGCCAAAGGGCTGTACATCAGCCATATCCGGGACGAGGGTGGGCATCTTCTGGAGAGCGTCCAGGAGGTCATTGATGTGGCAAAAGCCGCTGGCATCCGGGCGCAGGTCACGCACCATAAAGTGATCGGGAAAGGACGTTGGGGACGCAGTAGCCAGTCGCTCGCACTGATCGATGCGGCGCGCAGCGAAGGCCTCGACGTGTCGAGCGACGTGTATCCGTACACGGCATCGAGCACAGGCATGACCATCCTGTTTCCGGACTGGTCGAAGGACGGGGGAAGCGCCGCGCTGCGTGCCAGGCTCCGTGACCCGCAGACGCGGGCCCGCATCCGGGCAGACGTTACGCAGCACATTACCGTCGAGCGGGGCGCCGACCCAGCGACTATTGTTGCGGCTGTCTGCCATCATGACCCGTCGCTCAACGGCATGAGCCTGGCCGATATCCTGGCCTCACGCGGCGAGCCTGTCACGGTCGAAGGCGCCGCAGACGTGGCCATGGAACTCGTGGCAGCGGGCGGATGCTCTGGCGTCTTTCACTCCATGTCGCCAGGCGACGTGGCGCGGATCATGCAACACGAGTGGACCAGCATTTCGTCGGACGGCGGCATTCCGGCCTTTGGCGAGGGCGTTCCGCACCCGCGCAATTACGGCGCGTTCGCGCGCGTCCTGGGCCGTTACGTCCGCGAGGAAGGAGTGCTCGACCTGCCGACCGCCATAGATAAAATGACGCGTCTGCCGGCCGAACGACTTGGCCTCCAGGACCGGGGCGTGCTTGCGGTGGGCTACAAGGCTGATCTGGTGGTTTTCGACCCCGATACCATTCGCGACATGTCTGCGTTCGGCGCACCGCACGCGTACGCCGAGGGGGTGCATCATGTGTTTGTGAACGGGCGTGCAGCGCTCCTCGGCGGATCGCTGACCGGCGCCCGCGCCGGACGCGCGCTGCGCATGCCCCGGCCGTAGCGAGCCGGTGGCCGAACCCATCCTGACGGTGAAGTTGGAATTTCAAGGAAGAAACGGCCGGAAATAGGCATGGGGGCGTGACAATATTTAGATTCAGTCTAAATAGATTCCAGCGCTGCACATAAATCCCTGCGCTGCACACTGCACGCTGCACACTGCCACGCAACCATTCTTCGCATCCACACACCATGAAAGCGCTCTCCCTCCCTCTTTTTGCCCTCGTCATTCTCGTGACGGCCACCGGCTGCGCCGAAACCGAGCCAGAATCGGTCACGCTCTATTCGGGCCGCAGCCAGTCACTCGTTCAGCCTCTCCTGGACCGGTTCACGGAAGAAACGGGCACGCCGGTCAATGTCCGCTACGGGGATACGGCCCAACTCGCCGTTGCGCTCATTGAGGAGGGTGACCAGTCACCCGCCGACGTCTTCTGGGCCCAGGATGCCGGCGCCCTCGGTGCCGTTCAGAATGCGGGCCTGTTCGCGGAGCTGCCGGATGAAATTACCTCCCGCGTCATGCCGGGCTTCACCGCCAAGGGCGGGGCCTGGGTCGCGACGAGTGGTCGCGCCCGTGTGCTTGCCTGGTCGTCGGAGCGCCTCTCGCCCGGGGACCTGCCCGAACGGATTGAAGACCTGGCCCGCCCGGAGTACGCCTCCCGCCTTGGCTGGGCGCCAACAAACGGATCGTTCCAGGCGGCCGTAACCGCCATGAGGGTGGCACTGGGCGATGAGGCCACACGCGCCTGGCTGCAGGCCGTAAAAGACGGCGGTGCAACGGCCTATGGCAACAACCGCAGCATATTGGAGGGTATTGCCAACGGTGAGATAGACCTCGGGCTTCCCAACCATTACTACCTGTACCGCTACACGGCCGATAACCCCGACTACCCGGTCGAGCAGTCCTTCTTCGCACCCGGAAACATAGGCAACCTGATCAATGTGGCCGGCATTGGGCACGTGACCTCAAGCCATAACACCCCCCAGGCCCGCGCACTGATCGCGTTCCTTCTGGAGAGCACGGCCCAGAATTACTTCGCTACGGAAACGTTCGAGTACCCGGTCACGCCCGATGCCACGCCCGGCGATGACCTCGCTGACTTCGACAAATTGGGTCAACTCAGGCCCGACGTAGCCCTCGAACGCATGGATGACCTCGAAGCGACGCTGGCCATGCTCCGCGAAGTCGGGCTCCTGTGAGTGGTACCGTAACCCGCTTTTTTCGCTACTGGCCCGTCTGGATTGCTGCCACCATCGTGGCAACGGGTGTCTTCCTGCCCGTCGCCTACCTGGTGCTGCGCGCGGCGAGTGCCGATGTCTCGACACTCGGAAGTGTAGTGTTCCGCATGCGAAACCTGGACCTGTTGATGAACACGGTATCGCTGGCGGCCGGGGTGCTGTTTTTTGCCACGCTCATCGCCCTCCCATTGGCCTGGCTCACGACGCGATCGGACGTTCCCGGACGCCGTTTTGTAACGCTGCTCGGCGTGCTGCCACTGGCCATACCCGGCTACGTAATGGCCTATGTGCTGCTGGCTGTTTCGGGTCGATACGGCGCATTATCACTGCTCCTCGGCCTGGATATTCCCCGGCCCAGCGGATACGTCGGAGCCCTTCTGGCGCTCACCCTGTATACGTTTCCATACCTGTTCCTGAATTTACGCGCCGCATTCCTGGGTCTGGACGTGTCCATTGAAGAGTCGGCCCGGGCACTGGGGCTGACGCACATCCAGGTATTGCTTCGCGTTGTGTTACCCCAACTCAAACCGGCCTGGTTGGCCGGGGGGCTGCTCATTGTGCTCCACGTGTTGGGAGATTTCGGAGTGGTCTCCCTGATGCGCTTCGAAACGTTCTCATACGCCATTTTCCAGCAGTACACCGGCGCGTTCGATCGCCTCTATGCCGCGTGGCTGGCACTCATGCTGCTGGCCATGACCGCCGCCCTGCTGTCGGTCGAGGCCAAAACACTCAAGGGGACCTTTCTGGCGCGCCGCGGGCCGGGTTCGGCCCATCCGCCGGCCCGAACGCCACTCGGGCCTTGGCGCATTCCCGTTCTGATGGGCCTCGCCGTGCTGGTTCTGTGGTCGGTCGTACTACCGGTTGGCACGCTTTCCTTCTGGGCCCTGCGTGGGTTCTCATCGCCCGGAGTGAACATACTCGAAGCCCTCATGGGGTCCGTCTCCGCCGCGGCGCCAGCGGCTGTGCTGACGGTAGCCCTGGCACTGCCTATTGCCTACGCGAGTGCCCGTCTGAAAATCCAGCCCGTACAATGGATGGAACGAATGGCCTGGATGGGGTATGCCATCCCCCCCCTGGCGCTCGCACTCGCAGTGATTTTCATGACGCTGGCGCTGGCACCAGGCCTTTACCAGACCTTGGCATTACTCGTGTTTGTGTACGCGGTGCACTTCCTTGCCGAAGCCCTCGGACCGCTCCGAACCGCATTCTACCAGGTGAACCCGTCGGTCGAAGAGTCGGCACGAACCCTGGGCAGGTCCCGGTGGGCCGCCTTCGTGGCCAGCGTGCTTCCAAGCATCCGCCCGGGCCTGGTGACCGCCACGGCCTTCATCTTCCTCTCGGTGATGAAGGAACTTCCCCTGACGTATCTGCTTTCCCCGATCGGTTTCCGGTCGCTCGCGGTGAATGTGTGGAGCATGACCAATGAGGCACAGTACGCCATGGCCGCTCCGCACGCCCTCCTGATCGTGGCCGTATCCTCGCTGTTCGTGGGGCTGCTGCTTCACCGGAAATCGGATCGGAAATCGGACCCGTCTGCATGAAGAGCCACTCCCCCATTCTCGACGTTACCGGTATTACGCGGCGCCATGCCGCCGCGCTGCCGCCCGTGGTCCGCGATATCACGTTCCAGGTCCAGCCTGGCGAAATGTTTGCGCTGCTGGGACCGTCCGGATGCGGTAAAACGTCATTTTTACGCGTTCTGGCAGGCTTCGACCCACCGGAATCGGGCGTCATCCGGTATGGTGGGCGCCTGTTGAACGGGCCCCATACGGAGCCCGTGCCCCCCGAAAAGAGGGGAATTGGCATTGTTTTCCAGGATTACGCGCTCTTTCCGCACCTGACGGCGGCCCAAAACATCGGATTCGGCCTCAAGGGACGCATTGACCGCAAAAAGGAAGCAGCCCTCCTTCTGGCAACCGTTGGCCTTGAAGGACTCGGACATCGGTACCCACATGAGCTGTCGGGTGGTCAGCAGCAACGGGTTGCCATTGCGCGGTCCATGGCGCCTCGCCCGTCGCTCATCCTGCTCGATGAGCCGTTCTCCAATCTGGATGCCAAGCTGCGGCATTCCACGCGTGCCGAGGTCAAGGCTATGCTCGCTGCGTTCGGCATCACGGCCATCATGGTCACGCACGACCAGGAGGAGGCCCTGTCCTTCGCCGACCGGATTGCGGTCATGCGGGACGGGCGCATCCAACAGACGGGAACTCCGGAAGACATTTATTTCCGCCCGCGGACACCGTTCGTGGCGCAGTTCCTGGGACTCACCAATCTGGTGCTGGCCCATGCCGACGGACTCACGGCCGAGACGGGTTTCGGCCCGATTGCACTCGACCGTGCATGCAGCGGACCCACGTGGGTCTCGCTGCGGCCCGAGCACCTGACGCTCGCCGCTCCCGGTGCGCCGGGTACCATTCGCGGCGTCATCCTGCGGCGGGAGTTCAAGGGGCATGACGTTACCTGGACCGTGAAGACAGCCAATGCCGAGGTTCTGGTGCACACCGACAACCGGCTTCCGTTTGCCTGCCGGGACGAGGTAGCGATCATCCCGCTTGAAGCCGCCATTGTGCTCGAGGATGAGCCAGCTGGCGTGTGTGAATAGCGCATGTTGACACGCCCTGGCCTCAATCTGAGGGAATGGCGCAGACAGGTACCCACATTCTTGTTTGTTTTTGTATAATTGCCGTCACGCATTCAACCGCCCACTCACCCTTGAGACAACTCCATGAATCGTTGTTATATCAAAACAGGGCTCTTCAGCCTGACTATGGCGCTCGCATGTCTGTGCATGACCGAAAGCGCTTCCGCCCAGAACGGTACCCTTTCCGGCCGCGTCGTTGACGCCGAGGACGGGATGGCACTGGCGGGTGCGAACATTGTGGCCTTTTCAACGAACGGCAACATGATTGGCGGTTCGGCCACTGACGCCGATGGACGGTATTCCTTCACCGTACCGGCCGGGCTTGCGACCGTCCGCGCGCGCTTCGTCGGCTTCCAGGAGGAAGAATCCAGCATTACCGTTACGGCCGGGGGCTCGCATACGGTCGACTTCATCCTGGGCCAGCAGGGCCTCGAACTGAATACCGTGGTCGTGGCTGCATCCCGGCGTGAAGAAAAAGCGCTCGATGCACCGGCCTCTGTTTCCATTTTGAGTACGGAGGAGGTTGCCAATGATGTCAGTGCATCGTCCGTCGACGTACTGCGCACCACACCGGGCGTTGACATACAGCAGACCGGCGTGGACCGGCGGGAACTCGTAATCCGGGGTTTCAACAACGCATTTTCGGGAGCAGCGCACGTGCTGACCGATTACCGGCAGGCGGCCGTGCCATCCCTCGGGGTGAACATCTACAGCATCATGCCGAACATGAATGTGGACCTGGACCGGATTGAAGTGGTCCGCGGCCCGGGTTCGGCCCTTTACGGCGCCGGTGTGGATGCGGGCGTGGTGCATTTTACGACGAAAGATCCCTTCACACACCCCGGCACCACCATTTCCGTCCAGGGCGGTGAGCGTTCGTTCTTTGCCACGCAGTTCCGCCATGCCGGCGTGGTGGGCCCAAGCAGAAAGTTCGGCTACAAGGTCACGGGCATGTATTCGCAGGCCGATGACTGGCAACTCGACCCCAACAGCCCGGACGATTCACCCTGGGTCCCGCCCTTCGGCCCCCGGGACAACGAATTTGACAAGGTGAACATCAACGGCTCGCTGGAATACCGATTCTCGGATGAGGGCTCCGTCATTGCCAACGGTGGCTTTTCGCAGCTCAATTCGACCGTACTCTCGGGCATTGGTGCGCTCCAGGCCGACGATTTCGGATACCAGTACTACCAGCTCAGATTCCTGCTCAATGACTTCTTTGCCCAGGTCTATTTCAACAAGAACGACGCTGGCGATTCGTTTGTATACGGACAGGACTTTGACCAGGACGGCGTGTCCGATCCCGTCGTGGACAAAGGGGGACAGTTCGTGGTCCAGGCCCAGTACGACTTCAACCTGTCCAACGGCCGCCACAATGTCATTGTGGGTGGTGACATGGAGTTCACACGCCCCGACACGGAACGCACCATCCTGGGACGCAACGAAAATGACGATGACATCAACGAATACGGCGGCTACATCCAGACGACTTCGCGCGTGACTGACATGCTCGACCTCACGGTCGCGCTACGCACCGATTACCACAGCGTTGTTGACGAAGTCCAGTTTTCGCCCCGTGCCGCGCTCGTCTTCAAACCCACCACGAACCACTCCTTCCGCGCGACCTACAACCGCGCCTTCTCCTCGCCGGGCACCAACAACAGCTTCCTGGACATCGTTGCCGGTCAGGTCGGTGGGCTCATCACGGTACGAGGCCTTGGAGCCGCCGACGGGTTCACATGGGAGCGCAATGCGGCTTTCGAACCCATCGCAGGAACGGACCTCGTGGCGTCGAGCCTGAATCCGGCCTCGCTGGGAGCGCCCACCCCCGTGGGACTTCCGCTCGATGCCACGTACGCCTCCCTGTATAACGGGCTCGCCTCTCTCGGAACGCCGACCATTGCCGCGATTCTGGCACAGAACGGCCTCGTCCTTCCGGAACCGGTCGTGGGACAATTGGTCGATCTGCTTTCCCCGCAGGGCGGCACGAATGTCCAGGGCTTCTCGCGGGGAGCCATGGGCATTGTCAACCCCAACACGGGTCAGACCAATTTCGTGAACGATCTCGTGGATATCGCGCCGCTTGAACAGACCATTTCGCAGACCTTTGAAGTCGGCTACAAAGGCGTTTTCAACAACAAACTGCTCGTCACGATAGACGGCTACTACACCAACCGCGAAGATTTCGTGGGACCGCTCCTCATGGAGACGCCCCTCGTGTTCGTGCCCACGCTGAACGCTGACCTGCAGACTGCGATCACCGCCGGCATTGCCGGAAATGCACAGCTTGCGGGTGCGCTGAGCCAGTTCGGCCTCACGCCCCAGGCCGTGTCATCGCTCCTCGTGGGCATTGCGGGCGGCAACCTTCCCGATGCCGCCACGCCCGTTGCCATCGTACAGGCGGCGGAAAACAATCCGGGGCCGGGCGCCGTGCCGGAGCTCATGCTGTCCTATCGTAACTTCGGCAACGTGGATTTCTTTGGGGCGGACGTCGCCTTCCAGTACCTGGCAACCGACGCCCTGAGCCTGTTCGGCAACGTCTCACTCGTCTCCGATGACTTCTTCGATGCCGAAGAACTCGACGAAGACGGTTCGGAACTCAGTCTCGCACTCAATGCACCGACGTTCAAGAGTCGTGGCGGCGCCCAGTATACGTTCCAGAATGGCCTCTCGGTGAACGTCGCCGGGCGCTATACCGAGGAGTTTCCCATCCGGTCAGGACCGTTCGAGGGCACCATTGACTCCTACTTCCTGCTGGACATCGGTGCTGGCTATGACCTGTCCGACTTCACACCGGGTCTGCGCCTGGACGTGAATGTGACCAACGTGACCGACAACGAGCACTACGAGTTCATCGGAGCACCCCAACTGGGCCGCATGGCGATGGCGCGCCTGACGTACTCCTTCTGAGGCTGGCGGGGCGCCGGTGGCGCCCCGCCTTTGAGCTATTCTTCAACGCGATTCACGTTGACTGTAGCCCTCCGTCTGCGCTACTTTGGAGGGGTCTACAAACGTGCGCCCCATGCTGTCCGATTTTCACCCCCTGCTCCTGCACCTGGCCATTGCTGCCGGCCTGTCCTTCACGCTGCTCAAAGCAGCGGCGCTGATCGGACCCAATCGCCACAATATTGTGAAGCGAAAGGCCTACGAAAGCGGCATGGACCCCATTGGCACGGCCCGCGAGCGGTATTCCGTGAAATTCTACCTTGTAGCGATGATTTTCATCGTATTTGATGTAGAAGTGGTTTTCCTCTACCCGTGGGCGGTGAGCTTCAGGGAATTCCTGGAAGCAGGCGCCGGGGTGGGTGTCATGGCTGTCGTCATGCTGTTTGTCATTGTGCTGGCCATAGGCCTTCTTTATGATATCAAGAAAGGCGGCCTCGAATTCGATTGATGACCTCGCAGAAGACGACCACGTACAACCAGCGATTTTATGGCCTCCGATTCCTCATCCAGTGAAGGCTTCCTGACAACCCGTGTCGATACGGTGGTGAACTGGGCGCGCTCCAATTCACTCATGCCGCTTCCCATGGGACTCTCCTGCTGCGCCATTGAAATGATGGCCTTTGCAGCGCCCAAGTATGATGTGGCCCGTTTCGGCAGCGAAGCCATGCGCTTTTCACCGCGCCAGGCGGACCTCATGATCGTTGCCGGCTGGGTGAGCTACAAAATGGCCCATACCATCCGACGGGTCTGGGACCAGATGGCCGATCCGAAATGGTGTATTGCCATGGGAGCGTGCGCATCTACCGGCGGCATGCACCGGTGTTACGGCGTTGTACAGGGCTGTGACAACTTCCTTCCGGTCGACGTCTACATTCCTGGCTGCCCCCCGCGGCCCGAGGCGCTGATTCATGCGCTCATGGATATCCAGGAGAACGTGCGCAACGAATATTCCGTCGCCCAGGACGGCCATTTCGGCAAGGAAATGCCCGCCGCGGCTGCGGCCCGCCCCAGGGTCCTGTCCTCGGGCGGAGCAGATGTCATCAGCCCGGAAGGCCTCTACCACCAGCAGTAGCGTATCATGTCAAAAAAACAACCGACAACGCTTGCCTTCCTCTTCACCCCGGCCGACAGCGCCGCGGGAGCAGACAGCAATCCACACGCGAAAGCGACCACGGACGTCGGCGAAACGCTGGATGCCCTGTCGGCCCGCTTCGGAGACGCTGTGGAAGAAGTGATCGCGTATGCCGGAGAACGGACCGTGCGCGTTGACCGCAATCGCATCATCGACATACTGACCTTCCTCAAGCGCGACCAGGGGTATACCTACCTGGCCGACCTCGGCGGTGTGGACCGCTTCACCGAGGACGACCGCTACGAGATCATGTACAACCTGGTCAATATGGACCGGGGGAAGCGGATCCGCGTTGTCATCCGCGTGGACGAAGAGCATCTGGTCGTTCCGTCCGCCACGGCCGTCTACAAAGCAGCCGACTGGAATGAACGGGAAGTCTGGGACATGTTCGGTATCCGCTTCGAAGGACATAACGACCTGCGCCGCATGTTCATGCCGGAAGATTTCGACTATCATCCACTGCGCAAGGAATTTCCGCTCCTCGGCGTTCCCGGCTCGCTGCCACTCCCCCCGCAGACGCCATCCGGTGGTCTTACCCTCGATCCGTTCGCGCGGGCCCACGGAAGTGTTCCTCCGAAGAGCTTCGACGAACCGGCCGGACACGACGAGCCTGCCGACCAGACGAGCCAGCCGGACCAGACAACAAGGCCCTGACATGAGCATGATCCAGAAAACAGATTTCAACAAAACGCTCACGTTCTGGCCACGTCACAACGAAGCGCTGTATCGTCGACTGGAGTCCAAGCACGCCTGGTTGGAGGACCGTCACCACGGTGACGGGGCCCCTGCCGATGCGCTGGACAACAAAATGATCCTCAACATCGGCCCCCAGCATCCGGCTACACACGGCGTGCTGCGCTGCGCCGTGGAATTGGACGGAGAGACCATTCAAAAGTGCGTCCTGGACATCGGATACCTGCACCGCGGCGTCGAAAAACTCGCCGAATCCAAGACCTATCAGGAGTTCATGCCCTACACGGACCGCATGGACTACCTCGCGCCCTATTCCAACAACGTGGCGTGGTGCCTGGCCGTCGAAAAGGTAGCGGGTATTGACGTACCCGAGCGGGCGCAGTGGATTCGTATGATGATGAGCGAACTGGCCCGAATTTCGGCGCACCTGCTCTGGATGGGCGTGGGTCTCATGGATGCCGGTGCCGTGTCGGTCTTCCTCTGGGCGTTCCAGATGCGCGAAGACCTCTACTCCATTTTTGACCAGGTGACCGGCGCCCGCCTGACCGTCTCGCACAGCCGGATTGGCGGTGTGGTCTCGGACCTCGACGACACAGGCACGGCCATGATCCGCGATTTCGTGCAACGTTTTCCCGAGGTGCACGCCGGCTGGGTCAAACTGCTCAACCGGAACCGGATCTGGATTGACCGCAATGTGGATGTCGGCATCCTTACGAAGGACGATGCCATCGAACTCGGCATGACGGGTCCGAATCTGCGTGGATCCGGCATTGCACACGACATCCGCCGGTTTGAGCCGTACCTGAAATATGAGGAAGTGGATTTCATTATCCCCATCCGGGAGGAAGGCGATGCCCTCGCGCGGTACTTCGTACGCATGGAAGAGATGATGGAAAGCATCAAGATCATCCGCCAGTGCCTGGACAAGCTCGACTCGCTCCAGGGCCCCATCCGGGCGGATAACGCCAAACGTGCGTATCCATCGAAAAATGAGGTATACTATTCGATGGAGGGGCTCATTCACGATTTCATGTACACCGACACCGGCGTTACCCCACCAAAGGGAGGCGCCACGTACCACGCCATTGAGGCTCCAAAAGGCGAACTCGGATTCTACGTTCAGTCCGACGGCACCGGTAAACCGTTCCGCGTCAAAATGAACACGCCAAGCTTCACGAACCTGCAGGGCCTTGAACACATGCTCGAAGGGGGACTCATGGGCGACATGGTCATCCTGATTGGAACCGTGGACCCCGTACTTGGAGAAGCCGACAAATAGAGCCTGCTGACACTATGACCGATTTCATCAAAAACCCGGTGGTATCGCTTCCCGATCGGATGCCGGAGCCCGTCGTTCCGAAGGACGAACTGTACTTCACCGACGACGAAAAAAAGCAGATTGACACGTGGGTCTCGCACTATCCGACCGCAGATGGCGCGGTCATGCGGGTGCTCTGGCTGGCCCAGGAAAAATTCAGCTTCCTGCCGGGTGAAGTCGTGCAACTCGTGGCCAATACCCTCGACATGCCCTACGCCAAGGTCTACGGCGTGGCGACGTTCTACACCCAGTATTTCAAGGAAAAGAAGGGAACGTACGTCTTTGACGTCTGCACCTGCTTCTCGTGCCAGATGTGCGGTGGCTACGACATGCTGCACTACCTCGAGGAAAAACTGCGCGTCCACGCTGGCGAGACCACCGGCGACGGCCTGTTCACCGTCCAGGAGGCCGAATGTCTCGGCGCCTGCGGATCGGCACCCATGCTCCAGGTTACGAACGGCCCGTACGTGCACAACCTGACCCGCGAAAAAATCGACGCCCTTGTAGATGCCCTGCGTGAGGGCAACATGCCGGAATTCGAATCGGTGACGCTGCCCCAGGACGAAGTCGACCTCTCGGGCAACCGGCGAACGGACGTGGCCAGGACCACCTCATACACCACTCCACCCGTCTCAGAAACAGTCAAATAGATCCGGATATGGCCTCAAAAGCAGGAGACTGGCGACATTACGAGCGGGTGCTTCTTCCTCCCGTGAAGGATCTCCACAAGTTGGCGGTCTACGAAGATCACGGTGGATACATCGCACTCCGCCAGGCGCTCACGACCGAGAAATGGGACCCTTCATCGCTGACGGAAGAGGTCAAGAAAAGCGGTCTGCGCGGACGCGGTGGGGCGGGTTTTCCGACCGGACTCAAGTGGACCTTCATGCCGCCTGTGAATCCGGACATCCCGCGCTTCATATGCTGCAATGCCGACGAGTCGGAGCCGGGCACGTTCAAGGACCGGCAAGTCATGGAGTACAACCCGCATCTTGTGTTCGAGGGGATGATCCTCGCGGGGTATGCCATGACCATCAAGACGGCATACCTGTACGTCCGCGGAGAATATGCCGACTGGATCACGCACATGGAGCATGAGCTGGAAAAAGCGTACGCCAAAGGCTATGTGGGTAAAAACATCATGGGAAGCGATTTTTCCATGGACATTGTGATCCACAAGGGGGCCGGTGCCTATATCTGCGGCGAAGAATCGTCGCTCATGAACTCGCTGGAAGGCAAGCGGGCCTACCCGCGGATCAAGCCACCATTTCCGGCGCAGAAGGGTATCTGGAACTACCCTACGACCATCAACAATGTGGAAACGTTTGCCCACGTCCCGCTCATTCTCTCGAAGGGTGCCGATTGGTACTCATCGACAGGTGCCCCCTCGTCGCCGGGACCCGTACTGTACGGCATGTCGGGTCACGTCAACCGCCCGGGTGTCTACGAGTATCCGAGTGGTATGTTGATCAGCGACCTGATTGACGAGGTTGCCGGTGGCATGCGGGGCGGCAAAAAACTGAAGGCCGTTGTGCCGGGGGGAAGCTCGGTCCCCGTGCTCCGTGCCGACATGATTGAGGGCGTCACCATGGATCCGGAGGGGCTCCGGGAAGCGGGCTCCATGCTGGGAACGGCAGGTATGCTGGTCATGGACGAAGACACCGACATGGTCTCCTTTCTCCGCCGCATCACCCACTTCTATCATCATGAAAGCTGCGGGCAGTGCACGCCGTGTCGCGAAGGCACGGGCTGGCTCGAAAACATTGTGACCCGCATTGACGAGGGCGAGGGCAATCTGAAAGACCTCGACCTGCTCATTGACCTCTGTTCGCAGATGGAGGGGCGCACGGTGTGCGCGCTGGCCGATGCCGCAGCCTGGCCCGTCAGGCACACCATTACCCGTTTCCGGGAAGAGTTTGAAGCCAAGTGCCGTCCGTCGCTTGTTGCCACGCACGTAGAATCGGCTGCAGTCTGATATCATGCCTACAATTACAATAGACAACAGGATCATCGAGGTCGAGGACGGGGGCGCCCTGCTCCAGTCATGCCTTGACGAGGACCTTGAAATCCCCCACTTCTGTTACCACCCGGCCATGTCGGCTCCGGCCAACTGCCGCCAGTGCCTGGTCGAAGTGGGCATGCCCCGCGTGGACCGGGAAACCCGGGAGCGGGTCCTGGACGAGGACGGAAACCCGGTCATCGACTTCATGCCGAAGCTGCAGACCAGTTGCTCCATGAAAGTGGCCGACGGTATGGTCGTGCGGTCGCATCGAACGAGTGAACTGGTGACACGGGCGCAGAAGGACAACCTGGAGTTCCTGCTCATCAACCACCCGCTCGACTGCCCCATCTGCGACCAGGCAGGGCACTGTCCGCTTCAGAACCAGACCTACAAGTACGGGCCGGAAGGCTCCCGGTTTGAGTTCAGGAAGGTAATGAAGCCGAAGAATATTGAACTCGGCCCCCGCGTTGTGCTCGATGGCGAGCGGTGCATCAACTGTACCCGGTGCACCCGCTTCACGCAGGAAATCTCCGGGAGCCACCAACTCACCATCATTGAGCGCGGTGTCCGCAATTACCCGATGACGCCCCCGGGAGTGGAGTTCGATGAGCCCTACTCCATGAACGTGATTGATATCTGCCCGGTCGGTGCCCTCACGTCGAAGGACAACCGCTTCAAGGCCCGGATCTGGGAAATGAGCCAGACACCGTCCATCTCGACGACCAATGCCAAGGGTTCCAACTGTGTCTACCACGTCAAGGACAATCTGGTCATGAACGTCACGGCTCGGACGAACATGGACGTGAATACGTTCTGGCTGGCGGACGAAGACCGGCTGGATTACAATAAGTTCAACGAGAACCGTCCCGACGGTCCCACGGTGGGCGGGCAGGTGTCGGGTTGGGAGCCGGCGTGGGCAGAAGCTGCCCGCATACTGAAATCAGCAGGCGGCTCGCGCGTCTTGTTTCTCGGCTCGGCCCATGCAACCACGGAGGATAATTACCTGCTGGCGCGACTCGCCGCGCACGTAGGCGCCGACACCCCGTCCTACCTTCCGCACATAGAGCCGGGACACGGTGACGACTGGCTGCGAACGGACGACCGCGCACCCAACTCCGAGGGCTGCGAGCGGCAGGGTTTTTCACCGGTCGATGCGGACCTGCTGAAGTCCCGCTTGGCCGGCGGTGAAATCGACGTACTCTACGTCATGGAAGACGATCCGGTGGGTGCTGGCGTGTGTACGCTGTCCGATCTGGAAGGCATTGAAGTCATTCTGCACCATCATCATACGACCAATGCGACGCTTCCAGCCGCGGCGGTGGCCCTACCGGCGGCCATGGCGGTGGAGACGGTAGGTACGTTTGTCAACTGTGACGGGCACGCGCAGCGCCTCAGGCCAGCCAAGGCCATAAAGGGCGTGAACCGGACGCTGGCCATGGAGGTGGGCAAGAGCCGCGCAGATCGGCATGGCACCCCATTCGATCGCTGGTACACGGAATCGAACCTGGTCGACTGCGAGCCCGGATGGGTATCCATTCCGGCCATCGCGGAGCAGCTCGGCCTGAGCCTCTCCTACAAAGGTCCACGTGCCATCATGGCGGAGCTTTCGGCGACGAACCCGGCCTTCGAGGGCGCGACGTACGATGCCATGGGCGAGTCCGGCGTGCGCCTGGATGTCGTAGGACAGGCGGAGACCCACCCTCAAACAGTGTGAGATCATGGAATTAGCGTGGTATTGGACGGCCCTCGTCGCATTTGCGGTTATCAATTTCCTACTGATTTCAGCTTCGGTTTTGGTCTACGCCGAGCGCAAGGTGTCCGCGTATATGCAGAACCGGCCGGGGCCCAATCGGGTCGGTCCGTTCGGATTCCTGCAGCCGTTTGCCGACGTGGTGAAGCTCGTCTTCAAGGAGAACATTGTGCCGGTTCTGGCCAATCCGTTCGTGCACTCGCTGGCCCCCATGCTCATGGTCGTCATCGCCATGGGAGCCGGGGCCCTGATTCCGTTCGCGCACAACGTGGTCATTGCCGACATGGATGTCAGCGTACTCGTGCTGCTGGCCCTGACCTCCATCAGCGTCTATGGCGTAACCCTCGCCGGCTGGAGCTCCAACAGCAAGTATTCACTGCTCGGTGGACTCCGCTCCTCGGCCCAGATGATTTCCTACGAACTGTCCATGGGCCTGGCTGTACTGTCGGTCGTACTCATCGCCGGTTCGCTCAGCCTCACGGAGATCGTAGCGGACCAGGCCGGAGGATGGGGCCTACTCGGGTGGAATGTGTTCCGTAATCCTATCGGCGCCATTCTGTTCATCGTAACGGCCTTTGCCGAAACAAACCGCGCCCCGTTTGACCTGCCGGAAGCCGAGCAGGAACTTGTGGGGGGCTACCACACCGAATATTCCGGCATGAAGTTCGGCATGTTCTTCCTGGCCGAGTACGTCAACCTCTTCATTGCATCGTTCATCATCGTGACGCTGTTCTTCGGCGGCTATATGCTGCCCTTCGAGTCGGTCCTGCTCGGCGCGTTTCCCGCCCTCGTAGACTCCGTCTGGCTGACCGTACTGCAACTGGGCACCATTCTCTTGAAGGCCGGCTTCTTTGCCTTTGTATTCATCTGGGTCCGGTGGACGCTGCCGCGCTTCAAATACACGCAGCTCATGACACTCGGCTGGAAATACCTTCTCCCACTTGCGCTGGCCAACATGCTGCTCGTGGCATTGGGTGTGGCGCTGTTCTCGTGAGCCGGAATGCGGAGCCTCGCACCCCTCTCATCGCGCCCAGTATTCTGAGTGCTGACTTTTCCCGCCTCGGGGCGCACTGTGAGGAGGCCCTCTTGGCCGGGGCCGACTGGTTGCATATAGATGTGATGGATGGGCATTTCGTGCCCAACATCACGATAGGACCTCTCGTTGTCGAGGCCCTCCGTTCCGTGGCTTCCAGGCACGGAGCTCTGCTCGATGTGCACCTCATGATTGAGCAGCCCGAGAAGTATGTAGACACCTTCGCTGCGGCCGGAGCCGACATCATCACGGTGCATGTCGAAGCCTGTCCTCACCTGCACAGGGTAGTCCAGCAGATTCGGGCAGCCGGAGCCCGTCCGGGCGTAACCCTGAATCCGGCCACACCGCTTTCCACCATAGAGGAGATCATTGCCGACGTGGACCTGGTGCTGATCATGTCGGTCAATCCCGGATTTGGCGGGCAGACGTTTATTGATGGCGCTCTGCGCCGGATTTCCGGTGTGCGGAGCCTACTCGACGAGGCGCGCTCGAGAGCCTGGTTGGAAGTCGATGGAGGTGTCAATCCCGAGAATGCAGCAGCCGTTGTCCGGGCTGGGGCCGATGTCCTCGTGGCGGGCAGCGCTGTTTTCGGCGGGAACGATTCTGTGGGAAAAAATATTGGAAGGCTTACAGCCGCGTTTTAACATCGGCCTGCTCACAACCTGCTCTTGGGGAGCCCAGTCTTCATGCTGCTGCCTGTACTCGTTCTCTTGCTTGCTACCCTGCCCGCTGGTGCGGACGTCGATGAAGAGTGCTTCGAAGACACGTTCTGTATAGAGACGAGCGAATCGGATGAGGGCATAGCGCTCACGGTGCGCCCGCTGGTCGCATGGGATATCACGCTGCGCGTCGACATGGAACTCACCAATCTCACACCGTCGAGGCAGCTGCCGCTGGTTGTAGGCCTCGGGAGTCGGCTTCCCGAGTCCCTGCTCGATTTGAGTATAGAGGAGCCGGGCCTGCCCTGGTCGTTCTCGTTCACGTTCGAGTGGATCACGGGACGCCTGAATGCACAGCATGCCCGCAGTGTGACCTACGCTCTTCCATACGATCCCGGCACTGCACGTACCGTGGGACAGGGATTCAATGGCGCCATTTCGCACCAGGGAAAGTTTGCCATTGATTGGGACATGCCCATTGGCACACCCGTTCGGGCTGCCCGCTCCGGACTCGTCGTGGCCACCGAAGATGGGTACAGGCAGGGAGGAAACGACCCCTCGCTCAAGTCCAGAGCCAACTATGTTCGCATTCGGCATGATGACGGTACCATCGGAAACTACGTGCACATGAGTCCGGGCGGCGTGCGGGTACGGGTGGGCGAGCGCGTGCGCGAAGGTGCCGTGATCGGGCTTTCGGGAAATACCGGCTTCTCGACCGGGCCGCACCTGCATTTTGAAGTCTACGCCATCACCAAAAACCTGGAGCGCAGGACCATACCGGTGGAGTTCCGTACCCGGGGGCGATCGGCACAAATCCTGCAGGAAGGTCGCGCCTACGGGCACTGACGCCGCGGCTGCGCTGCCGAGTCGCGGCTGCGCGGGTGCCGGGTGCGGCGCCGCCAGTATCGGTTTGACGTCAGGAAATCAGGAGTCCCGGTTCGTTCCCAGTTGCAACTTCAGGTCCACGTCCTCTCCCTGACGGAGTACGCCTACATCCATCACATCACCGGGCCGGTATTCATACAGCCGGGCCACAAATTCCTCCCGCGTCCCGATGGCTTCCCCTCCGATGGAGTGAATGACGTCGTACGCAGCAAAACCAGCCGTCTCGGCTGGCGACCCCTGTTCCACTTCTTCGACAAGCACGCCGCCTGCCGATTCCAATCCGAGCGCCTGTGCAATCTGGGCGTTGACGGTCCGACCATTCAGACCAATATAGTACGACCGGTCAACCGAACCGTGCTCGCGCAGCTCTTCTATGACACGCAGCGCGCGCGCGCTCGGTACGGCAAACCCGATTCCAACCGATCCGCCGGACTGTGAGTAGATGGCCGTGTTCACACCCATGATCCGCCCCTCGGCATTGAGCAGCGGCCCTCCGGAGTTGCCACGGTTGATCGCCGCATCGGTCTGGATCATGTCGAGGTAGAACCGGTTGTCCTGCGGCTTGAGGTCGCGACCCGTCGCGCTCACCACGCCCACGGTCACCGAAGGCGCCGAGGCCTCGAAAAGCCCGAAAGGATTGCCAAGGGCAATGGCCCATTCCCCAACCATGGGCTCGGATGCCGCATCGAATTCCAGATAGGGCAGCGGCTCCTCGGTATCGACCTTGAGCAGTGCCAAATCCGTAGCCCGATCGCTCCCAACGAGTTTGGCCTCGTAGGTGTCGCCATCGGGCATGGCAATCATGATCAGCGTAGCGCCGCCGACCACGTGGTCATTCGACACGATATAGCCGTCGGGCGAGATCACAAATCCCGAACCGGCCGACTGCACTTCCCGCTGGAATATGCGCGTGCGCTGCCGCCCGTGCAGGAACTCCATCCACGGATCCCAGAACGGGTCGCGCGCCCGTACATTCTGGACCTGCGTCACGTTTACACTGACGACGGCCGGTGAGGCGACTTCAACGGCGCGGGTAATGGCCGTGCGGCGACTGGCGTACAGGCCGTCCTGCAACTCGGCCAGTCGGCTTTGATTCGTGGTGGTCGGAGCTGCAGCGTTCTGACTCTGGACGGGTTGCTTGCAACCTGCGACCAGGAGCATCAGCAACCAGATGTGAGCGTATCTAATCAACATGTAATTTCCCGGAAACAATCAGCGACTCCTACGGAGGCTGTTTTGCAGAGTTTCTACAGCATGCGCGATCAGTGGATCATGGTCCACTTCCCAGGCTGCCAGGGCTTCGCCTTCGAGCAGGTAGGTGACGACACTCGCCTCGACGGCAGCCAGCAGGCGTGGTGCATGGCGCTCCAGGTCCCGCCGCTTTTCCTGCTCCATTTCGTCCCGAAGTGTGGAGGCCTGCTTGAGGGCTTCCGGCCAGGTGCTCCCCTCCAACTGCGACACGAGCGCATCCACGTCCCGCTCCATGGAGGTCGTATACGAGAATCCCTGCTGGTCCAGAAACCGGACAAACGCGGAGAGGACGCCCGGCTCATCCGCGAGGCAGGCCTCGACCGTGAGCGGCATGTCCTGACCGCCGCATCCGGCCTCCACCCAGGCATTCGCGAACAGAAAAAATGCTCCATCGGCGCGAAGTGCGCCTTCCAGTGCCGATTCGGCGGCTACGGCAACCTCCACGTCAGGCACAATGCCTTCGCCCGTCGGCACGATCCGCCCCGAGGGCAGCGTGTAGTGCGCAATGGTCATCTTGAGCGCCGTGTCATGCGGAAGGCGCCGCACGACCTGCACCAGCCCCTTCCCGAACGTGATTTCTCCCATCACGACCGCCGCATCCAGGTCCTGCAGCGCGCCGGCGACAATTTCCGAGGCAGAGGCGGAAAACCGGTTGACGAGTACAATTACTTCGGCTTCCGGAAAGAGGGCATCCATGTCGGTCCGGTAGACCTGGTCCGACGCCGCGCCCCGTGTGGCAATGCGCACAACCGATGTTTCGTCCGGCACGAACAGCTCTACCACGTCGACGGCCTCCGTCACGATGCCGCCGGGATTATTCCTCAGGTCCAATACGACGCCGCGCAGCGGCTCGCCATCGGCCAGGTTGCGCAGGGCCCGTCGCGTCTCCCGGCCGGCGCGATCCCCGAACTGGTCGAGCCGCACATAGGCAATACGCTCGGACGCATCGCCGCCAAGCCAGCCCGCATACGCAACGTCAGCCGTCTGTGTACGCACGCGGCGGAGAGTGAACATCCGGCTCGGCGCATCGGCCGAGCGCTGAACAAGCACGCGCACGACCGACCCCGGCTCGCCCTGGAGCAGGGTGTAGGCTTCTGGCAGGCTGAGCCCCGCTGCATCGACCCCATCGATTTCGAGCAGGATGTCGCCGGTCTGGATGCCCGTGCGATAGGCCTCAGCGTGTCTGTCTGGGGGGAGTACGCGGATCTGCCCTCCCCGCTCGCCGAGATTCAACCCGACCGTCCCGGATGCCGGGTTCTGAAACGCATTCATGTCGACCAGATCCGCCTCGTCATAGAACACGGTGTACGGGTCCAGTTCGGCGAGCATGGCGTCGATACCGGCCTTCATGAACGGTTGGGGGCGGATATCGTCCACGTAGCTCGTGACGAGTTCCTCGTAGACCGCCCCGAATATCTCGAAATTGCGACGCAGTTCGAACAGGTCGTCATCCACAGACCAGGACCATCCGGCCAGCAGTATGCCGAACACAGCAGCCACGGCGGCCATCCACCGAACGGAAACACGTTTCATATCGAAAAAGGGTTTCATGGGTAATCGGCCTCAGGCCGCCTCCAGGGCCTTCTGGGCCTTCAGACGACGCTTTTCGACCACAACCGCGATCCAGATGGATATTTCGTAGAGCAGCATCAGCGGCATAGCTACGAGAATCTGGGATACCGGATCCGGCGGAGTAAAGAAGGCTGCCAGTATGAGGGCCACCAGCAGGGCGTATTTGCGGGCCCTTCGGAGTGCGGGCGGGGTTGCTATTCCGAGTTTGGCCAGGAAGTAAACGACCACCGGCAACTGGAAGAGCAGGCCCGTTCCAAATGACCAGAACGTGATCATTTCGAAATATTTCGTGATGTCGAATTCATTCCGGATCTCAGGCGAAATCTGGTAGGCCGCAAAGAACTGGAGGGCCAGCGGCGTGATCACGAAATACCCGAACGAAATTCCCAGAATGAAGAAAAACGTCGCGAAAACCGCGGAGAAACGCAAACCCTGCTTCTCATTCGCGTAGAGTCCAGGCTCAATGAACCGCCACATCTGGTAAATGAAGAACGGCGAACCGATGATGGCTCCCACTACAAGCGCCGTGCCCCAATCGGTGAAAAACTGCCCGGTAATGGTCCGATTCTGGATGACGAACGGCGTCGTTTCCACGCCGAAAATCCGGTAGCTGATGAAGTCCGGGTTCTTGGGGGCCAGTATGACATTCTGGATGATCCAGCGCCGGAATACACCGGCTACGGCCGTGCAGGCCAGAATGGCACCAAATCCCTTGATGAGCGACCACCGGAGCTCCTCCAGGTGGTCCAGAAAACCCATTTCGGCCGCTTCCTGTGCCAAACCTGCCGCTCCGCCGTCACGTATTGCCGTGGCGGCAGAGGCGGCCGCTTTTTTCTTCAATATGCGTGAAATCATTCCTGGCGCAGGTTGAGATCGAGAATGGCGTCGACCCAGAGCCCTTCCCGTTCCAGACGGGACTTGCCCTGACTCCACGCGAACTGGAACAGACACATCATGCCTGCCACTTGAAAGCCGTCCTGCCGCAACAGTTCGATTCCTCTCAGAGCACTTTTCCCGCTGTTCAGGATGTCATCCAGAAACACCACTGGCCGGTTCCTCTCAATGGGACCTTCCACGAGGCGCCGCCGCCCATGCGACTTTCTCTGCTCCCGGATGAGCCCTCCCATGAACGGCTTCGCGGAAGGCGTCGCCACGACCGATCCCACGAGAGCGAACGCACCAAATCCAAATCCTGCCACTTGATGAATGGAGCGGGCCTCGAGTCTCGATGCAAGGACGCGGCCCACCTCGCGCATGACATCGCCCCGTAGCATGGGAATGCGCGTATCGAGGAGCCACCCAATCGGATGTCCCTGCGGGTCGGTGAGGTGCTCACGTTCGCGCTTGACGAGCGCCAGATCGTACAGCCGCTGTCCGAGATCGACCAGTCCAGCATGGGCCGGTGTGGACGACATAGCCATTAGAAGCGTGTTGAAGAACCAGCGTGCACCAAGATGCGAGCGCCGGAATGACAGATGCAAGGCGTCCCGACGCCGAATAGCAGCGCGTTCTGCGCCGGTACCGGCGCAAGAAGGAGGGACAACGCAGTAGATGGCGT
>JAJCYR010000026.1 GCA_029262775.1 Bacteroidota bacterium
GGCGCCGCGGCTTACCGCATCCACCAGATTTGGACCGGTCTCGGCCGTCTGGGGCCGCCATACCTGGATGATGGCGCCGGGTGGCAGTGCGAGACGGGTCTCGGCGACTTCGTCCCAGGCCATGAAGAGCTTACCGTGGCGCGCTACGATGTCCGCGGCGCGGTCCATGAACGCGTTGTACTGGGCCGGTGAAAGGGTTTGGACCTCATCGCCACCCACGTGGAAGTACGCACCGGGGCTGCGATGGGCGATTTCGCGGACGACGTCCTCGACGAATGTGTAGGTCTCCTCGTTGTCCATGCACAGCGAACTGAAGCCGACCTCTATGCCAGTGTAGGGCTCGCGGCGGTCCGCGTCGCAGTTGAGCTCTGCGATAGAGGCCAGCGCGGCGTTGGTATGGCCGGGCATGTCGATTTCGGGCACGATCGTGATAAACCGCTCGGCGGCATACGCCACCAGATCGTCCCATTCGGCGAGGGTGTAGTAGCCACCCGCACCGCCTCCCACCTGCGAACGCGCGCCAATTTCCGTGAGCGCCGGGCGCCCGGGGATTTCCAGGCGCCATCCCTGGTCGTCACTCAGGTGGAGATGCAAGCGGTTCAGCTTGTACATGGCCATGAGGTCCATGTAGTGCTTCACGTCTTCGGGGCCAAAAAAGTGGCGCGATACGTCCAGCATCGCCCCGCGCCACGCGAAGCGCGGGTGGTCCCGGATGTGCACGGGCGCTACCGATAGCGCGTAGGGCGGTGCCCCGGAATACTCCACGACGGGCGGCAGGAGCTGGCGAAGGGTCTGCACGGCGTAAAAGTATCCCGCCCCGGCCTGCGCGGAAATGGTGATCTGGTCCTGGCGGATGATCAGTTCGTAGCCTTCGGTGCCCAGATCGGCGCTTGTGGAGGGCCGAAAAACGATGGAAGACGGTGTGGCGTCGGCTTCTCTCGTCGTGCCGTCGTCCGCCACATCCTGGCCAATGAGTTCCTGCAGGAACCGGGCGGCCGGGCCCGCCGTCGCGTCCCGGACCTCGACCGGGGTCCCGGACGACACCGCGAACGGCGCCCCCGGCCGCTGCTCCACTGAGGCCGGCAACGGAATCACGTTCACCTGTATGAGCATGACGAGCGCAAGTACGTGCATGGTTCAGAGTCTCCGGTCTTTTTTTTCAGCCTGGATACGCTTGTACAGCTTGCCGGTCTCCTTGTCCTTGCGACGGCGTTCGGCCACACTCCGGTCGTAATGGGCCATTTCGCGGCGCAGTTTCATATAGCGTTCGTATCGGTCGGCATCCAGACTGCTGGCAGCCAGGGCGCCCAGCACCGCACACCCTTCCTCGACTTCGTGCGAACAGTCGCGAAATCGGCATTCACCGGCAAGCGTATCGAGATCCGAGAATGTTTCGGCCAGTCCGTCCTCACTTGACACCATGCCGAATTCGCGCATACCGGGCGTATCTATGAGCCAGGCGCCCGACGGGAGTTCCATCAGGTGGCGGCTCGTAGTCGTATGCCGCCCGCGGTGATCGTCCTCGCGGACCGCGCCAGTCGAGAAGGCATCGGTTCCGAGGAGATGGTTGGTGAGCGTCGTTTTTCCGACGCCCGACGATCCCAGCAGGCAGTACGTCCTGCCGGATTCAAGTCGGCGTGCGAGGGCGTGCATCCCGAACCCCGATTCGGCCGAAACCAGATGGATGGGCGCGGCTTCCCCCGATGCACGGATGGCGGTCACGAGGGCATCTTGCCCGACGTCGTCCAGCAGGTCGGCTTTGTTCAATATGATTTCGGGCGCGACGTCGCCATCGCGGACGGCGACCATGTAGCGCTCCAGGCGGGCCACGTTGAAGTCCCGATCACACGACTGCACGATGAATGCCACGTCCACATTGGCCGCCATGAGCTGCACGGCGGCCTCGCCCC
Source organism: Bacteroidota bacterium (assembly GCA_029262775.1). Classification (GTDB taxonomy): domain Bacteria; phylum Bacteroidota; class Rhodothermia; order Rhodothermales; family UBA10348; genus 1-14-0-65-60-17. The sequence goes on from JAJCYR010000026.1 coordinate 1,911, forward strand.
CCGCCGCGCGGCGCCGTAGTACTGTCCCGCGTGGCTGGACGTCGTGTACAATGGCCAGCGTGTCGTTGTCAAACAGCTCGGCCTCCACCCAATCGCCAACCACCGGCAAGGCCTCGTCCGATTCGGCCATGAACCGGAAGCGGCCCGTAAGCTCGGCGCGGATTTCGCCTGCTCCGTTGAGGACGGTCAGGTGGGTGCGGTGAACGGAAGAGACGCGGAAGAGACTCGGGTTATGAATCATCAGGAAATGGATCTGGAACCTATATTGGCGCGAAGCAATTGACCCAAATGGCAAGAACGCAAGCATCGGCTTACCTGACAAAGGAGAGAGCGCTCATTTTTCGGGTGATGCATAGGGAAAATATTGCGTGGACCTTGCGAAATGGACTTCACTGTCGAAATTCGGAATCATGCGACCCTGGCTTTGTTTCGATCGGAAACGACGCGTTGATTGAACGCCGACGCGAGTGGCCAGTGCCTGTCCCGCCTGGAGGGGTTTTGGCCGACTACGTCCCGTTCTATTTCACTCCATTCTCTCCAATGTTGCTGCAGATTAGGACCGGCGATGATGATATCAGACGAAGATCTAACCACGAGCTGGTGATATTGGCTACGTCGCTGCACAAGATCCTGGAGCACCGTATTCCGTTTCTGTTCACTGACGTTCATGCCGCTTCGATCGACGCGAATTTTTATTCAACGCTCGAGGATCTCGACAAGATCGACTTCGGAATTTTGCAGAATAGGGATTTCAAGCACGATGCCGAAGACCCGAGGAAGATAAGTCGATATCAAGCTGAAGCCCTGGTCCACCAAGGTGTTCCGATCCATGCGGTACAAGCAATGCTGTGCTACGATGACTATGTTCGAGAAGAGCTAGTGGCTGATGTAAGTGCGTGCGGAATTGAGCTCAATGTTGCCACCAAACCCGACTGGTACTTCACATGATTGAATTGAGAGAAGGAAATCTGCTGGAAGCTGATGTCGAGGCGCTCGTGAACACGGTCAATACGGTGGGTGTGATGGGCAAGGGCATTGCGTTGATGTTCAAAGAGGCCTACCCACGGAACTTCGACCTTTATGCCGAGGCATGCGCCAAAGGGGAAGTCAATATCGGGCGAGTGTTCGTGACGGCGACGAACTCGTTCGTGGGACCGAAGTGGATCATCAATTTCCCGACGAAGACGCACTGGCGGAGCAAGACCCAACTTGCCTGGATTGAGGAAGGATTGACTGACCTTCGACGGGTTCTCTTGGAGAAGAAGATCACCTCAATTGCCATCCCGCCTCTCGGCTGTGGAAACGGTGGCCTGGATTGGGCAGATGTGCGTCCGAGAATTATGCACATGCTGCGCTCCTTGGAGGATGTTTCGGCAATCGTGTATGAGCCGACCACGCAATATCAGAATGTTCAGAAGAAGGCAGGGGTCAGAATGTTGACGCCTGCACGCGCCCTGATCTCGGAAATCGTACGTATTTACGGAGTATTGGGCATTGGCTGCACCATTCTGGAAATCCAGAAACTGGCCTGGGTGCTCTCAAGAATGATATCGGCCTATAGTCAGGCGGAAGACCCGTTGAAGCTGGACTTCTCGCCCAACCGATATGGCCCGTATTCTGACAAGCTGCGGCACTTGCTCAATTCCCTGGACGGCAGCTATTTGCGGTGTTCAAAGCGATTGTCGGATGCCGGACCGTCAGATTTCATCTGGTTCGAGTACGACAATCGAGAGACGGTAGACTTGTACCTGAAAACAGAGTGCAAGGAATACCTGGACGCGTTGAAGCGCACCGCTCAGGCAATCAGGGGATTTGAATCGCCACTGGCTATGGAGGTTTTGGCGACCACTGATTGGCTCATAAATCGACAGCACACTCCGCCCAACCTGCCCGAAGTCAAGAAGGGGATTTCCGAGTGGATGCCGGACGATCCATCCGCTGGCGCTCGTAAACTTCGCATCTTTGACGACCGACTGTTGTCGATGGCGCTTGGCCAGGTTCGAGACCACATGCCGGAGACGGCGTCAAGCGTCGTTTGAGTAATTCGGTACCGGTTACGCGATGTGCTTCGGGTCGAATTTCTTGCGGTCGTGCGGGCTAAGGTAACGCTTGCGAAGGCGGATGGATGAGGGTGTGACCTCGATGAGTTCGTCCTCGCGGATGAATTCAATGGCTTCTTCGAGCGACATCCGGCGCGGCGGGATGATTTTTTCGAAGTTGTCGCTACCCGATGCGCGCATGTTGGTGAGCTTCTTTTCTTTCGTGATGTTTACCTCGAGGTCGGCGTCGCGGCTGTTCTCGCCGACGAGCATGCCCTCGTAGACGGCATCGGTCGGGCCCGCGAAGAGTTCGCCGCGCTCCTGGAGGCTGATGATGGCATATCCCGTGGCTTTGCCGTGGCGATCAGCAATGAGCGCGCCGGTCGCGCGGTGCGCAATGTCGCCGGCCCAGGGCTTGTAGGTGTCGAAAAGGTGGGTCAGGATGCCGGTACCCTTCGTATCGGTCATGAATTCAGTGCGGTAGCCAATGAGGCCGCGCGATGGGATTTCGAATTCGAGCCGCACGCGGCCGGATCCGTGGTTGACCATCTTGGCCAGGACGCCTTTGCGCGTGCCGAGTTTCTGCACGACGGCGCCCATGTAGTCTTCGGCGACGTCAATGAGCGCCAGTTCGAAGGGTTCGTGGGTTTTGCCGTGGATTTCCTTGGTGATCACGCGTGGCATGCCGACCGAGAACTCGAACCCTTCGCGGCGCATCTGCTCGATCAGGATGGCCATCTGGAGCTCGCCGCGGCCGTAAACGAGGTAGCTGTCGGCCGAACTGGTCTCCTCGATGCGCATGGCAAGGTTCGTTTCGGCCTCGCGGAAAAGCCGATCGCGCAGGTTGCGACTCGTGACGTACTTGCCTTCGCGTCCTGAAAACGGCGAATCGTTGACGCGGAATTCCATGCTCATGGTCGGCTCATCGACGTGCAGCGGCGTGAGCGGCTCGGGGTTCTCCGCGTCGGCAATGCTCTCGCCAAGCCCGATCCCGGCCATACCGGCCACGGCCACGATGTCGCCAGGCCCCACGGCCTCGGTTTCAATGCGGCTCAGTCCGTCGTATTCGAAGAGCGCCGTGACCTGGACGGGCGTTGTGGTGCCGTCGCGGCGGCAGAGCACGACGTTCTGCCGGTTTTTGAGCGTGCCGCGCACCACGCGGCCAATGGCGAGCGGGCCGCGGTACTTGTCGGGCACCACATTGGTGACGAGCACCTGCAGACTACCCTCGTCGTGGTCGGGCGCAGGGATGGTGTTGATGATGGTATCGAAGAGGGGCCGCAGATCGGTCAACTCGTCGGCAAGGTTCATCTTGCACTTGCCGTCACGCGCCACCGCATAGATGACCGGAAATTCAATCTGCTCTTCGCTGGCATCCAGATCAATAAACAGGCCGTACACCTCGTCGAGCACCTCTTCGGGCCGGGCGTCGGAGCGGTCAATCTTGTTGATCACGACAATGGCGGGCAGGCCCAGTTCGAGGGCCTTCGACAGCACGAACCGCGTCTGCGGCAGCGGGCCCTCGGCGGCATCGACCAGCAGCATGATACCGTCGACCATGCGCAGCGTCCGCTCGACCTCGCCGCCAAAATCGGCGTGCCCCGGCGTATCGACAATATTGATCTTGATGTCCCCGAACTTCACTGCCGTGTTCTTGGCCATGATGGTGATGCCCTTCTCGCGCTCGAGGTCCATGCTGTCCATGACTCGCTCGCCCACGTCCTGGTTGTCGCGGAAGGTCCCGCTCTGCCAGAGCAGGGAATCGACGAGGGTGGTCTTGCCGTGGTCAACGTGGGCCACAATGGCAATATTTCGGAGTTCGCGGGCCATGATATTTGGGGCTGGTCGTGTAGTAGTTGGCCGCCATCAGCGGGCGGTTGTCGCGGATTGCTTTCTGAAAGCTTTCTGGAAAAGCGCGTAGCCTATTTGTACTGCGTCGCATGCTCTGAGTCGCAGCCCGGGAAAGAAATTCATGCCAATTAATGCGTAGCGTAGGCCGGTGCGCGGGCCGCGCAGTTACGTTCGCACAGGTTCGCACCGTATTTTGTGGCCCACAGCCCGGCCATGCCGACAACGGCCCAGCCTTCTATAGACCCCCACAACTGCGACGACACATGGACATCTTGACCTCCCAGGAATTCTTTGGATGGCCCCTTCTGGACTGGGCTAAACTGATTGGACTCTGGATCCTGTTTACGGCCGTAGGGCTTGGTGTCCGGCGCGTCTTCTTCGGCCGCTTCACGACGCTCGCCGCCCGGACGTCCAACCGCGTCGATGACGTCGTGGCCGAGCTTCTCGGCGGTACGCGCACGTTCTTTCTGGCGGTCGTAGCCCTTTGGATTGCCGTTGAGTACCGCACGGACGATGCACCGGCCACTGTCACGCTCCAGCGCATCGTGTTCGTCGGGCTGCTGCTGCAGCTCGGCCTGTGGGGCAACGACGTCATCCGCCTGGTCGCTTCCTGGTACTCGGCGGCCAAAAACGAGGACCCGGCCCAGATTACGGCTGTCACGGCCGTCGGACTCGTCGGTAAGATTGTCCTCTGGTCCGTGCTTTTCCTGGTAGCACTTGACAATATCGGTATTGACATCACGGCGCTTGTGGCTGGCCTCGGGATCGGCGGCATTGCCATTGCGCTCGCCGTGCAGAACGTGCTTCAGGACCTGTTGGCCTATATATCCATCGTGGTCGATCAGCCCTTCGTGTACGGCGATTTCCTGGTCCTGAACGAGCTCTCGGGAACGGTCGAGCACATAGGGATCAAGTCCACGCGCCTGCGCAGCCTGTCGGGTGAGCAGATTATTTTTTCCAACACCGATCTGCTCTCCAGCCGCGTGCGCAACTTCAAGCGTATGTATGAGAGGCGCGTCGTCTTCCAGGTGGGCGTGACCTATGATACGCCGCATGAAAAACTGAAAGCCATTCCGGACATGCTCCGCGCGGCGGTCGAGGCAAGTACCGATGTCCGCTTTGACCGCGCGCACCTGAAAGCGTTCGGCGACTTCTCCATCAACTTCGAGACGGTGTACTACGTGCTCGTGCCCGACTTCGCCACCCACATGGATCGCCAGCAGGAAATGAACCTGGCCATCCACCTACGCTTCACCGAAGAGGGCATTGACTTCGCTTTCCCCACCCAAACGCTACACATCGAGTCGCTGCCGGACCAGAGTGCGGCGTCCGGGGCCAGCGACGCGCAGGCGTGAGCGGGCGCGGCCAGCCGGCGTGCCTATTCCCGGAGCGCCAGGCGGATCATGTCCTCGGCGCTCGTCGCATCCGGATACTTTTCGTTCACGCTTCTGAGCGCCTTGATGGCCGCCGCCAGCGACAGGCCGAGGGCCTGAAGGGCCGCGAGAGCGTCCTTGGCCGTGTCGGGCTGGGTCGATGCGCCGCCCGCGATGTCGTCACTGAGTGCAGCCATCCGGTCCCGGAGCTCGAGGATCATGCGCTGTGCCGTCTTCTTTCCAACGCCTGGAATGCGGGTCAGCATGGCGAAGTCCCCATCCACAATGCGGCGCTGGATTTCCGACGGGCTCATGGCGCTCAGCGCCGCGAGCGCAAGCTTTGGGCCGACGCCCGATACCCCGATCATGAGCGAAAACACGTTGTACTCGGCATCGGTCGCAAACCCGAAGAGATCCTCGGCGTCGTCCCGGACGGCGTGATACGTGGTCAGTTTGGCGGGTTTGCCCAGCGCCGGCAGGACCTCGAATGTGGACGTCGGAATGAATACGCGGTAGCCGATACCAGCCGCTTCTATGATGGCTACGGTGGGTTTTTTGAGCGTGAGCGTTCCGGAGATGTAGGCGATCATGAGGCGGTGTTTGGGTTGTCTGAATGGCCCAGGGGGGCAGTCAGGCCGGTGGAGGATGTACGCCGCGCCGTAATCGGATAGCGGCGACCGGCCCCGAAGGCCTTGGCCGATACGCGCAGCCCAGGGGCGGCCTGTTTGCGCTTGTATTCGCTCAGGTCGACTGCGCGCAGAATGCTCCGGATGAGTTCGCCGTCGAATCCTGTCGCGCGCTCAATGGCAGGAGCATTCTCGCGGCGGTCGATGTAGCGCGTGAGCACGGCGTCGAGCACGTCATAGGGCGGCAACGAGTCCTCATCCTTCTGGCCGGGCCGCAGCTCGGCCGATGGCGGTTTTTCGATGGTTGCGCGCGGAATCAGGTCGCGACCGGCGCGCGCGTTCATGTGCCCGGCAAGCGCGTAGACATCGACCTTGTAGACGTCGGCCAGAACGGCGAGGCCGCCGGCCATGTCGCCGTAGAGCGTGGCATAGCCCATGGCCAGTTCGCTCTTGTTGCCGGTTGCCAGGAGAATCCGGTTGAACTTGTTCGAGAGCGCCATGAGCGCCGTGCCGCGAACGCGCGCCTGGATATTCTCCTCTGCCAAGCCGCGCTCGGAGCCCGCAAAGTGAGGCGCGAGCATGTTCTCGAAAGCCGATACCGCGGGCTCGATGGTAATTTTGTGCAGCGTGATGCCGAGTGCGTGGGCAAGGGCCTCCGAATCGGTCACGCTGCCAGTTGAGCTGAAACGCGAGGGCATGGTAACGCCGAGCACGTGGTCCGCCCCGAGCGCCTCGGCCGCAAGGGCCGCGGTAACGGCCGAATCAATGCCACCCGAGAGTCCGATGAGGGCGCCGTCGAAAACGCCGGATTTCCGGACGTAGTCCCGAATGCCGAGCACGAGCGCCTGGTGCATCCTGGCAAGGCGGTCGGCGGGTTCGTGGGCTGCAGGGCATGGGGGCGTGGGACATGCACGGGTCTCTGCCGCACCGGTAGGCGTTGTGGGGGTGGAAACGGTGCTCGGCGGCGAGGACGTCCTGCGCTGGGCGAATAGACTGGCCGGGTCAAATTCCCAGTACAAAAGGGCCTCCTCGAACGAGGGCGCGAGCACGTCGATGGTGCCGCCCGGTGCGTGTACGCGGCTGTCGCCGTCAAAAATAAGGTCCGTGTTGGCGCCCACCTGGTTGACGAGGACGAGCGGCAGGCCGTGGCGCCGGCAGATCGCCTCGCCGAGCGCTGTCCGTGCGCCGGGCGAGTGGCAGGAATACGGACTCGCCGAGATGTTGATGAGGACATCGGGCCCGAGCGCTGCCAAATCATCGATGGGATGCGCCGCATACAGGTGGTACGATGCAGCGAAGGGCTCATTCCACATGTCCTCGCAGATGCTCACGCCGAGTTTTGCGCCCCGGAAGGTCATGAGCGGCTGTGGGCCAGCCGGTTCGAAGTAGCGGCACTCATCGAACACGTCGTACGTGGGCAGAAGCCGCTTGTGGACAACCTGTGGGGAACACCCTTTTTCCAGCAGAATGGCCGCGTTCAGTAGGGGTTTTCCGTAAGGGCGAGCGGGAGTGGGGCTATTCGGGGTTGTTGCGTTGCTGGTGGACTCGTGGCCTTCGGCAGCAGTGTGCTGGGCCTCGTGGCCTTCGGCGCCGCTATGGGCCAATGGGTTCGGGATGGGAGCACCGACGAGGAGTCCGATGCCGTCTGGGAGCACCTCTTCAAGCGCCCGAATGGCCAGCTGCACGTCCTGGATGAAGGCGTCCTCCTGCAGCAGATCGAGCGGGGGATACCCGGTGAGCGAGAGCTCGGGGGCGACGACGAGGTCAGCGCTGGCCGCCGCGGCCTCGCGGCAGGCCGCGAGCAGGCGGCGGCTGTTCCCGGCCAGGTCCCCGACCGTCGGGTTGATCTGAGCGAGGGCAATTTTCATCATGGCATGACATTCTTGTAGGCCCGCTTGAGCATTGCCTGGAAGTGGTGGACGCCGCCCTCGAGGTCGTAGGAAAAGCGGCCACGGTCGTAGGCGTTAGACTGGAGGCCGCGCTGCACGTGCTCGCAGATATCCACATCCTCGGCCTGCACACGGTCGCTGAACGTACGGTCGGCGGCCATGCGCTCTGCGGTCGTGCGCTCACCGCCCGCTCCCTCACCGCCCGTTCCCGGAATGTCACCGTAATAATAATCGAATACGACAGAGCAGGCATCGGCGGCTACCTGATCGACCCGGTTCACCTGCAGCCGACCAGGCAGGATGTTCAGCATCAGATTGGGGAATACGAAATAATAGTACGCCTGTTCGCTGGCCGGGCCTGAGGAATTGGAAGCGGGCTTTATGTGGCTGTGCTGCAAGGAGTACCAGTCAAAGGTTTCTGTCACATACGAGCTGAAATCAAGCAGATCGCAGAGCTCCGGGTGAACGAGCGGCAGGTGATACCCCTCCAGGTAATTGTCTACATAGACCTTCCAGTTGGCCTTCACATCGTAGGTATCTCGCGCGGCATAGGAGAAGGACGCGACGTCATACAGGCCCCGGCCAGTAGTGGTTGGGGTTGGGCTGACTGGCACCGGGTTGGTTGGTGCGATGCGCTCGCGGATGCCGCCCATAATGGCTGAGAGCGGGGGCGTTTCGTCCGGACGGAGGCAGACGAAGAGCAGGCCATCCCATGTGTCGACTGCGATTTCAGTAAGGCCGTAGTCGCGCCTGTCGAAGAGTTCGGTGCGGTCGAAGCGGGGTACGCCGCGGAGCATGCCATCGAGCCGGTAGGTCCAGCCGTGGTACTGGCACTGCAGCATGCGGGCCGCGCCGCAGGGGGCGGTGACGAGGGGGCCACCCCGGTGCTTGCATACGTTGTAGAAGGCCCGGAGCTGCCCCTGCTGGTCCCGAACGGCAACGACGGGGTTGCCCGCCACGAAATCGCTCACAAACGTGCCGGGCTCAGCCACGCGGCTGGCTGGGCCCACGTACTGCCACGAGCGCTCCAGCACGGCCGTCCGGTCAAACGCGTGGAAGCCGGGGTCCACGTACCAGACGCTCGGAATAGTATGGCTCGTAGCGAGCGGCGAAATCTGCAGGTCTTCCTGTCGCAGCGCTGCAGGCCGTGCACCGTGGGCGGAGTGTAGATTGGCTGTGGACATGGGGAAGGCGGGTCAGTGGCTGCGGGCAAGCATGAGGGCGCGGCGCGCGGCGCTCGTGTCCATGTCGCGGCCGGTCCAGCGGCGGAAGCTGGCGGCGGCTTGGCCGATCAGCATGTCGATTCCCCCGAGCGTCCGCGCGCCGCGCCCTGCAGCCTCCCGGAGGAGCCGCGTCGGGTGCGGTTTGTAGACAAGGTCATAGACCAGCTGCCGTTCCGAAAGGTGCGACACATCGGGCAGCGGGGTTTCGTCTTCGTACGGATGCATGCCAAGAGAGGTCGCATTCACAACAAGGTCAACCTCGCCGGCGCACAAGGCGCGCTCCTCCCACGGTAGGGCCTCGACGCGCACGCCGGTCGGGCACTGGACGTTGATTTCGCTGGCCAGCGTCCGGGCCCTGTCGTGCCGCCGGCCGCTGACGGCGACGCGGGCCACGCCGAGTTCGTGTCCGAGCGCCCAGGCGGCGGCGCGCGCGGCGCCCCCCGTGCCCAGCACGAGGGCCGCCGCGGGGCGCAGCCCGCTGATCGGCGCGGTGAATCCGGCGGCATCGGTGTTGTCGCCCGAGAGGCGGCCGTCGTCGCCGAAGTAAATCGTATTCACCGCGCCGATCGCGCGCGCCGCCGCCGTCAGGTGATCCAGATACGGAATCACCGCCTGTTTGTGGGGAATGGTCACGTTCGCCCCCACTACGTTCATGGCGTGCATGCCGTGGACGGCCGCACCGATATGCGCCGCATCCACCCGGACAGCGACGTAGATCATGTCGAGCCCTGCCGCCCGCATGGCCGCCGTCATGAGGGCCGGCGAAAGCGAGTGGCTCACAGGGTCGCCCAGGAGCAGCGCCAGGCGCGTAGTGCCACTCGGCAGAAAAGCATGTTCAGAAAGTGGGTCCACTCTCGAAATATTGGGTTGCGTTTGCGCACGCAAGATAGTAGCCTGTAGTCGAAATTCAGAACCGCGAACGAAGGTATCGACCATGAGCATATCCTTTCTTGAGCAAGTAGACCGCATGTTTGCCAAAGCATGCAGTCACACCGATCACCCCGACGGCTTGCTGAAGCAGATTAAAATATGTAACAGCATGTACTACATGCAGTTTCCGCTGAAGAGGGATGATGGGTCGATCGAGGTTATCCAGGCCTGGCGGGCCGAACACAGCCACCACAAGCATCCGGTCAAAGGCGGCATCCGCTACGCAGAGAACGTCAACGAGGATGAAGTCGCAGCGCTTGCATCGCTCATGACCTACAAATGCGCCATCGTGAACGTACCGTTCGGCGGCGGGAAAGGTGGCATCAAGATCAATCGCAACAATTATTCGGATTCCGAGCTCGAGCGCATTACGCGGCGCTATACGTACGAACTGCTCAAGAAAAACTTTATCGGGCCGGGTGTCGACGTTCCTGCGCCCGATTACGGCACGAGCTCCCGCGAAATGGCGTGGATTCTGGACACCTATAACTCCATGACGGACGACATCCTCTCGTCCGAAGCCTGCGTGACCGGCAAGCCCGTCCGCCAGGGCGGCGTGCGTGGTCGCAACGAGGCCACCGGGCGCGGTGTAGCCTATGGTATTGTGGAAGCCTGCTGCAGCGCCGAGGACATGAAAAAACTCGGCCTGGAAAGAGGCGTGGACGGCAAGCGCGTTGTCGTGCAGGGACTCGGAAACGTGGGCTACCATGCCGCACTTTACCTCGCCGAGGAGGGCGCAACGCTCACCGGCATTGCCGAATACGAGGGTGCCATCTACTCGGAGAAAGGGCTCGATCTGCAGGCCGTCGTGGATCACCGCCGCAACACCGGGTCCATCCTCGGCTTCCCGGGTGCTACAGACATCCCCCGCTCGTCCGATGCCCTGCTGCTCGAGTGCGACATCCTGATTCCGGCCGCCCTTGAAGGGCAGATTACCCGGGATAATGCCCCTCACATCAAGGCCAAAATCATTGGTGAAGCCGCCAATGGCCCTGTCACGGCCGATGCCGATGCCATTCTGCTCGAAATGGGCGTCATGATCATACCCGACGTCTACCTGAACGCCGGTGGTGTTACCGTCTCCTACTTCGAGTGGCTTAAAAACCTTTCGCACGTACGCTTCGGGCGCATGTCGAAGCGGTTTGAGCAGTCATCGAACGAGCGCATTATCAAGGCCATTGTCGATGCCACGGGCATCACGCTCCCACCCGAACAGATTTCCATGCTGTCCCGCGGCGCCGACGAACTCGACCTCGTCAACTCCGGCCTCGAAGAGACCATGATCACGGCCTACAAGGAAATCCGCGAGGTGGCCAAGGAGCACAACACCGACCTCCGCACGGCCGCCTTCATCAACGCCATCGACAAAGTCGCCGTCTACTACAACGACATGGGCATTTTCCCGTAAGGAATATGCTATATCGGATCAAGGCAAATATTTTTGCCCTTGACAGGGAAATGGGGCGGGGGGTAATCTGTGGTAGAATCACAAAAAACGGTGATATGTCATGAAAATAGTCTTTCTCTTTGTCACGCTCCTCATCCTGAGCATCTTTCCACAGGACAACGCGAATCCGTACGGAGCCATATCCTGTTCTGCCGAGGTGCCGTGTGTATGTATCTACAGCCAAGGAGACATGTGTCAGCCTGACAGCGGATGGGAGTGGAATCAGAAGTGCAAGGAGTAGTATTCGACTTTGACGACACTTCGGTGTTGGCCGTAACCCGGTTACGGACCGTACTCTGCGTTCTCTCAATCGCTTCACTGGGAGGGTGTGGCAGTCAGAGGTCAATCGATTACGGCCATGAGTTGTTGTCCTTTCATCTGGAGGACGCGCCGGTGTGGACCCATTCTGTACGCGAACTGGCTGCAGGGGTCGATGTGGTGCAACCGATGGACCTGGGAATTACGGTCACTGCACTTTTTGCCACCGATGCGTCAAATGGATCGCCCTTGAGGCTGTATGGCCGCGAGACAGGTGTTCTGTTGGACACGGTAGACGCCATCGGGGAAGGCCCGGGCGAAGTCAGGCGGCCATGGTCTTTGCACAGGGTTACAGCTACATCAGTTGTCTCTGTGGACGTAGCCAATCGAAAGGTTTTCCACATAGACGTGGCGACGGGCGGTCAGTTAAACCTGTCAGGCTTCATTCCCTTTCCTGCAGAGGGAATGTACACACATGTAGTGGCCGCGACGCAGACGGGTGGGTATATCCTCGGTGGTCCAACCGTCGAGGGTCGGTTTACCGAGATGGACGGCCGTGGTCAGGTCGTGCGGCGATTCGGCGAATTACCGGAGCGCCGTGATGGACAGGGCAGGGATTTTGATCTCCGGGGTGAATACAGAGGTCGCCCGGATCGAAAAATGGCCGCCTTCGTGATGACCAATGCGGATATCATAGAACTTTACGATCTGGAGTCCGGTAATCGCACGGCCGTGGTGTGGGGACCCTGGAACCATGACCCCCTGTCCCATGGGCGAGGGTACATTGATTTGGCGGCAGGTGAGAACTACATCTACGCCTTGGCTGCCTTTCAGTCCGAGGCGCTGCCGTCGAACATGGGGAGTACCGTCCTGGTGTTCAACTGGACAGGCGAGTTTCAGGGCCAGATACGGCTGGAAGGAGAGTATACCGCTGTATCGGTAGATGAGGCGGCAGGCGAAATGTACTTGTCCCGGCACGCTCCCGCACCTGCCATTGTCGTCGCTGACATTCCGGCGGAACTGGACTGAACGCCGCAGGAACGGCCGCAGCACACACACTATCGCGACGGTGCCCCTCGCTCGTATTCGGCCCAGCACGTCTCAGTCTCGCTCACGCGGACTCGGATCGTGTGGATGCGGCGCTCCAGGAGCAGGTCCGCCGCCGTGTCCGCCAGATGGTCGGCCACGAAGCGGCAGATATTTTCGGCCGTCGTATCGTAGGGAAGCACACTGTGCCGCCATCCCGACGTGCGCATCACATCCAACAGCTTCGTGTCATGTTCGGCCACGAGCGTGCTGTGGTCCCACTCCTCAATGAGCGGCATGAGGGCGCGTTTGATGTGCTTGAAATCCACGAGCAGGCCGTTCTCATCGACCTCACCCTCCACCTCCACGAACATGCAATAGGAGTGGCCGTGCAGGTCGCGGCAGCGGCCCTCGTGCCAGGGCAGTCGGTGCGCACCTTCCCAACGGAATCGTTTGGCAATTTTCATGCCGCCTCGAACGAGCCGAGTGGCCGAGCCGTTCCACGCACCCTGCTCAACGCCGCTCCCGGACCCGGTAGAGTGCGGCGCTTGTCTGTCCCACGCGCGCTGCCATCAAGTCCCCGTGGAAGGACATGCTGCGAGCGGAAAACGGCACCTGGATCGAGTACAGGTAGGCACCCTGCGCTTCCAGATCATACACGTCCACGACCCGGCTGGAATCGGTTCTCAGAACCATATTGCCGATGTAGAGGCGATCTTCTGCGATCGATGTCTCCCTGTTGAGAGCGGGGGGAGGCCGCACAACACCATCTTTTGGGGCCGGCACATCCGGAAAGCGGAAGGTGGCATCGTCAATCGTGGCTCGTGCGTATTCGATGTTTCCGCGGGGCGAAAGCACGGCGAAGAAAGGCAGCATCCTGTTCACGTAGGCAAATCGCTCGCTGTTCGACGCCAAAAAACCAAGGGAAATCAGCGCATCCATCATGGTCTGTTCCTTGAATACCGCCACCGTAGAATCGCCCTCTACGAGCGGATAGCGGAGAAAGATGACGTTCGGAGTGACGGTTAATATGAGGCTGGTTTCCTTCGTCGATGCCATGGCGAGTCCCTGTCGGGGAATCGGGTCTGTTGCGACGTACGATCCGTCCAGAAGGAAACGGTGTATGCTGAGGCCCGCTGAATCGAGAATGAGCACCGTGTCTCTGACGACTGTCGGCTGAAACGGATTCCGCATTTCCCCCGGCCCTTCGCCCTTCCCGTTTCCATACGTCGTGACGAGCGTACCATCAAAATTGTACCGCCAGACGGTCGCATCCGAGTATTCAATCACAAATACGCCTTCCGGCAGAAGGTGTGTCCCTCCGGGCCAGTGCAGGGAATCGGGCGGCAAAAGCGGCGCCACCAGTTCGAATTCCACGTCCCGGAACGTGCGCTCTTTGGCATCCTGCAGAAGGAGTGGAACGGTGAGGTCATAGTCCTCCCGGCTCTCCGGTGGTGCGTTGCAGGCAGCGATGAAGAGTAGTACCGGGACCAGTAGACGGCCCAATAGGCGAGGTTGGCGCATTGCAAATTGTCGCACTGCAGAATGGTAGTTCACAGATGTATCGGATAGTCTGAGCATGTGGTGTCAGGACACGTCTACCCAGAAAATGTTGCCCTACCCATCCAATTCCAGCACCGGCTGGCGGATGCCACCCGGCAGGATGGCCTCCTGCGCCATCAGGTAGGGCGGCTCATCCAGAATGCACGAGCGCAGCGTCACGCCACCGCGCCGCGCATCCCACCACTCACAGCGGCCGCTCGGATCCATGCCCGAGCGGTGAAACACGGAGATTTCCTGCAGCGGTCCCTCGGGCGTCATGCGCCAGGTGGGCACGCTCACGCTGTCGTGATCGGCCAGGTTCATGGTACCGAGCATCCAGTGGGCCCACGTTCCGTCCACAAGCGGCATCATGAGCGGCTGCGTGCTGCGAGTGACCTCTCCTCCGCGCTGCGGCCGGCGCAGTGCAACGAGCGAATCGGCCTCGACGCCGACCAGCACACGCTCCACGCTGCTCCCCAGAAAATCGAACGATCGGCGCACGAACGCGCCCTCGCCCGTGTGCTCAATGGTATCGGCCAGGAGCTGCCCCGTCGCTGGCATCTGCGCATGCATGACCGTCCGCATGAGGCCAGGCGATGGGTTGGATACGGCGACCCCCATCGTTCCGCCGCCCTGATCGTACATGGCCACAAAGCTCTCCATACGGCCAATGTCGCGCCGCCCGCCGCTGTCTTCCTCCTTGGTCGCACGGACTATAAAATCCCGAATGGTCTGGGTAATTTCGGTTGATGCGCCGATAAGCGCCTGTCCCCGGGCCTCGCCAGGCAGAATGACACGTTCCCGGCTGCCGGGCGCCGCCTCCACAAGCTGCGTCACACCCTGCTGCCCCTGCGTGTCGCGGGCGCTGACAACGCCCAGTACAGCCAGTTGCCTGAGCGCCGCCACTGTTTCCGCGCCGTGCTCCGTCGCCCCACCGCCGAGCGCCACCAGCGCTCGAAGATGCGGCAGCTCATCGGAGAGGTCGGCCAGCCGCATGGCCCCGCATCCTGCGCCAATGACGGCCACAACATCGTGCTTGATGCTTGCAAAGCCCAGCATGTTCATCGTATCCATGCCGAAATGCGAGCGGATGGTTTCGTAATGCTCCGGGTTTCCGATATCGAATTCACTGGTGCGGCTCTCTCCGGCGCCCCGGAAATCGTGGGTCAGCGCGGCGAATCCAGCGCCCGCCAGTTCCATGGCGAGTGGCTCAAAGAGCGCCTGATCGCCCATCGGGCCACAGTCGTTGAACAGCACGACGGCCTGGTCCGACGCATCCTGGCCGTACCACGTGGCGGCAATCCGGAAACCGTCGTTCATGGAAATCTCGATGGGCTCGACGGTGATGGACTGCTCACAGGCGGCGAAAAGGAGGAGGGCTGGCAGGAAAAGCGAGGTACGGGCGTGAGGCATAAGAAAGGCGGTGCAGTCAATTTGGACGAGGATTACAAACTCCTCGGTACGAGAGCGGAGCGGTCGCCGTTCCTGCAGCCTGGTCTTCGGTTCGGGTCCCGATCGAGAAGGCCCTCTACTTCTTCAACGGACGCGAGTCCACTCCTTGAACTCTGAATCTGGCCGTCATCCGTTTGGTGGAGACTTTTCATGCTGGCATTGGCCCGTACCTGTGTGCCATCAACCAACACGCGGCGGGTGATGTCATTCGCGTGGTAGCTTCCAATGAGACGACGGAACCGGTGGACGCGCCCGGGCACACGGTCGATTTTCTCACCCGAGAAGCCCACGCAAGGCGGACATGCCTGCCCTGCTGACGGGTACCAGCGTCCCGTCTGCCATCGTGATTTCGGCGCGCCCCCCTTCCACACGGTCGACGTGGTCCACTTGCTTCAGATTGACGATGTGCGATCTATGCACCCGAACGAACCGGTCCTGCGGCAGGCGCTCGGCCAATTCTGCCATCCGGACGGAAACCAGGAAGGCGTCCGTACCGACCAGGACCTTCGCATAGTCGTCCGCCGCTTCCACACGAATGATATCCCCGACCTGGATAATCCGGTACGTGCCCCGCGTGCGGACGGCGAGCGTCGAGATGGGCAGCGAAGGATTGAGTGCACGCTCCGTCCGCAACGCGGCGTGGACGGCTGCGAATTCGAACAACCGGTCGACCGCTGCCGTGAAACGGTTGGCGCTGAACGGCTTAAGGAGATAGTCTACCGCCTGCAATTCAAACGCCGCCACAGCAAACTGTTCATGGGCCGTTGAAAAGACAACGTGCGTATGGTCCGGAAGCGCCCGCGCAATGTCCATTCCGCCTGGACCCGGCATCTGGATATCGAGGAAGACGATGTCCGGCGCCAGCGCCTGTATATCGTGTGTTGCGGCGTATCCGTCGGCTGATTCCCCTGCGAGCTCAAGGCGGGCGTCCCGCGTGACCAACTCGCGAAGTCGGGCACGGGCAAGCGGCTCATCATCAACAATCAAACAGCGCATCAGAGTACCGGAATGTCCAGGATGGCACGCACTTCCCTGTCCATGCCTGTCAACAGTTCAAGGCTTGCCGCGCCGTCGTAGAGCACGCGCAGCCGTTCGGACAGGGTCTGTAGCCCGGTTCCGTGCCCGTCAGCTCTTTGCTCGGCCTGCCCGTATGTGGAATTAGTGATTTCAACGCGCAGCCGCTCATCGTGGCCGCCCACAAGAATTGCGCGGAGCTGGACGAATCCACCATCGGGGTCAGGCTCCACGCCGTGCAGGACCGCATTTTCAACCAGTGGTTGAAGCGAAAACACAGGAACCTGGATGGACTTGAGATCCCCGGGGAGGCTCTCCTCCACGCGCAGTCTATCCCCGAATCGAATGCGTTGCATGTCCAGGTATCCCATGGCAAAGCTCCATTCCTCCCCGAGCGAAACGAACTCCGAATCGCGTTGGCGGACCGCATAGCGCAGCAGATCGGCCAGCTGTTCATTGGCCTCCTGCGCCCGGGGTGGGTTCGTGTCCATGAGCACGTTTATGCTGTGCAGGGCGTTGAAAAGGAAGTGAGGGCGAATATTGGACCGGAGGGCGGTCAGTCGGCTCTCGGCGGCAAGTGCCTCGGCACGGGATGCGCGGCGCTCCTCCTCTTGCACGCGCGTTGCGTTCCGAATGGCGTAAGACAGCCCCGCAATGACGAAATACAGCCAGATACCCCCAAGCATGCGCCAGCCCGTCAGCGGGGTAATCCAGGAAATTTGTCCTGGCCATTCCCCCATCAGCGCCGCTTCCAGAACGGGGCTCAAGATGGTCCAATAAACTGCAAACAAACCAGTCGCCAACGTGTGAACCCAAACGAATTTCCCACCCAGCCAACGAGGCCACGGCACGCGGCCGGATAGCCGCCAAATGAGAACACTGGCACTGGTGGCCAGAAACGTTGCGACCAGACTGGAGCGGACCGCCGGGAGGATATTTCCCTCTGAATAACCAAGGATAAACAAGGTCCAGAGCACAAAAAAAGCCGCCCAAGCCACGACTGCTGTCCACACGGACCGGGCTGGCGCAGTGGTTGGGACAGGCGGCGTTGGCGTCATTATTCCTCTTCCAGTTCTTTCAGCCTGTCAGCTGCATTCAAGTTTCCGGGATTCAATTCAAGCGACCGGCGGAAATGCCGAACCGCATTCTCCTTTTGACCGACCAGCAGAAGGGCCTCTCCCAACGAATCATGAGGATTGAACGCATTGGGATAATCCTGCACATTCAGCTCGAAAACAGCAACTGCCGCATCCAATGTACCCTGCTCGATCAATGTATACCCCAGGGCGTTCATGAGCCACTCGGTATAGATGCTGGCCGTATAGGGGTCGGCCTTGTACGCGACATGGGCCTTCCGCATTGCCTCAATGCCACCCGATTCAAATGCGGCCCGTAGCAAGTCATCCAAGCCAGCTATCATGAGCTGGCGGACCGTATGCTGGGGAACGGGCGGTTGCGTAATGGTCGGTGGAAACCGGTTCACGAAATCGTTCACGTAGAGCCGGTCGCCTGTCGGCCCAAGACCTATCCCGTTGGGAAATGCAAAGGAAGCCGCTTTCGCCGCGCCATCCATTTCCTGGACCCGCCCCGTCCCTGTTTCGTGGGTCACGACGCCGTCCATGGTGACGCTGTAAATCCGGTTGGCCTGGTATGCCGTGACATAGAATTTGCCGCGTGTAAACACGACGTGGCCCGCATTGCCGCCAGGTATGGTGGCGAACAAGCTCGATTCACCTTGTTCTGTGATTCGGATCATGTTGCCGTCGCCGAAATTGACCACGTACAACGCGCTGTCGGGGCCTACCGTAATGCCATTCGGGCATCGGAAAACGTCGCCATCGGCGAGCGGAGAGACGTTCCAGTCCTTGTCCACCCGGACCACACTGTTCGAGGTGCAATTGTTGACGTACACATTTCCATTGGGGTGCTCAATGACACCAACCGGGCCCGACAAACCCCGCGCAGCAACTATTTCCTTGTTGCCGTCCCGATCTATCCGTGACAGGTAATTGCCGAAGAAATTGGATTGCAGCAGATGTCCCTGCCTGTCGATGGTATTGCCCGATGCGCCGTACAAACCGGTTGCGAAAATCTCCTTGCGGCCGTCGGGGTAAATGCGCCACACGTTGGAACCGAAATTCGCTGAGTAGACCAAGCCGGCGCGGTCGACGGTAATCCCACCAACCGCTCCGACAAGGGAATCGGCCAGCGTCAAAACATGGCTCACTTGTGCGTTGGAGGTTTGCGGAAGCGAGGTAATGAGACCAGCTGTCAGCAGGACAGCGAACAGGCGGGCGAATAAGCGGTGCATGGCGAAACTTCGGGTTGGTTTTCCTCGGCCAACTTATCCATTCCCTGGCGGCGAGTCCTCCCGACCGCCGAGCCCACCGGCGCATTCACCGAATTCCACCCTATACAGCATATCCCGCGAAATACCCTCGCGAGCAGTCTCCCTACTGCTGCGCCTCGAACCGGAACAGCGAAGCCGTGTCGGGTCCGGTCCGCGCAGCCATCATTGTCCCACGGACGGACACGGACTCGCCACGGAACGGCAGAAGAAGCGAGTGCAGGTAGGCCCCCTGGTCTTCCAGACCATACATGTCAACCACCATCGTGGAATCGGTTCGCAATGGTCCATTTTCCACGAAGAGCCGATCATTGGATACCGAAATACTCCGGTTCAATGGAGGTGGAAGGCGAACCGGGCCAGTGCAGCGAATCCGGCGGCAAGAGTAGTGTGATGTTCTCAAGGACGCATCCTGGCCGTACCATGTGGCGGCAATCCGGAAACCGTCGTTCACGGAAATCTCGTTGGACGAGGATTACAAACTCCTCGGTAAGAGGGCGGAGCGGTCGCCGTTCCGCATTATCAACGGCCTTCTATGGCATATATGCTCTTGGGCTGATCCCGAACCTGTCTTCATAGAGTTTGGAGAAGTACGACACGTTCGAAAACCCGGTTCGGCGGGCCGCCTCGGAAACGGATGCAAGTCCACCGGTTTCCAGCAGCTGCCGCGCGCTTTCGAGTCGCAGCTTGCGGACGTAGGCCGCGGCCGAATCGCCCGTCAACTCCTTGACGTGCCGTTGCAGCGTGCGCGCGCTCATGAACAGGGCACTTGCCACTTCATCGACCGATAACTGCGCATTGGACAGGTTATCCGCGACATGGATACGCAGGCGGATCAGGACGTCGTGCTCCTGTTCCGGCGCGGGCGCCGGTGCTGTTTGCTGCGCCACACGCCCTCGGCGGGCCATGTTCATCAGACGGGCAATCAATACACGGGAGTTGTAGGGCTTCGCGATGAAATCGTCGGCCTGGGCCGCAAAGCCCTCTACCTGGGCTTCTTCTCCCGTTCGGGCGGTCAGCAGAACGAACGGCAGGTCCGCGTACGCCTGGGAACTGCGGACCTCCCGGAGCAGATCCAGACCGCTCATACCGGGCATCATGACATCCGAAAGCACGATATCGGGAGGATGCGAGCGGATGGCTTCCCATCCTTCCCGGCCGTCGGCCGCTACGGAAACTTCGAACCGGGTGCCCAATTGCCTTGAGAGAATGTCGCGCAGCTCCGGGTTGTCTTCCACGATGAGCAGCCGCTTCCTGTCTCCATCATCACCGGGCTCGATGGTCGACAGGTCATGATATGTTGCCTGGGTCTGCGCCCGCTCGGTTCGGGTCAGCATTTCGGGGAAAACGGCTGTGAATACCGCTCCGGAGTCCTGCTCGGACGTTGCCGAAATATGGCCGCCGTGGAGCTCGACAAAATCACGCACGAGCGAGAGGCCAATGCCCAGCCCCTCGTGCTTGCGCGTCAACTCGTTTTCAACCTGGTAGAACCGATCGAACACGCGGTCCAGGTCGGTGTCGGGAATGCCGTTTCCGGAATCGGCTACCGTCAGGCAGACCGTCTTCTGGTTTCCGGCTGCGAGCGAGATCCAGACCGAACCACCAGCGGGCGTAAACTTGAGGGCATTGCCAATGAGATTCGAGAGGATCTGGTCCAATTTGATGGCATCGAACGATGCCCACATGGTCTCCCGGTCGTGCTCAAACGTGAGCTCGAGGTCTTTCTGGCGCGCTGCAAGCCCAAAATGAGACACAATCCGATGGGTGAATGCCACGAGATCCGCCTCCGACCGGTGCAGTGCGTGGCGGTTTCCCTCCGAACGGGCGACATCCAGCAGCTGGGTCACGAGGGCATCGAGCCGATCTGTGAGGCCGGCTGCCCGTCGCAGTCGCACGTCGGTTTGAGCGGACTCGGCATCTTCCAGATACCCCTTTATCAGGGTCAATGGCGTGCGCAGCTCGTGGCTGATATTCGAGAAAAAGCGCGCCTTCATGTCATTGGCCGCCTGGAGTTCCTGTGCTTTCTCGGTCAGTTCGAGCGTGCGTTGCCGGACGAGGGCATTGAGCATATTTCCCCGCTCGGAGAGGTCCCGTTCACGCCAGCGGATGACGACGACAAGAAGGGTAATTCCCGTTCCCGCAACAAGCACAATGAACCATAACCTCGCCCACCAGGGAGAGGAAATGATCAGGGTTACCGGGCGGAGCGGGCTTTCGGTCACGCGGTATGGATCATTCCGACGCACGTGCAACGCGTAGGTACCTGGCTCAAGATTGGTATAGGTCACTTCGCCGCCCCGCGCCGGCCGCCAGGTGTCCTCGAACCCATCGAGCTGGGCCTCAAAGGCATCGGGACCGATAGCCTCGTACCGGGGCGCGGCCAACGTGAAGCTGATGAGCCGCGCATCGTAGCCTGCGTGCACGGTGGCCCCCGGTGCGAGCCGGTAGTCCTCGTCCTGATAACGTACCGAGACGATATCGACCGCCTGGTCGCGACGTTCCGATTGGACGGTTTCTGGATCGAAGATGTGAAACCCGCCTCGAAATCCCATCACCAGGCGCCCGTCCTGCATACGAGTTGTTCCGGTCGTCGTGAAATCCGATGTCCGGCGCACCGGTGCCAGGGGAAGGCGGAGATCTTCCCTGAAACCGTCATCCGACCAGGCAACGAGGTGTGTACCGTCATCGATCCAGATGCGTCCCTCGGCGTCCCCCATGGTAGGATTCAACACACCCGTCGGGGCCTCGTCGGGCCGTAGTGGCCGTGGAATCAACCGGCCGTCTGCAGGATCGTACAGATAGACCTCGGTGCCGGCCAACCAGAGGCGGCCGTTCGACGCGCTATGGATAGATGAGATGAGCAGGTCGTCGACGGGAATAGCTTGCGGCACAAAGGTATCGTTATCATCGTCGAAGCGGCTCAGCCCAAACTCCATACCCACCCATAACACCCCATCGGGATCGACGTGGAGGGCAAGAACCAGACGGATCTCCTGCTGCCCGCCACCGAGACTGTCGCGGTAATCCCGCACTTCCTGCGTCCGGGCATTGTACCGGTACAGGTGACCGAACTGGCCGAACCAGAGATCCCCATCGGGTGTCTGTTCAATGGTATATATGGCTCCGGTTGACTCGAAGAGCAGGGCGCAGTCCCGGGTGGATGGCTGGAAGCGGCACACCCCGAATCGGGT
Source organism: Bacteroidota bacterium (assembly GCA_029262775.1). GTDB lineage: Bacteria > Bacteroidota > Rhodothermia > Rhodothermales > UBA10348 > 1-14-0-65-60-17. The sequence goes on from JAJCYR010000026.1 coordinate 24,119, forward strand.
CGTGGCCAGTATGATGGACCCGTCGGCGAGGGCCTTCATGGCCGAAACGCCCGTTTCGCCGCGGCCACGGATGCGGACGGCACGGTACAATCCTGACGCTGCGTCCCATAAGCCAAAGCCCTCCGGTGTTCCCAGCCATAATCCGGAAGCCGACGCCGAGGCCGCCGACCAGATGTGGTCGGGCGGAAGAGTGTAATTCGATGCAAACCCTTGCGCCACAAGAGGAACCATGTACGCGTCCTGGTTCACATACAGTAATCCTGCCTGGGTGGTTGCCGCCCAGATATTGCCTGAGCCGTCCACGACAACGTGGAGAACGGAGCCGAGGTTGAGGGGCTCACCCGATGGCGTGTCGGGAATAATGCGCCTGAACGCGCCTGTATTCTGGTTCCACGTGGCAAGGCCTCCGGCCGTCGCCAGCCAGACGGTGCCGTCCGGCGATTCGGCGATGTCGCGGATATAATTCCATTCACTGCTGGGTTCGTCGTCCATTCTGTGCTCGACATAGGAGCCGGTGGCCCTGTCGACGGCGATAAGCCCATGGAGAGAGGCAAACAGCACCGTATCGCCGCCCGATTCCAGGACGGACATGGACTGAATCCCGGACAGAAACGACAATGTGGCCACGGGCCACGCCGGGCGAGAGATCTGTCCGGATTGTACGTCCAAAATCCAAACGCCCGTGTAGCTCGTAATCCAGGCCCGGTCCCTGTCGAAAAAGACGATCTCCCTGATGGTCAGCCCATCGGATGTGGGACCATCCAATTGGCCGTGTGGCGCCGAGAACAGCGGGGTCGACTGACCGGTTGCGGGATCGAACCGGATGAGTCCGTGCGTCCACGTTCCCAGGTAAAGCATCCCATCGGGGCCTTCTTCAATAACATGCACAATGGGCTGGGTCGTCTCGGTCAATGTGTACCGCACAAAAGCGTCGGTATCGGGATCGTACCGGGCAAAACCCGTTGTCATTCCGACCCAGATGTCACCGGTGGACGTCTGCCGTATGGCATCGACGCGCGACGACGTCAATGAGGTTGAATCGCCAGCGATGGGAATGTACCGTGCAATGCGGATGCCCTCATGGCGGTTCAGCCCGCGAAGGGTACCCGCCCAGACGTAACCGAGTGTATCGATTTCCAGGGAGAGTACGGTTCCGTGCGAGAGCCCTTCATCGGTCCCCCACGTCCGGAAAGAAATCGTTTCCTGGGCCGCCGCGCCGCCGGGGCATGCCGCCACGAACAGAATGGTGAGCAGTACGGCCATGAGGGAAACACATGGAAATCGAAGCATCATGTCCAAAAGTAGGATGGCCTGACTTACGGAATGCGCCAAAAGGTGGCACGATTGCTGAACAGGGGTCTCGGGCGCACAAAAAAAGGGCGGGGAGCATAGCATGCTCCCCGCCCTTTTTCGCCTTGCGGAGTGCCGACGGTGTTCATGACCGGCGCATTATTTCACCAGCATCATCGTCTTTGTGATGGAGCCCGTCGGCATGGTCAACTGATAAATGTACGCGCCGCTGGACAGGCCCGTGGCATCGAACGGCGCCTCGTGCATGCCTGCGGGCACGCCGCCATCGATCAGAACCTGCACCTGCCGGCCCATGAGGTCGTACACCGCGAGCGTCACGTGAGCTGCTTCCGGAACCCCGAAACGGATGACCGAGCGCGTATTGAACGGGTTCGGGTAATTGCCCTCGAGAACGTACGTATTCGGCACCATGCCATTCGCGAAGTCTGCCGCCGCGTCCAGGCGCTGGCTGACCGGTGTGGAGACTGTGCCGGCTTTTGCCGAAACACCCTGCAACCCAGCCACATACTCTGCCCAGTCGCTCATCACGCCGTTTGAACAGCCATTCTTCGTGTGACCATTTCCAAGATCCATTTTCTCGATGATGTCCTCACACGTACATCCGCCCGTCGTTGCAATCGTGTAGGCAACGGGAGCATCCTTGGAAGATTTTTTCGACTTATCGGACTTTTTCGACTTGTCTGATTTGTCCGACTTCTTGGACTTTTTGGATTTGTCGGATTTCTTCGACTTGTCGCCGCCCTGAATAAAGTTGACCCCGTCGCCGGACAACATCCAGTGATTTTTCTTCAGTCCGCGGGTCGCCACTGCATCCGGAAGCGTCGTCGCTGCGCACACGTCGGCTCCGTCCAGAATGGTGTCGCCATCCACATCCGGATTGAACGGATTGCTGTCGTTCCCGTCGAGCACGCCGTCGTTATCGTCGTCTGGATCTGCATTGTCGCCCGTGCCGTCGCCGTCGTTGTCTGCAAACTCATTCGGATCGGTCGGGAAGGCATCGTCGCCGTCGAGAACGCCGTCGTTGTCGTCGTCCGGATCAGCATTGTCGCCGAGGCCGTCGCCGTCGTTGTCTGCTGACTCATTCGGATCGGTCGGGAAGGCGTCGTCGCCGTCGAGCACGCCGTCGTTATCGTCGTCCGGATCGGCATTATTACCCGTGCCGTCACCGTCGCTGTCCGTCGTCTCCGAGGCGTCAGTCGGGAATGCATCGACGTCATTGTTCACGCCGTCGCCGTCGATGTCCTCGTCAATCACGTCGCCAATGCCGTCCTGGTCCAGGTCTTCCTGGCCTGGATTCGCGTCATTCGGTGCGTTGTCCTGGTCGTCCGGAACGCCGTCACCATCGGTGTCCACGGGGCCACCACCGCCGCCGCCACCCTCCAGCGTGCACACACTCCCGGCGCATACCTCGAATTCGGTCAAAACTATGTTTCCGTTGGATCCCGAGAGGAATCCGACCGTGCCTTCTGGCCCATTCAGAGCCTCCAGTCGGAAGCCGGTAATGCCAGCACCACCGCCGGTCACGACATAGTAGTTGTCCCCGTTTCGACGGTCGCCATCGGCCGTTACGCGATCACCGACAATCGACAACGATGCAAAATCGGCGTCCACAGTCGAGGGTGTGAGAACGGTCCACGTTGCACCACTTGAGACCGTCGGATTCGGATCCGTTGTGTAGGACAGTCGGAAGTTGGTGAATTTGTGTCCGGGACCGCATCCCGTACAATTGAAGAGCATATCGAATTCGATCGACGATGCCGTCAAGGGTGTCTGGGTCTGCCAAACGGCCGTCTGCGGCAGTACGCCACATCCTCCAGCCACACAGAGCGCCCAACCGGACTGATTTTCCAGCTTGTTGCCGTCAATTGTCGCCGTGATGGGCCATCCGCCCTGAGAAGCGGTCGCCGTTGCGTTCTGCAGCGGCACCGCGCCTTCAAAATCGACCGCACCGCCACCGCCGCCGCCAACAGGCGGACAGTTCGTACCCTGGACCGAGATCGCATCCAGCAGATTACCCGTCCCGAAGCTGGTTGAGGTCGGAACGACGCCAGCAATTTCAAAACGCGTCACCGTTTGACCCGCGGGCACGGTATATGAACCGCTGTACTGAGCCCAGACATTGTTTGAACTGCCAAATGTGCCGACAGCTGCCGTTGCGCCCGGGGCACCGAACTTGACTTCCACTATGCCCTCGGTCTGACCAACACCCTTGTTTGGATGATGGAAGAACGTGAAGGTGAGCACGTCTCCAGGAATGGTTTCAAACTCCTGGTATATGGTCTCGCGGCCAAAGGAGTACAGTTCTATCGCCTGATTGCCATCCGGATGTGCACCAAACCACGTAGGAACGAATTCCATGGCACCAAAATTGACGGTTTCCCATCCCGGGACATCGTCGGTGTTTACGACCGCGAACGCTCCGCCGCGATCTGGAAGTTCGAAGCTACCGTTTTCTATGCACTCGACCGGCGCCCCCGTGGCAGATCCGGCGATGTTCATGATGGACGGAACGACGCCGTAGGTTTGTAAGGGTAGGCCAATAATGACTGCCAGCACGGCGGCCACTCTGAGAAGGGGAAGGATTCGCATGATGGTTCTGTTGCTTTTTCTTGTGGGATTTGTGCGACACGCAAGGCGGCGTCGGCAGGGTGTAAATACCACAGGAAGAATCGAAATCGGCCCGTACAGATCGATTTGGCAGGCATGGAAAGCATTATGGCACATCCGAGAAGGTGCCAACGAGACGGGTTCAGAGGTGTGTCAGGCGATGGCACAAACCGTAAGGTGTGCGCGTCAAGCGGCTGACCGTGCTTGGTGCGTGGCGTTGGAGCCGAACTTTCCGCCCGGCATCGGGGCAGTTTGCCGTACGCGCGCTGCTCGGCGGAACAACCCCGCCCCAACGGTTCAAAAGGGTGTTTTAGAAAATATGTCGCCGATTTAATCGCACAACTTGCGGGCGACTCATAAATGAAGCTAAAGCGTTGACCTCCATACAGATGGTGGCCGATGGATGCCGCGTAGTCCGCTTTTTCGCACGCCGCGGCCTGGTTCGCTGCGAGCACGCCTTCGAACGATGCCATTGTCTTTGAGCGGCCCCGGGGAACTCCATGAGATCTGGCTGATTGAAGTTTCAAACTTCAAAACGCACGATGACATCGACTGCGTATATTCCTCGCTCCCTCACGGAGGTGGTGCTTCGAAACGCGGAGGCCTTCCCCGTGATCTCCATTACGGGACCCAGGCAGTCGGGCAAGACTACATTCGTCCGGCACGTTTTTCCGGAGAAGGACTACGTATCCTTGGAAGACCCGGATGTTCGCCTGTCTGCACAGCGGGATCCACGAGGCTTTCTGTCGCGATATCCCGACGGGGCCATTCTGGACGAAGTACAGCGCGCGCCTGATCTTTTCTCTTATTTGCAGTCAAGGGTGGACGAGTCCAGTGTGATGGGCGAATTCGTACTCACAGGGTCACAGCAGTTTGAATTGCTGTCCGGCGTAACGCAGTCCCTTGCTGGCCGCGTTGCCATGCACGTCCTGCTGCCCTTCAGCCGGGGTGAACTGGCAGGGTCTGAGCGCTCGCTGGAACGGACGCTGTTCGAAGGGTCCTATCCACCCGTTTTCGTTCGAAAACCAGAGATAAGCACCTGGTACGACAACTACCTTCAAACCTACCTGGAGAGGGATGTCCGGCAAATCATCCAGGTAAGGAATCTCAGCACATTCCAGGGGTTTTTGCGCCTGTGTGCAGGGCGAAGCGGACAATTGTTGAATTTGTCCAGTCTTGGGGCCGATGCCGGGATAACGCATACCACCGCCCGGGAGTGGATCTCCGTCCTGAAGGCCAGCTACATCATTCATCTATTGCCCCCACACCACCGCAATTTCAACAAACGGATCATCAAATCCCCCAAGCTGTATTTCCTGGACACTGGTCTGATGTGCGCGTTGCTGGGAATCGAAACCCCGGATCAGATCCACAGCCATCCATTGCGGGGTGCCATTTTTGAATCGTGGGTGGTTTCCGAGTTTATGAAGGAGCGATTCCACGCCGGAAAAAGATCCAACCTGAGCTTCTGGCGATCCAGAAGTGGAATGGAGGTAGATCTCCTGGTGGATCGAGGCGAAACGCTGGATCCAATCGAGATCAAGTCGGGCAAGACTACCGCTCGGGATTTTGACCGTGTTCTTCGGCAATGGATGGACATCGGGGGCCGTGTGGCAGGCCGCGGCGTCGTGGTATACGGAGGAGAAGACTCCTACACGGAAAACGGTATTCGATTCTCTTCCTGGAAAGACATCGCCGAACTCATGTAATGTGGCCCGGCTGGAGCGGTTCATTGTATCGCCGTAATAGAATGGCCGGGTGCCACGGGTATGGTCTGCGAGCGATGTGTTTCGTAGACTTCCGCACGCCACAACACCGGACGGTGCACGCTATCCCATGAAAGGCTTCATTGCCAATACCGATTATGACTGGTATACGTACCTGGCTGCACGGGAAAATCTGGAGGAAGCCAATTTCTGGAAGCCCGCGGGAAACCAGTCGTTCAAGGCGCTCCAGCGGGGAGAACCCCTCATATTCAAACTCAAAGCGGCCCAGGGACACGCCGTTGTTGGCTTCGGTCTTTTTGCTCTGTTCAAGCGGCTGACCGTGTTCGATGCGTGGCATTTGTTTGGAGATGCGAACGGCGCGCTGGACATGGAACGCGTCGTACAGCGTGTTGGCAGATACGCACATGGCGCCGATGGCAGACGACCCGGCCGCCACCACGTGATTGGCTGCATTCTGCTCGCCAGCCCCATCTTTTTCGATCGGCCTCTCTGGATACGTGGACCTGCCGATTGGAAGAACCAGATCGTATCTGGAAAAACTTACGACCTGACGCGCGGCGAGGGCCGCCGCGTCTGGAGCGAATGTCTGGAGCGAGCCGCCATGATGCCATTGCCTGCGGTAGCAACCGAAAACCTGGGACGCATCCGCGAGAACTCAGTGCGTGGGAAGGCCTACCTCGTGCAGCCCCGCCTCGGGCATGGCCTTTTCCGGGCCTCCGTGCAGGATGCCTACAACCGGTGTGCTGTATCGGGCGAACATTCCCTCCCCGCGCTCGATGCCGCGCACATCAAGCCATTCAAGGACGGCGGTCCGAATGAGCTGCCGAACGGACTCCTGTTGCGCGCAGACATCCACCGGCTCTTCGACCGCGGCTACGTAACCATTACGCCCGATTACCGCTTCCAGGTCAGCCCCGCCCTCAACGACGAATTCCACAACGGTAAAATCTACTACCAGCAGGACGGGTCACCCATATGGATGCCGCCCTCCGCCGATGCCCGCCCGTCGAGAGATTATTTAGCGTACCATGGGGAGGAGGTTTTTCTGCGGTGATTCCGGGAGATGCGGTGCACGTCGCCACTACACACGCCGGGGCCGATTACATCGGGGCCCGGTAAATCACTGCTTCCTGCGCACCAACCGGCAGGTGAATTGGAGGACACGTGCGTAATCCTTCCTGCTGCCTGGGGTTTACCGTTCCTGCGGCGCGGTCTTCGGGCCACGGTCTAACGACCAAATGCCCTGCAGACCGCGCCGCAGGAACGGAATTCAGTAATCGTCTATACCGATTTGGAGATTTGCACCGATCATTTTTCGGCTTCCTTCCGCTTCAACGCCTTCTCCAGTTCCTCGAGCGCCTTCAGGTCTGCCGCGTCGGCCTCGATGGCTTCCGCCTCTCGCCGCTTCGCGTCAAAGTCTGCATAGCGCGCTTCTGCGATTTCTTTCATCTGCTCGCGGCTCACCGAGCCTGCGCCCTCGAGAACGGGCTGCTCGTTGAAAGCGAGCATGCGGTCTACGTTGTGTCGCCAATAGTCGAGCGTGAGGTCCTGCTTCTTCTTGGCGACGATGACGTCGTGTTTTCGGACGCGGGAGCCACTCCACGTGGTAAGGGACATGTTGGGTTCATCGGGATTGGCGCGTTCAATGATGAGTTCCGCAGCGGTCTTGCCGGTCACAGCGAAGAGCAGCTTGTTCTGCACCTCGGCGAAGAAAAGCTGAGTTTCCTTTTCTCGGGCCTGGTAGTCGCTGCTGAGGGTGAAAAGGTCGCGGACTTTCTGATAGAAACGTTTCTCCGAGGCCCGGATTTCGCGGATGCGGGCGAGGAGCTCGTCGAAGTAGTCCCAGCCGCCGGGGTTCTTGAGGCGCTCGTCATCCATGACGAAGCCTTTGACAAGATACTCGCTCAAGCGTGCGGTGGCCCATTGGCGAAACTGTGTACCTCGGGGACTGCGGACGCGATATCCGATGGCTAGAATCGCCTCCAGCCTGTAGTGCCGAAGCGATCTGGACACCAAGCGGTTACCCTCCTGTCGAACTTGTAAGTATTCCTTACAAGTTGCCTCCTCGGTGAGTTCTCCTTCGGCAAAGAGAGCCTTCAGATGCAGCGTGACATTCTGGGGCGTGGTTTCAAACAGCTTGGCAATCTGAGCCTGAGTGAGCCAAAGGGTTTCTTGATCAAAGCGGCACTGGACACGAGCCTCCCCGTCTTCGGTCTGATAGATAACCAGGTTGCCTGTGGGTACATCGCTCATTCTCATACCCCCAGTTGTTTGAGGGTCTGCCGCAGGGCCTTGTCGGTTTCTGCCGCCTCGGCCTCGATGGCATCCAACTCGGCAACGATTTCTACAATCGGCCGATACGTTTCCGCGTCGTCGGGGATGAAGTTCTTGGGGTCGCCCTTTTCGAAGACCTGACTCGCGTTGACCAGGAAAATCTTACCCTGTCGGGCCTTGGGCTTATTCCGGTTCAGGAAGAGCACAATGCCAGGGGCGGTAGTGTTGTAGAAGAGGTTTTCGGCCTCGACATCCTCCAATCCCAGACGTTTGATACTGATGGCCTCAATCAGGTTGGAGAGGCGATCATCATCCAGATCTCGCTGACCGTGAGTCGTCGCGTTGAAGTCAACACGGTCTATGATCCCCTGCAGGCGTGGATTTTCTCGGGCAATCGCCCGCATGTG
>JAJCYR010000027.1 GCA_029262775.1 Bacteroidota bacterium
GGCGCCAATGCCGTTCATGACGGACCAGCGGAGGCTGTCGCTCGAGACGCGGCCGGTTTGGAGGAAGAGGTACGCAGCAAGGATCAACAACACGCCCGCCGTTCCGACAACATTGTGCCACGCGACGCCGAACAGACCGACGCCCAAAAGGCCCACCGCGTCCAGCGGTGCGCCAAGCAGCAACATCTGGGCCAACATCACGCCCCCACCTCCACAACCGGAGGCAGCGGCGCCGAAGCGCACGCACCCGGCGACACCGCCGCGCCAGCGCAAGCCGCAACGCCCACGCCATCAACAGCAATCGTCTCCACGCCTTCCGGCCACGCGATCTCATCGAGCCGCGCCTCATCCACGAGCCGCGCAGCAACAGCCGCCGACGGCCGCGGGTTGGGCTCGGCCCAGAGCTGGCCGCGCGTCGAGCGCACAATCACATAGTCGCCGGAGCGGCCCAGGACGTAGGTGCGGTTCAGGGGAATTTTGCCGAAGGGCGTATCGAGAACATAGACGGGCATGGCGAAGCCGGTAATGCGGCCCTGGAGGCGCGCCATGAGGTCCATGCCGACTTCAATCGGCGTGCGGAAGTGGGCGGTGCCGCCAATGACCTGCGCCTGGTAGAGGTAGTAGGGCCGGATGCGGGCCCGCACGAGGCCCTCGAGCAGCTCGCGGAGCGCATCCAGAGAATTATTGATGCCGGCGAGCAGCACGGTCTGGTTGCCGACGGGAACGCCGGCCTTCAGGAGCGCAAGCACCCCCTCGCGCGCTCGCGGCGTGAGCTCTTTCGCGTGATTGAAATGCGTATTGAGCCACACGGGGCCGTGTCGCTCCAGGACATCGCACAGCGCAGGCGTAATCCGTTGCGGAAGTTTGACGGGCATGCGGGTCCCAATCCGGACAATATCCACGTGGTCAATCGCCTTCAGGCTACCGAGCAGCCAGTCGAGGTGCTCGTCGCCAAAAGTCAGCGGATCCCCGCCCGTCAGCAGCACATCCCGCACCTCATCGTGCGCGGCAATGTAGTCAATGGCCTCCTGTAACTCGCTGCGGCGCATCATGAAGCTGGCTTCCCCCACCATGCGCTTTCGCAGGCAGTAGCGGCAGTAAATGGCGCACTGGCTTGTGACGCAGAACGCCACGCGGTCCCGGTAATTGTGGATCAGGTTCTTGACGGGCGAGTGCGCGACCTCCTCGAGCGGATCCTCGACGCCCACAATGTCCGGCGCCAGTTCGCTCGCGAGCGGCACAACCTGTCGGCGCACCGGGCACGCGGCATCGTCGGCATCCATCAGACTCGCGTAATACGGCGTAATGCTCCACTGGAAGACGCCCTCGGTCCGGCGGATGCCCTCGCGCTCGTCAGCGGTCGGCCGGATGTAGCGCGCGAGCGCACTGAGCGTCGTCACACGCTGGCGCATGTGCCAGCGCCAGTCATTCCAATCGGGCTCGGAGGGCATCATCAAGCAGGCTCGCCAAAAATTCGGTGTACGTCTGCCCCATCAATTCCGCCATGACCGCAAACGTTCCATCCACGGCAAACGTCGGCAGCGGATTGATCTCCAGAAACCACACCTCCCCGTCCGGACTGACCCGGAAATCGGACCGCGAAAAGTCACGGCACTCAAGTTTCTGATGGATGCGCAGCGCGGCGCCCTGGAGCCGGGCCTCGAGATCGGGAGTGAGCGTGCCGGGGAGCGCCCAGGCGGTTTCGGGGGTGGGGGCCGGGTTGGCGGCTGCTGCGGGGTCGGGGGTTGCGACGGCACCCGGCTTGTCCAGGACGTGTAGCCCGATTCCGGTCGCCGGGTCCACGGCGCGTTGAATGGCGGGGAGGGCGCGGGCCGGGGCGCGTCCAATGACGGCGACGGTATACTCCGCGCCCTCAATGAACCGTTCCACGAGCACATCCTGCCGGTAGTCGCGGCTGGTGCGCCGAATCTGCGCCTCGAGCTCGGCCGCCGTCGTCACCTTGCTCTCGAGCGAAATTCCCTTCGCCGCCCCCTCGTATCGAGGCTTGACGAAGCAGGGCAGATCCGGGAGCGGGCCATCCAGTCGACCAGCCGGGCCGTCCAGCCGCCCTGCCAACGTTGAGACGTCGCTGCCCAGCATGAAGTCGACCGATTCGTTCAGCGTGCGAGCGCTGCGAAAAACAGCCCACGGCGGCGTTTTGAGGCCCGCCTGCACGGCGAGGTCTTTGGTCCAGGCCTTGTCGAGGCTCAGCGAGAGCGTCAGCGCATCGGATCCGATGTAGGGGATGCCGAACATGTCGAGGAGCGTCGGCACCTCGCCCTCGCGGCCGCGGTGATGGGCGCCCTCGGCGATGTTTATGGCGATGTCTATGCCGAGCCCCTCCGCTGCGCCCATTCCAGAAGTGGAGCGCCTGGCATCAACATCGTCGGCCCCGCTCGCCGCGAGCAGCGCCATGAGGTTTTGCGCGGTGCCAATACGGACGGGTTCGTGGCCGAGCGCGGCGACGGCGTCCTCGAGGGCGCGGACCGTTTCAATCGGCTCGTTCTCGGCCGCGGCATCGGTCGGTTCGCCCTCCCGCCAGGGGTAGTCTTCGAAAAGGTCGTAGAGAAGGCCGACGCGCATTGCAATACAAACAGGAAGAGTGGTGGGGCGCCTGAGCGCGCCGCGGCCCCGTCGAACGCCCCGCAGTTTGTTTTGTGGCAAAATGATACGTAACTATTATTGTTACAATTCCCAAGCCATGACAAGCCATGAAAAATTTGAAACTCACCCGTTTTTTCCTGTTCGCCGTGGCCGTGTGCCTGCTGCCGGCGTGCGCATCCAGCGATAACAACGCGCCCGGAAGCGGCGAAAACGGTGCAGGAGAGCCGGGAGCCTCCGGCCCGATGGCGCTCCACGAAATGCTTGGCGCGGCGACCATCATCGACATGTCCTGGCCGTACAACGACGAAACGGTCTACTGGCCGACGGCGCCCGGCTTTACGAAGAACACAGATTTTGAGGGGATGACGGAGGGCGGCTACTACTATTCGGCCTATACCGTGACGACCGCCGAGCACGGCGGCACGCATCTGGATGCGCCCATCCATTTTGCCGAGGGGCGGCACGCGGCCGACGAAATCCCGCTCGAACGGCTCATGGGACCGGCCTTCGTGGTGGACGTCTCGGAGATGGCGCTGGCCGACCGGGATTACCTGATATCGGTGTTGGATCTGATGGATGCTGAGGAGCGCCTCGGGCGCATACCGGATGGCGCCATCCTGCTCCTGAGGACCAGATACGGGCAGTACTGGCCCGTCCGGGAGCAGTACATGGGAACGGCCGAGCGCGGCCAGGAGGCCGTCGCGTTGCTCCATTTTCCGGGGATCGATCCGGCGGCCGCCGAGTGGCTCGTCGAGAATCGGCGCATTGACGCCGTGGGGATCGATACGCCGAGCATCGACTTCGGGCAGTCGACGCTGTTCCTGGCGCACCAGGTGCTCTTCGAAGCCAACATTCCGGCTTTTGAGAACGTAGCCCACCTTGATCGCCTCCCTGAAACGGGCGCGACCGTCATTGGGTTGCCCATGAAAATCGAGGGGGGATCCGGCGGGCCACTGCGGCTGATTGGCCTCGTGCCCTGAAAAAAGGCTATGTTGATTTGCAACATAGCTGCAAAGGGCCCGTCTGATGGGGCTGTATCACACCAGTACACCCCACGATTTCATACGCTACGAATTCACATGTCATGATTTCACGCGCACTCGCAACGGCCACGCTCAGGCCCATGGTCCTCGCGCTTCTTGACGGAAGGCCGGAGTACGGGTATCAGATCATATCCCGAATCCGGAAGCTGTCCCAGGGGCAGCTCGACTGGACGACGGGTACGCTCTACCCGTTTCTGCACGGACTCGAGAACGAGGGGCTCGTGGAGAGCTTCTGGCAGTCGGTGGAAAACGCGCCGCGGCGCAAGTACTACCGCCTCACGCCAGCCGGCGAGCGGGCCCTTGAGGCCGAGCGCGCGCAGTGGATGGAAGTGCACGCCATGTTGGCGCCGCTCTTCGCCACCGCTCGCTGAAGGCGATGTTCGCGCTGGAGCATGCCATAGCCACCTGGCGGCAGGTCATGTCGCGCCGCAAGGGCCTCCTGCCCGAAGACGTGGACGAGCTCGAGCAGCACGTCCGCGACGAAGTGGCGGCGCGCGTGGCAAGTGGCGAGGACGTGGAGCGGGCCTACCGCGCGGTCATGGCCGCCATGGGATCGCCCAACGACATCGAGGCCGCCTACGGCCGGGTGTACTGGAGCAAAATGCAACGCAAAGGCCGGCTCGCGCCGACCCTCATCCAGGAAGCTCTCATGATTGGACACCACGCTCTGCTCGCCCTTCGCAACATGCGCCGCAGCCCCGGCTACACGCTCATCAACCTGACGGGCCTCGCCGTCGGCATTGCCTGCTGCCTGCTCATCCTGCTCTTCGTGGCGAACGAGCTCTCCTGGGACCGTTACAACGAGCACGCCGACCGCATTGTGCGCGTCGTCATGCACATTCCCGACCGGGGCGAGACCATCGAAGTCACGCCGACCGCCATTGCCCCCATGACCAGACGCTCGCTGGCCAGCGTCGAGACCGTGACCCGCTACTACGACATCAGCCGTTTCCGAAAGGTGACCGTGCGCGTCGAGAATGAGGCCTGGCAGGAGGCCGGGTTCGCCTACGCCGACTCGACCATTTTCGATGTGTTCACGTGGCCTTTTCTCGAGGGATCCCCGGCTACGGCGCTCGTTCGCCCCCGGACGCTCGTCCTCACCGAATCGACAGCGGAGCGCTACTGGGGCACGGCGCGGGGCGTGACGGGGCGCACGGTAGATGTCAGCGGCACGGAGTACGAGGTGACGGGCGTCATCGAGGACATCCCGGCCCAGAGCCACCTGCGCTTCGATGTGCTCGCATCCTTCGCATCTACCCACTGGGCGAGCCAGGAAATATTCGGCTCGGCGAATTTCTATACCTACCTGCTCCTCGCCGACGGGTGGACGGTCGAGCGCGTTCAGGAAGAGGTCAATACGGTCGTCGAGGCGGCGCTCGAGGCCGGCGGCTTCCCGGTCGAAATCCAGTTCCCTCTGCAGCCGCTCACCGACATCTACCTCGTGCACATGGGCCGGATGGATCAGGTGCTGCTCTTTGCCGGACTTGCGCTGCTGATTCTCATTGTGGCGTCGTTCAATTACGTCAATCTCGGGACGGCCCGCAGCGCGCGGCGCGCCCGCGAGGTGGGCGTTCGCAAGGTGCTCGGCGCAGACAATACCGGTATTGCCCGGCAGTTTTTCGCCGAGAGTGCGATCATGACACTGCTCGCCTTCGGCGCGGGCCTCGCCATCATGTACGCCGCGCTGCCCGCGTTTGAAGCGCTCGCGGGCCGGCCGCTCGGCACCGAACTTCTCACCTCGCCGCGCATGCTCCTCTGGACGGGCGGAATTCTGGCGCTCGTGGCGCTCGGCGCCGGCTTCTACCCGGCGCTGGTCATGACGCGGTACGAGCCGGCCGTGACGCTCAAGGGCGCGCAGTCGTCGCCCGGCGGCAGCGCGCTGTTCCGGGACGTACTGGTGTCGCTCCAGTTCGGGATCACGGTTTTCCTGTTGGTCTCGGCGACCATTGTGTACCTCCAGATGAACCATATCCGCACGGTCGATACCGGATACGATCGCGAGCAGACGGTGGTGATTCCGCTCGCCGACAACACGGCGCGCCGCGCCGTCCCCACCCTCAAGGATCAATGGATGCAGGACAGCCGGATTGAGGGCGCCTCGGCCATGGTGGCCATTCCCGGCAACATGCGCGGCGGCTACGGCCTGCGCCTCCCCGGCATGCCGCCCGATGCCGACATCAAACCCATCTACGCGAGCCCGGTGGACCCGGACGCCCCCGCCGTGCTCGGCCTGGAATTCCTGGCTGGAACGTCGTTTTCGCCGCCCGCGGGTTCGTCGGCGTCGGGTTCGTCGGCGTCGGGTTCGTCGCCCCTCGCCAGTCCCGACAGCGCTGCGTACGAATATGTCATCAATGAGGCGCTCGCGGAATTGGCCGGGTGGTCGCCCGAGGAGGCCGTTGGCCAGCGCATGTCCGTTTCCGGAACGCGGCGCATGGGGACGGTCCGCGGGGTGGTCCGGGACTTCAACTTCCTCGACCTGAGGCAGGGCATAGAACCGCAGGCGCTGTTCGTGGAGCCCGAGTGGAACGTGCTGCTTGTTCGCCTTACGCCGGGAGCCCCCATCCGGGACGTCCTCCAGCACCTGGAGCAGTCATGGACGGCCACCACGCAGGGCAGTCCCTGGATGTTCTCATTCCTGGACGATGAATTCAACGCGTTCTACGAGAGCGAAGAGCGCACGGGCCGCATATTCCTCGTGGCATCGCTACTCGCCGCGTTCGTGGCTCTACTGGGGCTTACCGGACTCGCTGCGTTCGCTGCCGAACAGCGCATCAGGGAAATCGGGATCCGCAAGGTGCTCGGCGCCACGCGCGGGCAGATCGTCATCATGCTCGGCCGCTCCACGCTCGGCCGCGTCGTCGTGGGCGCCGTGCTCGCGCTTCCGGTTTCTGCCTGGGCCATGCACACGTGGCTCGACCGCTTCGCCTACCGCATTGACCTGACTGCGTGGCCCTTTGCTACCGCCGTGCTGGCCTCGCTCCTCGTTGCCTTCGCTACGGTAAGCCTCCAGGCGCTCCGGGCCGCCGCGACCGACCCAGCCGAGTCGCTACGCTCGGCCTGACTTCAGCCCAAGCGTAGTCGGCCCAGACCCCGCCATTTCCCGAAACTGCAGCTCATGCAGCCGGGCATAGAGACCATCGTGATCCATGAGCTCGCCGTGTGTGCCCGACTCCACGAGCTCACCATGATCCAGGCAGAAAATGGTGCCAGCCCGCTGAATCGTCGACAGCCGGTGCGCAATTACAATGGTCGTGAGCGATGTCTCGCGCGCGAAAATGCCCTCGAGCGCATCCTGGATAACCGCTTCCGATTCGCTGTCGAGGCTCGCCGTGGCTTCGTCAAGCACCAGTATGCGCGCATCCTTGATCATGGCGCGCGCAATGGCAATGCGCTGCTTCTGCCCGCCCGAGAGTTTCACGCCGCGCTCGCCGACCTCCGTGTCGTAGCCGCGAGGCAGCTCCTCGATGAACGTGTGCGCATTCGCAATCCGCGCGGCGCGCCGCACCGCCGCGTCGTCCGCATCGGGCCGCGCATAGCGGATATTGTCGCGGACCGATCCCGAAAAGAGCGTCGGCTCCTGCGGCACCATGGCCAGCCCGTCCCGCAGCACGTCGAGATCGATCTCGCGCACGTCGCGTTCCCCAATCCGGACCGTCCCCTGCTGCGGATCGTAAAACCGTGCCAAAAGCCGCGTGAGCGTACTTTTCCCCGAACCCGACGGCCCCACAAACGCCACCGTTGCCTCTTCCGGAATAGTGAACGACAACTCTCGAAGCGCTGGCTGCGCGCCCCCCGGATACACAAACGTGACGTGATCGAACGTGATATCCCCCTGTTCGAGCCGCTCCACGCTTCCGCTCGTCTCAGGCGCTGAATCGAGCAGATCCGAGACGCGCTCAAGCGCGGCCATTCCGGCCTGAAGTTGGTTGTTGAAAAACATCACAGACAGGATGGGGCGCTGGAGCATCTGCTGGTAGAGCAGGAACGCCGTCAACTCGCCAACCGTCAACGAACCCTGCACCACGAACCATCCACCGACGAGCAGAATGGCCCCGATCCCGTAGTCGGCCGTGAGCCCGATCAGCCCCTCCATGTATCCCACGTCCTTGCGCCGGTCCAGATTGTGCTTCACGTAGGCATCGTTCTCGACGCCGAACTTGCGCTCTTCCATGCGCTCGCCGGCGAACACCTTCACGACTTGGATATTACCAATCACCTCACTCGCCACGGCCGTCATTTCCCCGACCCGGGCCCGGATTCTTCTGGATGCGCTCCTCAGTGCCGGCTGGAAATGCCGCGTGACCAGCGCCAACAGCGGCGTCACGACCACATTGACGAGCGCCAACTTCCAGTTCATAACGCCGACAATAACCAGAATCACCAGGATGCTGAAGAGCTGCCCCGCGAGGCGCGTCGATCCCGCCTGGATCATGCCCTCAAGCGCATTCACATCGCTCACCACGCGCGATACCAGGCTGCCCGAACGCTCCTCGGCAAAGCGCACCACCGGCAGGCGCAGCATGCGCGACCAGGCCCGCATGCGGATGTCGCTGATAATGCTCTGCGTGAAGGCAAAGCTGAGGTACATGCTGGCGTACCCGACGAACATCTTGACCAGGTAGAACGCCGCAAACATTCCAGCCAGCCATAAAAAGAGATCCACTCGGCCCGACGGAATGACTTCGTCGAGTCCATAGCGGATGAATTGCGGGCTTACCGTGCCCAGCGAGGCCGACAACGAAATCAGCAGCGAAAGTCCGAGTACCTTGGTTTTGTACGGATCCAGCACGTACCAGAGCTTGCGGACACTATCGAAGGATTTTTCGTCGAAGGATTTTCCAGATTGCATGCCGAAGCAACGCATCCATACTGGGCAAGGTTCGTTTCCGGACCTTTTTAACGCAGCGCTCCGTTAGAACAGGCTGTATACCGCTACAAAAATCATATTTCATGGCCAAGCAAGAACCCATCAAACAGGAAGGGACCGTTATTGAAGCGCTTCCCAACACGCAATTCCGCGTTGAACTCGACAACGGGCACGTCATTCTGGGCATCCTCTCGGGCAAGATGAGGAAGTTCTTCATCAAGATCCTGCCCGGCGACCGCGTCGACGTCGAACTCTCGCCCTACGATCTGACCAAGGGTCGCATTGTGTACCGCTACAAGAACTGACGCCCGCGCGGCCAGCCGCCCAGCGCCCGCCGCGTCCCTACCGAAGAACGGTCAGCGCCCGCACATCGGTCTCGCCGCCCGCCGCGACCCGCAGGAAATACGTGCCGGCGGCGACACCCGTCACGTCGAGGTCCACGTCATGCCGGCCCGCAGCGAGCGCGCCCGCGTCCGCGCGCCACACAAGCCGCCCATCTACCGCGTGCAGCGTCAGCGTCACATCCATGGCGCGAGGGAGCGCCACCTCCACCTGCCCCCGTCCGCGGAGCGGGTTCGGCCACACGCCGCCAAGCGCCACGCGGACCGGTAACTCCGGCGCCCCACTGTCCGTCGCGACCGTAATCACGCCCTCCGGCGGTACGACCGCGGGCTCAAAACTCGTATAGATGTGGAACTCGCCGGGCCCAAGCGCGAGCGTCTGCGACGGCGGCTCCGCCACCTCGAGCGCCGTGCCACTGAAAAAGTCGCGCCACGTGCCCGCCTGCGGAAACGTGAGCGTCGCCTCCCGCGGCACGACCCCGAAATTTCCGATCACGACCGCGCGCTCCCCGTTCGGGTGCGAGAGCACGACGCGCTTCACATCCCCAGAAAAACTGCGCGTAACGCTCGTCTCCTCGTCGTGGAACACCTCGTGGGCGCGCCGCAGATGTATGATGGATGCGAACGCCTCGTACACATTCCGCCGCAGCGGGTCGTCATAATAATCCCAACGGATGGGCTTGTTGCCCGTTCGACCATTGAAATCGATCGATACATCGTAGCCGAGCTCGCCGAACATCCAGAGCATGCGGGGGCCGGGCACGGCGTAGAGAAACGCCGCGAGGGCCTTCACGCGGTCGAGCGCAACGGGCAGATCGCGCACGCTGTAGCCAGCAGCGCCGTTACCGAAGGCCAGGTTCTTGAACATGATCCGCTCCTCGTCGTGGCTCTCCATGTAGCCCACGATGTGGTCGAACGCCCAGCCGCGGCTTCCCGACCAGATGTCGGAAAAGTCCGAGTTCGAGGTAAAACCCATCGCAGCTTCCTGGAACTGGTGCGTCACGTTCGTCCAGACCATCATGCCCTGGTTCGCCAGCGTGCGCTGCTCCAGATCGGCCGTCCAGTGCTCCAGGATCACGTAGGCCGCCGGATCCACCTCCCAGACCTTCTGCGCCATCCGCTCCAGGATGGCAATCCGGTCGGCGTCGAAATTACCGCCGCGGTTGTTGTTCGTGAACCCCTGCGTGAAATCGAACCGGAAGCCGTCGAAGCGGAATTCCTCGAGCCAGAATGCGTTCACGCGGTCCACGAAAGCGCGTGTTTCAGGGCTCTCATGGTCAAAATCGAACCCGAAGCATGTAGCCGGATGTGCACACGCCGCGTTGAACCACGGGTTCTCGGCCGTCGGCTGTCCGGCACCGAAATACTGCCTCACGAGCGGCGCCTGACCGAAGGAGTGTTGCAGCACCATATCCATGATGACCGCCATTCCCCGGTCGTGGGCCGCGTCAATGAACCGTTTCAGATCATCCGACGGCCCATAGAATTTGTCGACGGCAAAATAGAAAGATGGATTATACCCCCAGCTCTCGTTTCCTTCAAATTCGTTGTGCGGCATGAGCTCAATGGCATTCACGCCGAGCCGGTCCAGATATCCGAGTGTATCGATGAGCCCCAGCCAGTCGTGATCGGCCAGGAAGTCGCGGACCAGCAGTTCGTAGATCACAAGCTCCTCCTGCGGGGGCCGCACGAAATCATTCACCGTCCACGTGAACGGTGTCTTCGCCGTCTCCAGAACGCCCACCGCGTGCTGCGTGCGCCCGGCAGGATAGGGCTTCAGGCCCGGATAAATACTCTCGGGAATGAAACTGTCTTCGGGCGAGAGCACTTTCTCCGTGTAGGGATCGGCCAGGCGCAGGGCGCCGTCCATGAGATATTGGAACCCGTACTCGCGGCCGGGCTCGAGCCCGTCCAGTTCGATCCAGAAGTGCACACTGTCGTCCCGCACCGCATGCCGCTTCATCTGAAACTCCGGGCGCACATCCCAATCGGAAAAATCACCGATGACATGCACGAATTCCTTGAACGGCGCGTAGACCGAGAGCGTGGCGCGGGTGGGGTCATCGCCGTAGGTAATCCCATCCACGACGCCGGGCGGCAGGGACTCCTCCACGTTCGGGGCCACAAACAGCGCAGCAAACGAATCGGCCGCTACGCCTGCTCCCTGATGCGCTTCAACGCGGACCACAGACCGGCCCGGCGCATCCAGCACCAACGAAAACGCGAGCGTATCGTTCTCCACGGACGCAGCTTCTACATTGTCAATGAAAAGCGTCATGCGGTCAACAGCGCCCGTGTTGGCCGTTGAGACGGCCAGAAGATCCACGGTGGTCGGCTCGGTAACGACCAGCGGATTCAGGTCCGACACCGCGGGCGACACGAACCGGGCGGAGATATCGCCCTGGAGCAGATCCACGAATATGTCGCATCCACCCGTGTCTTTGCCGGTCAAACTGCCCGATGCATTCCGGAATACCATGGCGAGCCGCAGTACCTCTTCGCTGGCGGGCACCGCGTAATAGGACGCTACATCGGTAATGGTGAGCGTGTAGGTATCGGGGGCCGTTCGCGTCATGAGTGTTTCGGGCGTGTTCTGCCCCCAGGCCGTCTTCACGTGCCGCCAGTCGGCCTCGTTCGCCTGGCACCCGTCCTGGCGCGTACTCAGATCCGTAATAACGCCGGTATGGATGTAGATGTCGCCCGTCTGTCCGGCGAGCCCGGCCTCTCCTCTGTCCGCATGAAAGGTAATCGTGATCGCATCGCTCGCGGCGGGAATGGCTGGCGCGGTCGTCACAACCTGTGCGCGCGCCGGCGCCAGAAAACCTGCGGCGAAAGCGAGCAAAACCAGCCGCCGGCGCGCGCCTGAAAACGCCCTGCCCGTCATGGCTCCAACCGCACAATCGAGACGCCGCCGCGTGGCCGGTCAAACGCCACGTAGATGCGCCCCGCCGCGTCCTGTGCCATATGCCGCACGCGCCCCTGACCGCTGAGCAGCGTCTCTTCGGAGGCCACCATGCGCCCGTTCATGTCCAGATGGGCAATCTGCTGCCCGGCAAGCCCACCCACGAAAAAGTCCCCCTTCCAGCCCGGAAACGCATTTCCTGTGTAAATCAGCAGTCCCGATGTGGCAATCGATGGCACCCAGTAATGAACCGGCTGCTCCATACCCTCCCGGTGCGTACTGTCGTGCAGGTGGCTGCCCCCATAATTCACACCATACCCGATGACCGGCCACCCGTAGTTACGGCCCCGAAGGACCCGGTTCAGCTCGTCACCTCCCTGGGGACCATGCTCGTTCAGCCACAGATCGCCCGATTCCGGGTGCATGGCCATGCCCTGGGAATTGCGGTGCCCGTAGCTCCATATTTCAGGCTGTGCGCCGGGCGTATCCACGAACGGATTGTCCGGGGGGATGCGGCCGTCGTCGAAAATCCGCACCACCGTGCCGTGATGATTCGTGAGGTCCTGCGCCGGGTGTGCTTCCAAATCGCCACGCGGCGGTGCCTGCCGGTCTCCGACGCTCACAAACAGGTACCCCTTGCCGTCGAAGACGAGGCGCGAGCCGTAATGCCCGCGGCCGGACGTGACGGCAACAAAGATATCCTCGACGTCCACGAGCCGCATACTGCCATCGTCCGGCGTGCCATCGTCCGGCGTGCCGCCGTCCACTCCTTCCAGCACGCCGCGCGCCACGGCCGTCGTGGAATTGTCGCCAACGGGTTTCGAATAGCTCAGGTAGACCATCCGGTTCTCGGCGAAGTCGGGATGCAGCGCGACGTCAAGAAGCCCCCCCTGTCCTTGGGCGTACACGTCCGGGACGCCGCCAATCGGCGCATCGACCAGACGCCCATCACGGACCAGGCGGAGCCGGCCGGGACGCTCGGTAACGAGCACGTCGCCCGACGGGAGAAACGCCATGGACCAGGCGTTCTCAAGTCCGCTCACGACGTCGACCACGCGGAAATCCTGGGTGGCCGCGATCCGGGGGCCTGCCAGGCCAATCACGGACGACAACAGAAGGGCGAAAAAGAGGGTGTGCGAAAACCGGAACGTCGTAGGGCGGGGCATGGCGAAGTCAGCTGGATGTGCTCAACAATGTGGTGGTATCCATTCTACAACGCACGCGCAAAGGAAACCACCTCGTCGAACGGCATATGATCGCCTTCATCCTGGCCGTAGTGGGCAGACTGAACAATGCCGTCAGGCCGGATGAGGAAGTCGGCGGGCATGGTGGTCACGCTACCTTTTATTTTGAGCGGTACGTAGCCCTTGAACATCCCTTTCATGAGGGCGGGAAAACGGAGGACCATGCCCTTGATGACGCCCAGAACCGATTTTTCAATGCCGAAGGCGCGATAGTACGTATTTTCGGCGTCCGCCAGGACCGGAAACGGGGCGTCGTGCCGCGAGGCATGCTCCTGCAGGTTGTCGAGCGGCGAATCGAAAACAGCCACGAGTTCGAAATCCGGGCCCAGCTGGTCGTACCGACTGACCAGTTGATGCATACGAAGGTTGCAGAGGGGGCATCCTGCAAAGCGGTAGAACGAGAGCAGGTAGGGCCGGCCGCGTAGCGAGGCGGTGGAAAACAGGGAACCGTCCAGTTGGGGAAGCTCGACGATGGGGGCCTTGGTACCGGATTGAATGCGCATGGTGGTCATTGTAGTTGTTCACCGGGATTCACGAACAGGTTTTCTTCCCACGCGTGCTGTTTGTCGTGCAGTTCGCGATAGCGGCCTCCCGCCGACATGAGCTCGGCGTGCGTACCCTGCTCCACGATTTTCCCGGCCTCGAGCACCAGGATCTGGTCCGCGCTGCGGATGGTCGAAAGCCGGTGGGCAATCACAAACGCCGTTCGTCCCTTGCGAAGACTCTGAAGACCCGATTGAATGAGCGCTTCGCTTTCGCTGTCGAGGCTCGAGGTAGCTTCATCCAGCACCAGAATGCGGGGATCGGCCAGGATGGCCCGGGCAATGGCCATGCGTTGGCGCTGACCGCCCGAGAGCTTGACGCCGCGCTCGCCGACCACCGTGTCGTATTCGTCGGTGAATTCCGAAATGAACCCGTGGCAATGGGCAAGCCGCGCCACGCGCTCCACGTCCTCCTGCGAGGCATCGGGCCTGGCAAACCGGATGTTTTCGGCAATCGTGCCATCAAACAGGAAATTTTCCTGCAACACCACGCCCAGATAGGATCGATACGACGCAAGCGGAATACCGCCAAGCTCGCGCCCATCGACCCGAATGTGCCCCTCGTCCGGACGGTTGAAAGCCATGACAAGGCCGACGAGCGTGCTCTTACCCGAGCCGCTCGATCCCACGAGTGCGGTTGTCGTCCCGGCCCGCGCGGTGAAACTGATGCCCCGCAGCACCGGCTCGTCCTGTTCGTAGGCAAAGTGAACGTTGTCAAACTCGATGGTGCCCGTCAGCTCCTCCAGAGTTTCTTTTTCCTGGTCTTCGGTGTCCTCGCTTGGTTCGGCCAACAGTTCGCGAATGCGGTCCAGCCCCGCGAAGGCCTCGGACACCTGCGTCCCGATCGAGGCCATCTGGATAATAGGCGCAGCGAGGAGGCCAATCAGAAAGATGTAGAGCACGAAATCGCCGAGCGTCATACGGCCGTCAATAATGGAGCCACCTCCGATCAAAATCATCAACATGCCCACGCCGCCAATCACAATGCCGGCGAACGTAGCCATGGCCGATACGCCCGTGATGGAGCGCCGCACGTTTTCAAACAACCGTTCTACTCCAGCCGCGAACACCGACTGCTCCCGGGGCTCCGTACCATAGGCCTTGACAATCCGGATGCCGCTGAGCGTCTCGCTCAGTCGCCCCGTGACGTCGGCGTTGATTTCGCCCCGCTCGCGGAAAATGGGCCGCAGTTTCTTGAAGGCAACAGCCAGGCCGCCGCCAAACAGGACGAGGAAAAGAAGCGTAATGCTCGTCAGCTGCCAGTTGAGCCAGAACAGGGCGCCGAGCGCAATGGCGGCGGTGAATACGCCGCCCACGAGCTGCACAATACCCGTCCCGACCAGATTCCGGATGCCCTCGGCGTCCGTCATAATCCGCGAAATCAGCACGCCGGTCTTCGTGCCGTCAAAATACCGGACGGGGAGGCGCGTGACGTGCGCCTGCACGCGGCGCCGCATGTCCATGATGGCGCGCTGCGCCGTGACACTGATGACCTGCGAGAGCGTGAACGTGGTCACGGCCTGAACCACGGTCGCCGCGCCCACGGCAAGCGCGAGCGTCAGGAGCAGGTCATGATTACCGGCCCCCAGCACGTCGTCAATGAGCATTTTCGAGCTTGCCGGCAGCACAAAACCACTCAGCCGGTTGACGACCATGATCACAAATCCGATGGCGAGCGTGCGCCGGTGCTCCCACAGAAGGGCGCGGGCTTCCTGCCAGGTGGCCGATGTATTCACTGTGTTGTCTCGTAATTGTGGGTGTCGCCCTCGGCGTGCGGCCGTGGGCCGGCGTTCGGCCCGGGCTCGCGTTCCGGCCTGGGCTCGCGTTCCAGCCTGGGCTCGCGTTCCAGCCTGAGCTCGCGTTCCGGCCTGAGCTCGCGTTCCGGCCTGGGGCCGGCCAGCCACGTGAACGTGGTATACCGCGTTTGGTTGTGCCACCTGATTTTGATGTCCGGTCGTACCTTGGCGCCCATGTATTTCATCACACACCCGGACTGCCTGCTCCACGACGTGGGCGCATGGCACCCCGAGCGCCCAGCCCGGCTCTCGCACCTCGAGGACTACCTGATCGCGAGTCAGCGCATGACCCTCCTGACCCGGGTAGATGCGCCCGTCGCGACACGCTCGGAGCTCCTGCGCGTGCACTCCGCCGCCTACCTGACCCGCCTCGAGCGCCTGGCCACCTCCGCCACGCCCCACGCGCCGTCCGTCATCGATTCCGATACCATGGTGACGCCGCATACGTTGCGGGCGGCCGCACGGGCCGCCGGCGCGGTCCGGCTCGCGGTCGATCTTGTGCTCGGCGGCATTCCCGGGCGCGGCGATGCGCCAGTGCTCGGCGGTGAGCAGCCGTGCAGCGCTGGCACTACGCGCGGCACACCGCTGCGCCCGGACCGCGCCTTCTGCGCCGTGCGACCGCCCGGACACCACGCCCTGCGGGACAATGCCATGGGCTTCTGCTTCTACAACAACGTCGCCGTCGGTGCGGCGCACGCAGCCGCTCATCACGGCGCCCGTCGCATTGCCATCGTGGACTTCGACGTCCACCACGGCAACGGGACCGAAGACTTCGTCCGCCATTGGTTGGCTGGTGAGGCGGGCGAATCCAGTCAGGCTGGCTCGGCAGACCAGATCCTGGTTTCACCGCAGATACCGCAGGTACCGCCGATGCTTTTCACAAGCGTGTTCCTGCACCCCTTCTACCCGGCCGTGCCCGAAGGACCAACGCCGCCCGGAATCGTACACGTGCCCCTGCCCGCAGGCACGGACAGCGCCGCCTTCAGGTCCGCCGTCAGGGATCAGATCCTGCCTCCGCTCGCCGACTTCCGGCCGGATCTGCTCTTCATATCCGCCGGCTTCGACGGGCACGCCGCCGACCCCTACGGCGACTGGCATCTCGAGGAGGACGACTTCGCCTTCATCACGGAAGCGCTCGTCCAGGCCACAACGTGCTCCATCGTCTCCGTGCTCGAGGGCGGTTACGACCTCGCCGCCCTCGACCGCTCCTGCGCCGCCCACATTGACGCCCTGTTGTGAGCCTGCTGCCGGCATGGGGCAGTGAAGCGGCCGGACCCACGCGACAGTCAGTCACCCCGAATCATGTGCACCGGGACATAAGGACATAGGGACATAGGGACATAGGGACATAGGGACATAGGGACAGAATGTCGCGATTGCTTTTGATAAGTCACTACAAAATAATGACCTATATAATTTGCGAAATTTCCAGGATGACGCGAGGGCGTTCGAGATGTCGCAATCATCACCAGGATATCGCAATCAGGAAATCGTTCCATTCTGGCCTCAATCGCGACGTCTCAGGGACAATCACGTCATCCTGGCTCGACCCAGTTTGTTACCAAGTAACTATTTATTAATTGCATATGCGAATTGCTCGCGACAGTTCAGCCTTATGTCCCAGCGCACATACTGGAAGCGTGTCGAAGTCCCGGCGTGCGTCAGGACGCGTGCGCTGGGGCAAGGTTTTTTCTGCAAATTTTCGGCATAGCCGTCTTCCCGCCTGGCCGACTTCCCAACCGTTGAAGGATGAGCCTGTCAAAATATTGACAGCAACATATTGTATTGTCGCATGGTGAGGCGGTGAGACAGGCTCATCCTGCGCCGCCCCGGATACAAGGGACAGGACAACCCGGCAGATGGCGTTTCGCCGCCGCAGAGGGGTGTTTGATGGTTCTTCTATTCGCTTCGCGATGCGTGCCGGCTTCCACCACGATCACGCCCGGCCCTCCGAGCACCATGATGTGTCATCAATCGAAATACATGATGAGCGAGTACACGTTGTCGGTGAGAGAGCTTTCAATGTTCTTGAATGCGCGGTGGAAGAGCGTCAGCATGGCTTTGTTTTCGACCATCACGTCGGCGACGAAGCCGGCAATGCCGTGCGACTTGGCCGCGGCGGTGAGTCCTTTGAGCATGCTCGTGCCCAGCCCGCGTCCCTGGAAGTCGTCCGCCACGAGCAGCGCCACCTCGGCCATATTCGTCTGCGGGTTCAGTATATAGCGGCCAATTCCCACCATGCGCGTTTCTTCCTGTCGCTCGCCGATCGTTGCCACCATGGCCATCTCGCGCTTGTAGTCGACTTTCAGGAATTCCTGCAGCCGCTCGTGCGGCATGGACTGGAGAGAGCTGAAAAACCGGTGATAAATCGTGTCCTCCGACAACGAGTAGAACAGTTCACGGAGCGTTCCCTCATCGGTGGGCTTGACGGGACGCAGTACGGCCGTGCGCCCTCCCTCAAGGTCAATATCCTGCTCCAGATCGACCGGATATTCGGGCGTTGTAAACGGCATCTCGATCTGGTCGCGGTACACCAGCCGCCGCGCCTTGGCTTCCGCCATGAGCCACGGCCGGAACTTCGGGTGCGCGATCTGGATGAGCGCCAGTGCGCGCTCACGGACCGTTTTACCGTACAGATACGCAGTCCCGTACTCGGTCACCACGTACTGCACGTCGGCCCGCGACGTTACCACACCTGCGCCCGGCTTAAGCGTCGGCACAATGCGCGATACCGTCCCTCCGGCCGCTGTCGAGGGCAGGGCAATGATGGCCTTGCCTTCGTTGGCCCGCCGGGCCCCGCGCACAAAGTCCACCTGTCCGCCGAACCCACTGAAGAACATATCGCCGAGCGAGTCAGCGCAGACCTGCCCCGTCATGTCCACTTCCAGCGCCGAGTTGATGGCCACCATCCGGTCGTTGCGGGCAATCACGAACGGATCGTTCGTGTACTCGGACGGCCGGAATTCGATCATCGGGTTGTTATCAATGAAATCATAGAGCTTGCGCGAACCCAGCACGAAACTCGCTACGATCTTGCCGGCGTGCAGCGTCTTGCGCGAGTTCGTGACCACACCCTTCTCGATAAGCGGGATAATTCCGTCCGAAAACATTTCCGTGTGAATACCCAGGTCGCGGTGTTCAGTCAAAAAGTGAAGTACGGCATCGGGAATGGCTCCAATTCCGAGCTGCAGCGTCGCACCGTTCGGTATGAGGCCGGTGACATGACGCGCAATGGCCTTTGAAAGCTCATCGGGGGCACCCTGCGGCGCTTCAAGGAGCGGATCATCGCACGGCACCAGCCTGTCAATCTTGTTGACATGGATGAAGCTGTCCCCGAGCGCACGCGGCGCATTGCTGTTGACCTCGGCGATCACCATGCGGGCGCTCTCGGCGGCAGATTTCACAATGTCGGTCGCCACGCCATAACTGCAGTACCCGTGCTCGTCGGGCTCGCTGACCTGGATCAGTGCTACATCGACAACAATGCGCCGATTGCGCAGCAGCCGTGGAATTTCAGAGAGGAAGATCGGCGTGTAATCGGCATCGCCCCGGGCCACTGTCCTGCGCACATTGGCCCCGATGAAAAACGCATTGTGCCGGAAGCGCGACGCGGCCTCCCCTTCCACATAGGGGGCCGTCCCCAGCGTCATGATATGAATGACTTCAATGTCGCTGACGGCCTTGTTGGCCACCATGGCGCGAACCAGCGACTGCGGCTCGCCGGCTCCGCTGCCAATAAAAACGCGGTTTCCGTTCTCCAGATCTTCGAGTGCCCGGTCTGCGGTGCACACTTTTGCGCCAAAGCGCTTCTTCCAGTCTTTGATCATGATACTTTTCTCGGCGCACTCAGCGCCAGTCGTCTTTCAGGAATCGCCCGACGGCCAGCAGACTGCCCGACCACCCCAGGAAGACACCCATCAGCACGAGCAACACCCCGAAAATGAGCCTCAGCCCAAAGGAAATGCCGGTCAGCTGCGGAATGTAAAGTACAATTCCGGCGTAGAGCGCCGCCAGAATGAGCAGCGACAGTAGCGCCGCAATGACGCCCTGGGCTATCCCCTCGACCAGAAACGGCTTCCGGATAAAGCCGTTCGTGGCCCCCACCAGACGCATGGTCCGAATCATGAGGCGCCGGGCATAAATGGTCAGCCGAATGGTGTTGGCGACGAGTACGATAGATGCGAAGATGACCAGCACCCCCAGCGATATGCCAATCAGGGAGAGTAGGCGCAGATTGGCCTGCACCTTGACCAGGAGCGGCTGGTTGTAGACCACTTCATCCACATTGCGCCACGTGGCCACTTCGTCTACGAGGCGCTGCAGGCTGTCGGGCCGCGCCCACGCGGGATCCACCCGAACGCGGACAGATGCCGGCAGGAAGGCGGCATCCATGTACACGCCGGCTTCGGCGCCAAATTCCATCAGGAAGATCTGCTGGGCTTCTTCGGAGGTAATATACCGGGCCTCCTCGACTCCGGGAAGCAGCGCGGCGGGCGGCCCCCCGGGGCGGGCCCCCGACGGCCCCGGGGTTTGACAAAAAAAGTAACACAAACCCCCCCCCCGGGGGTG
>JAJCYR010000028.1 GCA_029262775.1 Bacteroidota bacterium
TGGGCCTGTCCATTGGACTCCACCACGACGCTCTTCTTGCGCGGCTTGGCACTTCCCCGTTGTCTTTTTGCCATAATTCCTGTTCGTTATGGATTACTTGCGCGGCGCGGCCTTCTTGCCTGCCACTGTCTTTTTCTTGCCCTTTCGTGTTCGGGCATTTGTCTGCGTCCGTTGGCCGCGTACCGGCAGGCCGCGACGATGCCGAAGACCCCGGTAACAACCCACATCCATGAGCCGCTTGATGTTGAGTTGGACCTCTGTACGCAACTGTCCCTCAACAAGGGACTCGTCTTCGACGAGACGACGAATTTCCTTCGTCTGGTCTTCCGTCCAATTTTCCGGGTGCTCGTTCGGATCCACTCCAACCTGCTTCAGGATCTGAATGGCTTTGGGACGACCAACACCGAAGATGGAGGTAAGCGCGATTTCACCGCGCTTGTGCGTAGGTACGTCTACTCCTGCAATTCGAGGCATAGCTTACAATGTTTGACTGCGCGGGCCTCAACCCTGGCGCTGTTTGTGTTTCGGGTTCTTCTTGTTGATGACATAGATACGCCCTTTACGTCGGACGATCTTGTCTTCGGAGGACCGCTTTTTCACGCTGGCACGAACTTTCATGTCAACTCAATACTTTTTTGGTTGGAGCCGGTACGTTACGGGTATTTTACCCTTTGGTTCTCCCGACTTCTGTGAATCTTGGGTTTAACTGTCTTCGCAATCCGCCACAGCTCGATACGGCAAAGAGGGTAGTTCCGCTTCGATGAGGCTGAAATCCGT
Source organism: Bacteroidota bacterium (assembly GCA_029262775.1). GTDB lineage: Bacteria > Bacteroidota > Rhodothermia > Rhodothermales > UBA10348 > 1-14-0-65-60-17. The sequence goes on from JAJCYR010000028.1 coordinate 778, forward strand.
CAGGACCTCCGGCCGATCCTGTCTGACAACCACGGTCTTCTCGTAGTGGGCCGACGGCAGGGAGTCGGCTGTCTTGATGGTCCACCCGTCGGGCTCCGTACGGACGGCGGCCCCGCCCCGGTTGATCATGGGTTCAATACAGATGGCAAGTCCCGCCTTGAGCTTCCTGCCGGTACCTCGCCTGCCAAAGTTCGGTATTTGGGGATCTTCGTGCAGATTCCTGCCGACACCATGACCAACGAGATCCTTCACCACGCCGTAACCCTGCGATTCACACAGGGTCTGTACCGCAAACCCTATATCTCCCGTGCGATTCCCGGCAATGGCCTGTGCTACACCCGCCTCCAGCGCCTCATACGTTGTCGTACACAAATGCCGATTTTCCTCGGATATCTCACCGACAGCGAACGTGTAGGCAGAGTCTCCCACGTAGCCATTCAACACGACACCGCAATCCACGGAGAGCAGATCGCCATCCTCAAGCGGCTTATCATTGGGAATACCATGGACAACCGCATCGTTGACGGACGTACAGAGCGTCGCCGGAAAAACAACAGAACCCACCTTGTACCCCTTGAAGACCGGTGAAGCACCGTTGTCCCGAATAAACTCCTCAGCCACACGATCCAATTCATGGGTCGTGACGCCGGGTACAACTCTGCACGCGACAACTGCCAGCGTCCTGCTGACAAGTACCGCTGCTTCCCGGAGCAGGATGATTTCGCGATTGCTCTTGAGGTGCACCATGAATCAACTGCGACCGCGGATACGACCGGACTTCATGAACCCATCGTAATGACGCATAAGCAGATGGCTCTCTACCTGCTTCAACGTATCGAGTGTAACCCCAACAATAATCAGAAGGCTCGTACCACCAAAGAACTGCGCAAATCCCTGGGTAACGCCGAACATGATGGCAAATGCAGGCAGGATGGCCACAAATCCAAGGAATATCGATCCGGGAAGGGTGATCCTGGTCAGGATATTGTCAATAAACTCGCTCGTCTGCTTTCCTGGACGAATGCCGGGAATGAACCCACCCTGACGCTTCATGGTGTCGGCCATTTCCCGCGGGTTTACGGCGATAGCTGTATAGAAGTAGGTGAAGAACACACAGATCACGAAGAATACCGACGAGTAGCCCCAACTGGAGATGTCGGTAAAGAACAAACCGAGTTGCTGCATGAACGGCGACCCAGGAAACAGGGTCGCAAACGTGGCTGGCACAAACATGATGGACTGCGCAAAGATGATGGGCATCACGCCCGCCGCATTCACCTTGATGGGCAAATACTGCGTGGATCCACCATACACCTTTCGACCCACAACGCGCTTCGCATACTGCACCGGAATACGTCGCATTCCCTGCGTGACGAGCACGACGCCAGCCGTAACCAGGCCAAATACAGCAATTTCGAGCAGGAAGATGAACATGTTGCCAGACAGCTCAAGCTCGTTGAAAAGCGACTGAGGCAAAAATGCGATGATGCCGATCATGATGATCAGCGAGATGCCATTGCCAATACCGCTCTCCGTGATACGCTCGCCAAGCCACATGACGAACATGGTGCCCGAGGTAAGGACGATGACAGTAGAGACCATGAAAAACGTCGAACCAATTACAATCGCTGATCCTGTTGCTCCATACTGAAGGTTGATCGCATACCCAACGCTCTGCAGCGCCGTCACGAGGATGGTACCGTAGCGCGTCAACTGGGTAATTTTGCGACGCCCCTCTTCCCCTTCGCGCTGCAGCTTTTGAAAGTAGGGAACGACCGCTCCCATAAGCTGGATGATGATCGATGCCGTGATATACGGCATGATACCGAGCGCGAAGATACCTGCTGCACTGAACGCGCCACCGACAAACATATCCAACATCCCGAGAAGGTTGTTGGAGGAATCGGACTGGGCATTGATGGCTGCCAACTGACTGGCGTCGACACCCGGCAGGGTGACAAATGCCCCGAGCCTGTAGATGAGAAGAAGGCCAATCGTGTATAAGATTCGGCGACGCAGTTCCTCAATTTTCCAGACGTTGCGAACGCTCTCTGCTAGACCTGCCATAATTGTATATTATTGTAGACGTGAGCGTCGATTACAATTCGGTGACACTGCCACCAGCATCTTCGATTTTCTTACGGGCAGAAGCGCTGAAGGCATTGGCCGACACCTGAAGTACAGACGTCAACTCACCACTGCCGAGAATTTTGACCAGATCGCCCTTGCCAATCTGGCCGGTCTCACGAAGAAGCTCCGGCGTAACGGGGACGGACGGGTCCAAGCTTCCGTCATCAACCATCTGCTGCAGGCGGGCCACATTCACGGCCTTGTACTCCACCCGGAAACGATTCTTGAAACCAAACTTGGGTAAACGGCGCTGCAGGGGCATCTGACCACCTTCGAACCAGACCGGAATGCTGGCTCCTGCGCGGCTTTTCTGTCCTTTATTGCCTTTCGTGGACGAGTGTCCACCATATCCGGAGCCTACGCCCCGGCCGATGCGCTTACGCGACTTTGTAGAGCCCTTCGCGGGCTTGAGATTACTGAGATCCATAGTGCTGTAACGCTCCGGACGAACCGGAACTCGCTTGGTTTGAATTATTCGTTTTCCACGCGGACGAGGTGATGTACCTGTGCGACCATGCCGCGGATCTGTGGGGAATCCTCATGTACTACGGTCTGGTGCATGCGTCGAAGACCGAGCGCAATCATAGTCCTCTTCTGCGTGCCGGGACGTCGGATGATGCTCCTGGTCTGTGTGATTTTCAATTTTGCCATGTTCTTATCCTTCAAAGACACGTGATAGAGGAAGTCCACGTCGTTTGGCTACTTCCAAAGGGTCCTCCAGGTTTGCCAAAGCATCCATCGTAGCGCCGACCTGGTTGTGGGGATTGCTGGAGCCGAGCGACTTCGACAGGATGTCTGTATAACCGGCGCATTCCAATACCGCGCGCACTCCACCACCGGCGATTACACCCGTACCGTGGGATGCTGGCTTGAGTAGCACCCTGCCTGCATCCTGATTGCCAATAACCCCATGAGGCACCGTACCCTTGCTCATCGGAACACGGACCAGTCGTTTCTTGGCATCCTCGGTACCCTTGGAAATGGCACTGGCCACCTCATTGGCTTTGCCGAGACCGCGGCCCACCCGTCCCTGTCCATCGCCGACAACAACGACAGCATTGAATGAAAAGCGGCGACCGCCCTTCACCACCTTGGAAACACGCTTCACCGATACAAGTCGCTCAACCCAGTCTATCTGCGAGTCTCCCGAACGGTCGTGATCACTGTCCTTTCGACGATTTCTTCCCTTTGCCATGATAATGCAGTTTGATAATGTTTAAACCTGGAGGCCGCCCGTCCGAGCACCATCAGCCAGCGCCTTGACGCGGCCATGGTAGCGGAATCCGTTTCGATCAAAGACGACGGCTTCAATACCGGCCTCCTTGGCATTTTCCGCCAGTTTGGCTCCAACGGCCTTGCTCGCTTCCACAGGCTTGCCGGATATACCGTCGGCATTCGACGAAGCGGAAGCAAGAGTCAATCCACGTTCGTCGTCAATAAGCTGTGCGTAGATATGCTGGTTCGAGCGAAAAACCGTGAGACGGGGGCGCTGCGCCGTCCCGAATACTTTCTTTCGAATACCGCGCTTTACGCGTGTTCTTCTTTTCAGTTTGCTGTAGGCCATCTCGTTTATCCTTGTACCGGAAGATTTCCGACCCTCCGATTTATGTGTTTGAATCTGAACCTATCGGGCCGCAGTCTTGCCGGCTTTACGTCTCACATACTCATCCGAGTACCGGACGCCTTTACCCTTGTAGGGTTCTGGCGGACGAAGCGCGCGGATTTTTGCAGCTACCTGTCCAACCATCTGCTTGTCAACGCCCTCAACAATTATAAACGTGCTTTTGCCCCGTTTCGTATCGACGTCAACGCTCACGCCTTCCGGTGGAAGGAAATAGATGGAATGTGAAAATCCCAGCGCCAGTTCCAGTACACCATTGGTCATGGCTGCTCTGAAGCCGACGCCGATTACCTCGAGTTCCTTTTTGAAACCGTCTGTGACACCCAGTACCATATTATTCAGCAAAGAACGGTACAATCCGTGCATGGCCTTGTGCCGCTTTTGATCCGTAGGCCGCGCTACAGTAATTGCGCCGTCTTCCATTTTGATGGACAGTTCAGGATCAACCTGCACGGACAACTCACCTTTCGGACCCTTTACGGTCACAAAGTTATTCGACCCCACGTCGACCTTGACCTGGTCGCTGACAGGAATCAATGCATTTCCCACTCGTGACATGATTACACTCGCTTCGTTTAATTGGTCTCAGTAGATATACGCCAACACTTCACCACCAATGCGGTGCAAGCGCGCTTCCTTGTCTGTCATCACACCTCGCGACGTGGAAATGATGGCCACACCGAGCCCGTTGCGCACCCGCGGCAACGAATCCGCACCAACGTATTGGCGAAGCCCAGGTGTCGATACCCGCTTCAAGTTGCGTATGACCGGGGCCCCTCCTTTACTGTACTTCAGGTAAACACGAATAAGTCCCTGTTTGCCATCATCAATGTTGATGAAGCGACGCACATACCCCTTATCCAGAAGAATCTGTACAATGGCACGCTTCAGCTTTGAAGCGGGTACGTCTATGTGTCTATGAGCTGCCTGCTGTCCATTACGGATGCGGGTCAACAGGTCAGCGACGGGATCTACTACACTCATTCTATTTAACAACGTATTGCAGCCGGTTCGCACTCCTGTGCGCCTGGCCACGTGAACGGATTACGGACTACCAACTGGCCTTGCGTACGCCCGGGATCAGACCGGCTCGGGCCATGTCGCGGAAAGCGATCCGGCTGAGCCCAAAGCGACGGAGGTACCCCCGCGAGCGCCCCGACAGACGACACCGATTGCGCATGCGCACCGGACTGGCGTCACGAGGAAGCTTCTGTAGTCCTTCCCAGTCGCCGGCGGCCTTCATGGCTGCGCGCCGATCAGCGTACTTGGCTACCATACGCTCTCTTTTCTTCTCTCTGGCAATCCAGCTTTTCTTGGCCATAGTATTCTCTTTCTGGTCTTAAGCCGCTTCTCCGCGGCGTATGAATGGCATTCCGAAGGCTTTCAGCAACGCGAATGCTTCCTCATCAGTATTGGCTGTCGTGACGAAGGTCACGTCAAGCCCGGAAATGCGATCTGTCTTGTCGACGTTGATTTCCGGAAAGATGATCTGTTCCTTCACGCCGAGTGTATAGTTGCCGCGGCCATCGAAACTCTTATCCGGAATGCCCCGGAAATCGCGCACACGGGGAAGTGCCAGCGTAACGAGGCGATCCAGAAACTCATACATCCGGTCGCCCCTTAGGGTCACCGAGGCACCGATAGGCATTCCTTCACGCAACTTGAAGTTCGATACGGCCTTGCGGGCCTTGCGAATCACAGGCTGCTGACCGGTAATGATCCGAAGCTCTTCGACCGCATCGTCAAGAACCTTCTTCGTCTGTGAGGCTTCACCGACGCCCTTGTTGATACTGATCTTGGCCAACTTGGGTACCTGCATGACATTGTCATAGCCGAACTCTTCCTTCAGTGCGACAGCAATCTCCTGCTGATACTTCTGCTTGAATCTGGGTACGTATCCGTCCATTGGAATATCGATTTAGTTGTCCAGCTCCTGGCCGGTCGTTTTCGCATAGCGGATCCACCGGCCGCGACCGGTTTCCATATCCTCAATCCTCTTTCGCCCCACGCGCGTTGCGTCGCCGCTCGAGTCGAGAGGCATACAATTCGATGCATGAATGGGCATCTCCTTTTCGATCCGACCGCCCTGGGGGTACATCTGATTCGGACGCGTGTGGCGAATGCGCACATTCACGCCCTCAATGATGACGCGCTCCTTGGCCGGGAACACACGGAGGACTTTGCCCTCTTTTCCCCGATCGTTTCCGGATAGTACGCGCACCATGTCTCCCTTACGGATATGGAGCTTTTTCTGCTTGTTGTTTGTCCGTGGCATGACGTTGTCTGGTTACAGGACTTCAGGAGCCAATGAGACGATTCGCATATACTGACGCTCGCGCAACTCACGCGCTACAGGGCCAAAAATACGGGTGCCTCTCGGCTCGCCCTGGGGATTCAGAAGGACGGCGGCATTCTCATCGAAACGGATATACGTTCCGTCGGAACGACGAAATTCCTTCTTCGTGCGGACTACTACCGCCTTCGATACTTCGCCTTTCTTGACGTTTCCGCCTGGAATAGCTGACTTGACCGAAACTACAATCTGGTCACCGACACGTGCATAACGACGTCCACTTCCGCCAAGAACGCGTATACAGAGCACTTCTTTTGCCCCGCTGTTGTCCGCGACTTTGAGTCTGGATTCTTGCTGAATCATTGCGCTTTACTGGGATTGGGTGGATGCTCCTACTTGGCACGCTCGATAATATCGACCAGGCGCCAGCGCTTCCGCTTGCTCAGTGGCCGAACTTCCATGACGCGTACGGTATCTCCCTCACCGGCATCATTGGACTCATCATGAGCCATGATCCGTGAGGTTTTCTTGACGAACTTGCCGTAGATGGGGTGCTTCATGCGCCGCAAAATGGCAACCGTGATGGTTTTGTCCATCTTGTTGCTGACGACGAGTCCAACCCTTTCCTTCCGGGCGTTTCTTGTGATGTCTGCTTCCATGTGTATCGCGTGGCTTGGTGGGCCGTGTACCGTTTCCCCACCAACTACCTTTTGGTGTATATCAGGATTGGCCCTGGCGTTCACGCAGGATGGTTCTGAGCTGGGCCAGGAACCGGCGCTTGTGACGCAGGACGAGTGGATTCGGAAGGTCAGCAATCGCATGTTGGAACTGAAGCTGGCCAATCTGCTCCTGCTCCTCCTCGATGCGCGTGCCGAGCTCCTGCGTCGTCATTTCTCGAATATCTTTTGCCTTCATGAGAACCTCAAGCTGTGTAATCAGGTCGCGTGACCTGCTTCGTCTTGATAGGAAGTTTCTGCTGGGCGCGCCGCATGGCCTCCGAGGCCAGATCGGGCGCTATACCGCCACCGACTTCGAAAAGAATTCGGCCCGGGCGCACGACCGCGACCCAGAACTCCGGCGAACCCTTTCCTTTACCCATACGCGTTTCGGCGGGCTTCTTGGTCATGGGCTTATCCGGGAATATCCGGATCCATACGTTACCCTGGCGCTTCATGTGACGCGTCATGGAGATACGGGCAGCCTCGATTTGACGGCTGGTAATTCTGCCGATTTCAAGGGCCTTGATTCCAAAGTCCCCAAAATCAATACGGGTACCGCGTTGGGCATTCCCCTTGATGCGCCCCTTCTGTACGCGACGGCGCTTGACGCGCTTTGGCATTAACATGGCTGATCCTCGCTACTGAGTCTTTAAGTTCAATTATTGCCGCGCGATGGGCGCCCCTCGTCACGGCGGCGGCGACCACGACCTCCGCGGCGCCGATCTGGCTCCATCTGCTGGAGCTGCTGGCGTTGTGCCTGTACGTTCGGACTCAGATCGGGACGGCCCAGGATTTCGCCCCGGTATATCCAGACCTTGACACCGTTGGTACCGTAGATGGTGAAGGCGGTCGCCACGGCATAATCAATATCGGCCCGAATCGTATGAAGCGGCACGCGTCCTTCGAGATACTGCTCCGTGCGTCCCATTTCGGCGCCTCCAAGGCGTCCGCTGACACGGATACGAATTCCCTCAGCTCCCATACGCATGGCAGCCGTAATGGACTGCTTCATAGCACGCCTGAATGACACACGTCCTTCCAACTGCTGGGCAATATTCTGCGCCACCAGACTGGCGTCCAACTCGGGCCGCTTGATCTCGTTGATATTGATCTGTATATCCTTGCTCGTCAGTTTCTTGATCTCCTCCCGAAGCTTCTCGACCTCTGCACCACCGCGACCAATTACCACACCCGGCCGACTTGTGTGAAGCGTCAGAATGACCCGCTTGGGTGTACGCTCAATCACAACACGACTCAGACCGGCACGCTTGAGCCGCGCGGCCAGATACTGCCGAATCTCTTCGTCTTCGACCAGCTTGTCGGCAAAGTCGCCGCCAGCAAACCAGTTTGAATCCCAGCCACGAATGATTCCGAGACGGAAACCGATTGGATTTGTCTTCTGACCCATTTTATTTCTTGTTTAGGCTTCCTCTATGGGAATTTCTACTGCTGTCGGGTTTGATACCACGACTGTCAAATGACACGTCCTCTTGAGAATGGGATGTGCCCTGCCCCGCGACACGGGGCGAAATCTCTTGAACGCCGGCCCCTGGTCGACACGGATCTCCTTGACGAGCAACTCCTGCTCATCGACCCGTTCGTCCCGGTTCTGGTCCAGCATGTTGTGAACCGCCGACAGAATAGTCAGCTTGACAATTCTGGTGACCTTTTGCGGCAAGAAGTTCAGCGCATCGAGTGCTTCCGGGACGGTTTTACCCCGAATCACGTTTACAACCGGGCGCATTTTCTTGGCCGAGCTTCTGATATGTTTGCGTACTGCTCTGGATTCCATTGTCTTCACTGATTAGGCGGCAGCCATCGTTACTTCTTGCCCTTACGGTCCTTGGCCGCTCCCGCATGCCCACGGTATGCACGTGTCGGTGAAAACTCACCCAACTTGTGACCTACCATGTTTTCCGTCACATACACGGGAACGAACTGTTTGCCGTTGTGCACAGCAAACGTATGACCTACGAACTCAGGAGTGATCATGGAAGCGCGCGACCACGTCTTCACAACCTTCTTCTTTCCTGATGTATTCAACTCGTCCACCTTCCTTTGAAGCTTGAAATGGACGAACGGACCTTTTTTCAGAGAGCGAGCCATACTTACTTGCGTTTACGACTACGTACGATGTACTTGTCTGAATGATGTTTTCCCTTACGCGTCTTGTACCCCTTGGCCGGTACGCCACTTGGGGATCTTGGGTGGCCGCCCGATGCCTTGCCTTCGCCACCACCCATCGGGTGGTCAACCGGGTTCATGGCCACGCCACGGGTTTTGGGGCGAATCCCGAGCCAGCGGCTGCGTCCCGCCTTGCCCAGGTCAATGTTCATGTGGTCCGGATTGCTGGTCGTACCAATGGTAGCCATACACACGACCGGAACCATGCGCGTCTCGCCTGAAGGCAGCTTCAGGTTGGCGTACTTACCCTCGCGCGCCGTGAGCTGGGCATTCGTACCCGCTGAGCGGGCAAGCTGCGCGCCCTTGCCCGGACGCATCTCAATAGCGTGCACGAGCGATCCTACAGGAATCTTGCTCAATGGCAAGCAGTTTCCCGCTTCAGGAGGGGCATCTGGACCATTTTCCAGCGTCATGCCCACCGAAATCTCATTCGGCGCAATGATATACCGCTTTTCACCGTCGGCGTAAACCAAGAGTGCTATTCGCGCCGTACGATTGGGATCATATTCGATCGATGCGACCCGTGCGGGTACGCCGAATTTATTTCGCTTGAAGTCAATGATCCGATACCGACGCTTGTGCCCACCACCCTGGTGACGCACCGTAATCCGGCCGTTGTTGTTCCGTCCGCCCTTTCTCGTGATAGGCGACAGCAGGCTCTTCTCCGGCGTAGACTTCGTGATGGTCTCGAAGCCGGAAACGGAACGCTGCCGTTGTGCGGGTGTGTTGGGCTTGAGTTTTTTGATAGCCATAATATTGTCCGTTCTGGGCGTTCAGGCCGCTACACTTCCTCGAAAAAGTCGATTTGTTCGCTATCCGAATGCAAGGTGACCAATGCCTTTTTGTAGCTGGCTTTGCGGCCTTCGACCCGTCCTCGACGCGTCATCTGCATACGCCGTTTGCCGCGTACAATCATGGTCCGCACTTCCTTGATCCGGACTCCCGGGTACCGGGCTTCGATAGCCTTGCGTACTTCAAGTTTGTTGGCTCCTTCGGCAACCTGGAATGCATAATGATGCCCTTCCATGAGCTTGGTCAGCTTTTCGGTCACGAGGGGTTTGATGAGTATGTTCTGGCTCATGGTACTATCCGAGATGCTTTTCAATGGATGCAAGCGCACTTGCCTGAAACAGAACGACATCCGCCGCGACGACATCGAGCGTTGAAAGCTCCGATGCCACACGCACCATGACCTTTGACAGGTTGGTACCGGATCGGACAATGGCTGGCGATGCATCGTTGGTCAGAACCAACACGCGCCGATCACCCAACTCCATGGCGGACAATATGGCCTGGAGCGACCTGCTGCTTGGGGCATCGAATGAAAAGTCCTCGACAACGCGAACGGCATCTCCTTGTGCCTTGTAGGTCAATGCACTGCGACGAGCCAGACGCTGGGTCTTCTTGTTGATCTTGATACCGTACGAACGCGGCCGCGGACCGAACATGATTCCACCGGACTTGCGAAGCGGCGATTTGGCCGAACCGGCACGCGAGTTTCCTGTGCCTTTCTGACGGTATAACTTACGCGTACTACCCGCGACTTCACCCCGCTCTTTTGCCTTGTGCGTACCCTGCCTTGCGTTCGCCTGGATACGACGCACGTCAAGCCAGATAGCATGGTCATTGGGTTCTACACCGAAGATCGCCTCATTGAGGTCGACGTTCGTCTTCGTGGCAGACCCGTCCTGTTTGTGGATTTTGAGTTTCATCGTCTGTCCAGGTCTCACTTTTTCTTTTTGATTTCGACCAGCGAGTTCTTGGTTCCAGGTACCGCACCATGGATGAGAACCACATTTTGATCTTCAAGAATGCGGACAATCTGAAGATTCTTCATGGTGACCCGGTCACCACCCATACGACCCGCCATCCGCATGCCTTTGAAGACGCGCGATGGCCAAGAGGAAGCACCGATCGAACCCGGGGCGCGTTGGCGGTTATGCTGGCCGTGCGTAGCATCGCCTACACCGGCAAAGCCATGACGTTTGACGACGCCCTGGAATCCTTTTCCCTTGGACGTGCCCGTCACGTCGACCGTCTCGCCTTCCGTAAAAATATCGACGACCCGCAGTTCATCACCAATGGAGACTTCCAGATCACCTTTCGGAAACTCCTTGATGAACCGCTTCGGAGCCGCACCAGCAGCCTTGAAGTGACCCTTCATGGCCGATGACGTTTTCTTCTCTTTCTTGTCCTCGGAGGCCAACTGAACAGCAACATAACCATCTGTTTCCTCCGTGCGTACCTGCGTAACCACGTTCGGTGTCACTTCAACGACCGTACAGGCCACGTGATCACCTTGCGGTGTAAACCAACTCGTCATGCCGAGTTTCTTTCCCAATATTCCTTTGCTCATAGCAATCCCTGTTTACACGACCACTTCAACATGGTCAGATTGGTAAGCCCGTTCGGGTCAAACTTTGATTTCAACGTCAACGCCACTTGGAAGCTCGAGCTTCATGAGGGCGTCGACCGTCTTGCTGCTCGTCGATAGAATGTCAATGAGGCGCTTGTGACTGCGCGTCTCAAACTGTTCCCGACTTTTCTTGTTGACGTGAGGAGATCTCAGTACCGTATAGATGGTCTTGCGCGTCGGCAGCGGAATGGGACCGCTTACGACGGCGCCTGTAGACTTGACCGTCTTGATAATCTTCTCGGAGCTCTTGTCGATCAGCGTGTGATCATAGGACTTGAGCTTGATGCGTATTTTTTGACTTGCAGCCATGATAATCAGTCAAGAATTTTGGATACGACACCGGCACCAACCGTACGGCCGCCCTCACGAATGGCGAAACGAAGGCCCTGTTCCATGGCAACAGGCACAATCAACTTCACCTTGAACTGGGTGTTGTCACCGGGCATCACCATCT
>JAJCYR010000029.1 GCA_029262775.1 Bacteroidota bacterium
TCGGAAGAACTGGTCTTGCTTGCTGTACTGCAACTGGGCGATAACGCCTACGGAGTCCGTATTCGCAGGTACCTCATGGAGCAGACGGGACAGAAATTCTCGTTTGCATCGGTCTATGAGCCTCTCGATCGGTTGACCGCACAGGGTTTTCTGAAGTCCGTGGATCAGCCCGCGACATCGGCCCGTGGTGGCCGCCGAAAGCGGTGTTTCCGGATCACGGACAAGGGCATGGCAGCATTGGCCGAAATACAGCAAATCAACGCCGCTGTCTGGGACGGCGTGCCCAAACTCGTACCGGAAACATGACGCGTCCCCCTGCATGGGCTGCCTGGCTGCTGGCCCGCACCCGCCTCCGAGGCGATGCCGACATCCTGCTCGGTGACATGGAGGAAGAATTCCATTTCATTGCCGAACAGGAAGGTCCGGATGCGGCACGTCGGTGGTATGTCCTTCAGACGGGCCGCTCGTTGCCGGGCTTCATGCATCAACAAACAGAGTGGATCATTACCATGTTCATTCGACATACACGTGTGGCAGTACGCTCTTTCCTGAAGCAACCCCTTTTCACGGTCATCAATACGACAGGCTTGGCCCTGGGCCTCGCGTGCTGCCTGCTGCTGGCACTGTACGTGCGGGATGAACTGACCTTTGACCACTTTCACGAAAATGCAGATAATCTGTACCGTCTCGAGCGGGTGCAACCGGGAAACAATGCCCGCAGCGCCTTTTCTGATGGCCCAAGCGCGCGTGACATCGCACTGGAGTTTCCGGAAATTGCGGCAGCCACCCGCACTTTCCGGCAGGTAAGCCTGATAGGCGTGGGGGACACACAGTTTTTCGGGGAGCAGATATCCTACGTCGACTCCACGTTCCTGTCCATGTTTTCTTTTCCCCTTATCCGGGGAAACCGCACCACGGCGCTGGCGGCACCGCACAGTGTGGTCCTGTCGGAATCGTTGGCCCGGAAGTACTTCGGCACCGACAATCCGGTAGGGCAGCACGTCCGGGTGAACAATGAATGGGACATGACCGTGACGGGCGTTGTGCGCGATGTGCCCTACAACAGTCATTACCGGTTCGATGCGCTGGCATCGTTCAGCACGCTGCTACCCAAATATCCGTTTCTCGATCGGTATGGCACCATTGCCGTGGTTTCCTACGTCCAGTTGGCGCCCGGCGCTGATGTCGCGAACCTGGAGAAAAAGCTGGTGACATTTGCGGAGGACAGGCAGAATTTTTCTACAGCCATGCCGCTGCGCTCCATTACGGACATCCACCTTCGCTCGAATGTCTTCGAAATAGACCCCCAGGGCGATATGCGCATGGTTTATGTGTTTGGAGGCACGGCGCTTCTCATTCTCCTGTTGGCGTGCATGAATTACATAAACCTGTCTACGGCGCGCGCCTCCTCGCGGCATCAGGAGGTGGGCATGCGCAAGATTCTGGGTGCAGATCGTGTCCAGTTGATTCTGCAATATCTGGGCGAGTCATCCGTCCTCGTTTTCCTGGCGCTGGCCGGCGCGGTCGGAATTGCGTTCACAGCGACGCCTTTCATGGGGCGCTACCTGGAACGTCCACTGGGCGCTGCTCCACTGGTGAGCCCTTCGGGTATTCTGGTGCTGCTTATGCTCGGTCTCGTATTGAGTCTGGTGGCAGGCATATGGCCAGCCCTCAAACTGGCGCGCTTCAATCCGGTAGAAATCCTGTCGCGACGCAGCACAGGCGGTTCCGGTCTATTCCGGATCCGGCGAGTCCTCATTGTATCCCAGTTCATGATTGCCATGGTCATGATATCGGTAACCGCCATCGTCGGATTCCAGTTTCGGTACATGCAGCAACTCGACCTGGGCTTCGAACCCGATCGGCTTGTCGACATCCCCCTGCACAACGCCGCTCTGCTGGACCAGGTTGAGGCTCTGAAATCGGTATTCATGGCGGATTCCGGTGTGGAAAGTGCCTCCTACTCCAGCACCGGGGTCGGGGAATACAACCTCTCTACGTTTCTGAAGCATGTTGACGAGTCGGGTGTGGAGACATCGGAAATCGCTGGATTCGTACACGTTGACGATGATTTTCTCGATACATTCGGGGTGGAAATTGTCGCTGGCACACCTTTTCGGAATTCGGAGGACGGAATTCTGGTCAATGAAGCGTTAGTCCGTGCCTTCGGCTGGGAATCGCCGCTCGATGCCATCGGAAAAACGGTCTCCGCCAATGACCCGATGACGATCACGGGCGTCGTCAAAGACTACAAAATTCGGGCGTATACATCGGGAGTCCCTCCGCTTGTTTTGATAAATGGGCAGCGGCGCGCGGAATCCGTAATCACGCTACGTCTTCGGGAGGGCGATGAATCGGCAACCCTTGGGCGCCTGGGTGCGGCATGGGGGAGCATCGTTCCCGATTGGCCTTTCGAAACGGCATTCATCACCGACAAAATCGAACGGCGACATGCCAAATTTGCCGCCGAGGGTCGGCTGTTTGCTGCCTTTGCCGTGCTGGCAGTGGTCATTGCGTGCCTGGGCCTCTTCGGACTCACAGCGTTCACTGGCCAGCAGCGCCGGCGGGAACTGGGTATTCGCAAGGTGGTCGGCGCATCCACAAAACAGTTGGTGGTCCTCCTGTCCCGTGAAATGACGGTGTTGGTGGGCATCGCGTTTGCGCTTGCCGTACCAGTCATGTGGTACAGCATGCAGGCTTGGCTCGACCGGTTCGCGTTCCGTGTAGCTGTCGAGTGGTATGTACTGGCCGTGCCGGGGGTGATTGCCGTGGTGCTGGCTTGGTTGACAGTCGGATACCAATCCTGGCAGGCCAGTCGACGACCGCCGGTCGATCTCATGCAGGCAAGAGAATGAAATGGCTCCATTCCCGGATCTCCGGGATCGGGCGTTGGCCAGACAGACGTACGACGCGCTGGCGGTATCGAGGCTGCTGAATTGATCGGTGTACAGGAGCGGACGTCTATTGCAATCACGTTGGATTTCAATTACATTTGTATACATACACAGTTGTATACAAAAATGCCTTCACTACTGGTTGACCGAACAGACGAAGTCCGGGAGCTTCGCCGCCTCGCGCACTCCAATAAGCCTGAACTGGCGCTATTGACCGGCCGACGTCGTGTCGGCAAGACGTATCTCCTGACGCATGCATGGGAAGAAGAGCGTCTGTTCCTCTACACGGCATCGCGTACGACGGCCGCCATCAACCGGCGGCAATTGCTGAGCGACTTTGCTGCGTGGTCCGGGACAGAAATCCAATCGGAAGATCACCCGACGTGGCGGAGTATGTTCAATCTGCTGTTGGATGTGGCTGGCCAGCTCCGGGAGGAGTATCCCGTCGTTCTCGTCCTGGATGAATTCCAGTACCTGACGGATACGTCGGACGGAGCGGCCGATGTGGCGTCCGAACTGAATGCTGCCTGGGAACGCCAAAAGGGCGTCCCCCCTATTCTACTGGTCTTGGCCGGAAGTGCGATCGGAACGATGGAGGCGCTCGCCGGCGGCGGTGGACCGCTCTATGGCCGGTTCAGTTGGCACCACAAACTGCGTCCGTTCAACTACGTGTACGCATCCGAAATGACCCCATTCCCGGATCTCAGGGATCGCGCATTGGCCTATGGCGTGTTTGGCGGCACGCCCCGGTACTTGGCCTCGCTGAACATCCAGAAATCGCTCGCATCGAACATCATCCGACTCATGATCCGGCCGGGTGGCGAAGTCCGGCAATCGGTGGAAACGGCCCTCGATCAGGAAGACGGCCTGCGGGATGTTTCAAAATACCGGGCCATTGTGCATGCCATTGCCACCGGATCGACCGTACGAAACGAGATCGCGCAGCAGACCGGGCTTGGAAACGATACGGGACTCATCCACAAGTTGAACGGACTGATTGACTTGGGATACATCGAGATCCGGCGCAATATTGATGCGCGTCCTCGGGAAGCCGTGCGGTATGCGGTTTCCGATCCGGCATTCCGTTTCCATCAGAAGTTTGTCGAACCCGCCGCATCTATCATTGAACGATACACTCCGGAGCGGGCGTGGGAGACCTCCATAGCCGCTCGCGTGGATACCTACATGGGGCTCACGTTCGAGAAGATGGCTGGACAGGCGTATGACCATTTGGCGGACCGGCTCGGCGTGCCCCTGGTCCGCGAGTGGGGACGATGGGAAGGGACGGACCAGGCTGGACGGTCCCTCGAAATTGATTTGCTGGCCGAACTCGTGGATGGGCGCATGCTCTCCGGCGCCGTCAAGTGGAACCGGGAGCCGGTCTCGGGCAAGCTGCACTGGGATCATATGGACATGCTGCAGCGGGCGGCCCATGCCGGGCGGAAGTGGGCGTACCGCGCGTTGGAGCCCGGCGCGGTGGTGGTCTACGTCGCCGCAGGCGGTTTTACGCCGGACTTCGATGCGGCCGTGGAGGGCACCGAGCAGCAGATTGTCCGGTTCGGTCTCGAGGAGATGTATGCGGTGTGAGATACCAATTATGAACATTCTGGCGGCAATGACATCCAGTCGGACACCTCCCCGCCCAGCAAAGCGCTGACTTGGTCGGAATACTCCGCTGTGCGAGGTGCTACGCTACAATTATGCAACGAACAACGCGAGCCAGACGGTGAAAAATGGGGACATCCAACCATTGCGTTGATTTACGCTGCGTAAAATTGCGCTGCGTTATTTTACGCAATCACAGGGACTCCCACAACCGGGCCGCCTCGGCGCAGAGGACCGACAGGAAGTTCTCGCGGTACGACTCGCCGTGCTCGTTGAGCCCCTCAAACCAGCGGTTCATGAAGACGAGCCGCAGCACAGTCACCGCAGGCGCATCCCGCTCCACATGCGCCAGTTCCTCGCACGCCTCGATGGCCGCCATGTCGGACGCCACCGTGGTCCGCGACACGAGGTAATCATAACTCTGGATGCTCATCACCTCCCGCACCCCGAACCGCTCGGCGAGCGCCTCATTGAGCGCGTTGACGCGGGAAAGTTTCAGATTTCGGGGAGATGCGGCGCTCGGCGGCACGGCGCCCGACGCGTCGCCGCCCTGCAGCACGGCACCCGATGCGGCAGCGCTCGGCGGTACGGCGAGCAGACACAACAGATTCAGCTGCGGGCGGTAGAGCGATACCATACGGGGCGCCAACGCGGCGGCGGCAGCATCGGCGGCGGCACCCTCTGCCCCGAGTTCCGCGACACGCGCATCCACATCCCGCGTCAGGCGGCAGAGCGTCGCCAGTTGGCGCCCGTACCCATCCATGTTCAGTGGAATGAGCTTGTGGGAAAACCAGACGCTGGCTGCGGCCGCGCCGGGCTTTGATCCCTCGAGAATGAACTTGCCGAGTTGCGGGCGGGGCGACTCGGCCTCCGTCGTATCGTGCCGGTCCAGACAGTAGGGCGCGGTCTCGGCGACCAGGTCCTTCAGGAATCCGTGCTTGATGATGATGCTTCCGGCGCCGTAGGGCGTATAGCCGGCCTTGTGCGGATCGACGGTGACGGAATCGGCCCGGTGCAGGGCTCGGTACGCCTCGGCCGTATCGCCGCCGGGCGGCGCATCGGTCGGCTCTCCGGCTGAACCGGGCGCTGCGCCATCGGCCGCCGCACCGACGGCTGCCACACCGACCGGTGCCTCCTCCCCATCCCTGTACATGGTGGCGAAATAACCACCGTACGCCGCATCCACATGAATGGGCGTGTACAAACCTTCGGCGGACAGGCGGTCGCGGATGTCGGCAAGCGCACCAACGGGATCTATAGTGCCGAATTCAGTGGTGCCGGCCACGGCGACGGTCTGCCAGACGGGGCGCTGCTCGGCCTGGCACGCGCGCAGCACGCGCTCAAAGTCCCCAGGCACCATGCGAAAGGTGTTGTCCACGGCGACGGTTCGAACCGAGCTTTTGCCGAGGCCAAGCAGCGGCAAGGCGCGCGCCCAGGAGTAGTGGGCCGTGCGGGGCGCCACAAGGACCGGCGGCTTCCACTCGGCGTCGAAGTACGTCTCCACGGTGCGGGCGAAGCCGACGAGCCCGAGCTGCGATTGCAAGTGCGGCCGAAGCGCATTGTAGCGGGCTTCCGGATCCGGGGCAAGGTACGTGGCGAGCCGTTCCTCGACTTCCGGAAGTGGCACGTTCATGAGCGCCCAGAGGCCGTCCGCGCTACGGACCCCGGCGTCGCGGACCCCGGCATCGCGGGCACCCGTGCCCTCCCCGCCTGCCATGGCAATCGATACCGGGAGCGTGCGGCCGGCCATGGTGTACCAGAGCGATTCGTAGTTGGCGACCGTGCCGCCCGAGGTCAAATGCCCGAATGAGCGCTCCGCATCGAACCCGAAAAGGCGCGCAAACTGCTGCCCGACCTGGAGTTCATAGCGGATGGTGACGGGGCTGGCCTCGCTCGATACGTTGTTCGGGTTATAGAGCAGCGTCGCGAAATAGGACACGAGCGACGGCAGATTCGTCTCCGAAATCATATGCGCCGCATAGCGTGGCGAGAATACGGGGACGTCCAGTTTGAGCTCCGATATGAGCTGGAAAAGCTCCGTGTAGAACTCTTCCCGAAAATGCCGCGCCTGTTCGCCGTGGACCTTCCGATACGGAATGGCCGGTGGATCTTTCGGGTAGTAATTCCGCCGCCAGAACACGTGATCGTTGAGCACCAGCTTGAGCACCTCCTCAAGGAACTGCCGCTGCTCGGATTTCGGCCCGAGGAAAAACAGATCCAGATCGTGCTGTTCGTTGTGCATGGTCCTGGCCGCTTCACGGCCTGATATATTTATAATATATTAATGATATATCACCGAAAGGATATCCTGGTCGATACGCAGCTCGCGGGCGGTGGCGAGCGCACGGAAGTCGTCGGCGCCGAGCGCCACAATGGGGACCGGGCGTCCATACATTTCGCCCGCCACGACCGATGCCAGCGTAAGGAATACGTCCGGCCGATCCGTCACGAGCCCTGCGGGTGCGACGCCTGCCCGCACCGATTCGAGGAAAATAGCCGTCGTGGTACTGGATCCGCGCGTAAACGGCAGCACCAGGATTTTGCCGGCGGCGTGTTGGCCCGAGAGCGGATGCCGACGGTCAATGATTTCGCCCGTCTGCGCGCTGTAGCCGCCCCAGAACGAAAGGGGCTCGGCGCTCACGAGCGCCTCGCCCGCCGCCACTCCCGGCACCACGGCCTCGCCCGCGAACGTTCGCTGTCTTTCGGCTGGCGCCATCATGTTCATGTTCCGTTTTGAGTTCGGGCTCGGTCGTATGCTCTCATGCCGCCTCCCAGAGACTCTCGTCGCGCACGACGCGCCCCTCGACGGCCGATTCCACGCAGTCCTCGAGCGACCCGTATACGACGCCCGTTCCGAGCAGTCCCGGCGAGTAATACGAGTATTTGGCCGAGTTCGTCATGATGGTGCCAATGCTCTCAGAGAGCATGGGGCTCGTCAGGGGGCACGTATCGACCGTGATTTTTGCGCCGAATGCCTCGATGGGTGCCATGAAACCGCCGTACTCGGCGAGCATGCGGACCGAGCGGCTGCAGGTAATGAGGAACTGCACGTTTTCGTGCCGCGTGCGCCCAGCGACGAGCTGTGCCAGGCGGCGGAACTCGTCCAGGCTGAAGTGGGGACTTCCGAGCAGCACCATATCGAGCGCGCCCGGCCCTTCGGCGGGGGCACCGTCGCCGCTCCCTGTTGCCCCGTCGCCGCTCCCTGTTGCCCCGTCGCCTCCGCCCGCGCTCTGGCGCCCGGCGGCCGGGGAGCGCTCCGAAACCGTGCCCGAGCTCCCGGCGGGAACGATACCGATGCCACCGCCTTCCGGCCGCCCGGCCGACATGCTGCGCCAGACGGCGCGCAGATCGTCCATGTCGACCTTGATGATTTTCGGGGCCGGGCGGCCGCCGAACGCAGTAGCCTCATCCGGCGCTTCGGGCGTAATACCCACCATGTGATAGAGCGCCACCGCACCAGAACTGGCCGCGCCCGCGCAGACCGCCTTGTGATTGTCGTCCGATACCCCGGTCTCAATTCCTGTCACAACGGGCACATCGTCCGCCGCCACATTTCCGAGCAGAATGCCGAGCACGGGCCAAAACGAATCGGCCTCCTGGACGCTCCGCGGTATATCTACCAGATCCACGCGCACGGTTCCATGCCGGCCTTCGTCCAGATGCAGGCCGGCGGCCGGCACACGGCCCGTGATGGCGGCACAGATGTCCAACAGGTCCGGATACCGGGCCGTCCTCGCCCCGATCACACTGTTGAAGAAGCAGATCGCGTTCGATTCGCCCGCCGCAATCTGCTGCCCGAACTTCGGACGGTGCTCCGTCTGGTACGGCGCGCACGTCCACGTCTGGATGCAGCCCATTTTCTCGTAGGCACGCATTTGCCGGATAGCGCCGTCGGCCACATCGGCCGGAACGGACCATTCGGACCATCCATGCTCGTCCACGCCAGCCACGTTCAGCGTCGAGGGCACACGCACACGCGCGCCGAGCTCGGCCAGGCGCTCGGCGTACTCCATGGTCGCCGGCCCCATGTAGACGCTCGAGTCAATGTGCGCAGCCGATACGTTCATGAGGCGGTGCGCGCCAAAAACAGGCAGCATGCGTACCAGAATGCGCATGGCCATCTGCGTCGCCGGCCCTTCACGGCCATCGAGCATGGCCTCGTCGCAGGCCGTGAGTTCGAAATTGTTCATGCCGCAAGGTACGAATCGCGAACGAGGGTTATACCTCGATGACTCTTGCGTCTGGGGTGCATGAACTCTGGAACGAATACGGATACACATGGTAGATTATATCAGAAATTATAGAATCTACATGATTGCAATCATGGCATTCAGTATCAAAAACGAGGAAGCGGATCGACTCGTGCGGGAACTCTCCAGCAGGACGGGCGGCGGGATCACGGACGTCGTTCTGGAAGCACTGCGCGAACAGATGAAACGAGTCACAGGTCGACGGTCCAACCTCGGCTTGACCGAGGAAATTGATCGCATGCAGGATCGTATTGCCTCGCTACCCCGACTCGACACTCGAAGCGATGACGAATTGATGGCGTACGATCCAGACGGCCTGCCCAGATGAGCGCACTGGTTATTGACTCATCCGCGATTGTGGCTATTCTGCAGAGGGAGCTTGGTCATGAACGGTTGGTCACGACGGCTTTACGCTACGACGTGCGCCACATGTCGTCGGCCACCCTTCTGGAAACTGCCATCGTCATGTTTTCGCGCTTTGGCGACGCGGGAGAACGGGAAGTGGACACGTTCGTGCACCGCGCCGGTGTCCAGATCGTGCCCGTGAATCACGAACATGTTGACATAGCCCGCTCTGCCTATCGACGCTTTGGGAAAGGGCGTCACGCAGCCGGCTTGAATTATGGGGACTGTTTTTCCTACGCCCTGGCGATATCGCTGGGAGAGCCGCTGCTGTTCACAGGAAACGACTTTCCCCTGACAGACGTCGATCTGCCCCGGACCGGCGCGCCGTGACCCGTCCTACCGGCTACTCGGAGCGAAGACTGTCGGCCGGATTCATGCGCGCAGCGCGCAATGCCTGTCCGGACACCGTCACGGTGACAATGGAGAGCGCCAGAACAGCTGGTACCACGTAGATTTCGGGCGAAATCCCGACGCGGTAGGCAAATGCACCGAGCCATTGGTCCAGACCCCACCACGCGATAGGTGTGGCGACGATGATGGCCATACCGACCAACACCAGAAATTCCTTGGACAAAAGCACGAGAATGGATTGGGCCGATGCCCCGAGCACTTTCCGAATGCCGACCTCCTTTTGTCGCTGTTGCGCCGAGAAAGCGGCCAGACCGAAAAGCCCGAGGCAGGCCACGACAATACCGAGCGCAGAAAATACCGCGAACAATCGTCCTGATGTCCTATCCGCCTCGTACATGCGAGCCAGTGACGCATCCAGGAACGTGTGGTCGAACGGGACGCCCGGCGCGACCGCTGCCCATGCATCCTCGATCCGATCCATGGTCTCCGGTCGTGTATCGGCCCGAATCACCAGATTACGGACGTCCCAAGTCTGCTGCGGGGAATAAATGACCAGCGCCTCAATGGGCAGGTGGAGCGCCGCAAAATGAAAATCCTTCACCACACCGATCACCGGACCCTCCTGTCCGTTCCGGTTCAATATGAGTCCGAGCGCATCGTCGGATCCGAAGGCACTGGCCGCAGATTCGTTGATCACAAACCCTTCCAGATCCACCGACGCCTCCGGACGGAACCAGTGTCCGGCAACCATTTCCAGACCGATGGCATCCGCATAGTGTACATCTGCCGCCAGGACACTCTGGATGCCCCCCTCATCGTTCGGATTGCTGACAACGCGGACTCCGTGACCCTGCGAGATACCATTCGGTACATCTGACGCTACAGCCACCGTCTCGACACCGGGAACAGCACGAATGGCTTCTGCTATACTGGATATCCGCTGCCGTTCTGCATCGGTCCGTATGGGCACGTACAGAATATTGTCCCGGTCGAAACCGAGGTCTCTGCGAGATACGTACTCCATCTGTCCGCGAATGCCCATGGTCATCACCAACAAGGCGATCCCTCCGGTAAACTGTGTGACCACCAGTACGCGCCGCAACAGTCCACCCGACCGCGATCCGGTACGCATGGCTCCGCGGAGCACCGTCCCGGGCTCGAAGTGAGACAGGTAAAAGGCCGGATACGCGCCAGCCGCCAGTGTCGTAAACACCGCAATCGCCGCCAACACCCAGGCCACACGGGAACCGTACCAGGTTACATTGATCAGCGGTTCCCGAACCAGGTCATTCAAGACCGAAACCGCAATCTCGGACAGCAGGATGGCCACCAGGACAGCCAGCCCGGTGAACACAGCGGCCTCCGTGAGAAACTGGATCCACAATTGCTGGCGACGGGCACCAAACACCTTCCTGACCCCGACTTCTCTGGCCCGTTGGGCTCCCCGGGCCGTCGCCATGTTCATGTAGTTGGCGCAGGCAATGAACAGAATGAGGACTCCGATCACCCCGAAAATCCGTAATGACTGTACGTTGCCTTCGGGTTGAATTGTCAAGCCGAGTCCCCCGAGGTGCACATCGGATAGAGGCTGAAGAAAGTACGTGAACCACACCTCTTCCTCTGCGCCGACCACCTCCGTCACCGCCGCGGAAAGCCGGCCTTCCAGGTCCCGCCAGTCGGCACCGGGGCGTAGCTTGAAGAATGTCTCGGGGTTCATGCTGCCCCACGCCGTATCGGCGTCGGAATCAAATTCCGTCCGCAGGAACGACGGATAGGTGGCATAGGAAATAATGGCATCGTACTCGAAGCGCGTCCGGCCCGGAATCGGTTCCACGAAGCCAATGACCGTGAACGAGCGGGCCGCTCCCCAGAATACCATTTCTACTTCCTGACCGGTGGGGTCCGCCTGACCAAAATACCGCTGGGCAAAAGCTCGGGTTACCAGCATCCGATCCGGCGCTTCCATGGACGCTGATTCGGCGACTCCTTCGATCCCGACATCGAACACGTGAAAGAAGGAGGGCTCGGCCGCCATGATCCGGCTCTCGTACCCGGACCGGTCCCCGACCGTCACCAACGAGGTTCCGATGGAGGGTAGCAGGCGGACGGCGTCTTCGATTTCTGGATAGGTCTCCATCGCAAAATCGGCCAGCGGATGGGCCGTGTTGACGTCGACGTTGTACCGGCCACCCAATGTGGTTTCCGCATACACCCGGACGAGACGCTCCTGATCCGGATAGAAGCGATCCACAGACCGCTCGGTCTGGATGTACATGACAATCACGAGGCACGTCGCCAGGCCCAGCGCCAGGCCACCGACATTCAGGGCCACATAGCCCAGATCACGCCGCATGGGGCGGATGGCGGACAGAAGAATACTTTTGAGCATGTTTTCTCGAGGTAGACTTATTCAGTTCGCAGGCTGTCGGCCGGGTTCAACCGCGCCGACCGCAACGCCTGTCCAGCGACCGACAGGAATGCCACAAAAAGTGCGAGACCGATAGGGCCCGCGAAGACACCAGGCCCTGGCGAAATACTGTACGCAAATTCGCCCAGCCAATCTGCCGCGACAAACCAGGCGACCGGAATGGCAACAACGCCGCCCGCGAGCACCAGCGCCATATACTCGCCCGCAACAAGGCGAACAATGCCTGAAGCTGACGCGCCGAGCACTTTTCTTACACCGATTTCCTTGGTCCGCTGCATTGTGAGCAGCAGCGACAAACCGAACAACCCCAGACAGGCAACGACGAGCGAAATCAACACAAAAACGCCCAACGTGCGGAGGAGCGTCTGTTCTCCAGAATACATCCGGCTCCATCGCTCATCCATCGACCAACCGTCAAAAGGCGAGACCGGATCGAACGTTTTCCACACGGCCTCGATTTCCTCCGGCGCAAGGTCTCCCGAAAACCGAATGGTGGCATAATTCGGGCGATGAGCCATAAACAGCACCATCGGGCCAATCGCCTGGTGAACCGACTCATAATGAAAATCCTTCACGACACCGATGACCACACCATCTTCCAACTCACCCGGAATGCCCAAGCGCTTGCCGACCGGATCGGACCAGCCCAGACGACGGGCCAGCGTTTCGTTGATGACAACGCCTGTGGCATCGGCTGGACGACCAGATTCAAAGCCCCGTCCGACCACCACCGACATACCGTACGTATCGAAAAATTCCGCATCGGACAGCCGCATGGCGTTCGATGTAAGATCCTCCTGCCCGCTCGCCCCCTCGGGTTCAATGCCGAAACCTATTACACCCGTGCCCGGAACGCGGCCCGAAATGGTGACCGACTCAACGCCGGGCAACTCCAGAAGCAATGCCTTGAAGGCCTCGGCAGAAGTCGCTACGTCCGTATCGGCCAACCGTACAACTGCAAGACCTTCGCGAAGGAAGCCGGTATCCTGCTGTTCCGAGAAGCGAACCTGCTGATAAACGATCCCTGTGACGACCATCAAGGCAATCGTTGCAGCAAACTGAATGACGACCAGCGCGCGCCGAAGGCCGGATCCCGTTGCTCCCCCTGTCCGGCCACCGCCGAATACGCCCACCGCATGCATGCGCGACATGACCACAGCTGGATAAAATCCAGCCAGGCTTGCGACGGCGATGGCAAGTCCAAATATGCCAACAAGGACAGCCGGTTGGGCGAACAGCCGCGGATCCATCGGCTTCCCGGTAAGCTCGCCGAGAAACGGGAGCATGCTTTGTACCAGCGCAAATGCAAGCAGGAGGGCAACCCCGACATGCAGCGCCGACTCACCCAGAAATTGCATGGCGAGCTGACCGCGGGCCGCTCCCAACGCCTTGCGCACGCCCACTTCCCGGGACCGCTGCACGGCACGAGCCAGTGACAGATTCGTAAAGTTGATGCCTGCGAGCACGAGAATCAGCAAGCCGACCAACACCATGATCCGGACATACTGGATGTTGCCCGTCCGGATGCCGCTGACGAACCGGAGATCGGCAGAGTGCAGGTAAACATCCTGCATGGGCTGCAAGTACAACAGGTACTGGTTCGCCCGTTCGGGGAAATGCCGCTCCATGAAGGATGGCAACGCCGCGTCCACGCGCGCGGCAGCTCCCTCATTGGCAAGAACCACGTAGGTAAAGGTAACCTGTGTCAGCCAGTTGTTCAGCCAGGACCAGTCCAGCTCGCCCACTCCGGGGACGGTCGTTTCCCATGAAATGATCGCACTGAACTTCAGATGCGAGGCATCCGGAGGATCTGCAGCAATCCCAGAAACGGTATACTCCACGTCGCCCACACTGGTCACGGTGCGGCCCACCGGATCGTCCGACCCGAACAGGCGCATAGCTGTCGATTCAGTCAATACAATGGACTGCGGCTCTCGCAAAACCTCGTCACGTCGACCACGCGTGAGTTCAAAGTCGAATACATTGAAAAAATTGGCATCGGCCAGCACAATGTCCGACAACAACGCACCCTTCGTTTCCGACTCGGTCAAATACGGGTTGAACCATGGCAACACCCTGACGGCCGCCTCGACATCTGCCAGGTCGGAGGCGAGCGTCGGCCCCATCTTTCCCGACGTGATGGCGTGCCGCTCCTCTCCTCCTTCATCGGTTAAAACGATCTTGTTGAGCCTGTAGAGCCGGTCACCGTTCGTGTGGAAGCGATCCACGTCTGTTTCCTGAAGCACGAACAGAAGAATGCCGAGGACGGCCGTACAGGCCAGAGCCAACCCAACCACATTCACGACCGAAAAGGACGGGTGTTTGCGCGCATTCCGCGCCGCGCTCACCAAATAATTCCACATCATATTCATTCGGATCGGAGGCTTTCAACAGGGTTGACAGATGCAGCGATGTAGGCTCGGATGCCAACGGTGGCCAGCGCCAGGATACCGGCACCCGCAGCGGCGATGACCACGAGGCCCGGGCCGAAGTCGAACTGGTATGCGAACGCGGACAGCCAGTCCCTGCCGAACCACCATGCCACCGGCCCGGCCAACACCAGTGCAATGACAAGCAATCCGGCGAATTCCCTCGCGAGCAGAGCCACCAGATTGAATGCCGAAGCACCCAGTACTTTCCTGATCCCTATTTCCTTTGTCCGTTGCTCCGCCGTCGAGGAGACCAGACCAAAGAGGCCTACCGATGCAATGAACAGCGCCAAGAGGGAAAATATGCGTGTCAGGGACTGCAGACGTGATTCCGCCTGGTACTGACCCATCCACGAACTCGCCGCATCAATGGCTGTGAACGGGATTCCAGGTTCCATGCCCTTCCAGATCGCCGCCACCTCTTCGACGACACGTTCCTTCGCGCCTGGCGAGACGCGGAGAACGACTGACCTTGCGCCGCGCGTCCCCGGGGAATCGACCATAAGCAGCACGGGAGAAATGGGTTGGTGGGCCGACTGCGTATTGAAATCTTTCACGACACCAATGACGGTCTTCCCGTTCGTCTCCTGACCGATCGGGTTGTCCCCCAGGTCGAAATGACGCACGGCCGTTTCATTCACAATGACGCTCACTGTATCGACGGCTGGACTCCCGGAGAAATCCCGGCCCTCCAGCAATGTCAGGCCTACCGTATCCAGATAGCCCGCCTCTACCCAGAGGTGATGGATTTGAACCGGGATCCCCTCATCCTCCTGGGACATGGTCGCCATGATCTCATTCGGCATACCATATGCAGCGGAGGATGACGCGACACCTGCAACCCCGGCCACGCGATCCCGGAACACTCCTGCATCGTCTGCCACATGGCCTTGCAGGCGGATCCCGACAAGACGCTCACGTTCGTAGCCGACGTCCAGGTGTTCGATGTAGGACATCTGCCTGCCAACCAGCAGGGTGCCCGCAACCAGCACGATGGAAATGGCAAACTGGACCACGACCAGTGACCGCCGCAATAGCGGGTTCGATTGGCGCCGTCCTGTCCGGATTGCCGACGCCCTGCGTGCCATGAAAACGGCCGGGTACACACCGGCTCCCAGCGACAGGACCACCCACAGCCCCAACAACGGTACTCCCATTCCAGCCGGGCCCGTCATACGGAAGTCCAGCCCGACATTCAGCGCGGCCCGGAACCATGGCAGGGCCACCTCGGCCAAAACAATACCGGCCAGGACGGACAATCCAGTGACGACAGCCGCTTCGCCCAGGAACTGGGTCCCCAACTGCCAGCGCGACGCCCCGAGTGCCCGGCGCATGCTGATCTCCGAGCCGCGCTGCATGGCACGTGCTACGGCGAGGTTGACATAATTGAGCGATGCGAGTAGAAGCAGGAACACCCCGATCACGGAAAAAATGACGAGCATGCTCCCCAGGTTCGAATCTGAAAACACAAAAAAGGCGGCATCCGCATGAATCCGGTCAATCGGAAACAGTCCGAACGTGGTGCCCGATATGGCCCATCCCACGGCCTCAATCGGTTCCAGTGCATTCATCCGATCCTCAATGGATGTCAGGTCCGCACCTGCGACCAACCGCACATAGTTGTAGCCCTGGTATGTCCACGGTGACGTATCTTCGGACACGAAGGTGGACAGGGAAATCACCATTTTGAACGGCAGGTGCGTATTGGACGGAGGAGGATCGGCAATCCCCGTCACCGTGAGAACCGTGGACCCCCTGTACACCATGCTCTCCCCTATGGGGTCGGCCGACCCGAAGTATTTTTCGGCGGTTTCCGGTGTCAGTACGACACTGTTCGGCTCAGCAAGTACCTGGCGCGGATTACCAGAACGCAATGGGTATGTGAGCAGGGTGAAAAAATTGGGGTCGGCCAGATATACATCGCCCTGCTGCACGAGATCATTATCCAGCGCCACATAGGCGTTCGTTTCCCTGTAGACAGACAGGGTCTCCTCGATTTCCGGTATGTGTGCCTGCATACGCGGACCGGTGCCGACCGGGGCCCTGGATACGTTACCAAAATTGCTTGACCAGTACAGCAAATACGTTTCGTTTCCCTGTTCATGGAACCGGTCATAGCTCAGCTCATGGCGGACAAAAAGGAAAACGAGGATGGCCGCGGCCGAACCCACGGTCAGACCCAACAGGTTCGTGACGGAATACAGGGGCGCCATGCGGAACTGGCGCAGCGCGGCAATGAGGTAGTTCCTGAGCATGCCGGAACACAACTCAAGAAACATGCCAAGCGGCCGTACACAGGCACCAAGCCTGCGTTCTCGCTGGAAGATGTCCGATCACGGACGATGATTGTCCGATAGCGGTCAGTTTCACCAATCACCGCTGCCGCGTGAACGTCCAATCAGCCAGCAGTCGGGTGTCGGGGTCGA
>JAJCYR010000030.1 GCA_029262775.1 Bacteroidota bacterium
ACCGAAGCAGGCGGAGAATTGGGACTCTTGGGTCCAGTGATGGCCGCGCTGCCAGCGGAGTCAACCCGCGAGGCCGCAGTTATACATTGAGCTCGCCAGCGCCGTCCCCTATCCGGTGGCGAAGAGACGGTCCTCGTCGAACCCCCCACGGCGCGATGATGATCGAGTACCCCGACAGCACGACGCTCGACATGTCACACTGGCCTCGGATCGAGGATGAAGCAGAGCGCCAGCGTATGCTCGCAAGGGCTGCGGAAGTCTGGGCGGCAGATCTGTCGGAAGTCATCAACGCCATAGCGACGCGGGAGTTGCCGAAGGGAATCGAGATCAACGGGTCGAAGATCGGACTTGTAGGTCACTCCCTAGGCGGCACAGCAGTGGGCAAGCTCTCACACAACGAGAGAGTGTCGGGCATCGTCGTTATGGAGGGCGATGTGCGAGAAGTCGAGGACGAGGGCGCTCGAGGGTCGTTGGAAGTAGCTGTTCCCCTGCTCCACCTGATCGGTGGGTATAACCGCTTGGAGCTTGAGCGCGCGAGCTATCTCCCGGGCCTAAAGTCACCTGTCTTTACGGTCGTTATTCGCGGCACGGGTCACGCCTACTTCTCCGACCTCATTCATCTCTACCGCGCCTACGCCGACCGGGACTGGCGCGAAAGGCACCGGTACGAAGTAGATCCTGATCGAGTCATTCGGATATCGAATGACTACATCGCTGCTTTCTTCGACTGGCGAATGAGAGAGGCTCCGCTAAGCGTACTTCTCCGGCGGCCGAGCTATGCAGATCGGGTCGAAGGCCCACAACAAGGAGGCTACCCAGAAGTCGATCTGAGCATAGCAGTTCATTAGGCGAAGGGAGGTCCCCGGCTGTATAACCCGCGTCTGCCCCGACGAAACGCTCGACGGTCTTGTCTCGTCCGGTTGCCGTCGTTGATCTTGCCTCGTTCCACCGGCTCGCCGCGTTTCGCGGGTGAGCCGCCATATTATACCGCACTCCTGATAAGCGCGTCTGCCACGACGGACTGGGCACGGCAAAGCCGTGTCGCCCGTATGTCAGCTGTAAGTCTTATGTTTACACAGCTCGGCCTAGCAAGGCCGTTCCCGTTCACGCAGCCCAACGAGGTGCTCTCATGAAAAGAAGACTCGGTCTTCCAGGTGCCCTGCTCTCCTTCGCCCTCCTGTCATCGTTCCCGGCACTCGGACAGACCACAGCCGCCGACGCCCCCGGTATCGCCGACCCCATCGCTTACGCAGAAAGCGCTGGGATCCCAGAGATCGCCGCGGAGGCCACCATCCTCGACGCGGAAGGCAACGTCCTCCGCGAGGGCACGAACAAGTGGACGTGCATAGCCATGCCGAACGCCCCAATGTGCGTGGACCCGCAGTGGATGGCCCTAGTGGGCGCCCTCATGAGCGGAGACGAAACGTTCGAGGCAACCGAGGTTGGGATCTCCTACATGCTCCGTGGCGACGCCGGGGCGAGCAACACCGACCCCTTCGCCGCTGGACCCACGCCAGACAACGAGTGGGTAGTGACGGGGCCTCACCTCATGGTCATCTACCCCGACCCCGCGACCTTGGCTGGGATCCCGATGGAGCCGACGGGCGGCGGCCCCTACTTGATGTGGCCCGGCACCCCGTTCGCGCATGTGATGATCCCGGTCGAAGGGGATGCGGTCAGCATGCCGGGGAGCGAGTAGTGATTACACGGGGAGGCTAATCTCTCTCGCATCGCCGGTGCGGTATAACCCGCGGCTGCCCGCCGACGCAGGGCTCCACGGCCTTGCTTCGTTCAAGCGTCAGCGCTTACTTGCCTCGTCCTACCGCCGGTTTGCCCTGCGCGGGTGAGCCACAAGCCGTTATGGCGCTCCGAGGTCGACTGAAACAGGCCTCTCGATTTTGGGTTACAACCGAATAACCAGCATTTCTGAATCCATGTCGTACTTGGACCGAATTACCATAGAAGCAGGAAAACGTGGCGGAAAGCCATGCATTCGGGGTCAGCGCATCACGGTGTACGATATTCTCAGCTATCTGGCCTCGGGAATGACACAGGAGCAGATCCTTGAAGATTTTCCATCTCTGTCAAAAGAGGACATTCTTGCCAGTTTGGAATATGCGGCTGAGCGGGAGCGAGTTACCGTTACTGCCAGCGCATGAAGCTGCTGTTTGACCACAACCTTTCTCCCAAGCTGGTTGAGCGGCTCGCGGACGTATTTCCTCAATCTGAACACGTTGCGAGAGTTGGACTTGCGAGTGCATCCGATTTTGAAGTCTGGGACTACGCAAAAAAGAACACGCTGACGATCGTGAGCAAGGATTCCGATCTGAGTGAAATCGGAATGGTTCGGGGTTTTCCTCCGCGCATTGTGTGGATCCGTAGAGGCAATTGCTCTACTTCCGATATTGAATCGCTGTTGAGGGATAGCCAGGATGCGATTTTCAGACTGGGGAGTTCAGCTCCTTTTGGAATCCTGATTATAGCCTGAACCAACGCCTTTCGCGCCGTGTCAAGCGAATGCTACGGACTCGCTAGACGACCTGAGACTTCGGCAACGGGGGTTTCGTCGATCCTGAAAAGTCGATTCGCACTATGCGGGTATGCTGGGGATCGACTAGATTTCTGACAGATGGGCGAGGCTCGCCGTAGATTCACGAACCGTTATCCAGATCCTTTAAAAGCGTGTTGAACAATGGACGTTTTCCGGGGCTGTTTGGGCTCTGAAAGTCGTGAACATGTGGTAGCAGATGGTGACGGCGTGGAGACGGGCGTGTATCCACGTCTGGAATTGCTGACGTCTCCGGGCGAAGTAGGTCCCCAGAAGACGAAAAACGAGTCCAAAAGCGGCTTTTCTCCGCTTGAAGGCCACCAATCGTTTCAAATTCTGAACGATGGCCGTGAGTTTGCATTGCAACTCCACGCGCTGTAGGCCCCGGTAGCGGGCTCTCGCCATTCCGTGGTACTGTTTGGCCTCGGCAAAGATGTGTTCGGACCGGTTTCGAAGCTTTCGGCTGACGCGATAGCCGTCGGTTTCGGAGATGGCCCGCACCGTGTTGCGAGCCTCGGCCCGCTGAACGGCCTCCTTCCGCTTTCGGTACTGCGCGAGATTGAACGTGCGCCGCTTCCAGGTGGGCAGCTCCTCCATCTCCTTTTTCGCCAGAAGCGGTACATGCGGGGTAATTCCGCGCTCCAACAGTTCCGTTACAAACTCCGTCGCCCCATATCCCGTGTCTCCAGTCAAAATGCCTACCGGCTCTGTCAGTCCAAGTCGTGCTCTTCGCTCCTCGTGTTCATCAAGAATAGTGAGCGCCGCTTCGCGTTCGGCGCGGCCGTGTGCTGTCGATGCATGGCGTCCAAGGATGACGCGGCTCGTTGTGTCAATGATGTCGTGAACAAGATAGCTGAGCGTGGCCCCCTGTCCGGGACTCTTGCGGTAGAGTTTGGCATCAGGGTCGGTCGTTGATGCGTGCGTGTCATTCGAGTACTTCTCTCCATGGCCCTGCCATGAACCACTTGGAGCGTCCGGATCGTCATCGTCCTGTGCCTCGTCATCCCCGTCCGTTCGGCTGAGGCTCTTCATGCTCGCTCTGGCCCGCACCTGCGTGCCATCGACCGACACGTGACGTCCCGAGACCATGCCTTCCGCTACACAGGTGGCCACAACACTCTCAAACAGGTGATCAAACACATCGCTGCCTGCCCAGCGCTCATTGCGCAGCCGCGAGAGCGTCGAATGATCCGGTACCGGGTCGTGGAAGTTCAGCCTACAGAACCAGCGGAACCCGGCGTGCATCTGGATCTCCTCGCACAGCTTACGATCGGAAAAATCGTAGAGTATGCCGAGGACCATCATGCGCAGAGCAAGTTCGGGGTCAATACCCGGGCGTCCCTTGCCCGCGGCGTAGCAGGGAGCCAGCCGCTCGCGAACACCGTCCAGGTCCAGCGCCGCGTCAATCTGACGCAGGCGATGATCCGGCGGCACGAGCGCATCCAGATTGATCATCTGGAACAGAGTTGGCTCCGAGGTATTTTTGCCTATCATGGCACCTGTGGTGAATATCAATAATGACACCTAAATATAACCATTATAAGCACTTGATGCCATTTTTTATCACGCACGTGCAGACTTTTTCAACACGCTTTTAAAAGAGTGTGGAACTAGCTGATTGTGTATATGTACAATTGTACATTCAATAGATGTCGGCTGTTATGCTTGTTACGATTGACACATCAGTAGTCATGGCTGTTCTTCTGGAAGAGCCCTCCAAAAAGGACATCGTAGCTTTGTCCCAAGGCTCCGAACTTCAAGCTCCTCCCTCTCTCTACTGGGAGGTTGGGAATGCCCTTTCGGCATTATTGCGTCGAAAGCTTCTCAATCTGAAGCAAGCCAACCAAGCAGTCCAGGCGTTCGATTCGATTCCGATCCGTCTGGCGGATGTTGAACTGACAGCCATTCTAGACATCGTTGATCGGCATTCGATCTGGGCCTACGATGCGTTTGTCATCGAGTGCGCTCGAAAATACCGTACACCTTTAATGTCCTTGGATAAAGCTCAATGCCGCGTCGCTGTAGCGGAAGGTGTTGAAGTACTGGAGGTCTCCTCATGAAAGTTTATACGTACACCGAAGCACGCCAGCGCCTTTCTCGACTGTTGGATGAGGCTAGATCATCGGGGGAAACTCGAATTAAACGACAAGATGGGTCTGAATTCACCATTAAACCTGTCATCACCTCTGGATCTCCTTTGGATATACAGGGTGTGAAAACGAAGGCGACGTCTGCCGATATTCGTACTGCTATCAGGGAAAGCAGAGAACGGGATTATTGAAAAGGATCCGCATCAAGGGTGTTACTGTCAAGCGACACGATCCTTTACGAGTTACGGCGACACGAACTTTTACGAATCGTGCCGGTCTGTTATGGCGATTTTGAGCGTGTGGCCAGTCGCCGTGCTTCACGGCGTGCCGTAAAGGTGGCGCCATAGTATCAAGGCGATGTTGCGGACTCGCATGGAAACGGAGCGCCTTCTTGGAAAAGAGGATGTGGTGTCATCGATCCGGCTGGAGAGGGTAGCGTTTGCCGGCTGGCCTGAGCATGTGACAGCCAGATCTCCTACATTTCGGTCAGATGAGTGTGGGCTCGCCGTAAATCGCCCAGCCGTTTTAGGGCGACGCCCCATTCCCAATGTGGTTGTTTTCACCGAGGCTTCTTAGCGATGAACGTGTATAAGTTCGCAGTGTGCGTGCTCTTGACGGCTTGCGCCCCGAGCAAGCAGCAAGAGGAGCACTTGGGGATCGTCTCGACGCCGGAGGTGATCGGACAATTTGTGGACGACTATGACAACGAGTTCCGTGTATCGGCGGTCCTGTTTGAGCAGTTGCCGCAGTCGCGCTTTCATATTGTCGAGTGGAACGAAGCCGAGCGCTACTTCGTGGCTCGCAATGACCCAAAGAATCCGAGTGATCCCGGCCGTTGGACTCGGATCGACTGGATGCTCCTTGAAGGTGTGTCGCCCTATACGTGGGGGTTCTGCATGACTGCCTATCGGGCTGCATCACGTGAGGAGGCTCGCGCCACTCCGCCTCCGAATCGCGCCACTCCGCGAACGGGGTGCAACGGCTTCCCGTTCTCTCGCATGCGCCGTGCGCAGTGAGGGTGCGCTCTAACACGCTTATGGAGCAGGCGGGGCTCTCAGCCCTGGAAATGGTATCCTGGAGGTTGCCTGGACTGAGTGGGCGAGTGCACGTGAGCGGTGTACCCGGTGGTGTGCTTCGCATCGCGCCGCAACCTGGTGGGCCGCCATAGTACCAAGGCGATGTTGCGGACTCGCTGGTAAGGGAGCGCCTTCGAGGAAGTGGTGTCGTCGATCCGTCTGGAGACGGTCGCGTTTGCCTGCTGGCCTGAGCATGTGACAGCCGGATCTCCTACATTTCGGTCGGATGAGTGTGTGGTCGCAGCAAATCGCCCAGCCGTTATGCCCACCGGCAGCAACCGCTGACGTTTCTGCTCGTTACTAACGGCTAAAGTGCTCCGCTGACCTCAAAAAGAGATAAGAATGAGCCGAGATTATAACGTCGTCATTGAGCGCGATGGTGAAGGATACTACGTCGCCTCCGTGCCGAGTCTTCCGGGTTGTCATACCCAGGCAAAATCCCTTGACGCGCTCATGGAGCGCATCCGAGAGGCAATAGAGTTGTGCTTGGAGGTAGAGCAAGCAAAGGATGAAGGACTGGATTTCGTCGGCGTGCAGAAGGTGAGCATAGCGGTATGACGAAGTTGTCAAGCCTCACCGGAAAGAAGGTCATCAAGGCGCTTCGGAAAGCTGGCTTCGAGATTATGCGTGTAAAAGGGAGTCATCACTTTCTGCGTCACGCAGACGGAAGAACGACGGTTGTGCCAGTTCATGCTGGAGAGACGATAGGACCGGGTCTGATGTCAAAGATTCTGCGTGACTGTGAACTGGCCCGTGCTGAATTTCAGGCGTTGTTATAAGTAGAGATGGTAAAGTGGGCATAACTCGCTTATGGCCTTGAAAGTCAAGTTGGACACAGAAATTCCGTGGCCGGGCTGATGTCCTGTCCGGAATCTTGATTGCCTCGGCGGTTCTCAGCACCGCCTCTACGGGAGTATTCTGATTTCTGGATTTGCAGCCCACATGGGACCGCTCAGCGGTCTATGCCCTACGCGCTTTGAGGATCGGTACGGCGTCCGGTATCCGGCGGCCGTGGCGTCGACTCGTTGCGACGCGCCCTCGAATTGGACCTGATTCTCGGTCCAAGCCCGCCCCCGCCAGAGTCTCCCGCCGCATCATGAGGTAAACGGCCCGGCCCAGTTTGGCTGACAGAATCGAGAGTGCCTTCCCCCTTGCCGTGCTTGGTTTCCAGGCGGGCCGTGCAGCGCTTGGCTCGCTCTCGCGCAGGAAAAGGGTGTGCCGGAATGTCAGTAGGATTGTCGGGTTAGCGATGGGTCTCTATCTCGAGCGGTGACGTTCTGCCTCCTTTTAACCGCCGATGCTCTGTCGGCATGAATAAGGAGGTAGCCTGGCGATGGAACATCGTCGGGCCCGCTCATCGATTACCCATGCGAAAAGTCAAAGTCTGGAGAGGGTCGCGTTTGTCTGCTGGTCCGAATTGTACCAGAAACCCGGGCGCTTGAGCCTTCGGAGACGACTGGCCTGAGCATGTGACAGCCGGATCTCCTACATTTCGGTCAGGTGAGCGCGCGGGCTGGCCGTAAATCCGCCAACCGTTATATACGACGGATAGCTCCGCCCCAACCAACTCAACCAAGGAGGTCGTTCTCATGGTAGCATCCAGACAAATTGGCGGAGAGAGGCTCCTTGTCGTGATCCTCTCTTCATTGCTGCTGTCAGCATGCTCAAGCCACAAAAAGAGCGATCTTTGGGGTACGTGGCAAGCTGCAATTGCTTTTCCTCAGGAGCAGGCAGACGCTGTCCGAGCGCGATTGCCCGAAGATGTCAGCGTGAGCATCTCCGACATAAACATGATTCTAACCATAGATCGAGACGAGCAGTTTCGTTTGACCAATGACTGTGAGGTTAGCTATGTGGTGAGAAGTGAGGCAGTCGCTTGGGTGCGCAATGTCCGAGTCCGGCAGGAGATGGCGGGATCCTGGAATTTCGTTTTCGCTCATCTTGATCTCTCAGTACGCGAGGCAAGCGCTGAACCCCTCGACGAATCGACTGCCCGAATATT
Source organism: Bacteroidota bacterium (assembly GCA_029262775.1). GTDB lineage: Bacteria > Bacteroidota > Rhodothermia > Rhodothermales > UBA10348 > 1-14-0-65-60-17. The sequence continues at coordinate 7,717 of JAJCYR010000030.1, forward strand.
CGAGGAGAACCCCGATCTGCGCCAAAGCTGGACGCCCGATACACAAGGACTTTTCGACGCTTTGCGATTTGAGGTTGAGGAAACAGATCCAAATGAGTTGGTTTTGAGCGATCCTGTCTACGGGAGGATTCGCTTCACGCGGTTTTAGCGATGAGCCAATAATATAGAGGCCGTATAACACTTGTAAGCCGCTCAAAGACGGCTCGCATGGCCTCGTTGGCAGCAACTATATACAATATAGGGAGGTGGTAGGATGAAGCGAGCGTGGTTGGTGGTGTTCATGAGCGTCGTGGTATCGGGCGAACTGTTCGGTCAAGAACCTGCGGTCCTGGAGTCGGTCTTCGGGTCGAGCTCCGAGCTGTTGTTCGAGACCCGAGCTGCGGTGGCGAGCGGGCGCCGTATCGCGGTGCTGACAGCGCATTCGATTCACGTTCTTTCAGATGAGGGGAGTGTCGAATGGGGCCGGAAAGGCCAAGGGCCCGGTGAGCTTGCGGAACCAGTGGATATCACATGGACCGATGCTCATATCGGAATCTTGGACATTGGGAACGGAAGGATCGAACTCTTCGATGAGCGGGGCGAGCATGTCCGTTCACAAGGTATAGGATCGCTTTGGGCGAGACGGATTGACATCGTGGCGGGCGATACCGTTCTGGGGACGTTCGTGCCGATGTCGGACGATCGCGCGGTGCTGCGGGTTCGAGGCGCGAGAGCGGACACGTTGCTCGAGTATACTCGACGGGGCGATTCGGTCCGCCTCGAAGCGAATGGAGCCCCCTCGCTAACGCTCAAGGCACCTTTTTCGGCCCAAGTTGAGTGGACGATTCTACCGGACGGTGGTCTCGCATGGTACGAGGTGGAGTCGCGGGAGCTGACCTTCAGCGATCGAGACGGACGGGTGAAGGAGTCTATCCGGTTGGAGTGGCCAGGGACGAAGATTGGTGATGCCGAACGTGAGTGGTGGTTCGCGACGGCGATTCCAGATGATTTTCAGGGACGACGCGTGTTCGGTCCACTCAGGGACGTTGCGAGACGTGAGGTTGAGTTCCCCCATGAGCTACCTGCCGTACTGGGACTCGAAGCGGACACGAGAGACGGTGTCTGGGTCAAGCGTGCGCTCTCGACGCAGGGTGAAGTGTGGCGGCTCGTTCGGTCGAATGGAGCGGTGTCCGGTGAACTGCGTCTACCGCCGGGTCGAAGACTGCTTGCGGTGGGAGAGGCGGGCCTGTTCGCGCTTACCCGGGATGAGGTTGATCTCGAGTTGATCGAGGTTTACCGACGACCCGCGTGGGCAATGTAGGCGCCTCTCTACATAACCAAGAATTGCCCTACGCAACCGGCTATGTTGCAGATGGTCGCCTCGCACGAGTAATCGCTACGCCGCAGAACCCACCGCTGCAGGCCGACCCAAAGCATCAAGGTACTCAACTCGTCCACTCAGCCCAATAGTATGGTGTTGCGGATTCGCCCGACTGGCTGAGTTGGTTGGAAACGATTATTTTCTGTTGAGCGAGCGAATGCTCGCCGTAAATTCGCCAGCCGTTCGACGGCCATGTCAGATCCAATCACACTCGTACCGGTAGAAAGCGAAGAGCACACCGCGGCAGTCCGTGAACTCTTCCTTGAGTACGCCGCCACGATCGGCGTGGATCTTGAGTACCAAGGGTTCACTGCGGAGCTTGCCGCCTTGCCTTTCCCTTACATACCACCGCAAGGTATCCTGCTCATCGCCAATATCAACGGCGAAACGGCTGGTTGCGTTGCCATGCGACGTCTTGACGCTCAAACCGGTGAAATGAAGCGCTTGTATGTAAGGCCAGCGTTTCGCAGTAGGGGACTTGGCAAGCAGCTCATCAGCGAAGCCATCCAGGCCGCTCGTCGCAATGGCTACAAAGCGCTCCGCCTGGATACGCTCCCAAGTATGGCGGCAGCGCAAGGGCTGTATCGTTCGTTTGGTTTTTCTGAGATCCCTGCGTACAACAGTACTCACCTACCCGGCACTCGCTTCTATGAACTATGGCTGGGCGTCTAACAATTCAATTAAGCCGAACCCGAAGGGAACGAGGGGGTTACGGGCGTATACGTTCGTCATGGCTCCTCCACGATGCTACGGCACCCGGTCGTATCGCCTGCGCGAACTCGACGAAGCTCTCCGAACCAAACAATAACCCGGCCTCCCGACTACTGGGACATTCGTAAATCTGGATGTCCTTATGACAGATGTACGGCTGAAAAAGCGATCCGCTCTGTTTGGCTGCTGGTCCGCATCGCACCAGAAATCAGTGCTATTGGCCCTTTGGAGCCGACCGGCCCAGGCATGGGACTGACGGATCTCCTACATTTTGGACAGGCGCGCGCAGGCTCGCCGCGAATAGTCGTCTTTTAGACCGCCAATAAAGGTGTCCCAATGAGCCAAACTATAATCCTGAGCTGTGCCCAGTGGTTTCTCCGTCTTAGTCTTGCCGCAGGTTTTCTCTCTGCCGTTGCGGACCGGATTGGGCTCTGGGGCCCGCCGGGCGCCCCAAACGTTGCTTGGGGGGAGTGGGGTGCCTTCGTGGAATATGTCGCGATGCTGAACTGGTTTGTTCCAGCGCCCCTCATCCCTGCTCTGGCGTGGGTCGCAACCGCGGCTGAGATGCTGTTTGCCCTCGGGCTGATCGTTGGCTGGAGGCTACGATGGTTCTCCCTCGCAAGTGGGCTCCTCCTCTTTTCGTTCGCCCTGACGATGACAATTGCCGACGGGTTCAAGCCGCCCTTGGATTACTCCGTATTTGCTGCATCTGCCGGAGCCTTCCTTCTTGCAGCAATTGCGACTGGCGGTAGGGCGACGGAACATGTCTGACGCAGTGAAATTGGACGCGGCATGGTTTTCACCAGCAAACTCTTCTGCTTCAGAACCTGGCTCCCCCCACAGGCATTTTTTGCATATATTCCTTACCCTGCAATGATAACTGGCCTCGGACCATTAAGCCCTCTGCATTGACCAGCAAAGCAACCATTCGTCGAATACGCTTTTTATCAGCTGCTTGTGTACTCGGCATCGTGATGGGAGTACTATTTATTCTTGTGCAGCCTTTATTTGGCATGGATACGCTTACAGGTCGCCATGCAGCACTGTATCAGCAATTAGGCGGCTGGAGCGCCATTCCGGCAATGGTTATGGCCTGGTTTGTACATTTAACGGTTTCGGTGTCGTACGGTCTGCTGAGCGGAATAGCGGTGATGACAATTGAGCGATTGGGAATAGTTGCGTTGCTTACTGTCACCTTTTCGTGGATAACTACAGTGATAGCACCTCCTGCGAATGCCATCATCGTGCAGTTGGTTTCGTTTCAGCGTCTCACAGGTGGTGACTTGCCTGGGTTGAATTTCAGTATAGACGAAAGGCTTTTGCTGCACGTATTGTTTTTTACCGCTCTTGTCGGCGGGTTGTATTTTTTCAAGAAAAAACATTTATTAGAGTCATGAAAAAGGTCGGTTTCAATGAGCAGACAGAAACAGCCTGGTAAACAGAATATCATTGGACTGAACCTCGCACTCGGCGCCGGAATTGGAACCTTTCTCGGTGTTGCTTTTGGGGTCGCGTTCGGAAATGTTGCAATGGGTGCCCGGCGGAAACGCTTAACAAGGGCATATCGTTCTATCACACTGAATAAGACGACCAACCGCCATGAAACCAGTACACGTCTCCCGCCTTGTTGCTGCACCTCTGGATCTTGTGTTCCAAACCATTTCTGACGCTCGAAATTTCAGGGAGGCAGTGCCCCACATCACGAAGGTTGAATTCCTTTCTGAGCAACGGTCTGGCGTCGGCACTCGCTTTCGCGAAACCCGTATCATGAATGGCCGCGAGCAATCGGTTGAACTTGAAGTGACAGAGTATGCCGAAAACGAACGAATTCGGCTGGTATCAGACGTCGGTGGAACGATTTGGGATACTTTATTCAGCGTTTTCGAAAAGGCAGACAGCGTAGAGATGAGAATGCAAATGGACATCATTCCTCACACGATGTTGGCCAGAATAATGACTCCACTTGTTCGGCGTATGGTAGTCAAGGGTGTCGAATCTGACATGGATTCCGTGAAGGAATATTGCGAATCAATAGGCAGCCGCGCGGAATAATAATCACATTTCACTACGACGACAGGGCTCAAGCGCCGCCAATCACGCCCCATGTCGTGAGCGTATATTCCTGTATTGCTGGACGTATCCGGTTGAGCCTAAGCGTTATTCCCCAAAACATGCCCTCATACGAAGCTCCTGCCACTGCCCGAGTTGGCCATATCCATCTAAAAGCGTGTTGAAGAACCAGCGTGCACCAAGATGCGAACGCCGGAATGACAGATGCAAGGCGTCCCGACGCCGAATAGCAGCGCTATTCGAAGGAGGGACAACGCAGTAGATGGCGTTTCGCCGCCGCAGAAGGGTGTGTGATGGTTTTTCAACGCGGTGATGTTTTTGGCGGGGATCCTCCTCCTCCTCCTCGGCATCGCGTCGAGCAAGTCCTTGGCGCGGTTGGGGATGTCGGTGCTCGTGCTGTTCCTCGCCGTGGGATGCTGGCTGGCTCCGAGGGGCTCGGTAGGATCGCGTTCGACGACTACGGCTTCGGAAACAGCGTCGTGAGCGCTGCGCTTGCGTTCATCCTCTTCGACGGCGGTCTGCGTACGTGTCCGTAGGCTCCGTACGCTCGGCATGGCGGCCGTGCCAGGGAGCGAGGTCCTGTTCAACGCGGTGTATTTCGTCGTGGCGCGCTGGCTGAATCTCAGCCGCCATGCGGACCCAAGTGAAGTCGCTCGTGGTCCGCGCTGTTCGACCCGGATGCGGAGACGCGCCCCCCACTCGCGCCTGGTGGCCTCACGTTCTCCCCGGCGCCTGCGCCGATACATCCACATGAAACCATTGGAATCACGGCATCATAAACCAAAAAATCAGCGACGTGATCTCCGAAGAAACACTATCACAAGTTGCAGGTAACAAAACGTTTGGGGCCACCAGAGTGGTGAACGTGCTTCCCTATGGTAACATCATGGAAAGGACACGCGGTACCCGACGCATCCACAAGAAGGTTTTATCATGTTTATGAAGAAAATTGTTGGTGTCCTGATCATGTCGGTATTCCTGATCCCAGCGGTTCAGGCCCAGACAACAGAAGACATCAAGAGCTATTTCAGTGAAACAGCCACCAAGGTGAAGGCGGAAGCCGATCCGGACCAGAAGCGGGAAATCATGGCCAGCTCACTGGAGCGGATGACGACAGCGTTGGCCAAGGTAGAGAAGTCCTGGCTCATTTCGGACGAAGACCGGGTCAGCCTGGACGCCTTCGGAAATGCGCTCCAGGAAAAGCAGGATGAACTGGCGGGTACGAACGGGTTCAACCCGGTTCCGAATTCCCAGCTCAACTCCTTCGCCGACTACGTGGTCCAGGACATGGAGCAGGCCGAACGGAAGATCACAATCAGCGTGGTCACAGCACTCCTGATCGTGATCATCATAATTTTGATTACATAACGCGATACCGATGTCCCGACTCAGCCAGCTGATCGGCGCTGTCGGTGGCAGTCTGCTCATTGTGCTCGTTTCGTCATGCCGGACGGTCGGTGTGAATGAACCCGCCCCCGTGGATTTCCAGGGACCGGTGGACCAGTCCATCGTGTTCCTGATCCATGGGGATGCGGACTACCTGTACCACGGCGCGGACGGAACAGCTTTCCAGGCCGACGAAGAGGCGATGAAAGAGGCGCTGCGTGTAGGCGAGCGCAACCCCAAGGCGGAAGTGTTCATTTTCCACGAACGACCCCGCAAACGACGTCTGTTCCTGTTTCCGCGGAATGACGGAACGTTTTATTACTTTCGCGCCGGCAAGCTTGTCGCTGAAGAGACGTACCGGCGCGGACAAGGAGACTCCCGCTTGGATCCGGAGGTGGCGTTTTACCACACGTACCGGTCAAAGCAGCACACGCCTCCCGTCAGGATGCTGGTGTACATGGGTCATGAGATCCCAGAAATGGATAATGTCCCCTATGACGCGTCGCGCAGGAAGGGCGAGTTCAGCGTAGACCATTTTTCCCGGGGTATGGCCGGGCTCACGGCAGGCACGGGTCCCTTTGACCTCCTGGTGCTGTCCGCCTGCTATAGCGGCACGCCCCACAGTATCGGTGCCATGATTCCGTTCGCAAAAAGCATTGTCGCTTCTCCCGACAATCTGCACCTGTCACACCTCGATCTGGCGCCGCTGGAGCGGTTGGACCTGAAACTGGGGCAGGAAGAAGGTGGCGAGTCGGTCAATGCTGTGTCTGACTTCGCCCGGGATTTCGCCCGCGCGTCGTTCGATCGCCTCTCCGACGAAATCCAGACCGTTGTTACCGTCGCCGTCTACGACACAGATCGTGTTCGCTCGTATATGGACTGGGTCGCCCCGGCCTACGACAGTACGCTTGCTGCGCTGCAGGAAGTCGCGCCAGCAAGGCTGGAACACGTCGACTGCGTAGACATCGGCCGGTTCACACTTCCGGAGATGAGCGAAGGCGTCGACATGTTGTACCGGGCACCCCGGTTCGGACGCCGCGCCGATCGGGCCGTTCACTCTGGCTGGCAATGCTGGCAAGAGGTTGTCCGGTAGCCTGGAAGGCTGTTAACGCGTTCTCGAAGCTTATTTCAGCGTACCGTTTTCGGCCGCCTTCTTCAGCGCGTCGTTTGCGAAGATGGCCACCTCGACGCGTCGATTTTGCCTACGCCCTTCGACAGAGTCGTTCGAAGCAACTGGATTCAATTCGCCCATTCCGACTGTCGTGATTCTCGATGACGCAATGCCCAACCTCATATGATAGTTGGCAACGGCTTGGGCTCGTCGTTCTGAGAGGGTCTGGTTGTAATCAGTTGCACCCGTATTGTCGGTATCTCCCTCAATCACGATGTTGGACTCGGGATACTGGTTGAGAATTTTCGCCATGCTCTCAATGTTCGATCGGGCACCCGCCTGCAGTTCGTAGGAATCGATTTCGAAGAGTATGCCGGAATCGAAGGTGACCTTTATTCCTTCGGCTATGCGTTCGATTTCTGCATTCTCGAGCTCCTTCCGCATTTCCTCCGCCTGCTTGTCCATGTGACGACCAATAAGGACACCCGTGGTACCACCGACCGCGGCTCCAATGATGGCGCCCGTGGCCGTATCGCCAGCCTGATTTCCGATGACACCGCCCACAGCACCTCCTGCCCCAGCGCCGATCACGCCGCCCTTGACCGCGTTACTGACGCCGCAACCGGTCAGCAGTGACAGGGACGCGGCGACCATTACAATAAAGATATTGCGTAGTATGTACTTCATGATATTTCGTGGTAAAGTGAGGCTGAATAAACGTACGTAGAACGGTCAGGGTAGGGGTTGAGCCCCGGCGTCCCTGCGTGTAGTCAAAATGCGTACGCGCTTTTAAAGCGGAGCCGACTAACTTCCACTGCCGATCCCTTTGCACCGTCGGCGCAGAAAAAACATGCAACTCAAATCGTCAAAATCCTCAGCCATCGTTCCGCTTGTCGCTATCGGAGCATCGGCCGGAGGGCTCAAGGCGCTCGAAGCAATCCTGCGAAACATGCCGCCGGATTGTGGTATGGCGTTCATTGTGGCCATGCATCTTTCCCGGGAGCACGGAAGCCAGCTGGCATCGATCCTACAGGGCTTCACCACCACCATGCCCGTCACCCGGGTAGACACGCCCACAGAAGTTTTGCCGAATCACGTATACGTGATTGCGCCTGATAATCATCTCTCGGTCGAGGGCAACCGCCTTCTGACTACTCCACGTTCTCCGGCGACCGGTGTAATCGACCATCTCTTCCATTCGCTGGCTGCCGACAGGCAGGAACTGGCTGTCGGCATTGTGCTTTCGGGCAGCGGCGCCGACGGTACGCTCGGGATGCTGGCCATCAACGAGCGTGGTGGTTTTCTGCTCGTACAGGATCCGGAAGAAGCCGAATACCCCTCCATGCCGAACAGTATCATCGATACGGGTGTCGTAGACGTTGTATTGCCCGCTACCGATATGCCCGCGCGGCTGATGGCATTGCAGGACGAGGCAGCCCGGCCGATCATTCCCAGGAAGGGGTCCCCGGAAGACGAAGACGTGCTTCTGGATATCCTCGACACGCTGCGTAGACGGACCGGCTATGACTTCAGCCACTATAAGCGCAGTACGCTGCTTCGCCAGGTCTCGCGCAGGATGATGGTGGTGGAGGCGGACGAAATGCCGGCCTACGTGCTCCTCCTGAATGATAAAGACGAAGCAGAGGCGCTCCTCGGAAACCTGCTGATCAGTGTTACACGATTCTTCAGGGATCCAGAGGCGTATCAGCGACTCGAGAGCGACGTACTACCGGAACTGATGCAGCATGCCAGTGCCCAAAAAAATGGCGATATGGCAGGCGTGCGCGTGTGGGTTCCTGCCTGTGCTACAGGCGAAGAAGTATACTCGCTCGCTATGCTGTTGGAGGAGCAGCGCGAAGCCACAGGAAAACATGTGGCCATTCAAATTCTCGCCAGCGACATCGACCAGCCGGCTCTCATGGTCGCACGTCACAGGAGGTATGCCGCCGCGGTCACGGCCGGTCTGAGTCCGGAGCGTCTTGAGCGCCATTTCATCAAAAAGGAAGGGGAATACGAGGTGTGTGATGCCCTTCGTGCGCTGGTTGTTTTTTCAAACCACGACTTGTCCCGCGATGCGCCCTTCACGCGCATTGATCTACTGTCGTGCCGGAACCTGCTCATGTATTTCGAGGCCGGAATGCAGCAGAAAGTCCTCCAATGCTTCGCCTACAGCCTCCGGCCCGGCGGCTACCTTTTTCTCGGCGCGGCAGAGGGCATTGGCCATGCCGGCCGGTACTTCAAGTCCGTATCCAAAAAACATGGGCTGTTTCGGAGAACCCACGTCGCGAGCCCCTCTCCTCTGCTCGGCTTCCCCCCCCTCTCCCGTTCAACGACGAGCGGGCCCGCGCCTGCGCGGATCCTTTCAGACGTGATCGAGGACCGTGGCGATTCGGCGCTCAAGCGGTCCGCTGGTGAGCCGTCGCAGCGGGAGTTGATCGTCGCGAACCAGGAAATGCAGTCTCTGAACGAGGAACTGCGTTCGATGATGGAAGAGCTCGAGGTGGCAAAGGAGGAGCTGCAGTCCCTCAACGAAGAACTGACTACGGTAAACCAGGAGCTTCAAAACAAGATTGAGGAGCACCGCCGTGTCAATAACGATCTGCACGTCCTGATTGAGAGCACACACATGGCGACGCTCTTCCTCGATCGGAAGCTCAACGTCATGCTTTTCACTCCGGAGAGTACGAAACTCTATAATCTGCTGCCCATCGACATTGGTCGCCCTCTCGAACATATTTCACATCGGCTCACGTATGCAGACGTGCTTGGCGATGCACGCCGGGTGCTTGAAAACGGCGAAGAGGTGAATCGGGAAGTGCAGATGCAGGACGGATCCTGGTTTGCCATGCGAGCCATGCCGTACCAGTCGGCGGAAGGGTCAGCGGTCCGACTGGCCGAAGGCGTCGTCCTTACCTTCGCCGATATCACGTCGCAGAAAAGGGTCGAACAAATCAGTGACGACCGCTTCTCACTGACATTTCACGCGGGTCCAATGGCCGGCGGCATCGTGTCGCGCGACGATGGCCACTTCGTTGATGTCAACCACGTCTTCGAAAAAATCACCGGATTCAGCTGCAAGGACGTTGTGGGCAGGCCTGCGATCGAATTCGGATTCCAATTCGGCGACGACTTCCCCCTGTCTTCGGTAGATGCGCCGGACGACTCTCGGGCCAACTTGGTCGAAACCAGGATTCGTACGCGCCTGGGCGCTGAGCGCGACCTCGTGGTGTCCGTGACCGCCATTGAAGTCGGCGGACGACCATGCTACCTCACTCTTTTCTACGACGTAACCGAACGAAAACGGTTGGAGAGGGAAATACTGCTCGTAAGCGATCGCGAGCAGCGCCGGATCGGAGTAGACCTTCACGATGGTCTTGGTGCTCACCTGTCGGGTGTCTCGCTGATGGCACGTGGCATTGCCCGGAAGCTTCGTAGTGGCCGAGCCGCCGACGCCGGAGAAATGGATGAAATCGCCCAGTTGCTTGGGGAAGGGATTGAACAGGCGCGTTCGCTGGCGCAGGGACTGAATCCGTTTCTTCTCGAAGTGCGGGGCCTCACCATCGCCCTTGCCGAGTTGACGACGAATATGCAGGAGCTGACCGACATCGCGTGCACGTTTGAGGGCGCGGGCCACGAACTGGCCCTCAGCACCGAACAGAGCATGCATCTCTACCGCATTGCCCAGGAAGCGGTTACGAACGCGGCCCGGCATGGCAAGGCCAAACACATCCGGATTTCGCTGTCAGGGACCGAGCGCCACTATGGCCTCACCATCCAGGACGATGGTATAGGTTATCAATCCGGCAAGGCGTCCGGCGACAAGCCTGCCGGCATGGGACTCCGCATCATGCGCTACCGGGCGGACATGATCGGCGCCCGGCTCGATGTCACAGGGTCCCGAGATCGCGGCACCACCGTATCGTGCACATTTCCAGCTACGGCCATAACATGAAGCACCGCATTTTCATTCTCGAAGACCATCCGGTCATGAGGCGAGGCTACCGCGTGCTCATAAACGGAGAGATGGATCTCGAAATCTGCGGCGAAGCGGAGACCGCAGCGGAGGCTCTCGAGGCCATTCCAAAGGCGGTTCCGGACCTTGTCATCGCCGACATTTCTCTCGACGGGATGAACGGAATCGAGTTCATCAAGTGCCTGCAGGCCAAGCATCGGGGTCTTGAAGTGCTTGTCGTTTCCATGCACGACGAATCCCTCTACGCGGAACGGGCGCTCCACGCCGGGGCAGCCGGCTATTTGATGAAAACAGAAGCGGAAAGCCGTATCGTTCCCGCCATCCGGCGCGTTCTCGGGGGTCGATACGCGGTGAGCGATCGGATTGAAGACCAGATCATGGTGCAGTTCGCCGGCCGAATTCCGATCACTAAGGGCGCCGGGCTGCCAGATTCCCTTTCGCAGCTGTCGGACCGGGAGCTGGAGGTTTTTGAATTGCACGGGCGGGGCCTGAGTACGCGCGAGATGGCCGAGGCGCTGGGTATCAGTGCCAAGACCATCGCCACACACAGGGGACGTATGAAGGCCAAGTTGGCTATTGAAAGTACCCCGGAACTGATCCGCCGGGCTGTACTCTGGATGCAGGACGAGGACCGTCTCTCGCAGAACGCTCCGTAATCAGTCTGATTACGTCGTGACAGGGCCTTCGCTTTCATGTGCGGGTGGACGGAGGCCATAATTTGTGGGCGGCACGCCCCAGTCACGGCGGTCACGCCCCAGTCACGATCGTAAACCAACCCCCGAAGGGATCCCATGCAGGTCGACCTACGCCGTTCCGATGAGGTACTCACGGTCGACATGGGCGGCGATTGGGAGATCGGGCTCCCGACGCCGCGGTTCGAACATCTGGTGCGGGCTCTTCCTGCGAGCGATGCCATTCAGTCGGTCGGATTTGACACCTCGGACCTGGGGATATGGGACAGTAGCGTGCTGGCCTTTCTGGTGCAGACCATGGACCATTGCGAAGCGCATGGCCTGGCCTTCAGGTCCGAGACGCTGCCGGACGAAATCGCCAGCCTTCTTACGCTTGCCCGGGCGGTACCGGAGCAGGAGTTGGATCGTGAAGAGACGAAATCCACGATCATTACGCGTTTCGGCGAGCAGGGGCTTTCTTCCTTCGCCTCGACGGTCGCATCCATCACATTCATTGGCGAAGTAACTACAGGTTTTTTGGGGCTGGTGCTGCTACGCGTACGAATGCGCTGGCGGGATTTCTGGGTTGTGGTGCAGTCGAACTCTTCGGGCGCGATCGCCATTGTGACGCTGATCAGCTTTCTCGTCGGATTGATCATCGCTTTTCTTGGCGCCGTCGTTCTGCGTCGATTCGGAGCCGGCTACTATACGTCGTACCTGGTGGGGTACGGCATGCTTCGGGAAATGGGCGCGCTGATGACCGGCATCATCATGGCCGGGCGCACGGGTGCCGCATTCGCCGCCGAGCTCGGCAGCATGAAAATCACGGAGGAAATCGATGCGCTTCAGACGCTTGGGCTTTCACCCGTCGAGCACCTGGTGCTGCCCCGAGTCCTCGGTCTCTTTTTGATGATGCCACTGCTGGTCATTTACGCCGATTTCATCGGTATCATGGGTGGTATGATGGTGTCAGTCTCGCTTCTGGACCTCTCCATGACACAGTTCATTTCGGGTCTGTTGACCCCAATAGCGCTGGCAGATGGTCTGCTCGGAATTTTCAAGGGCTCCGTTTTCGGTCTGATTATTGGCCTTTCGGGTTGCCTTCGTGGCCTCCAGACAGGGAAAGACGCAGGGGCGGTGGGGCGCGCGGCCACATCGGCCGTCGTGACGGCCATCACACTCATCATTTTTGCAAACGCGGTCATCGACTGGCTCGCCGTGCTCCTCGACGTTTAACCCGGTGTGTAATCTCTGAAGAACGCATCTTCACCTATCGAAGTCCGGGACCTGACCATGGCCTACGGACCACTTGTTATTATGCGCGACCTGGGCTTCGAGGTGCGCAAGGGGGAGATTTTTGTCATCATGGGCGGAAGTGGTAGCGGGAAGAGTACCCTTCTGAAACACCTCATTGGTCTCAAAAAACCGGCCTCGGGCACCATCCTTTTCGACGGCGTGGACTTTGGAAACGCGGACGAGAAGGTGCGCAAAGCCATTCTTCGCCGTATGGGCGTGCTCTACCAGAGTGGCGCGCTCTGGAGCGGCTTGACGCTTGCCGAGAACGTAGCGCTCCCAATGGAGGAGTACACGGATCTCAATGCCCGGGCCATTGCCGAGATCGTCTCGCTGAAGCTTGCCCTTGTGGGCCTCAGGGGATTCGAAACGTTCTATCCGAATGAAATCAGCGGAGGCATGCGCAAACGTGCCGCACTCGCGCGCGCATCGGCACTCGATCCGGACGTGTTGTTCTTCGACGAACCCTCGTCAGGCCTCGACCCCATTACGGCGAGCCGGCTCGACGATCTCATCCTGCAGCTTCGCGACAGTTTCGGTACCACGATCATCGTCGTCAGCCACGATCTCGCCAGCATCTTCAAAATTGCCGATCGAGCCCTCTTTCTGGATATAAAGGAAAAAACAATGACAGCGCTTGGCAATCCGGCCACTCTGAGAGACCAGCCACCCAGTCCGGAAGTCGAGCACTTCCTCACACGAACGAGCCCGAAGCCATGAGTATACGCGCAAACCCGACAGTGATTGGACTCTTCATGATTGGCGCGCTGATCCTGACCCTGATCGGTGTGGCCGTGCTTGCCTCGACGGCCTGGTTCACGAAGCAGTCAGAATTTGTCAGCTATTTCAGTGAATCGGTAAACGGCTTGGATATAGGCGCACCCGTGAAATTCCAGGGCGTACCCATTGGCAGCGTGACGGACCTGCTGATTCGAATAGATCAGACGGACAAGACCTTCGACGTCCCGGTACAGTACGAAATCGATATCAATCGGCTCACGTCGAATACGGGGGAGATCGTCGACATTCGCCGGGGATCGGTGCTCCAGCAGCAGATCGACGACGGACTTCGAGCCCAGTTGCAGATGGAGAGCATAGTTACCGGTCTGCTCTACATAGAGCTGACCTACCGTGAAGATGCAGCGCCGCCCCTGCCGACGGAGGGACCAACGTCCTTTCCGGCAATCCCAACGAGTCCATCGCTGCTGGCCGCGTTCGGAACGCAGGCCGGAAGCCTCGTCGGTGAAGTATTCCAGGTCCTGTTTCGAGTGAACGAGATGCTGGAGGCGGTAGACATGGAGCAGCTGAACGCTTCATTGGTGGCGTCGGCCCAGTCCATTGAGCGCCTCGCCGATGCCCCTGAGATCCGGACCGCTTTCAAAGAAATTCCTGCCATGACGGCCCAATTCAACGGAACGATGGCCGAAATACAACTTCTCGTTGAGCGGCTCGGCGCTGCAATCGAGCCGCTCGAGGGGCGGATTGACAGTACCAATACAGAGCTGGTTCTGACGCTGCAGGCCATGCGAACCGCCGTCGAGAACACGCAGGGGCTCTTTTCGACAGACTCGGGCGTCGGGTATCAGATGCAGGAAGCGTTTTCCAGTCTCAAAGATGCAGCCGACGCGCTGCGCGAGCTCTCCCTCTCACTCGAACGGAACCCGGACATGCTTCTGCGCGGCAAAAAACCATCTCCACAGCAGCCATGACACCCAACATGAACATGACCCGACTCGTTCTCCTTCTGGTACTGATGGTTTTGCCTGGCTGCTTCAGCCTTGCCCACGATGCGCCCACCCAGCAGCACTTTGTACTCGGTGGATACGACGTGCTCGGCGGTCATGCCGCGTCTGGTGACGATGTGGCTGGCGGCGCGGAGCGGGTGGAGCAGCTTTCGAACCTGCGCATCGGTATCCGGCAGCTCCAGATGGCCGAATACCTGGACAGCCCCCTCATTGTGGTCCGTGTGGGGCAGCACCAGATCCGGTATTCGGAATTCAATCGGTGGGGCGGGAGCCTGGAGAGCGGCGTGATGCGCGCCCTGGAGAGCTATCTGATGGCGCTGGCACCATTCGGTGACGTGGATACCGCCCCCTGGGATCCGCGTGTGCGGCACGACTATTTGGTACAGGTCCACCTGCAGAGCATGGAGGGATGGATGCCGGCGGATGGGGCCGGAGCGCAAGGAGAAGCACGGATGCTGGCATCATGGGAAATCATCGACCCGCAAAATGGCGCCGTTCTCGTTCGCGGGACAACCGAACAGGAAACGAGTGGCTGGACAGTCGGCGATTACGAGGACCTGATAGACCGGCTCGATGCCGGATTGTGGGAGCTGTCGCGTGATCTGGTCGCGGCGCTCGCGGCGCTGGAAGCTTCGGATCGATGAGATGGAGCATTCTGCTTACGCATAGAGGAGCCTCCTGACGGCAGCGTGGAAGTACGGACGGCGTATTCTTCTCTTTACACGCATTCACATACGGGCAGAACGCCCGCAACGACATAGCATGACAACTTCTACGACACGTTTTTCATCCACGATGCGATGCCGCACGTCCAGTTTGTGCACCTTGCTTGTCATGGGACTCACGATGTTGATGGCGCCCCACGTGTCATTGGCGCAGTCACCTGCCCCGGTAGACCTCGGATCGGCGGCCGGCTTCGGCATTCTGGCAGGTTCGACGGTGACAAGCACCGGCGCTTCAATCATAAATGGCGATCTTGGGCTGAGCCCTGGAACCGCAGTCGATGGCTTTCCTCCTGGCACGGTGACGGGTACCATCCATATCAATACACCGGAGGCCGTCAATGGGAAGGCCGATCTGACCACGGCCTTCAACGATGCGGCCGGGCGCTCGACGAACCCCATCACGGTGGCCGGTAATATTGGGGGACAGACGTTGCCTCCGGGTCTCTACAAGTCCCAAACTACACTTGCCATTTCATCCGGAGACTTGACGCTCGACGCCCAGGGAGACCAGAATGCGGTATGGATTTTCCAGGTAGGATCCACGCTTACGACCACCTCCGGTCGGCAGGTGATCCTGAGTGGTGGCGCACAGGCCGCCAACGTGTTCTGGCAGGTGGGGACATCCGCGACCATCGGTACGACCTCGGCATTCGTCGGGACCATTCTCGCCGATCAGTCCGTCACCTTGGAGACCGGCGCGACGCTGAACGGCCGCGCGCTTGCCCGTATTGCCTCGGTCTCGATGGACGGAAACAGTGTCACGGTTCCTACTGCGGCCCCGCCACCCCCACCTCCCCCCGTTGAAGACGTCACGTTGACGCTTCCCGACACCGAAGCGGACGCCAACGTTCCGATATCAATCCCGGTTTCGACGAATGATATTGATGGCAAAGGCGTGCTGTCGTACGACTTCACGGTCACCTACGACCCGGCCGTT
>JAJCYR010000031.1 GCA_029262775.1 Bacteroidota bacterium
CAGCGTGCACCAAGATGCGAGCGCCGGAATGACAGATGCAAGGCGTCCCGACGCCGAATAGCAGCGCTATTCGAAGGAGGGACAACGCAGCAGATGGCGTTTCGCCGCCGCAGAAGGGTGTGTGATGGTTTTTCAACACGCTTCTAGTTGTTCGCTGTCTGCAGGTACGCCATGTTGTTGGCAATGATCTCGCGTGCCAGTCCAATATAATTCCGGGAGCCGGTGCTGGCCGCATCGTACATGATGACTGGTTTGCCGAAACTGGGGGCTTCCGATAGACGGACGTTTCGTTGAATGATGGTCTGGAAGACCTTGTCGCCGAAGTAGCGTCGCACTTCGGTGGCGACCTGGTTGGCCAGGCGGAGTCGCGCGTCGAACATGGTCAGTGCCACACCCTCGATTTCAAGGTCTGGATTGAGATGGCGTCGAACGAGCTTGATGGTATTGAGCAGTTGTCCGAGGCCCTCCAGGGCAAAATACTCGGCCTGAACGGGGATGACCACGGAGTCCGCTGCGGTCAGGGAGTTGAGCGTCAGCAATCCCAGAGAAGGGGGACAGTCGATGATGATGAAATCGTATGCATGGCGAACATCGGACAGGGCTTTCCGCAATATGCGCTCCCGGTCCACCACGTCGATCATTTCGATTTCGGCCCCGACGAGGTTGATGTGGCTTGGAATCAGATCCAGATACTCCATTTCGGTTGGCACAATGACGTCTTGTGCCGTTTTCCCCCCAATCAACACTTCGTAGGCAGAACCTTCCACCTTCTTCACATCGACACCCACACCCGAAGAACCGTTGGCCTGGGGGTCGAAATCAATGAGCAGGGTCTTGTGCTCCATGGCCGCTATGGAGGCTGCGACATTCACCGAGGTCGTAGTTTTGCCGACGCCTCCCTTCTGATTTGCCACCGCGATTATCTTGCCCATGCACACCTCATTGACTGACTGTGCAATCTATGAACCGGGCCTGTGCGAAGCCAACGACACGGGGTGGGGGTAAAAATGACGCCCTGTTTTTTGGAAGTGCTCATAAATTCATAGTTTGAGCCATGGAATCCTTTGACTATACCCCGGTGCGGTCCATTTCCGCCTGCGATACGCCAGGTCTCCGTATCGAGACCGTTGGCCGGGAGCATCTGGATGTGATCCGCATCCTGAATCGGAATATTTTTCGGGAAGAACGCATTATCAATACGTTCGAGCGAGATAACCTGCTCATGCTGATAGCGTGGCACAGCGACACACCGGTTGGGTTCAAGGTGGGGTACAGGGAGAACAGATTCACATTCTATTCAGCAAAAGGGGGCGTCGTGCCGGCATTCCGGAGGAAGGGCGTTGCCACGGCGCTTTTGTCGGAAATGGCACATTGCGCTGAAGAAATGGGATTTCGCCGGTTCGCGTTCGATACATTCCCCAATTTGCACCCAGGCATGACGATCATGGCACTGAAGAGTGGTTTCCGGCTCGTCAAATCCGACTACAACACTGCATACCGGGAGTATCGGCTGCGGTTTGAGATCGTGCTGAACCCTGCTAAAACAGTGCGTAAATGAACGGAGCGAGCGCTGAGCCCTGGGTGAGCACAATCAGCAGGCTGATGAGTACCAACACGACCACGATCGGCAGCAACCAGTACTTCTTTCGCTCCCTCAGAAAGACGAGGAATTCCAATAGGATGCCTGCTTTGCTCATGACGATTGTGTGATGGCGTTCGGATACGTGCAACTACGCTTTCCGCCCTACGTAGGTTCACGCTCTCTCTGTCATCGATCTCTCTGTCATCAGAAACCGGTACCCCTGTGCGACGTCTCTTGTTTGAGTTCTCGGAGTCGTTCCTTATTGCCATCCGTTCAGTTTTCGGAAACAAGATGCGTGCCGTCCTGACGACGCTTGGCATCGTTATCGGCATAGTGTCGGTTACGGCCATGGCTACGATCGTGAGCGGCATTGAACAGGGTTTTGAACGGGATATCTCTTCGCTTGGAACCGATGTCGTCTATATTGAACGCTGGCCGTGGGTGAATGGCCCTGGGACCAAATGGTGGGAGTTCATCAACCGGCCTCGTATTGAGCAGGACCTGGCCGATGTCCTGAACCGCAAGGCACGCTTGGTATCGGCTGCAACGGCGGTTGTGAGCACCGGACGCATGGCCAAATCGGAGCATGAATCCGTTGCGCGCATCAGTATTCAGGGCACACAGGCCAATTACACGCGCGTTCAGGACGTGGATCTGGCAGAGGGCTACTTCTATACCGAGGTCGATGAACTCGGCGCACGCACCGTTGCAGTGATTGGTGCGGGTTTGGCGGAAGAGCTGTGGCCATTCGGCACCGGGCTTGGGAAGACCATGCAACTGGGAGGAAACAAGTACCGCGTCATAGGCATCCTGACGCGGGAAGGTGAAGGAGCCGAAGGGGCCTCCGGCAACGACTATGGGGCCTTTATTCCCATTTCCGCCTTCCAGAAGCACTTTGGTACCCGCTGGCGCGACGCCAGCATTCGGGCCAAAATTGCCGCTGGGGTGGAACTTGAGGATGCCAAGGATGAAATCAGAGGCATTGTGCGTGTGGAGCGGCAGCTCGAGGCGGGCGAAGCGGACAATTTTGAAATCAATGAGCAAGCCTCGTTGCGCGAGGCCATTGCTCCCATAAAAAATGCCATTTTTGGCATCGGAATTGGATTGACAGCCCTGGCGCTGCTGGTCGGGGGCATAGGCGTCATGAACATCATGTTCGTCACCGTTAAGGAAAGAACCCGGGAAATAGGCATACGCAAGGCCGTAGGCGCCCGTCGCGTGTCCATCCTGCTTCAGTTTTTGATCGAGGCCGTCGTGATCTGTATGGTGGGTGGCGTGTTGGGCGTGCTCATCTCCATACCGCTCTCCATACTGATCAGCCTGGTCCTTCCCGCCCAACTCGGCGTTGGCATTGTGCTTATCGCCTTCAGTATCTGCGTCGGAATCGGCGTTATTTTCGGACTTGCGCCAGCCTGGACGGCCGCGCGATCCGTTCCCATCGAAGCCCTGCGGTACGAGTAGCAACCCATGAATGACAAGCAATACGAGTCCGGATCATGATGGCATTTCTGGAAGCAATTCGCATGGCCTCGGGTTCGCTGCGCGGCCACAAACTGCGCTCGGCGCTGACACTGCTCGGCATGGTGATCGGCGTTTTTGCCATTATTGTTGCCGTCACGGCTGTTGAAGTCATTGATGTGTATTTCAAGGACCGACTCCAATTCCTTGGGGCGTCCACGTTCACGGTCTCCCGCACGCCGGCCATCCAGACGGGAAATCTGGACGCCAGTGTCCGTAACCGACCCAGCATCACCTGGGAGCAGGTCGAACGACTCCGGGATGCCATGCAGATTCCGGTCAGTGTGTCTCCGCTTGAGGATTTCGGGATCGGGAAGGCTTCGTATGCCGATCGGGAGACCGAGCCGAATACGTTCGTCATGGGAACCAACCAGCACATGCTTGGCAATTTCAGCTACGAACTGGAGCAGGGACGTTTCTTCACCGAAGAAGACGTGCTCTACGCCCGTCCTGTGTGTGTTGTGGGTTCGGATATTGTGGACGTGCTGTTCCCCAATGAATCGCCGATCGGCAAGACCATCCGTATTCCGGGCATGCGTTGCCAGGTCATCGGTTCGCTGGAGGAAAAGGGTAGTTTTCTTGGGTTTGCACAGGACAACCGGGTTTTCATTCCGATCACCCGTGGTATCAGTGCGTTCGGCCAGCCGCAGCGAAATATCGCGTCCATATCCATGCGTGTTCATGACCCGATCATGATCAATGCCGCCAAGGA
Source organism: Bacteroidota bacterium (assembly GCA_029262775.1). Taxonomy (GTDB): domain Bacteria; phylum Bacteroidota; class Rhodothermia; order Rhodothermales; family UBA10348; genus 1-14-0-65-60-17. The sequence continues at coordinate 3,813 of JAJCYR010000031.1, forward strand.
GGAGGCTACCGGTCGACTTCGTGTCATCCGAAAAGTGGAGCCGGGAGATCCGAACAATTTTGAGATTTCGACCAACGATTCCATGCAGGCCGTATTCGAGGCGTTTACGGGTACGCTGACCATGGGTGGTGCAGGTATTGGACTCATTTCCCTGCTTGCGGCCGGTATCGGCATCATGAACATCATGCTCGTTTCCGTGACGGAACGCACACGTGAAATCGGTATACGCAAGTCCATCGGAGCCCGTCGGAAGGATATTCTGCGACAGTTTCTGCTGGAGGCATTTTTCCTGTGTCAAATCGGTGGGCTGATTGGTATCCTGTTGGGAGCTCTCGCCGGCAACGGGGTTGCACTCTACTTCGATATTTCCGCTGCCTTTCCCATGGGGTGGGCATTCACTGCAGTCATCATGGTGACTGTGATTGCCCTTGTTTTCGGCGGATATCCGGCCTTCAAGGCGGCCCGACTCAATCCCATAGATTCACTCCGATACGAATAGACGCCATGGTGGAGGGCAGAAAACAAGCAAAAATGGCGGCCGCTGAAGCTGTTGTACGCCTGATCCAGGATGGCATGACGGTAGGGCTTGGAACGGGATCTACGGCCTCCTTGGCTATCGAAGCGCTGGGCCTGCGCATGAAGCGGGAAAATATGCATGTCACCGGCGTGCCCACCTCGTTTGCGTCGGAGCGGCTGGCCCGCGACTGTGGGGTTCCGCTTGGCACGCTCGATACCCACGGTGACATTGATCTTGCTTTTGATGGTGCCGACGAATGTGATCCCGGATTGAACCTCATCAAGGGGAGAGGTGCCGCCCACACACGGGAAAAAATAGTAGCCTTCGGCGCAACCCGCTTTGTGATTCTGATCGACGAATCGAAACGCGTTGACCGCCTCGGTACGCTCATGCCGCTGCCCGTCGAAGTCGTACCCATGGCCGTGGCGCCCGTGATGAATTGCCTGCGAGCACTCGGAGCACACCCTGAACTGCGGATGGGCAGGAAGAAGGATGGTCCGGTCGTAACGGACCAGGGTTTATGGGTGGTCGATGCGCAGTTCGACGCCGGAATTCCGGACCCCGCGATTGTGGACAGGACGCTTCTCGACACGCCAGGAGTCCTCGACCACGGGCTTTTCCTGAATATGGCTACCGACGTGATGGTAGGACTGGATACGGGAGATGTCGAGCACCTGAGGCGGTAGCTTGGAAGCGTGTTGAAAAACCAGCGGGCCTCAGAAAAGGCGTTGCAGTAACTCATCGAGCCGACTGACGGCATTGGCAGAGGCATGTGCACCGGTCGATGACTGCGCCCCGGCCGAAGGCACCCACAGTTCGTCAAAGCCGAGCTTCTCTGCTTCCTTCATGCGCGCCTCAAGCTGGGCAATGGAGCGCACTTCGCCGCCCAGACCAATTTCGCCCATGAACGCGCTGCTGGGACTGATGGCCCGATCGTGATGGGACGACGCAATGGCCGCAACGAGTCCCAGGTCCGCTGCCGGCTCATTCAGCTTGAGGCCGCCCGTAACGTTCACGAACACATCGTATTCCGACAGCGGCAGCCCACCCCGCTTTTCAAGGACCGCCAGGAGCATCTGCAGCCGGCGTGCATCGAACCCGGTAGTAGTCCGCTGCGGAGTGGAGTAGGAAGTCGGCGTAACGAGTGCCTGGATTTCGGCAAGAACAGGACGTGTACCCTCCATGGTGCAGATGACGACCGAGCCGGACGTATTGCGCGCCCGCTCCGAGAGAAACAACGCGCTGGGATTGTCTACCGGCGTGAGCCCGTTGGACTTCATTTCGAACACACCGATCTCGTTCGTTGAGCCAAACCGGTTCTTGATCGAGCGCAGGATCCTGAATGTATGATGCCGGTCGCCTTCGAGGTGGAGCACCGTATCGACCATGTGTTCCAGGACGCGGGGGCCAGCGATGGAACCCTGTTTGGTGACATGTCCGACCACGAATGCACTTGTACCGGTAGCTTTGGCGAGCTGGATCAGGGCCGCTGCCGATTCCCTGACCTGGGCGACGGAACCGGGCGCCGACTGGATGTCGGTGCGGAAAATAGTCTGGATGGAATCGACGACCAGCACATCGGGTGCTTCATCGTGTACGCTCGATATGATGGTTTCCACATCGGTCTCCGCGAGCAGAAGGAACGATTCCGAAGAGACGCCGAGGCGCTCGGCCCGCATTTTTACCTGGCCAGCCGACTCCTCGCCCGTCACATACAGAATTTTCCTGTCCTGCATCAGGGCCCCCAGTTCGGTCATCAGAGTGCTTTTGCCGATTCCGGGTGTACCGGCTACCAGCACCACACTACCACGGACAATGCCTCCTCCGAGTACGCGATCCAATTCCGGATTTCCGGTGGCCAGGCGCGACTCGCGACCGCTTTCGACTTCGGAGAGCCGCAAGGCGCGGGCAGTGCTGCGGCCCGCAGGCTGCCCGGTGCGCCCCAGATTGTGTTTGGTGGCGGTCGGTAGGTGCTCTTCAACGAGAGCGTTCCATTCGCCGCAGGCCGGGCATTGCCCGCGCCATTTGGGCGATGGCGCGCCGCACGCCTGGCACACAAATTGGGTTGATTTCCTGGCCATGGGAATGACGTAGTATTGTTCAGTCTGGAAGCAACATACAATCAGGGTTCCAATTCCCCGTGCAGAATCAAATTGCCATAGCTGTCGTACCTTGCCACCCGTTCACCTTCAGACCCCCATGGCTGTCATTCATACCACGTTGACCGGTCCTGTCCAGGCACTGGGACGATACAGCCTGCTGATGTTTCATGCATTCGGGGCGCTGCCCGAGTTCTCCCGCTACCGGAAGAACCTCTGGGAGCAGATGGTGCATATCGGAATTGATTCGCTGCCCATTGTGATGATGGCGGCAGCATTTTCCGGTGCGGTGACGACGGTGCAGACGGCCTACCAGCTCGTTACGCCACTCATTCCCAAAAGCATCATCGGCTCCATCGTTGCGCCGTCGATGATCCTGGAGCTTGGCGCGGTGGTCACCGGCTTCATTCTGGCCGGGCGCGTGGGGGCCCGCATTGCCGCTGAACTGGGTACCATGCGCGTTACCGAGCAGATCGATGCCCTCGAGGCCATGGGGCTCAATTCCATCGGGTATCTTATTGTGCCTCGGGTAATTGCCGGTGTGGTCATGTTTCCCGTGCTGTACGTGGCCGCCAGCTCGGTCGGAATCGCCGGTGGCATGCTGGTGGGACACTTCGGAGGATTTGTGCCCCTGGGCGAGTTCGTGGATGGAGCGCGCGAGTTTTTTCAGCCCTTTGACCCCATTTTTGGATTGATCAAATCCTTTGTTTTCGGATTCACCATCACGTCCATTTCCTGCTTCAAGGGATATTACACGGCCGGTGGTGCAGAAGGTGTAGGTCGGAGCACGACGGAAGCGGCCGTGGCCAGCTGCGTGTTTCTCCTTCTCGCGGATCTGATTCTGGCTGCAACCCTCCTGTAGACGATTTCATGATCAAGGTAGAAAACATCAATAAGAGCTTCGGAGGCGTACAGGTACTCTACGACGTCTCCCTTGACATCAACGTCGGAGAGACGCTGGCCATCATTGGCCGCTCCGGCTCGGGTAAAAGTGTGTTCATGAAGCATCTCATCGGACTCTTGAAACCCGATTCGGGGCGTGTGCTCGTGGACGATGTAGATATCAACCAGATATCTTACGGTGATCTCCGTGAGGTGCGCCAGCAGTTCGGGATTCTGTTTCAGGGAGGTGCCCTGTTTGACTCCATGAGCGCATTCGACAACGTAGCCTTTCCGCTGAGAACATTCACGAAAAAGACCGAGGCGCAGATTCACGAGGAGGTTCTGCAGTGTTTAGAGATGGTGGAACTGTCTGCGGTCGGATCCAAAATGCCCTCAGAACTCTCGGGTGGTATGCGGAAACGCATTGCCCTGGCGCGGGCGGTGTCTCTCAGACCGCGCTACGTGCTGTACGATGAGCCCACGAGCGGGCTGGACCCCGAGACATCGAATACCATCGATGCATTGATAGAGGGACTTACGGACAGGCTCAACATCACGAGCATCGTCGTGACCCATGACATGCATTCCGTCCTGAGTATCGCCGATCGTGCAGCGTTCATTTACAACGGACGCATGCACTGGACCGGTACCATCGATGAACTGCACTCTTCACCGGATGCCACCTTGTGTGACTTTGTGAAGGCAAACGAATACCAGATAGGACACTGATACCGTGAAATACACGAACGAACTGAAAGTTGGCGGAACGCTGCTCATAGCAGCACTCATTTTTGTGCTGGGCGTACGGTATTTTGAGGACCTGCCGCTTTTTAAACCCACCTACGACCTGAACGTCGTATTCGAAAATGCGGGTGGCCTTATAGCGGGCAACGTGGTGCGCGTCAATGGCGTAACCATCGGATCGGTCAGCAAGGTCGCCATTTCCGAAGAAACCGGAAAAGTGGAGGTGGGCTTTCATGTGGGCAATACCATTCCCGTAACGGAAGGTACGTATGCGACGATCGGTGGGTTTGACGCCCTCGGTGTTGTGCGTATGGATCTTGTGCTGGGCCCTCCAACGGCGCCGCGCATCCCCGAGAATGGATATATTGAGGGGCGCGTAGGAGCAGACGTGATTGGTGCGGTTACGGCCAAGGCACCTGAGTTGCTCGAGAAGGTGGACTCTGTCCTGATCGGGCTGAATCGTATACTCCTGACGACAACTGAACTGGTCGATGACCCCGGATCTGACCTGCGCATGACATTGACGGCCATGAACGGCTCGGTGCAGGCGCTCGAGGGCATCCTTGTCCAGGAGCAGGATCGTATAGGCCGTGTCATGGGTCATGTGGAATCGCTGGCCCAGGATCTGGATACAGCCATTGGCGAAGACGGGGAGCGGGTTACCGAACTGATGGACGGGCTCGATACGACGCTCTCGGAGGTAGATGCCACGCTGGCGGAAGTCAGAACCATGTCTACCGAACTTACCGCCGTGCTTGCCTCCATGAACAGCGGAGAGGGCACACTCGGGCTCATGCTCAAGGATCCGGGCCTGTATCACCAGATGGACTCCACGCTGGCAACCTTGAACAGTCTGCTGGCCGATTTCCAGAAGGATCCGGGTCGGTATCTCAAGGAAATGCGCATTGTAGACCTCTTCTGATCATGCCTTCATACGACGACGCACTGGCTCTTTTTCACGAATGGACGGTATCGGAGAGTCTTCGAAGGCATGCCTACGGCGTGGAGGCGGCCATGAAATGGTATGCTCGCCATTTCGGAGAAGACGAGCAGCTCTGGCGCATGACGGGGTTGCTCCACGACATGGATTATGAGAAACACCCTACCCCGGAGGAGCACCCTTCCGTGGGTGTGTCCCTCCTGCGGGAGCTGGGCTACCCAGAGATCATGCTCGACGCCATCATGGGACATGCGGACCATACAGGAACGCCACGCACGTCACGGCTTGCCAAAACACTTTACGCGGTCGACGAATTGTCAGGATTCATCACGGCCGTGGCCTACGTGCGTCCAACGGGTCTGGATGGAATGACTCCCCGCTCGGTCCGCAAGAAATTGAAAGACAAGGCCTTTGCTGCCGCCGTCGGGCGGGAGGACATCCAGCAGGGAGCAGCAGACCTTGGACTGGAACTCTCCGAACACATTGCCAATGTGATTGCCGGAATGCAAGTCGATGCAACCCGTCTGGGATTTGGTCCGTCTTGATGGGTCAACAGGCGCGTGGCTCTCATGAATGATGACAATACAACACCAGACCGTGGCCTTTCGGTAGGGGAGGCGCGGGAAGTAACGCGTTCCACAGCATCCGAATTCCGGCGCCTTCTGGCGCGGCATGTCCGCCGGCACGTGCCAGGTCGCGTCACCCCTGCCAAACGCACGGCCGAGCCGCCCCGCCTCGTCGGAGGACACGCTCGCATTCTGCCCCTGCTGAAAGTCATTCCCTGGGGGCTTGCGGGGCTGTTCGCGCTGAGTTTTGCATGGGATTTCCCTGGGCAGGCAGTGTCTGTATGGGGAATGACGCTACCCCTTGATGGCGTTATTCGATTCGTATCTGTCAGTGGCCTGATCGGGTTTTTGACCAACTGGGTAGCCATCACCATGTTGTTCAACCCCCGAAGTGAACGCCCCATCATGGGTCAGGGCCTCATCCCGGCCCAGCGCGAACGGGTCATTTACCGCTTGGCGACCGCGGTCTCGGAGGAACTCATCAACGAAGAGATCATCAAGCAGAAAATTGAGGAGAACAACATCATTCCCAGGTACCGGGAATTGGCTCTCGACGTGACGCGCGGTGTGCTGGAAGACGACGCGTTCCGTGCCGAGTTCAAAAAACTCACGGCATCGTATCTGGAGGCTGTGCTCACATCACCTGAGGTGCGCACGAAGATCATCCAGTTCGTAATAACCAAGATTGAATCCTGGGCGGGCCAGGGACTCGGTGGTTTTGCGCTGAAGGCATACCGGTTCGTGAATGAGGAAAACTTCACACTGCGGGTTGAGGAGGCCATTGCCAGTCTTCCCAATCAGCTCGACGTCGTCATGGACGAGATGGATGCGCTCCTGGATGTGATACCCGAAAAAATCGAGGCCCGGTCCGACGATATTGAGCTTTGGGCGACAAAGCTCGTGCTCGGCTTCGTGGAGAATCTGGATGTGTATGACATGGTCATGACCAACATGATGGCCTACGACGATCGCCGCCTGGAAGACCTGATCAAACGCAGTACGAACGAGCAGCTGTCGTACATCAAGTATCTGGGGGGTATTCTGGGAGCCTGCGGAGGGCTGGTGATCTGGCAGCCGATTCCCGCGCTGATACTTTTTACGGCTGTGGGGGGCACCGTCTACGCCGCGGACGAGATTATTTTTCGACTGAATCAGGCTTGAAACACTCGCGGCAACGGGGCTCATACGCGTCGACCGCTCCGAGTAGTACGCGCTCACTCCCTGCAGCCAGCCGCTGTGAGTGGTTGGCCGGTGCACCGCAGACCAGGCAGATCGCATGCAGCTTCGTGACGTACTCGGCCACGGCCATCAGGTCCGGCATGGGGCCGAACGGCTGTCCTTTGAAGTCCTGGTCGAGGCCCGCCACGATGACGCGCTTTCCACCGCGAGCCATTTCCTGAACCACCCGTGTCAGGTCCGTATCGAAAAACTGCCCTTCATCGACCCCGATCACATCCGTATCCGTTGCCAGCAGCAGAATTTCGGACGACGTGGTGACCGCCGTGGACTGCAGACTCGATGCGTTGTGTGACACGACTTCCTTCCGGGAATACCGCGTGTCCATGGCCGGCTGAAAAATTTCCACCCGTTGCCGGGCAAACCGCGCCCGCTTCATGCGTCGAATGAGTTCTTCCGTCTTGCCGCTGAACATGGATCCACAGATGACTTCGATCCAGCCGGCACGGCGATTTACAGGCAGAATATGGGGCTCCAAGGCAGCGTACGGGGATGGTGTTGGCTCGGTACACGACGGGAAGGCGGGTGAACCGCCTTCATAGGAAGATACACGCTCCGATTCAAATACTTTCCAGCGTTTCGGCGGGTACCCATCCGCGGGTACCATTGCTGAGTTGAACAAGCACCCACTCCGGTGTCTGTGTTCGTACCTGCACAGTCAGGCCTTCATGCACCACGCGTACGGGGGGTGCGGCCGGATCCGCCTGTTCGACCAGCGTGGCTTCCGAAGCAACGATCACGGCCGTTTCTGGTCGCGGAGGCCACATGGAAGAGGACAGGGCCACGAGCACGCAGATACCACCGACAACGGGAAGAATGACATGTATACTGCGGCCCAGCGGAATCCTTATGCGGTCAAACACCTGCGCGAGGTACAGAGTCATGGCCCCGTAGATGAACACCAGTCCCAGAATGAACCATGCTCGCGTGGACACGGCGTCCAGGACGGCTGTCTGCATGGTTCGCCAGAACGGCCTGGGAAGCGACGAGAAGGAATCGACCTGGCGCTCCCGGGCCACGCGCAGACTGTGCTGGATGGCCTCGTGCTCCGGATCTACCCGTGCAGCACGCTCGAAGTAAAGGATGGCGTGGCCGAGATGGTTCAACCGGTAGTAGGCAATGCCCATGTTGTGCCACAGGGCTGCACTCGAAAGACCCATGGACTGCACCGACTTATACTGTGCGAGCGCCTCCTCGTAGCGCCCTTCACCGAGCAGTGACGTCGCCGTATCGAAGGTTCCGGTGGCATCCTCTGCATCCTGTGCATTGGGCAGGAGAAGTACCACGAAGAGCAGAAACATCGTCATGAGGACCACCTCTCATTGAGCATCACAATCAGGGTCGATGCGTCGGCCAATGCTTCTTCCCGGTCTGCGTCCGTATGACCCGCGGGCGCAAAACGGCCCCGGTCACATAATTCAAGAAAGGAGATGATGCGAGCGGTTTCGGGGTGTGGGATGCTGTTGTCGGTGAGGAGTCCCGCCAGTTGTCCACGCGTCAAACCGGTCTCCGAGACGTTGAGACGGTTGCCAATAAAGCCGGTCAGGGCGCGATCCAGCTCTTCGTAAAAGGACGCAATGTCGTCTGAGTCCAGAAGCTCATGGGCGCGGGAAAGGTGCTTCCGGGAAACAGGATGTGCAAGGCGCCGTCTGACAAGCGCTGAGTCTGCGGTGAACTGTTTCCGGCGCACTTCCATGATCCACGTTCCTCCCCAGACGAGTAGCGGCACAACAAGCAGGATCCAGGTCAGGCTTTTTGAATGGAGAGGAGCACGGTCACTGACTCGGTGCCATTGTTCCGTCTGGAGAAGCGGGGGAGCGACGTCGCCCACCGGAAGTCCATTGGGTCGGGCGCGTGGCGAGGTGGCGCCTGTCGGGTCCCCCTCAGCGGTGATGGCGAGGGTGCCGGAAGACTGTGTTTCGTATTGAGCGGTCGTCGGATCGAACCATGAGAATTCAATGGGGGGAATCGTGTACGAGCCGCGGGCACGGGGAATAAGGATCCATTCGAAGATCTTTTGACCTGACACGCGGGAGCCCGTACGATCGAGTCGTACGGAGGACGTGGGCCCGAGAACTTCGAGGGAAGCCGGAAGGTCGATTTCAGGGGCACCGAGCGTGGCCAGGTTGCCCTCTCCTTCGATAACAATGCGTAGCGTAATGCCGTCTCCGGTCTGTACCCGTGACCGGTTGAGCCCTGCATCCATGCGGAAGGTCCCGACGGCCCCGGAAAAATGTTCAGGGGCACCGCCGGGAAGCGGCTTGGCTGTGATGGCCACTTCCGGCGAGGCAAGCTCGATCGGGGTGAACCGGGAGCGCATGGAGAACAAACTTTGGAAGGGGTCCCGGCGGCCAAAGGGGAGCATGGCCTCGCTTTCAATGCGCAGGGGATCGATGGTCAACGAGCCACTTCGCGTCGGAAATACAGCGGCACGTTTGAGCGTGATCACATTGTACCGGAGTCCATTCCGGATAGCGGTGCGCGGTACAGGGCGCGTGTCTACGTCCATTTCCTCCCGCCAGAATCCATTGGCATCCCAACTGTCGGTGAGGCGACTCTGACGAAGTTGAATACCCTCCCGAAAGAAGAGTTGATAGTCGACCACAAGCTGTTCATGCTGCCAAACGGTAGCCGAGGCCGGTACGACCTGGATGAATATATCGCGGTCGGACGGAGCCGGTGGTGGCTCGGGATCCGGGGCCGGTTGTTGGAAGAGGGAGAACGGATCCTGACTACTGGGGCGCCGGGCCGGGCGCTGCGACTGGGGGACCACCGTAATCTCAATGGGCTCCGTGCGCAAGGTGTCCGTGCCGACGGTTATATCCATGGGAAGAATCCGTGCACGGCCTTCTGAAATAGGACGTAGCACCCATGAGAAGCCAAAACTCTGGGTCACGCGTCCGTTCACGATACTCACGTTGCGCCGGGTGCCGGGCGTTCTCTGCACCAAGGCAAGTCCCTCTGTCTCAGGTGGATCCGGGACCTTGACGCCCGTCCCATCCGATCCGTTTATGGTGACGGTGAGCGTGAGGGCTTCCTGGTCACCGACTTCCGTGGCATTGACCGAGGCCGCCACCGACAGGTCCTGCGCGCCGGCAGCCATGGGAAGCAGCAACAGGAGTGAACAGGCGGAGGCAACGAAGACATAGAGGGGGCGCACTCGCATTACCAGTCCTTGTCGACGCGGCGGGGGCGCGTCTTGAGTTTCTGTACTTCGCGCAGCAGTTGTTCTTCCTGGTTTTGAAGGGCTTCGAGCATGCGTTGTGCTTCCTCGCGCGTCAACGTCTCCGGATTCTGCTCGGGCTGGGCGTCGTTTTCATCCGGTTGTTGCGGTTCTTCATCCCCCTCATCTCCCTGATTTTGCTGCTGCTCCTGCTGTTCCTGCTGATCAGGGGATTGCTGTTGGTCCTGCTGACCCTCTTCCTGGTTCTCGTTCTGGTCCTGGTTTTCCCCCTGATTCTGCTCGTTGTTATCCTCCCCGTTCTCGTTCTCGCCATCCTGCTGCTGATCCTGTTTCTGCTGCTCGTCGAGTTGGCGCCGCGCCAACTCATAATTGTGCTTGGCATTGGTGTTGGTCGGGTCTTCGAGCAGGGCTTCCTTGTACATTTCAAGCGCATCTTCCAGTTTTTGCGCCTGCACCAGTGCATTCCCTGCGTTGTACAGGCCGCGTGCCCGTTCCGGCGAATCCGGAGCCATACGCACGCTGCTGGCGAATCCGGCCGCGGCCGATTCAAACTCTCCCTGGCGGTAGAGGGATGCCCCGAGGTTGTTCAGCAGTCCCGAGTGGACACGGCCCACCCCTTCCTCCTGTACAGACCGGATACCAGACCGGTAGGCTTCGGCTGCCTGGTCATAGGCTTCCGCTTCGTAGAGTTCATTGCCCTCGCGACCTTCGGAAACAGGGTTGCCAGCGTACGGGCGCGCGCCGGCTCCGGACGCCCTACCCGGTGCTGCGTCCTGCGGAGGGGACAGGAGTAGAAAGAGGGAGATGTAAAAAATGTGTAGCAGATTCATGGCCTGTATGTACGTTCCGGTAACACCCACTCCACGAGCAGAATGAGGAGACCCAGGGCAAGGGGCCATTGGAATTTCTCGGCGTACTCCTCAAACTGTTCCGACGCCAGGCTGCTCGTTTCCAGGGCATTGATTTTCGAGAGTAGCCCATCGAGCGAAGCAGCCGTCCTGGATATACGGATGTAAGACCCCTCCGATGCCAAGTCCCGGAGGGCCTCTTCAACGAGGCGGGTTGTGACAACGTTTCCGGCCCGGTCGGTCTTGTAACCGCGGGACCTTCCTTCCTCACTGACAGGGATGGGTGCGCCGCCCGTTTCACCGACTCCCGCGGCGAAGAGTATGATTCCGGCTTCGCGGGCCTGTTCCTTTATGAGCGTGATGTCCCCCGCGTGATCTTCGCCGTCGCTCACGATGATGGCCGCGCGTGTACGCGGGCCATCGGCGGGCGTGCCGCCCGTGGGCGCATCGAATGCCCGCTCAATCATTTCAAACGCTCTGCCGAAGTCTGTTCCGGGTGTCGGTATGAGCGATGGGTCGGCAACATCCAGAAACAGGCGTACCGCGTTGTAATCGGACGTCAGCGGGCTGTGTACGAACGCATCGCCGGCGAACGTAACCAGGCCGACGCGGTCCCCGCTGAGGTCATCGAGTAGATCCTTGATGGCAAATTTGGCTCGTTCCAATCGGTTGGGTGCCACATCTTCCGCGAGCATGGAAAGGGAAACGTCGAGCGCGATGACGAGGTCAATGCCTTCCCGCTTCACCTCTTTGGTCTTCGTGCCGAAACGGGGCCCGGTGAGCGCCAGGCCCAGTAGCGCAATGGCCGTCACGATGCCGGTGGCTTTCCAACGTCTGCGACGCAGGTTGAGACCGGACGAGAGGCGGCGGACCAACTGGGAGCTACCTATCCGTTCGGAAATATCCTTTCGTCTCCAGGCGGCAAACAGAAACAGGACCACGGCGAGCGGTACCATGGCGAGTGTCCAGAACATGTCGGGGTGAAGCCACTGCATGATCAGGGAAATCTCCTCAGGATGGTGTTTGCCAGCAGTATTTCAAGGACAACGAGTAGAAATGCTGGAAACAGGAATCGGGCGTAGTGCTCCTGGACGTCCACGAATTCCAGTTCCTGGATGCGGGTCGTTTCCAACTCCCCGATCTGCTCGTAAATGCTGCGCAGCGCTTCATTGTCGGTGGCCCGGAAATAGAGGCCCCCGGTAGATTCGGCGACCTTGGTCATCATGTCCTCGTCAATTTCCACGGGGACCATGCGTCGCTGCCGACCAGAGAAGGGATGATCCACTACGAAAGGCGCTTCCCCGCGGGCCCCGGTACCAATGGTGTAGACGCGTACGCCGAGGGCCTGGGCGACCTCGGCCGCTGTCTCGGGACTGATTTCGCCGCGATTGTTCTGACCATCCGTCAAGAGGATGACCACTTTGCTTTCCGCATCGCTGTCCCGAAGGGCGTTGACCGAGATGGCGAGCGCCGTTCCAATAGCGGTTCCGTCCTCAATCATGCCGGTCTCGACTTCACTGAGCATGCTTAGAAGGAAATCATAATCGAGGGTCAGGGGGGCCTGCGTAAAGGCCTGGGCGGCAAAGACCACCAGACCAATTCGATCGGACATGCGGCCCGTGATGAAGTCGGCGGCGATTTGCCGCGCAGCCTCAAATCGGTTGGGCCGGAAGTCTTCCGCCCGCATGGAGGTAGACGTGTCGATGGTCAGCACGATATCGATACCCTCGGAAAAGCGTTCACGCACCACGTCGCGCTGTTGCGGCCGGGCCAGCGCCAGGACGGTGAGGGTGAGCGCGAGGGTTCGCAGCAGCAACGGGAGGTCGCGGAGCCGGGGGCGGGCGGGGGGGCGCCCCCCCCCGGGGGGGGGGGGGGGGGGGGTTTTTTCCCCGGGCCCGCCCGGCGCCGCCGCGCCTTCCAGGCGCGGACCGCGCCCCCCGCAACGACGGGCAGCAGCAATAGCCAATATGGATGCTGGAATTCCACGTATAGTCCTTATTTCCTGGGTTAGTCCTTTTCCTGGGTCTGTTGTTCGCGCCGACGGGCCTCTTCGATTTCGAGCCGGCGGGCCTCCTCCTCGGCGCGGCGGTAGGCGCGCTCCGTCTGTTCAATGGTTTCCCTGGTTGAACGAAGCAGGTGCTGTGTTTTGTCTACGACGGGTCGGATGTCGGCGAATTTGACGAGGTCCGCCTCTTCAAGTACGTCATGAAGCGCCGCAATCCACTCCCGGGGAACGGGCCGGTCGGCGCGCAGCCGCATGAGTTCGCCGACCAATTCGCGCGTGGTGGCCTCCAGCGCATGTACACCGGCCCGCTCGGCAAAGTAGGTGCGCAAAATGGAGGTCAGCTCGATGTACCACGCCTTGATGTCGGGAATGGAGCGCAGGTCCATGGCTTCGAGTTCTGCCAGTCGCTCGAGCGCAAGGTCAACAGGCGGGATGGGGGGCGCCTCCGGCACCCGGTCTGCCATCTCCTCCCGTCTGGACCTGTAACGTCTCCACGCAAGCCACGCCGCGACAAGACCCAATACCAGTCCGAGTACCCAGGGCCACCAGGACCGTGGAAACAGCGCCAGATCCGTGATGTCCCTCAGCTCCGGACTGGCTTCTGTCAGCAGGGAGGCCACACGGAGCTCAACGCCTTCAGCGAGCACCAGCGTCGTATCGACCCCAACAACCAGACCCACAGGGACGGCGTCAACGCGGGCCGTGTCAATGGCGAAGGTGGTTGCCTCGTAGACCACGCTGTCCAGCTGAGCACCACCCGTGAGTAGACGCCCACCCTGGGAACGTACGGAGAGCAGCAGAAAATCGCCCAGTGGTATGCGCAGGCGAGGGCCAGACATCAGGCTGTCAGGGAGCAGTTCGTGTGGGAAGAGGCTCTCTCCGGCTCCGTCGTGACCGAGCTCCACAACCATCGGAAACCGGTCGCCCGCATACACGCTGTCGACAGGTATATAGCTGGTGGCCTGTTGGGCATGCAGCACGCCAACGGCGACCAACGCGAGAGCGAAGAAAGCTGAAAGGCGCCGGGCTATGACTGAAACAACGTTCACGTCAGTGCATCTTATGGCGTTTTCGGAAGAACTGGATGAGTGGATCGACATAACCCTCGTCGGCCTGGATCGGAATCCGGTCAACGCGCGCACGACGAAACAGGCGGTTCAGTTCCGCCGTTCGCTGGTGGGCGAGGGCTTCAAATGTTTCCCGAACATCAAGATTGGACGTATCGATCGTAATCTGAGCTCCTGATTCAGGATCTACCATGTCCACAAGCCCGGCATCGGGCAGCATTTCTTCAAGTGGGTCGGCCAGGTGGACGGCAATGGTGTCGTGGCGACGAGCCAGCATGCGTAGCGGTACTTCGAAGTCGCTGTCCATGAAGTCGCTGATAACCAACACGATCGAGCGGCGTTGTAGGACATGCAGCATGTGTTCAAGCGCACAGGAGATATGGGTACGCGGCGACTGTGTCCCGTGCGCAAACAGATCCCTGATGACGCGCAGCACGTGGCGACGCCCCTTCTTGGGCGGAACGAACAGTTCGATCTGGTCGGAAAACAGCAGCAGGCCCACCTTGTCGTTGTTCTGGATTGCGCTGAAGGCTATGACTGCACAGATTTCGGCGGCAATTTCCCGTTTCAGCTTGTCGACCGAGCCAAAATCGCCCGACCCCGACACATCCACGGCCAACATGACGGTCTGCTCACGCTCTTCTTCGAATATTTTGACGAACGTGTCGCTGTAGCGCGCCGATACGTTCCAATCGATGGAGCGGATGTCATCGCCGAACTGATAGGGCCTGACTTCGGCGAATTCCATGCCCTGCCCCTTGAATGCCGAGTGGTATTCGCCCCCGAAGATGTTGCTCACCAGGCCCTTTGTCCGGATTTCGATCTGCCTGATTTTTTTGAACAGTTCCGCGGGGATCATAGACGTCAGCTTTCGTTCTGCAGCAGGTGGTCCGGTAGTTTGAACAGTCGGATAGAACGCAGGACACAGCCCGTCGTTCATGGTGCGGAAACATTTATTCCGTTTGGCGTACCCATCTTTTGTTCACGACCTCTTTCGAGGTCCATCAACGTCGCCAACCCAGATCCATCTCCACATGTCCCGACTTTTCCCGTCAGTTGCTCTTGCAGCGCTCTTTCTTCTCGCCGCCGCGCCCGCGGAACAGGCCGCCCTCGCGCAGGCTTCATCGTCCGATACCGTACCTACCTGGCGCGTCGACGCCACACATTCCTTCGTGGGATTCAAGGTCCGTCATCTGGGGCTCTCAACGGTCACCGGTGAATTCCGGGATTACATCGCCACCGTCACACTCGACCCCGCCAACCCCGCATCGTTCCGCGCCGAGGCCGTGATCCAGGCTGGCAGTGTCGATACGGAAAATGAGCGCCGCGACAACCACCTCCGCTCGGATGACTTTTTTGACGCCGAAAACCATCCGGAACTGCGCTTCGTGACAAAGGAAGTCCGCGACAGGGGCGATGGTGAACTCGAAATTGTGGGCGAGCTGACCATCCGTGGCACCACAAAGGAGATCATTCTCGATGGCGAAATCGTTGGAACGGCCACGATGGGTGGTTCCGAACGGGTCGGAATTGAAGCGGAGGGACGCATTAACCGCTTTGACTACGGACTCAAGTTTGATTCGGTCATGGAGGCTGGCGGTTTTGTGGTCGGGGAGGATGTGCGTCTCGTCCTGGAAATCGAGGCCATCAGGAACTGATAGTTCGTACACACAACCCACGACGACCCCATGTCTGCACGCGTCGGCGTTCTTGTATTTCCCGGTTCGAACTGTGATCACGATGCCTACCATGTGCTGGCGCATCTGTTTGGGTTGGAAACACGGTTTATCTGGCACAAAGAGGCCGAAATAGGGGACGTAGACCTGGTCATCATTCCCGGCGGGTTCTCCTATGGGGACTATCTGCGCAGCGGATCCATTGCCCGGTTTTCTCCCGTTATGAAGGACGTGATCCGGTTTGCCGCAAACGGCGGACTCGTCATGGGTATCTGCAACGGGTTCCAGATCCTGTGCGAGGCGCACCTGCTGCCAGGAGCCCTCACGCGCAACGCCTCACTCCGGTTCATTTGCAAGGATATCCATGTGCGCGTTGAGCATACGGGGACGCCTTTCACGTCAGGGCTCCAGGCGGGCGAGGTGCTGAGGGCCCCTATCGCACACGGTGAGGGCAATTATATTGCCCATCCGGATGTGTTGGCTGAACTGGAAGGCAACCAGCAGGTCGTTTTTCGCTATGCAGATGCCAATCCGAATGGAAGCGTAAACGACATTGCCGGCATCGTGAACCCGGCCGGAAACGTACTCGGCATGATGCCCCACCCCGAACGCTCTTCCGAAGACATCCTGGGATCGCCAGACGGACGCCGCATTTTCGAATCGGTCCTGAACGCGCTCCAGCCTGCCTGACTGGATTTATCGCCGCACCGCCCGCATGTATTCGCGGCGCATGCGGGCAATGGCGTCGATCGAAATGCCCTTCGGGCAGACCGCCTCACATTCCGCATGGTTTGAGCAGTCACCGAATCCTTCACTGGCCATCTGGTCCACCATGGACCTGGCTCGCCGTTCCCGCTCAGGATCCCCATGCGGCAACAGTGCCAGGTGCGAAATCTTGGCCGCAGTGAACAGCGAAGCCGATGCATTGGGGCATGCAGCGACACAAGCCCCACACCCGATGCACGTGGCGTAATCCATCGAGAGGTCCGCATCGTCCTTCGGTACCGGAATGGAATTCGCGTCCGGCGCGGCGCCCGTATTGACCGATACGTACCCGCCAGCCGCAACAATACGGTCAAAGGCCGAACGGTCCACCACCAGGTCCCTGATGACGGGGAATCCTTCGGCGCGCCAGGGCTCGATCACAATGGTGTCGCCGTCTTTGTAGTGCCGCATGTGTAACTGGCAGCACGCCGTTCTGCGCTGCGGCCCGTGGGCCTGCCCGTCAATGACCACGCCGCAGGATCCGCAGATTCCTTCGCGGCAATCATAGTCGAACTCGACCGGGTCCTTTCCCTCTTTGATGAGCTGTTCGTTCAGGACGTCCAGCATCTCCAGGAAGGACATGTGCGGATTGGCATCGGGCACCTTGTAGGTTTCAAACCGTCCCGGTACTGCGGGACCTTCCTGGCGCCACACTTTCAGTGTAATGATCATGGTACTTACTTGTAGCTACGGGTTGTGAGCTGCACGTTCTCAAATTCAAGACCTTCGGTATGGCGCACCTTGCTGCCATCGTCCCGGTGTTCCCATGCGGCGACATGGGTGAAGTCGTCGTCGTTGCGCATGGCCTCGCCCTCCGGCGACTGATACTCCTCCCGGAAGTGCCCACCACACGATTCTTCGCGTTCGAGGGCATCGCGTGCCATGAGCTCTCCCAGTTCAAGAAAGTCGGCGACGCGTCCGGCAAACTCCAGGTACTTGTTGTGATGCGTTGGCTCTCCGGGGACACGGACATTCTTCCAGAAATCGTCCCGCAATGCGGCAATCTGGTCAATGGCACGCTGAAGGCCCTCTTTGGTGCGCGACATGCCGACTTCGTCCCACATGATCTTCCCAAGCTCACGATGGAACTCAACCACGGTCTTGTCCCCCTGAACAGCAAGAAGCTGGTCGATACGGCGCGTGGCGGCGTCCTCCGCCTCGGCGAACGCAGGATGGTCTGTGCCGACCGCATCCATACTCGTGCCAGCGATATAGTTGCCCAGTGTGTACGGTATGACGAAATATCCGTCTGAGAGCCCCTGCATCAGGGCCGATGCGCCGAGCCGGTTGGCGCCGTGGTCCGAAAAGTTGGCTTCACCGAGGACGAACAGCCCGGGAACGGTGCTCTGCAGGTCATAATCTACCCAGAGTCCGCCCATCGTATAGTGCACGGCGGGGAAGATCCGCATGGGCATTTCATACGGATTTTCGCCCGTAATACGCTCATACATTTCGAACAGGTTTCCGTAGCGGGCCTCAATGGTGTCCTTGCCGAGGCGCTTGATGGCGTCTGCAAAGTCGAGATAAACCGCCAATTTCGTTTCACCGACGCCCCGACCCTCGTCCGTCACACCCTTGGCATTGCGGGACGCGACGTCCCGGGGAACCAGGTTTCCGAAACTCGGATATCGACGCTCCAGGTAATAGTCCCGGTCCTCTTCAGCAATGTCGCGGGGCGAACGCGCGTCCTCGGGATCTTTCGGCACCCAGACGCGCCCGTCATTTCGCAGGCTCTCACTCATGAGCGTCAGCTTTGACTGGTAGTCGCCGGAGACTGGAATACAGGTGGGGTGGATCTGCGTGTAGCACGGATTGGCGAAATACGCTCCGCGCTTGTGGGCACGCCAGGCGGCTGTGACGTTGGAGTTTTTGGCGTTTGTCGACAGGTAGTAGACATTGCCGTAGCCCCCTGTGCAAAGCAAGACGGCGTCGCCAACGTGACGCTCCACCTCTCCCGTTACCAGATTGCGGGTAATAATACCGCGCGCTTTCCCGTGAATGGTGACGAGATCGAGCATTTCCCGCCGGGAAAACATTTCAATAGTGCCCGCACCGATTTGCCGACTCATGGCCTGGTACGCACCCAGCAGCAACTGCTGACCGGTCTGACCACGGGCATAGAACGTCCGACTGACCTGTGCGCCACCGAAGGAGCGGTTGTCCAGAAGTCCACCGTATTCTCTGGCGAACGGTACCCCTTGGGCGACGGCCTGGTCAATGATATTGTTGGCCACCTGGGCCAAACGGTACACATTGGCTTCCCGGGAGCGGTAATCCCCGCCTTTGATGGTATCGTAGAAGAGCCGCCAGACGGTATCGCCGTCATTGGGATAGTTCTTCGCAGCATTGATGCCGCCCTGTGCGGCAATGGAATGCGCGCGCCGGGGCGAGTCCTGGATACAGAAGCTTTTGACATTGTATCCGAGCTCGGCGAGCGTCGCTGCAGCCGAGCCGCCCGCCAACCCCGTACCGACGACGAGCACGGTATGCTTTCTCTTGTTGGCCGGGTTGACCAGTTTGCAGCTGTTCTTGTAGTTGTCCCACTTTTCCTTCAGGGGACCGGCGGGAATCTTGGAATCGAGCATGGCAGAAACGGTTAGTGCTGTCGCAGGTGATGAGCTGGCCTCGGTGGCCCGGCCCTATATCAACCCGAAGTAGATGGCCAGCGGCATCGCGATAAATCCGGCAGCGATCCCTGCTCCGAGCAGGCCGCCAATGGTGTACACGACGGGTGTCCAGGACGGGCGCATGGCTCCAAGCGACTGGAGGCCACTCCACACGCCATGTCTCAGGTGAATCAAGAGAAGAAGCATGCTGGCTGCGTATCCAAATGTGTACCAGGGCGTCTGGAATTTCTCATGCACGAGTTTAGCCAGGTCCCGCATTTCAACGCCATCGATGGTCGTGACATAGGACGCGCTGGCATTCCCGGGTCCTCCGGGGCCGAATTTGAAGGACAACAGGTGGATGACCAGGAAAACCATGAGCAGCATGCCGGTGATGATCATGGACCGGGACGCCGCCGTTTGGCGACTGGGCCCACCCGCTGTTTTGTACACCGCATACCGGGATTTCCGGGCAGCCCGGTTTCCCACGGCAATCCGGATTCCCGTCACAATGTGAAACACGAAAAAAACCAGTAGACCGAGTTCGATGGCGTAGAACACCGGGCCCAGGCTTGCCAGGAAGTGGGCATACTCGTTATAGGCATCCAGACCCGAAAACATGGCCAGGTTGCCAATCATGTGTCCCAGAACGAACAGGGTCAGCCCCAGTCCGGTTACACCGGTGATCACTTTTTTCAGAATGGGTGAGGACATCCACCCCGATGCAGCAGACGATGAACTCATAATGTCTCGTGATGTCGTGGTGTCGTGACTTTTGAATCAATGTACAAATCAGTTGGCGTGGTGTCTCATTGGGAATGTAAAAGCATGGTGTGTTTTGCGGGCCATCCGTTTCAGGCGAACCGTTCTGATCAGAATGGTTCACCGAGGTCCTCTGACCGAGCGTTTCTCCGCGCCCACGTAGGCTGCTCGCGGTCGGATGAGGCGATTGTCGTGCCACTGCTCCAGCACATGCGCTGTCCAACCGGACACACGTGACATGGCAAAAACAGGGGTGAACATGTCGGCTGGGATACCGAGCGTGGCGTAGACGGATGCAGAGAAGAAGTCAACATTCGGGTACAGCTTTTTTGACTCCGCCATGGTCTCCACGATTTGCAGGCTCATGTCGAGCCAGATGCTGCCGCCCTGCTCTTCGGCAAGAGTCTGAAGCATATTTTTCAGGATTACGGCGCGGGGGTCGGTGGTGCGGTAGACCCGATGGCCGAAGCCCATGATGCGCTCTTTCCTCTCGAGCTTGGCCAGAATGACATCCCGGGGTGGAAGGTTCTTCGACTCCAGTTCCTGCAGCATCTGCATGACGGCCGTGTTGGCCCCACCGTGCAGCGGTCCTTTGAGAGCTCCGATGGCGGCCGTGATGGCCGAATTGAGGTCGGTGAGGGTCGCAGCAACAGTACGCGCCGTGAAGGTGGATGCGTTCAGGCCGTGTTCGGCATGAAGAGTCAGGCACGTGTCGAAAATATGCTCGGCGGCATCACCCGGTTGGGTGCCGGCCATCATGTACAGGAAATTGCGGGCGGTCGAGCCTTCCGGCATCGGGTTGATGGGCATGAGACCAGCCCGGCGCCGTTCGAAGGCGGCTATGAGCGTGGGTATCCGGGCCGTGAGCAGAATAGATTGCGTCAGCGGATCATCGTCCTGCTCCATGGGATGCCCGAACAGGGGCAGCATGGATACGGCCGTCCGAAGCACGGACATCGGCTCAGCATGTTCACCGACTCGGGCCAGAAATTCGTGAACGGCGGGAGGTATGGAACGGTGAGCGGCCAGTTGTCCCTTCAACCGCTCGGATTCTTCTGCATTCGGCAAGTCGCCCGTCCACAAGAGCCAGGCGACGTCCTCGAAGGAGCAATTGGCAGTCAGATCAGCAATATCGTAGCCCCGATACACGAGTGAACCGGCCGCTCCATCAATGTCACAAATGTGCGACTCCAGGGCAATAACGCCTTCGAGGCCGCGGGCTGTTGGGGGCGATGACAAGTTCGGATTCAGGATCTTGTGGAAGGAAGGTGCAGGATAGCCACGTTCAGCATGCCAGTCAACCAAATGCATAGTCACCGGGATCATTCGAAGCCAGAGACTATTTACCCGGTACCAACCTATTCCGGTGGAATCCATGCAGTCGGGGTGTATGCCGCTGTGGGTCTCCACCCATCCGATTTCCTGAAGCGCAGGCACGGTTACTCTCTTGACAGATCATCGCAATCCAATCTCATGGGCGCTATTCGTCGCCCTTTCGCTCGGCATGGTTCGCCGTGCAGCAGGATGTGCCATGGGTTTCATGTCATCGGAGGTACGCCACGCTTCAGCCTTTCCAACGCATGACAGGGTGTTTTTTGGCCCCAGTGGGAATTCAGCGGGCCGAATCCTGTCCAACGATATTGTATGTCCAAGGAAATTATTGTCAACCATGGCAAACAGACCCGGCTCGCCATTCTGGAGAATGGCGAGCTCGTGGAGCTGTTTATTGAGAATCCAGAACACGAACGCACGATTGGAAACATCTTTCTGGGTCGCGTGCGTCGCATCATGCCCAGCATCCAGGCCGCTTTCGTGGATATCGGGCAGAAGCAGGATGCATTCCTGCACTTCTCGGATCTGATCGAAAATGTAACGGACTGGCTGCAGTTCGTTCAGGCAGACAAACCTGTAATTGGCCAAATCAAGGCCAATTATGTCACGCGGCCGACCCGCAAAATGCGTCGCCGGCCCAGAGGGCAGGAAGAAGGAGCCCGCGGATCGGGTGAGCCCCACCGACATGTGGCCGGGCGTGACAAGGCGGATCGCCGGAAGTCTGCCCAGAAACGTCAGCATGCACGCAGTCAGGGTGGAAGCGGATCGTCACGGTCACGGGACCAGGACGATGACGGTCCGGGCGATCCGACAACATTCCTGAAAAGGGACCAGCCCGTTCTGGTGAAAATCAGCAAGGAACCCATTGCCAACAAGGGAAGCCGGGTAACCACGGACATCTCTCTGGCCGGTCGGTTTTTGGTACTGGTTCCAATGGCGAATTACGTGGCTGTTTCCAAGAAAATCCAGTCGTTCAAGGAACGGCGCCGGCTGCGCGCGTTGGCCAACAGTTTGTTGCCTGAAGGGTTTGGAGTCATTGTTCGCACGGTCGCGTCTGGCAAAAATGCAAAGTCGCTCGACACAGATCTCAATCTGCTGCTGGACAAGTGGCGCAAGATTGAGGAGAAGCTGGCCAAGAGTCCCAATCCGCCGGTCGAGCTTCACGAAGACGTAAACATGACGTCGTCGATCATGCGGGACCTTTTCACCGATGACTACGACCGGATCCTGATTGATGATCATCGTACGTTCAAAAATGTGAAGGGGTACGTGCAGGCTATTGCTCCGCAGATGGCTGAAGCCGTGCAGGAGTATGAAGGGCAAACACCAATTTTTGATTCAGTGGGCATATCTGCAACCGTCAATGAGGCGTTCGAGAGCCGTGTCAACATGCCCTCCGGCGGCTACCTGTTCATAGAGCAGACGGAAGCCATGCACGTGGTGGATGTGAACTCGGGGCGCGCCGGAAAGGGAATGTCCCAGGAGGACAGTTCGCTCAAGATCAACCTGGAGGCCGCCCGGGTCATTGCCAGGCAGGTGCGTCTGCGTGACCTTGGAGGTATCATCGTGATTGACTTCATTGATATGAGGCACGAGCGAAACCGCCGCAAGGTGTTTGACGAATTGCGCCGTGAGTTTCGCAAGGACCGTGCCGTCACAAAAGTGCTCCCAATGAGTGATTTTGGGCTTATGCAGATCACGCGGCAGCGTCTGCGTCCCAGTATCACCAAGACATTTTCGGCAGACGGCACGGACGCCGATAGCGACGTCAGGGCCATTGAAACCACGCGTCAGGAACCTGGGGATCGTGGGCCGCGCCCCCGTCCTGAACTCAATATCACATTGAAGACGGTATCTTCCACATCTCCCGAAGCACTTCTGACGCAACTGGATACCTGGATTCAGAACTGGCTCGACGGCGGCATGAAAGGGGCACTGAAGCTCCGCGTTCATCCGTTCCTGGCGGCCTGGCTGAATAAACGCATTCCCAATCAGACGACACGGTGGTTCCTGCGTCACCTTGTACGGGTCAAAGTCGTTGCGGACGACGACATCAACCCATTGGCATTCCGCTTCATTGATCAGCGATCGAAAGAGGATCTGACGGACCGCTTCCTCTCTGCGCCGGTAAAAAAGAAAGAGACGAAGCGGGCACCGTCCCGTTCTTCCAAACGTCCGGAGGAGCGCGAGCAGACGGACCGGCCTGAGCAAAAGGATCGGAGTAGTCGCAGTGCTGACAATGGTCGCAGTGGCGGACGTTCCCGCAGTGAGGACAGCAGTCGCAGCGGCGGACGTTCCCGCAGTGAGGGCAGCAGCCGCAGTGGCGGACGTTCCCGCAGTGAGGACAGCAGTCGTAGTGGCGGACGTTCCCGTAGTGAGGACAGCAGTCGCAGCGGCGGACGTTCCCGCAGTGAGGACAGCAGTCGTAGCGGCGGACGTTCCCGCAGTGAGGACAGCAGCCGCAGTGGCGGACGTTCCCGCAGCGAGGGCAGGAGCCGCAGTGAGGACAGCACCCGAAGCGAGAATAGCGGCGGACGTTCCCGCAGCGAAGGCAGCAGCCGTAGTGAGGGCAGGAGTCGTAGTGAGGACAGCACCCGAAGCGAGAGTAGTGGCGGACGTTCCCGCAGCGAAGGCAGCAGCCGCAGCGAAGGCAGCGCCCGCAGTGAAGGCAGCGCCCGCAGTGAGGACAGTAGCCGCAGTGAGAACAGTAGCCGTAGTGAGGACAGCGCCCGAAGCAGTCGTAGTGGCGGACGATCGGAAGGCAGTGGTCGCTCAGATAGCAGCGGTCGTGGGGGAGAAAGGCGCAGTGCTGGTTCGCCTCCCGATTCAAAGCCCGTAACAGAAACGGAGTCCGCGCCTACACAGCCAGCGACCCCTTCTGGCGAAAAATCCACCCGTTCATCGTCGTCCAGGCGCCGTGGACGTTCTGGAACGTCGCGCCGTGGAAGCAACCGCCGGCGTCCAGACAGTGATCAGCCCGGAGGTTGAAGCGTTTTGTAACACGTTCTGGAGAACATGAATGACCCGTGTGCTTCTAATACTTCTATTGTGGGGACTGGCGACCGGACGGGATGTCCGCGCTCAGCTCAACTATGGCTCGGATCGTGCGATCAACCAGACGCTGGAAGCGACCATCTCGCTGATCGATTTCTCCTTCGATGGGTCGGACGCTGGGGAACCTGTGTTCGATTTCAATGAGCCCGCCTACGGTCTTGCCTATGCCCGACCCGGCTTTCTGGCGCGCTTTGCGCGCGGGACACAGGATGGCGGGGATGACACGCTCACCCTCACCGATTTCCTGATTACCGCGTCGGGCGCGTGGCGTCCGTGGTCCCGTTCCCGGGGCACGGGACTTCAGCCCACCATTCCCCTTGGTGTCCATTCCGGGTACCGCCGCGTCTCGCGTGACGAGGATCGGGGAACGTTCAATGCCTTTGAATTCACGACACTCGCCCTGGGGGCCGGACTCGGAGCGGAGGCGCAGGGCGCGCGGGCACAGTGGCGCGTCCGGGTGATTCCAATGATTGGCATCGCCCAGCGATCACTCGGCTCTGATACCGGCTCGTCGACCATGCTCGATGCCAATACGCGTCTTACTCTGGGCCCGCTGAACGATCGGTTCGGAATCAGTTTTGGCTATGGTTTCCGGTGGCAGGCCTGGGATGTGGACGCGTCTGATTTCAATGAGGCCGCCACCGACGACACGTTCGATTACACCGGCACAATGCATACCTTCCGGATCGGAATACTCTTCTGATGCATGAAGACAACACAGATTGTAAAGGAACTGGAGAAGGCGGTGGAGCAGCTCGGGCTCCGCGTGCGGCGGGAAAACGGCAATTTTCGCGGCGGACCCTGTGTGCGTAACGATGAGGCCCTGCTTATGCTCAATCGTCGCCACCCGCCAGAAATTCACCTGGCCGTACTGGCCGATGCCCTGCAGGACTTGCCGGTCGATACCATTTTTCTCCGTCCTGCCGTCCGCAGAGCCCTCGAAGACGCGTGGGCACGTCACGACGTGGTGGAAATCGAGACCGAAGAGTAGGCTCCGTTGCGTTTCCCTCATACGAGCGCAGTGCGCATTCAACTCCTTGGAACAGGGACGTCGACCGGTATCCCGGTCGTGGGCTGCAACTGTCCCACATGTACGTCAGGAAATCCGTACGACCGCAGGCTCCGCTCCTCGTGCTTCGTTGAAGTGAATGGGGTGCATATTCTGATCGATGCGGGCCCCGATCTGCGTCAGCAGGCGCTGCTGTACGGCATTCGGGATATCGATGCGGTCCTGGTCACGCATCACCATTTCGACCATGTGGTAGGGCTCGATGACCTGAGACCCTTTCTGTTCGCGAACCGCACGCCCATACCATGCTATGCCATGGAAAATTCGGCCAACGTGCTCCGCAGTATGTTCGGATACATTTTTCGGGATGGGTCCTATCCGGGCGTGGCCCGGTTGACCATGAACATTGTGGAAGGGCCTTTTGAGGTGCACTCGCGAACGAACAACACCCGTGTGCGCATTGTCCCCATTCCGGCCATGCATGGTTCGCTGCCCGTTCTTGGCTACCGGATTGGCGGGTTCGCTTACCTGACAGACGTAAGTGAGATTCCGTATGGTAGCCGTTCGCTGCTCGAGGACCTCGACGTGCTGGTACTCGATGCCCTGCGGCCCAACCCACACCCAATGCATTTCTCCATTGATCAGGCGGTCGAGGAGGCCCGCCTGATCGGAGCGCGTGAAACGCGGTTCATTCACATGGCGCACGGCGTGCGACACGACGAGGTGAATGCCATGCTGCCCGATGGCATGCAACTCGGTTATGACGGCATGAGGCTCGCCGTGCGGGGCTGGTCTTCCGAATAGGGCCTGCCAACAGCCTTTCTATCTCTCAGCGCCGATCCCGTTGCCGCGCGGGCTCCAGGCCCAGCGTATGACCCTTCTGGACGGCTGGTATGCCATCGGCCAGCCACACCGGAGCGGGTGCATCCATCAGGTAGTGGTCAAAAAACTGCTGCATGCGGATGGAAAAGTCCCGTTTGTTGTGCAGGTTCTGCAGGCCGTGGGCCTCGCCGTTGTAGTTCAGCATCCAGGCGGGTTTGCCAAGGCGGCGTAGCGCCACGAAGTACTCAATGCCCTGATACCATGGCACGGCGCCGTCTGCGTCGTTATGCATCATGAGGAGCGGGGTTTCGACCTTGTCGGCGTAGAACAGGGGTGAATTCACGATATAGGTCTGCTGGGCATTCCAGAGTGTACCGCCAATGCGGCTCTGCGTGTGCTCGTATTGGAACATGCGGCTCATGCCGCTCGCCCAGCGGATGCCCCCATACGCGCTCGTCATGTTCACAACCGGGGCGCCGGCTTCGGCCGCTGCAAACAGGTTGGTCCGCGTGACCATGTGCGCAATCTGGTATCCACCCCAGCTGTGTCCCTGGACACCAATCCGGTCCGCATCTACAAAATCCTCGGCAATGAGGTGTGTAACGCCGGGCATGACGGCGTTCATGGCACTCTCGCCCGGGTATCCGACCTTGTACGGAATGTCAGGGACGAAGAGCAGGTAGCCTCGGGAAACATAGAATGCGCGGTCAATGACGGAGCGCGAGGCCCGGGGAGCGAAATAGTTGAACAGTCCCTCGGAATTTTTCTCGTAGAAATAGACCATCATGGGGTATTTCTGATTGGGGTCAAATCCTTCGGGCGTGTACAGGATACCGTCGAGCCGCTGTCCATCGAGCGATGTCCACTGTACGAGCTGGCCGCTGCCCCACAGAAAGTCTGCCTGTTGCGGGTTCGTGTTGCTCACGAGGTGGGCATCTGCAAGACCCGGCCCGGAGAGGTTGATTTCAGGATAGTCCGAAAACGTTTCGCGTGAATACATGAGTACGTCCCCGTTCTCTTCAGCGCGCGCGAGTCTGCTGTAGCGCGCTTCGCCCGATACCAGCTTCTCAGGCTTCCGGCTTCCTCGGACGCGGTCGCGCCAGTAGCCGGTCTGTTTTGTCGCGTAGTCGAATGCCGACAGATAGAAGTCCGGCTCAATCCAGGGATTGTCCGGATCCAGATCCACCACGCGGAAGCGCACGCCCAATTCCCGACCTGTGCCCTCGGTCAGCGAGCGGGGCTCGGCGGGTTGGCCGGGGTCGACGGCCCACACGTCATGCGGATCGTAGAGTACAAAGAGGCCGTCGTCCTCTGTCCAACCCGCCGAGCCCTCCGACGATGGCAGCATGGGCCAGTCGTGCAGCGGATCGGTGACCGAATGCGGCAACGCGGCCGACACATTCACCGCCTGGCCCGACGCCGTTCCGTATGCAAACCAGGCCTCCTCCTCGCCGTCCCACCACGTGATCCAGGAGCCTCCCGGCGACAGGGAGGCATTGGATTGGCGCCCCTCCAGGACAGGCGTCCGCTCACCCGTTTCCACACGAACGGCCCACGCATCCATATAGCGGGGAGAGTCCCACGATATTTCCTGTCGGTAGGGCAAGTTGCTTTCGCCCAGTGCCCAGTCGCCGTCTCCTTTCATACTCACCGTGACATCGGGCATGTCTTCGGTTTCCAGTTGCCGGCTCGTGGATTCCTCCACGAAATGGACGGCATCGTAGGTGCGCTCCAATTCGCGTTTGCGCTGCATGAGTTGCATGGGCTGTAGCAGGGGATCGGTCCAGGACCACACGTCGAGCTCCACCGTTTCGGAATCGAGCTGGTCCGAGTGGTCCGGCTCGGGGGCCGGGACAGGTGCTGTCCCGAAGAAAAGCCGTGCGCCCGAGTCCGAAAAGCGGACCGTACCGTGCTCACTCACCCACCAGTCGTCCGGCAGGAACGCCGTATCGACTTCGCGTGCGTCCTGGCCGCGTGAGAGCAGATGCAGCCGCATTTCCGGCTGTTCGGCTGGCCAGGACTCCGCATTCGTAAGCCACGCGAGCTGCTCCCCATCACGCGAGATCGCGAACGAACCAAACTGTCCGGGCCGCTGGTCAATGACCGACGGCTCGTCCGCTCCGATTGGCCATTCCTGAATTCCGTCGACTGCGCCGTCCTTCGACTGCCGGGTATAGACCAGGCGGCGTCCATCTTCGGAAAACGCCCAGTCGGTCACGTGGTGTACCTCGTGCCGATTGCTGCCCGCCAGATCCATGATGACGAGCGTGGATCCTTCTTTCTTTTCCGGAATGTCGTCGGACAGCGTGGAATCGGCCGTAGTCGTGTCCTTGACGGCCTCTCCTGCAGCTACCGTCCAGGCCACGCGGCTGCCGGCGCGCTCCGGCACCTTGAAGTCGGCCAATGACCCCAAAACCGAGGTCCGCATGGTCGAAAGGTCAACGATCGCAAAAGAATCGGCCGGCATCTCCTCCTTCTTGCGCTCGTCCAGCTTGGCCTGCCGCGTGGAATCGAATGCCGCCCGCATCCGGAAAGCGAGGGCGTCCTGACTTCCCACGAACGCGGGATCATCCCCGAACGGGATGTCCAGCCGGCGGTCTCCATCCGTACTCTGGATGTGGAGCGTGGGGTCGCCCTCATCGGGCGCATCGACCCAGACCACCCAGTCGCCATCCCGTGACAGCATGCGATCGGTGATGTGCCGCCAGGCGTTTACGTCGTCATGATCCAGCGCGCGGCGCGACTGTGCGGTGGCCAGGGATGCCGTTACGAACATCGTCGCGGCAAGAAGAGAAAGAAATAAGCGGACGTTCATCGGTGTGGTGGTTACGAATGGGAAACGATCATCATAGCGTCACGATTTCACCCCGCTCCGCGACGCCAAACCCCGCCTCTTCAATGGCACGCCGCTCGGGGCTGCCTACTACGAGCGCGGGATTTGTGTGATTGAGGTGAATGAAACGAATTTTTGCCCTGGTAGCGGCACTGGCATCCGCCAGGCGTGCCATGGTATGGGTAATGAACGGATGCGGAAATCCACTCATGTCCCGCCCAGGAATTTCGCCGTCAGCGAAAAATGTGGCGT
Source organism: Bacteroidota bacterium (assembly GCA_029262775.1). GTDB lineage: Bacteria > Bacteroidota > Rhodothermia > Rhodothermales > UBA10348 > 1-14-0-65-60-17. The sequence goes on from JAJCYR010000031.1 coordinate 33,012, forward strand.
CGACGAAGGCCACATCGACCCCTGCCAGTACGTCCTCGAGGCGCGTGCCCGCTGCATCCCAGTCTGCCCACGAGTCAATATCGGGCAGGAACAGTACACTGCGCGTGGGGCCCTCAATACGGTAGGCCACTACTTCTGAAAATTCCTGTCGATGCGGCACACGGAGAGGGGTCACCCGGATGCGCCCCCCGAGTGCTATGGCGGAGTCCGCAGCGAGCGGCTTGAGGGTGATGTTGCCGAGGTCGACGAGCTGGTTCCATGGCCCGTTCGCGCGCAGAAAAGCGGCCATCAGGCTCATGGCATAGACTGGAACGCCCTGTGCACCAACGGATTCATGGCCCAGGAACAGGAGCCCGGTGTAGTGCCCCATGTGGGCGTGGGTGAGGAATATGCCGTCTGGCATGTCCCTGTCGCGCAGCCCGGCTGCCGTGTCGAGGGCATGCCACTGCGGGCGGAAATCCGGCGTGGCCTCGAACATCCAGCGGGCACCCGTTTCGGGGTCGACAAGGCCCAGGCTCGTGGCCAGATGCCGGCGATCGGGACGATTCCATCCCGGGTGCGTGTGGGAGCCAGCCTGTGGTACGCCGCCGTCCTGCGCCGTACCGAGCACCATGAGCCAGGGGGCATCGACCGGCACGTCGGATCCAGCCAAAAAGAAGCACGCCAGAATGAAAAAAGCGGCCGCGACGCGCATCAGAGCAGTCCCTTTATGGCGCCACCGTCCACGGGCAGCGCGACGCCGGTGATGTAGGCGGCAGGCTCACTGACGAGGAAGACTGCGGCCGCGGCAAACTCCTCCTCGCGGCCGACGCGCCTGAGCGCGGCCTGATTGGCCCACCCGGCCTCGATTTCGTCTTCGGATACGCCTCTCCTTTCGGCGAGTGCCTCCGAAAGGTGTGCCAGGCGGTCGGTGCGTGTGTAGCCGGGCAGAATGGTATTGACCGTGATGCCCTCGGCGCCGACCTCTTCAGACAGGCTTTTCGCAAAACCCTGCACGCCCGCCCGCGACACGTTTGACAGGTAGAGCCCAGCGACGGGCTGCTTGGCCGAAATGGACGTGATCATCAGAATGCGCGCCAGGGGCCGAGTGGACGCTGCGGCTTGTTTCAGATGGGGCAGGGCAGCGCGCGTCAGGTTGATGGTGCTCATCAGATTAAGCTCCAGGGCCGCACGCCAATCGTCGGCGCTGAACTCGAGAACGGTGCCGGTCGGAGGTCCGCCGGCGTTCGTGATCAGAATGTTGAGACCTCCGAAATGGTCCACTGTCCGGTCAATGGCGGTCCGGACCCTCTCTTCCTGCGTGACATCGCATACCAGCGGCAGGACATGGTCGTCCGGCACACCCGCCTCTTGGGCGAGGTCCATGGCGGCGCATTGAATGCGCTCCGAAGAACGGGAGCAGATAGCGACACGGCACCCTTCGGTGAGGAGCGCCCGGGCCGTCGCACGGCCAAGCCCACTGCTGGCTCCGGCGACAAAGGCCACGCGGTTTTCAAGTCCAAGATGCACAGTTATTTTTGTCTTAAACGATTATTCGTTTGTTCGAGGTGCGCTTTCGGCGCATGTTTAGAAGGGTGTGTGATGGTTTTTCAACACGCTTTCAGGTGTCATATATAGCCAAAGGAGACAGGATGCGCAACAAACAAGTCATGAACGATCGATCGAGAATCCGCACCAAATTGGCTCCAGCGACCATTGGCCCCTACAGCCAAGCCGTGCTGGTGGGTGATATGCTGTATTGTTCGGGGCAGATCGCCATTGATCCCGATAGTGGTCATATGGTGGTGGACGGCATTGAATCGGAGACCGAATGCGTTCTGGAAAACCTGAAAGGTGTACTGACGGCGGCCGGGATGACGTTTGAACATGTTGTGGTGTGCCGTGTGTACATGACCGACATCAACGATTACGCACAGATCAATGAAATATACTCGCGATATTTCGGCGAGAATGCGCCAGCGCGGGAAGCAGTGGGCGTGTCTGCCCTTCCGCGTGGTGCCCGGGTAGAGATTTCGTGCGTTGCGGTAAAGTGAGGCTGTCCGTCTCGGCCTTATAGGCCCCCGACTTCCATGCGAACGTCCAGAATAAGGCTCATCTGGTAATTCTGGCCCGCCCGGAGCGTGGCGGGGTTGATCTGGAGAATGAGTCCAAACGTCGGGCGGTCCAGAAACGAGGCGATATCCCGATTCGGAAGAATGTCCATGCTGCCGGTCCGGCTCGATGGGAAGGAGGACGTATTGGCGACCTCAGTCGGAGATATCCCTGGCGCCGTCAGTTTCAGAATGGCCTGGTCCAGGAAATCCACTCGTTCGTTCACCGGGAAGAGCATTACGATTTCGACGGCTTCGAGCCGTGCAGAAACGATATCGGACTTGGAAAAGCCCTGCACATCGAGAAAGGATGCGATGTCCAGCTCGCAATCACAGGCTATGTCCTGAAGGCGCCCCGTGGCCACATCATCTGCCGAAAAAGCCAGCGTGATCGGACTTCCGCTGATGTCTTCCGTGAGTTCGTGGTTCAGGAAAATGGTATCGCCGCCTGAACTGGAGGAGTCGCACCCCATCACCAACAGGGCAGTCACAAGGAGCAGAAAATGAAAGGGCGTACGAATCACGGTCATGGATGTAGAAGGCTGTTGAATAATGAATAAGTAGAGGTTATAAAGTCAACAGGACGCCGACCGGTGCGTGTCCTTGGAGTGCATACCGGTCAATCATGGAGTCCTTTTTCATATGATTGTTTGAAGGTGCGGACGGAACGGAAAATGGCGCTGGCAAGATAGGTCTGTCCCTCATCCGACGCCATGAACCGGGCCTCGGCCGGATTGCTCAGAAATCCGAGCTCCACGAGCACGGCCGGCATGGAAGCGCTCCACAGCACATAGAACCCGGCCTGTTTCACACCGCGGTTGTGTCGGCCCACGCGATCCCTGAACTGGGACTGAATTTCCGATGCAAGCGCCTCGCTGTGTCGCATGTAGGCACTCTGGGCCAGTTGGAGGCGCACCAGGTCGTTGGGTGCGAACTGTTCGTAGATGGATGTGTCCTCTTCGAAGTGGATGACTTCGTTTTCCCTTTCCATTACGCGTCGGGCGGCATCGGATTTGTGCATACCCACAAAAAACGTCTCCGTGCCCTTGGCGCGCCGGTCCGGGGCGGAGTTGGCATGCAGCGAGACGAACAGCTTGCCGCCCGCCTGATTGGCGAGGCGACCCCGTTCGTTGAGCGGTACAAACGTGTCGTCCGTGCGCGTATAAATCACATTGACACCCAACAACTCCTCCAGATAGGCACCCAGCTTCCTGGAAACGGTGAGCACAATGTCCTTTTCGCGCTCTCCCCGAGGGCCCAGGGCTCCATGGTCCTGGCCGCCGTGGCCAGGATCAATGACCACGGTGTCCAGCACCCAGCGGTCCGTGTCCACGGGGGCACGGGTGCGGATTCCCACGAGAATATCGGTCGACCCCGCATCCCGATAGGACGCGACTTCCAGGACCTCCCCACTCAGCTCGAGCCGGACCGACGTGTGTCCTTTTTCCTCATGCATTTGGTACGATGCAACGGGATGCACGGGTGGTGTGGTGGCATGCGATGGGTCGAGCGTGGTGTTGAAAAGCGTTAATTCAAAGACCTGGCCACCGCTTCCGGGTGCTTCAGAAAACGCCTGAACCCTCGATGTGGTGTGCAGCCGTACGACAACGCCCCTACCGTCACTCCGCTCAGAGAACGAAATGCGCACGACCTGTGCAGCGGCGCTGTGGAAGGGTATGGCGGCCCATAACATGGCGGGCAGACAGGCCATCAGCAGCAGCCAGAGATTCCAAATCGATGACCCATTCAGACGATGCATGCCGTACGGAACCGCCATGCTGCCGGCTTGATCCACAGCGCGCCAGCGTACACGGGCAGAGCCGGGCAGGGTTCACTGCCTGCGCATCAATTGGGACGATTCGCTGAGCAGTTGTTCGAGACGCTGTTTGATCAGCAGATCCTGCTGCCTTTCCCGCTTGGAAAGGGTTGTTCGCAACGACTCCAGGCGGACGTCCAACTGTTCAATTTCCCGGCGCCGATTATCCTGTTTCAGTTCAAAGATCTGAAGGAGTGTATCTTCGAGTTGTTTCATCAGCGCCTCCCGGTCTTCGTCAGTGGCGCCGCGCCGGATGTCACCGGCCAGCCGATGGGACAACAGTTCGAGTTGATGCTCGCGGCGGAGCCCTTCGTAGAGGTTCCGATCTGTCGACTCAATCTGGAACATGTACTCGGCGAGTTGGGCATCGGGGAGTGCCCGTGCCATGAAGGCTGCACTTGCGGCTTCGGCCACCAGCTGTCTGGCAACCAGATCCCGCTCCCCTCTCGGGCCCACCTGCAGGCGAACCCGCATGCTATCCATTTCACGGGCCTGGAAGCGCAGCTTTTCCACCAGGACCTCAAATTCCTGCGAGCCCAGCCCCATTTCTGCCCGATTATCAGCCCGGAACACCCGCACAGGAGTATGGCCTTCTTCGTCGGCGAAGAAAACCGTCACGCGGCCCGTGCGGATGCGGCTCGTGTCTGCCGGAACGAGACGGTCATTCACAATGCGAAAGGGCAGATTGCCGATCTCGATGAGTTCGTTCCCGTCGCTCCAGATGTTCAGCGTACCCGACAGCGATGAAATGTTGAGCGATTGGGGAAGCTCGGACTCGGGTATTGGCTTTCCGTTGATGAACAGCTTGCCATCTTCGATGGTAATTTTGAATGCTTCCTGTGCCACGACGTCCGCGCGCGGTCCCATGATGAGGAGAGTGGCAAGGAGAAGCGTCGAAGTAATGTGTTTCATGACGTTATGGACAGTAGTTCAGTTCGAATTGGCTGGAATGAATTCCGGAGTGCGGATTTGCGTCGGTAGCGATTCGAGCGGTACGGGCGGCGTGTCCCACGACAAATCCGAAGCGCCCTGGATGGTGCTGAGGCGGTGGTGCAGCGCGCGGATGTCGTCTCCGGTGTCCCATTCCAGCGGCACCTCCTCGGAGGCGAGCACCGGAGCCTTCTCCGCCGCCTGTTCACCTCCGAGCAGAAAGACGCCTGCTGCCAGACCCACGACCAGGACGGCTGCAACGGCCAGCGCCCGGAATACGAGCCGCATGTGGGGAACCGCGGGCCTCGGGGCAATGGAAGCGGCCCGGGTCTGGCCACGCGCCTCGTCCATGATCCGGTCAAGTGCTTCAGCCGTCGGCCTGTGTCGCCCCTGATGCCGCTCCAGCAGGACGCGGGTCCCAGAGAGCGCCTCGTACTCTTTTCGGTTTTCCTCTTCCGCCATCAGTTCACGCAGGTCGCCCTCGTCGGCAACCTCATCGTACACATGCAGAAGCAGCTGTTTCTTTTTCGTTTTCATGGAAATGGTTGTTGATCAGCGATCGTAAATTCAGTAATCCGTACCGCATGCGGCCAATGGCCGTGTTGATGGAGCAGTCCGTGAGTTCGGCGATTTCCCGGAACGTGAGTTCTGACTCGTGCCTCAGCAGAAGGACCTCGCGTTGCTCAGGGGAGAGTTTGGCAATACACGTATCCAGGATCTCGGCCTGCTGTCTGAGCTCGAGCTGCGCATCGACAGGAGAAAAATTACAGGGAAGCGTGTCCCAGTAATCCGTGTCGTCCGTATGTGGTACTTCGTGCCATTTTTTCCGTGCGCGAAGGTGATCGAGAGCGGCATTTCGCGCAATGCGCAGTACCCACGCGGCGAACTGGTCCCGGCGCACGTACGAGCCGCGGTCGCGCCGGAGCGCACGACACACGCGGATGAAAGTCTCCTGGAAAAGGTCGTCGGCTGCCGAATTCCCGACCATGCCCCGGAGATAACCATACACCCGCTCCTGGTGTCTTTCCACGAGGCACCGGAAGGCCGCTTCGTCGCAGCCTTCCACGTAGGCGGTTACAAGATCTTCGTCGGTCGGCTTCATTGCCCCATTAACGAGGCAGGCGGAGAAATTATTGCCTTACCTGTTGAAAATTGTCAACTGATCGCCGGGGCGAATGGTATTCGAGGAAAGGCTGTTCCACTGCTTGATGTTGGCGACCGACACGCCATGCCGGCCAGCTATCCCGATCAGTGTATCTCCACGGCGCACGGTGTAGGTCGTTGAGGGTGCCATGTCGGGGTAGAGCAACAGCTTCTGGCCCACGCGGATACTCGATCCTCGAATATTGTTCCAGGTGCGCACGCGGGAGAGGGGAACGCCGTGAGCGACGGCTATTTCGCTGAGTGTATCGCCCCGCTTTACCGTGTACCGGATGGGTTCGCCGTTTCCGGAGGTCGCTGCCTGCCTCCCGTCGGTATAAATCACCAGCGTCTGGCCCACGCGGATGACCGATCCCGATATGTTGTTCCACGACCGGATGTCGCTGACGCCGACGCCGTACGTGGAGGCAATGCCGCTGAGTGTATCGCCGCTGCGAACGCGATGCGTTACGCGGACCGGGGCGCTTCCGGTCGCGCTCGGACCGCTGGGTGCGGTCTGGGCAGGAGCCGCCTGTTCCGGCGTAGTTGAGCGGACAGACGCGGTGCGTACCGGAGTGGTCGACGCGCTGGCGGCCGGGAGATTGTCCCGGCTGACTACGGCGACAGGCAGCGCCGTAGTTTCGAGCAGAATGGGTCGCACCATACGCTGACCATACTGCACGGTTTGGCGATCTACCGCAAACTGGGTGGTGGACAGGTCCGTCGTATAATCGGCGATGGGGACGACGAGACGCTGGCCAATGTTGATGCGCGTCGAACGCAGGCCATTTTTCTGCATGATTTGCGCTACCGATACGCCAAATTCTGACGCAATGCCGCTGAGCGTGTTGCCCCGCTGAACTATGTATTCGCCACTGGGCCGGCGCGACGCCGGAGGCAGGGCTTCGTAAGCCGCCTGGAAGCGATCCTGGGAGCCGAGCGGAATCCGGAGATTGAACGCACCCGTCGACGGAGGGAGTGAACTGCGCCTCAGATTCGGGTTGAGTGCCTTGATGGTCGTGGCATCGGTCCCTGCCAATTCGGCCACGTCCTCCACGCTCAGCATGCCCGTAACCGGTACGACGTGGTACGCGTACTGCGGTCCACGATCCGTGGGGTCGAGGCCATAGGCCTGCGGGTTCGACGCAATCAGCGACGTGGCGATGAACATGGGTACGTAATTGCGGGTCTCACGCGGCAGGTACGGGTACATGTCCCAGTATGTGGGATTGTCAATCCCCGTGGCTCGGGCGCGCTGCTCGGCACGCCGGATGCAGCGGGGCGAGCAGTTGTAGCCTGCAAGCGCTACGTGCCAATCCTCACCGTAGAATCCATACAGCCATTTCAGGTGGCGGGCAGCGGCCCGCGTGGACAGCTCCGGATCCATCCGGTCATCGACCCAGGCGTTGACATTCAGGTCATAGGCCCGGCCCGTGGCGGCCACAAATTGCCACATGCCTACGGCTGCCGCCCAGCTTCGGGCCCTCGGGTTCAGCCCGGACTCAATCATGGACAAGTATTTCAACTCGTCGGGAATATCTTCCTCCTGGAAAATATCTTCCACCATGGGGAAATACGTGTCCGCACGTCGAATCCATGTCAACAGTACCTCCCGGCGCTCTTTGAGCAGGAACTCCATGGAATTCTCCACCAGGCGGTTCATCGTCATGGGCACGGTCGTACCCACGGGCTGCAACGACTGGGGAACGACGTCTTCAAGGAGCGGATCCTGCACGGCTTCCAGCGCGGTAAACATGTCGTTTCGGAGCTCAAAAATGTCTCCAAATGCGACGAAGAGGGTATCGGCCGGGCCGTAAATACGCTCGTACTCGGCTACAATGGTCCGGTAGGCGTGGGTAAAGCGGGGATCCTCCAGAAACTCCTTGTGCACCGCCAATTGGCCCAATTCGCGCATGGCGGCTTCGACAGATGCTACGGCCGCATCATCATCCCCCCGGGCAATGGATGCCATGAGATCGGACTGGTGCGCATACAGCGCGGAAAGCCGCTCCAGAAAATCGGCCTCGGAGCCGTCAGAACCGCCGCCATGCAACTGCAGCAGCAGATCTGCCATGCGGGTCGTTTTGAGGCTGTCCGGAGGCAGAAGAGTGATCCGCTCCGTGGAGGGGGTCGTTTGCGCCGGCGTCCGGTCCTGTGCGCTCGCGGGCACACCCGGAAACAGGAGAAGGGTCAGCGCCAGTGTGAGCAGGATGGTCGGTTCTCTACGGGGCTTCACGCGTCGTCCGGTTTTGATGGAGGTTGGCACAGGATAGTGCGTTCAGGCTTTGCATTCAAGTGCAATTGCAAGTGACTGCATGACAAGGCGTTGTAATGCAGTCATTCCATTCCGTGGTTTCAATCAGAGGGGGATGTTGCCGTGCTTGCGTTTAGGGTTACGGACCACCTTGTTGCGCAGCATCCGAAGCCCGTCCACAAGGCGCCCTCTGGTGTCAGATGGTTTGATCACGTCGTCCACAAATCCATATTCGGCTGCCACGTACGGATTGGCAAACCGCTGCCGGTATTCCTCCGTGATCCGTTCCTCGGTGGCCTTCGGGTCGTCCGATGCCGACAATTCGTTGCGGTAAATGATTTCCACGGCCCCTTTCGGTCCCATAACGGCAATTTCCGCGGTTGGCCACGCCAGATTCAGGTCGCCCCGAATGTGCTTCGAGTTCATCACGTCATACGCGCCCCCGTAAGCCTTCCGCGTAATGATGGTCATTTTTGGGACCGTGGCCTCGCAGAAGGCATAGAGCAGTTTGGCCCCGTTGCGAATAATGCCGCGCCACTCCTGGTCGGTCCCCGGCATGAAGCCCGGGACGTCCTCGAAGACGACGAGCGGAATGTTGAAGGCATCGCAGAATCGGACGAAGCGGGCTCCTTTGACCGAGGAGTCTATGTCCAGTACGCCTGCGAGCACACCAGGATTGTTCGCCACGATTCCCACCGGTTGGCCTTCAAGGCGGGCAAATCCCACAATGATGTTCGCTGCAAAGTCGGGATGTATTTCAAAAAACGAATCCCGGTCTATAATCCGTCCAATCACGCCGTGCATGTCGTACGGCTTGTTCGGATTCGTGGGTACCATGTCATTGAGCGAAGCCGCATCCTCTTCGGACGGACCAACGGGCGCGCCGGCCAAGGGCGCAGGTTCTTCGCAGTTGGAGGGGATGTATCCCATGAGTTGCCTGATGGACATCAGACAGTCCACTTCGTTCGGGCAGGCCCGGTGCGCAACGCCACTTTTGGATGCGTGCGTCTGTGCACCGCCCAACTCTTCCGACGAAATATTTTCCTGTGTGACGGTCTTTACCACGTTTGGACCCGTCACAAACATGTAGCTCGTGCCCTGTACCATGAACACGAAATCCGTGATAGCAGGGCTGTAGACGGCGCCGCCCGCACACGGACCCATGACGGCAGATATCTGGGGCACCACTCCGGAGGCGAGGGTGTTGAGCAGAAAAATATCCGCGTAGCCACCGAGGGACGCCACTCCTTCCTGGATGCGGGCGCCACCGGAGTCATTGAGGCCGATGATGGGTGCACCGTTTTCGAGCGCCAGGTTCATGATTTTCACGATTTTTCGGGCATTCGCCTCCCCCAGCGAACCCCCGAATACGGTGAAGTCCTGTGAGTAGACATACACGAGCCGTCCGTCAATCCGTCCGTAACCTGTGACAACCCCATCCCCGTACGGCCGGTTGTCCTCCAGACCAAAATCTTTCGTCTGGTGCCGGACGAACATACCGAGCTCGACAAACGAATCCCGGTCCAGCAGTACATCAAGCCGTTCACGGGCCGTCAGTTTTCCTTTCTCATGCTGCTTCGCCATGCGCTTTTCGCCACCACCCAACCGGGCTTCGGCCTGACGCGCCTCGAGATCAGCGTACAATTTGTCGTGGGTGGACATGGTCTTCGTTTGGAAGCTGGTCAGAAGTGGATTTCAGGGACGGGGCCAGAGGGGTGTTTCATTCCGAGTACCGTTTTTCATTCCGAATACCGTGCTTCCACGGCGTTCGTGAAGGCCACGGCGTCATCCGAATAGATGTCGACATCGAAGCGCTTGAAGACGTCCCGGGCCAGGATGGTGCTGGCCGCCGACCAGGATCCGGCCGTCTGCAGGCGCCGGATGACATCCTCAAAGGAAGAACGGTCGCCCTTGAACAGCGTGGCAATAAAATGGTCTGTCTGCCCGCTCGCTCGTCCCAGCACGTCAAGGACGGCATCTGGAAGCTCGCCTAACGGTGCGGACGACGATCCCGGCCCCGCGGACGGGGACCCTGGCCCCGCGGACGGCTGCAGTCGGTCCTGAAATGATTTCCAGAGCGGGGCAGATGACGTGCCGCCTGCCTGGCCAGAGTCCGTGTTGTCTGCGTGGCCGGAGTCCGTGTCGTGCTCGTGCTGCTCGGCGTACTGCTGCCAGAGCGGCTTCGAAGCGCCCTTATCCGACGAACGGTGTTGCGCGTGGCCGGGTGCCGCACCGGTCCTTTTCAGCGAAGCCGTGTCGGTTTCAGGCTGCCTGGCAGCGTCAATCCTCGCACGCTCCGCCGCCGCCTCTTCTCGAGCCGCGGCCTCCGCCTGCTCCCGAGCGGTCTCCAAGGCCTCTACCACGAGTCGCCTGAGCGTTCCCGCTGAAATCATGTCCGCTTTGGCCATTCGTGCCTCTACCTCCACGAAGCTCGCCACGTCAGGTCTGTGATGAGCGGCCAGGAAATCGATTACAAACGCCACCGGCAATCCGCCATCGACATGTCCCGAGACGTGTACGAATTCGAGGAGGGGCTCCAGTGTACGCATCCAGTCATCGACCGAAAAATCCGCCGTGTACTGCCTGACGACATGGTTGAGCGTCGTCTGAAGTTCCTGTCGCGACACGCGCTTGTCGCCCTTTTTCTGTGTATAGGCCTGAACGGCCTGTTCTACGTATGGATATTCCCGGAAGTAGCCCGCCCGCCTGCGCAGATCCCCCACGGAGACGGCCGCCGAACCGCCCGCATAACAGAAATCGAGCAGCGTGGGTACCGGATCTATCAGGTAGTCGAGCATGGTACCTACGGCATGATTCACGGCTTTGGGCCACTCATCTGCTGGAAACTGGGCCGCTTCCGTGACCACATGGCGCAGATTATCCAGTGCCGCCTGTACGCTGTCTCCTGACATGTCAAACCAGTCGAACGAACCGGAAAAACGCTCCGAAACCTCTATCTGGGCCCGTCGCGCCAGGGTCCGCTGCAAAAAGTGGATGACACTGCGCGGCGCGCCAAGCGATGCCAGCTCGGACTGGTTGCATCTGCACGGCACTCCCGGAGTTGCACCCGAGTCACGGATCACATTCGTGGTGAGCGCGTGGGCAATCTTTTCCCGCATGAAACGAAATTCCTGGTTGGTCGAACAGATGCATGAACCCGTCGTCTTACGCGGGTCGCGCCCACAGGTTTGTACCCGTCTACACAAATGAAACGATCCATTTTGAAACAGACCGACTATGATGTGGTCGTCATAGGGGGAGGCGCCGCTGGGCTCACCGCCTCGGCCACGGCCGTCAGCCTGGGGGCTAGTACGCTCCTCGTCGAAGCCGACAGGCTCGGTGGTGACTGCACGTGGTTCGGATGCGTTCCGAGCAAGGCCCTGCTCTCCCTTGCAGAATTGGTGCGATGCGGCGACCTGCGCCGCGACGACCTGCCTGCTCGTCTGCGAGCCATTCGCCAGCAGATCTATGAGCATGCCGATACGCCCGAGCGCTTCGAGGCGCTCGGCATGGAGGTCTGTTTTGGGCGCGCCCGCTTCACGGGGCCGGGCGCGATCGTGGTAGAGGACGCCGAGGGAGGTACACGGGACATAACGGCCCGCCGATTCATTCTGTGTGCGGGTACGCGCCCGGCCCTACCCCCGGTGCATGGTCTGGAGGATATTTCCTTTGAAACCACCCATTCTTTTTTCGAGATGCGAACCATCCCCGACCGACTCCTCATTCTGGGAGCCGGAGCGGTGGGTGTGGAGCTCGGCCAGGCGTGTGCCCGGATGGGTGTGGAGGTCACGCTGGTGGAGCGCGAAGACCGCATACTGCCGGCGGGAGATCCGCTGTGGGCCGAGCACATGATGCCGGTGCTGGAGCGGGATGGCGTCCGAGTGCTCACTGGCACGACTGTTACGCGTGTGGAACACGCCCGCGTTGGAAGGTCCGTGCGGGTCACCGCCGAACGTGCGCACGAGAACGGCGAAATCCTCGAACTCGAAGCAGACATGTTGCTTGTGGCGACCGGCAGGGCGCCCGCGACGGACGCCATGGGCCTGGAGCAGGCGGGCATCGCGACAACTGGCGGATTTGTGAAGACAAATGCCGCTGGCCGTACGTCGAACCGGCGTGTCTACGCAGCAGGCGACGTCACCGGTCGGGACCTGTTCACACACGCAGCCGGCGCACAGGCGCGCGCCGCGGCCGTGCATGCCGTGCTCCGGTTTCCGCAGAAGTACGACAGCAGGGCGATCCCCAAAGTTGTCTACACGCACCCCGAGTGTGCGTCGCTCGGCATGTCTTCGGCCGAGGCGGCGCGCGCCCGTGCCGAAGGGAAAGACGTGAAAACATGGTCCCTGCCCCTGTCCAGCCTGGACCGCGCCGTGACCGACGGGCACCCGGAAGGGGTTCTGCAGATTCAGGCCACCCGGCGGGGCCGCATACTGGGCGCCACCCTCGTCGCCGAGCGCGCCGGCGAACTGCTGGGCACAGTTGGTCTGGCCATGCAGAACAAGGTATCGCTGTCCGCCCTGGGTAGTCTCATTGTCGCCTATCCGACCTGGACAGACGGTCTCCGTAAACTCGGTACGCAGCACACCCTGTCCCGGCTGCCGACAGGGCTGCTTCGCCTTGCTGCCCGCATGCTGCGCCTGCGCGGCCCGGCGGCAGGGATTTCACCCGATGACATTGTGTGACGGGGACCCGAGCGACGATTGGCTGGTATGCGAAGAACGCATGAACCTATCCCATCCATGCAATCATTCGCAATCGAGCGTCGTCACTTAAGGTAGTTTCGACTGCGGCCGATACTCTTCACCGAGGCACACTCTTGTTCATCCAGGATGCGTCTCAAGGCGGTTTGTCCGGGAAGAGCTTGGCTGAGAGGCCAGGCTCTTCCCATTTTATACCACGCCCTCCATGCTGATTCGTGCTGCGATTACCGCGAGAACGGCCGCCCCGCTCGCGGTGCTGTCCGCCGCGCTACTGGCTGTCGCCCTGCTTGCCTCGTCTGCCCTGCTTGCCTCGTCCGCCCAGGCCCAGGATACGCGACCGGCCACCATCAACCTCTTCCTCGATTGCCAGCAGACGCGCTGCGACTCCGAATTCATCCGACGGGAGCTGAGTTACGTGAACCATGTCGTGGACCGCGTGGGTAGTGACCTTCATCTGCTGGTCACCTCGCAGTCCTCGGGCTCCGGTGGGCGTACGTACAACCTGGAGTTCATTGGGCAAGACAATTTTTCAGACCTCAGGTATTCGCTGACGGAATCGACGAGCGTGAACGACTCCGAGAACGAGGTGCGTGCGGCGCTCACGCGGGCCATTGAACGGGGCGTCATCCCGTTTGTGGTCCGAACCCGTGTGGGTGACCGCGTTTCCATCATCGTCGATGAACTGGTCGGCGAGACGCTCGCCGATGCCGTGACGCCGACAGACGATCCGTGGAACTTCTGGGTGTTCAACGTGGGAGCCAGCGGCAACTACGAGGCGGAAGAGAGCAGCAACTCTGTCCGCATCAGCACGAACCTGTCGGCCAATCGGATCACCGAAGCATGGAAAATCCGGACAAATGGACGTTTCACATACCGCGAAAGCAATTTTGACGTGACGGGCGGGACCGTTTCGAACATCCGCTGGGACGGCTCCTTCTTCGGACTGGTCGCGAAGAGCATTGGAGATCACTGGGCGGCCGGCGGTACCGTCTTTTCGGAAACCAGTACGAGCCGGAACATCGAATACTCGGTATCCGCGTCCCCCGCCATTGAATACAACATTTATCCCTACAGTGAGTCGTCGCAGCGCGAAATCCGCTTCCAGTATGAACTCAATCTCCGTCATTTCAATTATGACAATGTGACCGTCTTCAACAGGCTCAGTGAAACGGTCATGCAGCAGCAGTTTTCGGCGCGGCTCGAGTTTTCCCGTCCGTGGGGAAATGCCAATGCGCGGCTGCAGCTGGAGTCGTTCCTGACCGATTTCGACAAATCCCTGACCGATCTCAACCGCGTCCGGCTCGGCGCATCGGTCTTTTTCCGTATTGTACGCGGGCTCACGTTCAATGTCGGCGGCGAAATATCGTCGGTCAACGACCAGATCTACCTGCCGCAGTCCGAAGCATCGGACGAAGACATTCTACTGGGCCGGGTCAATCTTCCGACGAGCTTCGAGTACGAATTGGACTTCGGGTTCAGTTACCGGTTCGGATCTGTATTCAACAACGTGGTCAATCCGCGTTTTTGAAATGTACCGCGCCCTATCTTCAACACGCCTCTAATGCCCCCATCAACCCACTGTGTGCGCTGTGCCCAGCAATAAACCCCTCGGAATAGGATTCATTGGCAGCGGTTTCATGACCCAGTTCCACATCCGCTCGTGGCAGGCCGTGCGCGAGGCGGATATCCGAGGCGTATGGAGCCCGAACCAGGCGCATGCCGAAGAAGCCGCCCGTTTGGCGAACGAATACCGGGTGGGCGAAGCGCGAGCCTTCGCATCCATCACGGACATGATAGCCAGTCCGGACATCGACTGCCTGTGGATCTGCGGACCCAATCATACGCGCGTCGAGAACATGGAGGAAATTGTCGATGCGCTCGAGCGCGGTGTGGGAACGCTCACGGGACTGGCATGCGAAAAACCGCTGGCCCGAAACGTGGCAGAAGCCAAGCGCGTCGTCGAACTCGTCGAAAAATCCGGTCTGTTGCACGGATACCTCGAAGACCAGGTGTTTTCCCCGTCACTCGTGCGGGGTCGCCAGTTGGCGTGGAGGCGTGGCGCGGCGCTCAGCGGCAGGCCCTACCTGGCCCGCGCGGCCGAAGAGCATTCCGGGCCGCATGCACCCTGGTTCTGGGACGGTATACGGCAGGGCGGCGGCGTGCTGAACGACATGATGTGCCACTCAGTGGAAGTAGCCCGCTTCCTGCTCACGCGCCCGGGCGCTCCACGCGCGTCCATTCGACCCATCGCGGTGACGGGTCACATCGCATCGCTCAAATGGACCCGGCCGGAGTACGCCGAAATACTCCGCGAGCAGTACGGCATGGACTACGCACAGCAACCCGCAGAAGATTTCGCCCGTGCGACCATTGAGTATGTCGACGAACAGAATCACCCCCTTATCGCCGAAATGACCACCAGTTGGAGCTATGTCGGGGCCGGGCTCCGGCTCTCGTCCGAGCTTCTGGGGCCCGAGTATTCGCTTCGTATCAATTCGCTGGATGCGGGCGGGACGGTTTTCCTGAGCCGCAACGTCACGGGTCGGGCGGGCGAAGACCTTGTCGAAAAGCAGAATGCGGAGCAGGGAGATATGCCATTCGTCGGAAACGAGGCCGCCGAGTACGGCTACGAAGACGAAAACCGGCATATGGTGCGCTGTTTTGTGGATGGCGTGCAGCCGGTCCTGGACTTCCATGCAGGTCTTGAAATTACCGAAATGCTCATGACGGCGTACATGAGCGCCGAACAGGGGCGCCGCATTGCCTGGCGGCCCGAAAACCTCGATTCTTTCATCCCCGAGGTGGCCCGGGGTGTGTGGAAGCCTGGCCACCTGGATGACCGTCCGAAAAAAAATTGATTTCACCAGCCTTACCAAATTCCATGCGACACCTGTTCCCCGTCCTTTCTGCATCGGCCGCGCTATTCGTGCTATTGGTCGCGGCTGCCCTGTCCACGCCCACGGCGTCCGCGCAGTCGCTCGATATGGATCTGTTCAGCGCCATGAAGCCGCGCAACGTGGGTCCGGCAGGCATGAGTGGCCGCGTGACCGCGATCGATGCCGTTCACAGCGATCCGTCGGTGATCTGGGCTGGCACGGCATCGGGGGGCCTCTGGGTGTCGACCAGCCGCGGTGTGGACTGGAAGCCCGTCTTCGACGAAGAGCCGGATCACAGTATTGGCTCCGTTGCCATATTCCAGCCCAATCCGGATGTCGTATGGGTGGGAGCGGGCGAAGGCAATCCGCGCAACAGCCAGTCATCCGGTGGCGGCCTCTACAAAACCATCGACGGCGGTTCTTCCTGGCAGCACCTGGGGCTCAAGGAGTCGCGAAATATCCACCGGATCCTGGTGCACCCAACGAACGAGGATGTGGCATTCATCGGCGTTCAGGGACCTGCCTGGGGGGAAACGGAGCAGCGCGGCGTGTATGTGACCCGCGACGGAGGCCAGACGCTCGAGCGCTCCCTCTACGTGAACGAAAAAACGGGTGTTGGAGACCTCGTCATGGACCCATCCAACCCCAATCACCTGATTGCCGCCATGTGGGAATTTCGTCGTTGGCCCTGGTTCTTCCATTCGGGAGGTGAGGGTTCGGGGCTCTGGGAGACGTGGGATGCCGGGCGCACGTGGACGAAAATGACCTCCGATCGCGGCCTGCCGGAAGGCGTGCTCGGCCGCACGGGGCTGGCTTTCGCGCACAACGAGCCGGAGGTGGTCTACGCCCTTGTCGAAGCCAAAAAGAATGCGCTCTACCGCTCGGACGACGGCGGGGCTTCCTGGAAGACAGTCAATGACGACGACGGCGTAAACGGCCGCCCGTTCTACTACGCGGATATTTTTGTCGATCCGGAGAACGAGAATCGGGTCTACCGTCCGGGGACGTTCATCCATGTCAGCGAAGACGGTGGCCGCAGCTTCAGTCAGTGGCAGGCCGGATACAGCCAGAATGGCATCCATCCTGATCATCATGCGTTCTATGTGTCGCCTGTCGATCCGGACTTCATCGTGGAAGGCAACGACGGGGGTATGTCCATTACGTATGACAAGGGGCGCACGTGGCGCTTCGTCGAGAACCTGCCGCTCGCACAGTTCTACCACATCAATGTGGACGACGACTTTCCCTACAACGTCATGGGCGGCATGCAGGACAACGGATCCTGGGTCGGCCCGGCGTACGTCTGGAAAAGCGGCGGCATCCGCAACAGTTACTGGCAGGAAGTGGCCTTCGGAGATGGATTCGATGTGAGTGCCGACCCGGAAGACAGCCGGTTCGGGTATGCCATGAGCCAGGGGGGAAGCATTTCACGTTTCGACAGGGAGACGGGCAATTCGAGCCGGATCAAGCCGCTGCATCCAGAGGGGGAATTCCTTCGGTTCAACTGGGATGCGGCCTTCGCGCAGGATCCCTTTGACCCGGCCACCATCTGGTTCGGCAGCCAGTACCTGCACCGCAGTACGGACCGCGGGCAGAGCTGGGAAATCATGTCCCCGGACCTCACGACCAACGATCCGGAAAAGCAGAAGCAGCTGGAGTCAGGCGGTTTGACATACGATGTCACACAGGCAGAGAACCATACCACGATTGTATCTATTGGTGTTTCGCCCGTGGAGGAAGGCATCCTGTGGGTTGGCACGGACGATGGCAATATTCAGCTCTCGCGTGACGGTGGCGAGTCCTGGACCAACGTCGCGCCCCGTCTTCGGGGCGTGCCCGAGGGCTCGTGGGTCAAGCAGATAAAGCCCTCGCTGCACCATGCAGCGGAGGCAGTGGTCATCATTGAAGATCACCGTCGCAATAACTGGGAGCCGTATGTGTACCGCACGCGCGACTACGGACGCACGTTCGAGCGCCTGGCAGATGCCAGCACCGTGTACGGGTTTGCGTTGTCCTACGTGCAGGATCCAGTCGAACCGCGTCTGGCCTTCATGGGCACGGAATTCGGTTTGTATGTGACGATAGACGACGGCAAGACGTGGACGAAGTGGACCCAGGGCTACCCGACCGCATCGACCATCGACATGGTCATCCATCCCCGCGAACACGACCTGGTCATTGGCACATTCGGTCGTTCGGCGTGGGTACTCGACGATATCCGGCCGCTCCGGGCACTGGCCGCCGAGGGTGCCGACCTGCTTGCGGCGCCCATCCACGTCTACGATCCGCCCATCGCCTACCAGGCGAGCACCATCCAGGCCACCGGGACACGTTTCATTGGCGATGCCATGTATGCCGGATCCAACCGGCCGGGCGGCGCCATGATCACCTACTCGGTGCATGTAGACAGCACGCTCGCCGACTCGGTGAAGAAGCAGATGGATGAGGTAAAAATCGAAATTCTGGAGGGCGATGAGGTCATTCGCACCCTGGATGGGCCAGCCGAGCAGGGCATGAACCGGATGTTCTGGTCCATGACGCAGAAGGGCGTGCGGGGTCCGAGCCGCTCGGCGCCGCGCGAGGATGCGCCCGAGCCCAGCGGCGCCCGCGTGCTGCCGGGAGCGTATACGGTCCGGGTTGCGCTGGGCGACGATTCTTCCGAAACCGAACTCACGGTGGCTCCCGACCCACGGCGCGACTTTGACCGGGTGGCCGCCGAGGCGCGCCTGGCGCTTTACGCATCGTACGAGGAACTGGCAGCGTCGGCTGCCGATGCCACGACGCGGCTCCGCGACATGCAGGAGGCGATGGACGAGGTGAAGACAAAACTCAAGGATCGCCCGGATTCGTTGTCCGTCCAGGCGCGCGATCTGGGAAGCGTTGTGACAGACAGCGTGAAGGTCCTGATGGATGATTTCTTCGGCGAAACCGGGAAGCAGGGTATTTTCCGCAGTCCCCACACCGTATCCAATACGTTGGGGACGGCGCGTGGGTACATTTTCTCGAGCAATCGGCCTCCGAGCACGCCCGAGGACATTGCCCTTTCACAGGCGCGGCTGGCGATAGATACCTTCAACGAGCGGGTGAACCGGCTGATTGACACCGAATGGGCGGCCTATGCCGAGGCGCTCAGCCGCGTGGACCTGGCGTGGCTTCCCGAGTTGGAGCCGGTGCGCTGATCGGCGTTGCCCGCTGACCACAGGCGCCCGGTATGGGAATTTCCCCTACAGTCGAAGTCGGGACATACAGCACGCAGGGGCGCGCTGCGGTGGGGATACTACGGGTGTAGATCTGTTCCCATCACGTGTTGGAGGTAACCACCATGCGCCGCATGTATGCCATAGGCTTTTTGACTCTGATACCCGCCGCCGTGGCGCTGCTCGCCGGGTGCGGAGCCAACCCGGAGCCGACCACGTTCTTGCCTGAGGAGGGAGCCCGCGTCGTTGTCGTTCACGAGGTAGCCGATTTCAATGAATGGCACGCCCGCTTCACGGACCAGGCGCCCGCGCGCCTGGACATGGGCATTGAGGAGGAACTCGTCATGCAGGGCGAGTCCATGCCCAATCTGGTGTTCCTGCTCATGACCGCACGCGATTCAGCCGCGGCCGCCGCTTGGCTCAAGGCGCCCGAAACCGCACGGAGTATGGATTTTGCGGGTGTCCAGGGCGAACTCATCACCGACATCCTGGCGCCTGGCATCGTCTATCCGGACACGGAATATTTTGCGACGCGTCTCGTTGTGCGCCATCCGGTAAGCGATTTCGACCGGTGGCACAGCACGTTTCGCGGACACGAACGGGCGCGCCTTGATGTGGGCGTGCATACCATGCTCGTCACGCATCCGCTGGGAGACCGTAACGACGTCTACATGATGTTCGGCGTTTCCGATCCGGAGGGCGTGGCCGAATACATGGCGTCCGACCTGCTGGGACTCGCCATGCGGCTTGCCGGAGTCACTGAGCAGCCGGAGGCGTTTTTCGTGAACGTGGTGGAGTAACCAGTGGAGTAACCAGAGGCGTGCATTCCGCTCGGGTACGCATCGTTCCGCATCGATGAAACGCGGGAGGACCGGATAGTTGCCCATGTATGGCTTCCATCCAATACTGCAGGACGAGCTGCCCGGGCGAGGCTCCCAGTGGTCAGGCGGTCCTGGGCGGACACGTGGACGGACGGGTCTACGGGGCGTATCCGAGCAAAGATTCAGCTCGGCCCCGCGAGTGACTCGTGCGTCAGCGCACGAGCCACGTTCCACGGCTGTTTTCCATGGATTGGAGCGTCGTATCGATGAACAAAATGACGCCCGTCATTTCCATGCTTTCCTCGATGAACACCGTGATTTCGTAGGCCAGCGTGTCGGCGTCCATCGGGGCGCCGATGATTTCGACGCCGAGCGCGCCGCCGACGAAAATAGCGCCAGAGAGCACATAGAGCAGCATGGTGCGGCGGGGAAGCGAGCGCAGGAGCGGTACAAAATAGAGGGCGCATGCGGCAACGAGCGCGGCGGCCGGCCAGACCCAGAGCGTGTCCACAGCCGAATGGAACGATTCGTGCAGGCCCGCGACCTCGTCCATGGCGAGCACGAGGAAGCCGGCGGCGAGTACGCTCCAGAAACGTTCTTCTTTCCGGCCCTGGGATGCGCTCGTGGCACCGCTGCCTATTTGGACTGTCGCGCGCTTCAAGAGGAGCACCATCGACGCCACGAGCAGCAGAAAACTCGAGTACCACGTCGGCAGATTGTTTTCCTCATCGAGCGCCACGAGCTGCCGGATGAGCCACGGGATGTCGCCCGCCCAGTAGTGGTACATCATCACGAGCAGATGGGCGGCGAGCAGTACGAGCGCCACGGGTAGCAACCAGCGCCGCGCCGCATTCCGGGAAAGGGAGAGTTCTGTCATGACATACAATACATGTTCCAATTCGATGGTGCAAGATCGGGCTGGCATGCATAAGTTTGGAGCCGATCATTCCTGTCCCGATCCACCAACTGCCTTATTCCCATCATGACCGGAATTCCTGCATTCATGTCCCGCCTCATGGAAGGCGGCTTGTTTCTACTCGCCGTTTTATTGATGCTACCGCCCTTGCCAGTCTCGGCTCAGAACGTAGACCCTGCGCTGCTGGAAGGCCTTGAATACCGGTTCGTAGGCCCAAACCGCGGCGGCCGCAGCGCCGCCGTAACGGGCGTCCCGGGCAAGCCTGACCTCTATTACATGGGTGCTACCGGCGGTGGTGTGTTCCGGACGACCGACGGAGGGGAGTCCTGGCACTCGATTTCGGACGGCTTCTTCGGCGGGTCCATCGGCGCTGTTGCCGTGTCCGAATGGGACCACAATGTGATTTATGTGGGAGGCGGCGAGAAGACCCTTCGGGGCAACGTGTCGCATGGCTACGGCGTGTGGAAATCGGTCGATGCTGGAAAGACGTGGCGGCAGATCGGGCTCGAAGATTCCCGGCACATCGCGCGCGTTCGCATCCACCCGAAAAATTCGGATCTGGTCTACGCGGCGGCCATGGGCCACCTGTTCGGGCCGAACAACGAGCGCGGCGTGTACCGCTCGAAAGATGGGGGCGAGTCGTGGGAGCGGATCCTGTTCGTGAGCGACAAGGCTGGTGCGGTCGATCTCGTCATGGATCCGACGAATCCGCGCGTACTCTACGCATCGATGTGGGAAGTGTCCCGGTCGCCGTACGAACTGTCCTCAGGCGGCGAGGACTCGGGGCTCTGGAAGTCGACGGACGGCGGCGATACGTGGACGGAGCTGACCAACGGGGACAACGGGTTGCCGGGAGGCGTACTTGGCATCATTGGGGTTACGGTATCGCCCGTCAATCCGGACCGGGTGTGGGCCATTGTGGAGCACGACGAGGGCGGCGTATTCCGGAGCGAGGATGGCGGCGAGAACTGGCGGCGTATCAACGAGGACCGGAATCTGCGCCAGCGGGCCTGGTATTACACGCGCATGTACGCCGGCACCGAGGATGAGGACGATGTGTGGGTGCTGAACGTGGGCCTCTGGCACTCGAAGGATGGTGGGGAAACGTACAAGCGGGTTCGGACGCCGCACGGAGATCACCACGATTTCTGGATTGCACCGGAGAATGCCGACCGCATCATTGTGGGCGATGACGGCGGCGCGCAGGTGACCTACAACGGCGGCGAGACGTGGAGCACGTACCACAACCAGCCGACGGCGCAGTTTTACCGCGTGACCACCGACGACCATTTCCCGTACCGGATTTACGGGGGGCAGCAGGATAATTCGACCGTTCGGATTCTGCATACGTCGACGGGAAGTGAGAATGACTGGGAGTCGACAGCGGGCGGCGAGAGCGCTTGGCTGGCGCCGAACCCGGAGAACCCGGACATCGTCTTTGGCGGGTCCTACGGGGGGTATCTGCAGCGGCTCGATCACGACACGCGCCAGTCACGAAATGTGAACGTGTGGCCGGACAACCCCATGGGACACGGCGCCGAAGACTACAAATACCGGTTCCAGTGGAATTTCCCCATCCGCTACTCGCGCCACGTGCCGGGCCGCGTGCTGACAGGCGCGAACGTGCTCTTCAAGACGGACAATGAGGGGCAGTCCTGGGAAGCCTTGTCGCCCGATCTGACGCGCGCCGATCCGTCCACACTCGGCCCGTCGGGCGGCCCCATCACGAAGGATAACACGGCAGTCGAGTACTACGCGACTATTTTCACGTTCATCGAGGGCGAAGAGGAAGGCGTGATCTGGACGGGTTCGGACGACGGCCTCATTCATATTACCCGCGATGGGGGGCAGTCGTGGATCGACGTCACACCGCCCGCCTCCATGTTTCCCGAGTGGATGCAGGTCAACGACATGGTCCTGGACCCTTTCAACGCGGGCGGGCTGTACGTAGCCGGCACGCGCTACAAGTCGGATGACTTCGCCCCGTACCTCTACAAAACGGAAGATTACGGCGCTTCGTGGGCGAAAATCACACGCGGTATTGATCCGCTTCACTTTACGCGCGCCATCGAGGCCGATCGCAGCGTGGAGGGTCTGCTCTACGCCGGCACGGAGAGCGGGATGTACGTATCGTTCGACGACGGGGCGAGTTGGCAGGCGTTCCAGCTGAACCTGCCCATTGTCCCGATCACCGACCTCGAGTGGCGCGACAACGACCTTGTCATCGGTACGCAGGGCCGCTCATTCTGGATCATGGATGACCTGTCGCCGGTGCATGCCGTGGCGGGATCGGATGCCCGTTCCGCTGCGGGGTCCGGCACGGGTTCGGACGGCGCGTATCTGTTCCCCGAGCCGCACCCCATCACGCTCGGCGCCGAGGGGAGCGTACGCCTGCGCTACTGGCTCTCGGATGCGGCCGCCGAAGCGCACGACGAAAAGCTCACGCTCCGGATCCTTGAAACGGACGGCGCCGTCATAAAGACCTTCGAGGAAGACGACGTCCCGTCGGGCGCTGGCTTCAACCAGTTCGACTGGAACATGCGTTACGAGGACGCCGAATCGTTCCCCGGCCTCATCATGTGGGCAGGTTCGGTACGCGGTCCACAGGCCGTGCCGGGCAGCTACCGGGCACGCCTCATTGTTGGCGAGGACTCGACGGACGTCGGATTTGCCATTCAGCCCGACCCGCGTTCGGAGTCGACGCTCGCCGACTACCAGGAACAGTTCGATTTCCTGATCGATGTGCGCGACAAACTGACCGAAACGCACGAGGCCATCAAGAACATCCGCGCCATGCGCACGCAGATGAAGGATCTCGTGGGCCGGATTCCTGTGGATGCGGCGGAGCGCGACGAGATCAAGACCATGGCGGACAGTATTTCGGCTGACATGACGGCGATTGAGGAGGCGCTCTACCAGACGAAGAACCGCTCCGGACAGGATCCTCTCAACTTTCCGATCCGGCTGAACAACAAGCTGGCGGCCGTTGGCGGCGTGGTGGCGGGCGGCAACCATCGCCCGACCAATCAGTCGTATGCGGTTCGTGATGAGCTGGTCGCCCAGATCGACGAGGAACTCGGTCGGCTCACGGCCATCATGGACATGCGCATTCCCGAGTTCGAGTCCCGGATGGCGGCGCTCAACCTTCCCGTACTGGAGCGGCCGAAGTAACGCTCATTCCGCGGCGTAGCGCTCGAGCGCAACGAGCAGCGGATGGGCCGGCGCCAACGACCGGGCCGCACGAAGGTGCGGCCCGGGGTCGGCGCCGGCCCGTATGGCATTCTGCGCCGCTACGAGGTGGAAATCGGCCTGGAGCGCCGGATCCTGTTCCGGCTCGGATGCCAGCAGATCTATCGACAACGCGGTTGCGTTGCGCGCGTCGTCGTGCCGCTCCTGCTGCATGAAGGCGGTGGAAATACGCTGCAGATCGCGGAGTGATACGCGGACCGGACTGTCCGGATCGTCGTTGAAACCGACCACAGCCGCGCGCACGGCATCCCACCCATCGGAGTCTACATGGTCACGGATGTACGTGCTGACCTGGCTGTCGCGCCAGGGAAACACGTCGTTCAGCGCATTGTATTCCGAAAACCCGATGCTGAGATCGATGTCAATCCGGTCGCTGACAATGCCATTCCAGAAATCGTTGTCTGCATAGACGACACCGAAATCATTACGGTCAAGGGTCAGGCGGCTCTCGAGGACCATGCGCTGGTTTTCCCACTGATCCAGCGTGTGCATGGAGACCACGTCAAAATCGAGCGTTACGTCGCGCGTCACATCTTTTATGGTGAGACGGCCATGCATGCGTCCTGAATCTCCATTGAGGTCGATCTCAGTACTTGAGAACCGGATGAGGGGATAGGACGCAGCATCGAAAAACTGCTCCTGCAGAAGGCCGTCCCGACCCGGATTCTGAGTATCGATCGATGCCACGCGGATGGTCACCTCCACGTAGGCATCTTCGAGGCGCCCACCGGGCAGAATGGCTGCGGCATTCCAGTCGTTGAACGTACCGCGGACGCGGCCGAAACCGATATGCCGCGCCGTGAAATCGAGCAGCGAATGCTGCGTGTCTACTTCATAGAATCGATCGTCTGCCAACGCGGTATTCGAGGCAACCGGATCGCCTTGCGGCGCGGGGGCCTGACCAGCCCGATCAGTGCCTGGGTCCGTCTGACAGGCCGAAAACAGAAGGAATAGGGCTGTCAGAACAGTATACGGGCGCAACGTAGGGTACATGGCGGGAACGGGTTGGATGCGTGGTCTTCAGGGGCGCAGCGACGCCCAAACGTGCCTTTCAACGGCTGAGGGGCACCTTGTTCATGCAATAGGGATGGACGTCATGGTGGGAGTGACGAGCCGTAAGGTCCACCCGGTAGATGACAACGTGGTGCTCGTCTGCACGCGGAGAACGACTTTAAGGCTGGGGAATTGAAGACCGTCCGAGAAGCCAACAGAAATTCGACGTGAACACCATGAGAACCGTACACATGCCCGTTCGGGCGCAGCAGGTGGATATGGGCGGCTTCGTGGTCAAGCAGCCGCTGCCCCATGCCCGGCTGCAACATGTCGATCCGTTTCTGCTGTTGCACCACGCCGGTCCGGTCTCGTTTCCGGGCGGTGCGAGGCAGCGGGATGAGGGCGTGCCGCCGCATCCACACCGCGGCTTTGAGCCGGTCACGTTCGTGTTCAAGGGCGGCGTGCATCACCGCGACTCGCGGGGGAACGACCACGTCGTGGAGGCGGGCGGTGTGCAGTGGATGACGGCCGGCATGGGAATTGTCCACAGCGAACGTCCGTCCCGCAGCCTCGTGGAGGACGGCGGCGAGTGGGAGCTCATCCAGCTCTGGATCAACCTGCCTGCGAGCCGCAAAATGATCCAGCCGCGCTACCAGGGGCTATCGGCGGAGGAGATTCCCGTAGTGGAGCAGGGTGGATTCCGGATCCAGGTGGTGGCCGGGCGGTTCGGTGGGGATTCCGTTGAGGGGTCCACGGCGAGCACAAGCTCTGGGGCGAACGCGACATCTGGTCCAGCCGAGACGCAGACACCGATCACGGCGTTGGTGCTCGATGGGGCGCCAGGCAGCGATGCCGTACTCGACCTACCTTCCGGGCAGCGCGGGTTCCTCTATGTGCTGAGCGGGACGGTCAGAGTGAACGGCGTGGCGCCACTGCCCGAGCACCACCTGATTGAACTCGATGACGAGGGCCCGCTTGGGCTGGCCGCCACCGGGGCAATGCGTGCGCTGCTCGTGCTCGGCGCGCCCATTGGCGAACCCGTCGTCTCGAGCGGCCCGTTCGTGATGAACACGCACACCGAGATCATGGAGGCCATGAGGGACGCCCAGATGGGCAAAATGGGCATTCTGATCGAAGAATGGGGGTCTGAATAAATGTAACTTTCATTGTTACATTATTTTTCTGGTCCGCAGTGCCAACTTTTTGGCTGAAATCCGTATCGAAGTGGGGAATCCGGGCTGCCGCAGCTCGGCGACTGTTGACCAAAAGACCCACATATGCTTCGCAATTTCTGGACCATCGCCCAGCGCAACCTCCTGCGCAACCGTGGATATGAATCGCTGAACATGCTCGGCCTGGCCATAGGTCTGGCGTGCGCGTTTTTCATTTTCATCTGGATTCACCACGAACTGAACATGGACCGCTTCCACGAGGATGCGGACCGAACGTATGCCGTCATGCGGCACTCGACGTTTGGCGGCGAGCGTGGCACGACGCGCTCCATGCCAAAGCCGCTGGCCGATGCGCTCAAGGCGGATTATCCCGAAGTCGAACATGCGGTGCTCCTGAGCTGGGAGAATACAATGCTGCTCTCGCAGGGCGACACGGCGTTCAGGGAGGAGGGACGCTGGGCGGGGGAGGCCTTTTTTGAGGTATTCTCGTTTCCGCTCATCAGGGGGACGGCCGCCGAAGCGCTGGCCGTTCCGGAGTCCATTACGATCTCCAGGCACCTGGCCGAACGCTTCTTCGGATCCGACTGGGAGCAGCGGGACGACATCCTGGGCAGCGTCATCCGGCTGGACAACCGGGTGGATGTTACGGTCACAGGCGTCTTTGAAAATGTCCCGTCCACGTCCTCACTGCAGTTCGATTTCATTGTCCCCGTTGAAGAATACATTCGTCGCAACGACTGGGTGGAATCGTGGAGCAACAATGGCCTGCGCCTTTTTGCCCAGCTTCGCGGCGGTGCAGACGTGGGCGCGTTCAACCGGACCATAAAGGACGTGATCGATCAGCACCATGACTTCTACGAATCGGACGTTTTTCTGTATCCCATGACCGACCTGTGGCTCCGGTCCGAGTTTGAGGACGGCGTGCTCGTGGGGGGGCGCATTGATTACGTACGCATATTCGGATTCATCGCGCTTTTTATCCTGGTCATTGCTGGCATCAACTTCACCAACCTGGCGACGGCGCGCAGTGCCCGGCGGGCCCGGGAAATCGGCGTGCGCAAGACCATGGGGGCTGAGCGAGGCTCCCTCGTGGTACAGTTCCTGGGCGAAAGCGTAATCAAGGCGGCGCTGGCCCTGGTGATTGGGCTCATCCTCGTCGTAGCCTTCTTTCCGTCATTTTCCGAGCTGACACGGATGGAAATATCCGTGGGCGAATTGCCGGGTGGAATCTGGCTCTTTTTTGCCGGTATCGCGCTTCTGACGGGTCTTGTCGCCGGTGCCTGGCCGGCGCTTTACGTGTCGTCGTTTCCTCCAATAGGCATTCTGGGCGGCAACAGGACCGTATCGGGCGGCGGGCGCGTGCTTCAGAACAGCCTCGTCGTGCTACAGTTCGGGCTCTCGATTGTGCTCATCGTGGGCACGGTGACGGTCTACAAGCAGCTCGATTACATCCGCTCGAAGGATCTCGGCGTGGACCGCGAGCACATGGCCATGGTGCGGCTTGAGGGTGGCATCGCACAGAATTACGAAACGTTCCGCAGTCAGGCGCTGCAGATACCGGGCATTGTGAGCATAACCTCGGCAAACAACAATCCGCTCCAGATCGGACAGGATACGATGGGGGTCGAATGGGACGGCAAAGACCCGGACGACAACACGCTCTTCTGGAATGCGGCCGTGAACTATGGGTTTGTCGAAACGATGGGAATCGACCTTCTGGACGGCCGTGGGTTTTCGCGCGACTTCGGCGCTGATTCGTCGAACTATCTCGTCAACGAGCAGGCAGCAGAGGCCATGGGCATGGTGAGTCCGGTGGGGCAGCCGATCACGTTCTGGGAGCGGCCGGGAACCATTGTGGGGCTCATGAAGGATTTCCATATGGGCTCCATGTACAATGAAATCCGCCCGGTCATTTTCCGGCTTCGTCCCAATGACACCAGACTGCTGTTTGTGCGATTCAATCCGGTCCAGTTGGGGGCGGCCATGGAGGGTTTCGGTAGGCTGTACAGCCAGTTCAACCCGGAGTATCCAATGAACCTGCGTTTCATGGATGAAGAATTCCAGGACACGTACCGGAGTGAGGCGGCCATGGGAACGCTGACGAACGTGTTTGCGGGCGTCGCCATTTTCATTGCGTGTCTCGGGTTGTTCGGATTAGCCTCTTACACCGCCGAGCGGCGGCGGCGCGAGATTGGCATCCGCAAGGTGCTTGGAGCCGGTGAAGGAAGCGTGGTCATGCTCATGTCGCGCGACTTTCTGCTGCTCGTCGCGGCGGCGTTCATCGTCGCCGGGCCGCTCTCCTGGATGGCCGCGAATGCATGGCTGGAAAACTTCGCCTACCGCATTGAGGCGGGTGCCGGAACCATCGTCGTGGTCGGGCTTGCAACGGCCGTGATCGCGTTTCTGACGGTCGGCGGGCAGGCGGTGCGCTCCGCCCGGACGAACCCGGTCGAGGCGCTGCGCTCAGACTGACGCGGCGTGCCGTATTTTGGGGCGTACCTGGACCCCACGCACCGCCGTATGCCTGAAACGTCTTCCTTGCTGTCCCTTTCGAAGGACAAAATCCGGATTTTGCTGCTCGAGGGTATTGATGGCTCGGCGGCGAGGCAGTTGGAAGCGGCCGGGTACACGAACGTGGCTGCGGAGACCGGGACGCTGCCGCCGGGAGAACTCGCCGAGCGGCTGGAAGACGTTCATTTTGTGGGCATCCGTTCGCGGACAAAACTCACCGAAGAGGTGCTGCAGCGGGCGTCGCGGCTGGCGGCCGTGGGATGCTTCTGCATTGGTACGGACCAGGTTGCGGCCACGGCCGCCAGACGGCTCGGCATCCCTGTATTCAACGCCCCGTACGGGAATACGCGGTCGGTGGCGGAACTCGTGCTCGCCGAAATCATCCTGCTTCTGCGGGGCATTCCGGCGCGGAATGCGGCGGCGCACCGAGGCGAGTGGCTCAAGAGCAGCGAAAAGGCGCACGAGGTGCGCGGCAAAACACTCGGAATTGTTGGGTACGGTCATATTGGCATGCAGCTTGGTGTGCTGGCTGAAGGGCTCGGCATGCAGGTCGTTTTTTTCGATACCGCGCCCCGGCTCCCGCTTGGCAATGCGCGGGCGGTGGCCGCGCTCGAGGACGTACTCGCTGCGGCCGATGTGCTGTCGCTGCACGTGCCCGATACGCCAGTCACGCGGGGCATGATCGGTGAGCTGGAACTGGGCGCCATGCGGCCGGGCAGCCACGTCATCAACGCATCGCGCGGCGGGGTGGTGGATATTGCCGCGTTGGCGGCGGCCCTGCGGAGTGGCCACCTGGGGGGCGCGGCGGTAGATGTGTTCCCGCAGGAGCCCGCATCGACCCGGGATGTGTTCGCGTCGGATTTGCAGGGGCTCGACAACGTGCTCCTCACGCCCCACATTGGCGGGAGCACGCACGAGGCGCAGCAGAATATTGCCGTCGATGTTGCTACGAAGCTCGTGCAGTACTCGGACAATGGATCGACCGTGGGGGCGGTGAATTTTCCGGAGGTCAGCCTGCCCGAACACGTGTCGGCACGGCGCATTCTGCATATTCACCGAAACGAGCCGGGCGTGCTGACGGCGGTCAACCAGGTGCTGGCGGCCAGCGGTGCCAACATCGCCGGGCAGTACCTTCAAACGCTGCCCGACGTCGGCTACGTGGTCATGGACGTCGAAACAAACGACGTCGCGCCGCTCTTGGGCGGGCTCGGCGCGCTTGAAGCCACGATCCGGACGCGGTGGTTGCGGTGACACGGTCTCGCGGACGGAATTGAACCGGCAGGACGAGCCCGCGTGGCGCGGGTACGAATTATTACCCTTGCGCGTATGGCGCCACCGGTGTAATGTGGTGCTACCCCTCATATGAAAGTTTATTCTAACCAAACCTGAGAGGGTACCATGCATATTCGCCTTGCCTTGCCTTGCCTTGCCTTGCCTTGCCTTGCCTTGCTGGGGCTGACTCTGTCCGCCTGTTCTGACAGCATTTCTTCGTCCGACTTTGAGAATGCCGACGTCGGAATTGCGCTCGCTGGACCACTGGACGTTCCAAATGCGACGTCCGAAATTACCCCGGATGGCGTTCGTCGCTTCGCTCATTTACCGCTGCACAAACGCGTGGCAAAAAGCACCAGCCAGCTTGTTTTCAACGGTGACTACAAGCAAGATCTGTTTGAGACTGCGGACGTTGGGACGCTGAGTGAGCTCATTTACAACTACGTGGACAATGCGGGTTTCAGAACAATTGAGGTTACTGCTTCGTCGTCAATTCGGTTTTGCCCTCCCGGGTGGAATTCGCTGGAACACCGTGTAGAAGCAACCATTTTTAACCCTACGGGTGGTACCGGCGCCGCATTTGGTCAGGATGCAGTTCTCAACTCATCGGGGGTTGCTGCCAGTTCGATAGCGGCAGAATTTCAGATTCAGCCATTCATGTCGAATATCGTCACAAGTGACCACTTTTATGAGATGTCGCCGGGTGCTGATTTGACATGGCGGAACTTGTTCGCAACGGTCTCGACGAGCCTGTGATGCTGCGATTTTCATTTTTGAGGAAGGGCACTGGCCTATTGCTTGTGCTCTTCCTCAT
>JAJCYR010000032.1 GCA_029262775.1 Bacteroidota bacterium
CCCGGAACGAGCGCGGGGAGAAGGTCCCTGATCTCTGCCGGGAGCTTGGAATCAGCCAGCCCACGTTCTACAACTGGAAGTCGAAATATGGAGGTCTCTCTATGAGCGAACTGAAGCGCATCAAGGAGCTTGAAACGGAGAATAGCCGGCTCAAGCGCATGTACGCAGACCTGTCACTCGTACACGAAGCACTCAAGGATGCTGTCGAAAAAAAGCTCTAAGCCCTGGCGAGAAGGCGATGCTCGTGGATCACATGACGCGTGAACACGACATCAGCGTTCGTCAGGGCTGCCTGGCAGTGGGCCTTGCCCGCAGTACATACCGCTATAAACCCAAGCCGAAGGATGACGAGGACGTGATTCAGGCGCTCAATGACCTGATTGACGATCATCCTGCCATCGGATTCTGGCAGGCGTTCTACCGGCTCAGGCTGAAGGGTCATGAGTGGAATCACAAGCGCGTATACCGGGTCTACAAGGCCATGGGGCTCAGTATGCGGCGCCGAACAAAGAAGCGGCTCCCTGCGCGCGTCAAGCAGCAACTGTTCCAGCCATCGGCCCCAAACGAGGTCTGGAGCCTCGACTTCATGCACGACAGTTTGTGGTGGGACGGGCGGACGTTCCGAATGTTGAACGTGGTCGACGACTTCAACCGTCAGGTGCTCCGAATAGAGACGGACACGTCGCTACCCTCGGAGCGCGTAATCCGCGTGCTTGAGCAGCTCAAGGAGTCCTACGGACTTCCCGGCATGATCCGGGTCGAAAATGGCCCAGAGTTCATCAGCAACAAGCTGGATGCCTGGTGCAAAGACAACAAGATCACACTCGCCTTCATTCAACCTGGAAAGCCCACACAGAATGCCTATGTCGAACGCCTGAACGGCACCATCCGCCGCGAACTACTGAATGCCTACGTGTTTCGAACCCTCGACGATGTCCGAGAGCGCGTGCACATCTGGCAGCAGGATTACAACTACGACAGGCCGCACCAATCGCTGGGAAACCGGCCGCCAGTACACCTGTTACCCTAACCACCATGCGCTATCGTCGAGTGGGCCAGTTTTTGGGGAAGCGTACACTTACTGGGAGCGGCAGAAAGGAGCTTAGGCTCCTTTTTCGGGCAGCGTCTTCAATAACTATAATGCGAGGTTGGTTGTACATTGACGCACTCATCCAATGAAAAGAGTCGAGTGCGACCGACAGATAACTCATTGACGCAGCAATTCCAGAGTAACTGAACTCCAATGCAGGAATTCCCGACTTTGAAAAATCCTCCGATTGTCGAGGCGGTTCTCGACGTCCGAGTTTTCAAAGAAGTCCCTATTGACCCGGCTTACCTTGAAAACCTGGAGGACGCGCTCGGAAGCGCTTATCTCGTTAAGAAGACCATCGGAATGTTTGAGGCGCGGCTTCCAGCAGCGAACCAGTTGGGGCCTGGGAGGAAGCATGAGGTTACTAATATGGTGCACGGGTACAGATATGAGACACCAAAGGACGATTTTCAGTTCGTGGCTATGTTCAGAACTGATGGGATGGCCCTGAGTCTGTTGGGAGATTATTCAAGCTGGAAAAGACTCTACGATGAAATGCTGCGGCTGTGGGCAGTATATCATCATACCGTAGAGCCCGATTCAATAGTTAGACTCGGAACAAGGTTCATTAACAGGATCGATTTTCAAGGGGGGGCGTACTCCGATTTTTTCACCGCTCCTGTTCCAAAACCTGTTACGGTGAGAGGGCGTATGGAGTCCCTGCAGGTCGTATCTCGGTACTCGTATGACGGGCAAGTCGTACCTGTAAAAGGTGTACTTCGTCATACCCTTGAAGAGTACAACAACACAGACTCGTCCGCGATTATTGATATTGACGCCTTTGTCGAACTTACTGGCGACAGTGAGCAACGTGAGATCAGCGATCTATCGTCGATGGAACCTTTTTTAGATTCCTTACGTGCAGTGAAGAACGATCTCTTTTTCTCTTCCCTCACACAGGAAGCTATTCAATCCTTTGAACCGATAAGTACATGATCGCACCAGCATCCACACCGTCGGTTATCGAATCTCGAGTGGAGAAGAACTTTCCTACTCCATCTCCAAGTAGCTACCTGGACAGATCGGACGTTCTTCAAGAGTTGGAAGACTTGCTCTTGGAGTCGTACGAAGATGACTGGGATGGCTACGACGCATCGCGAGCCAGCTATCATGCATACCAATACGCAGCGAGTTTCATCAATGCTCTTCCGACGTGGGTTTCTAATCCAGAAGTAGATTTACTACCAGACGGAAGCTTTATGATTCAGTGGAACCCAAAGCCTAGAAAGACTCTGTGTTTAGCTATCGCAGGTAACGGGGTCCTTGATTCGGCCCTTTTGCTTGGGCGAACCCATCGCATCTCTACGGAAACGTTTACCGGAAGCGTGCCCAGTAATATTATTGCCTCCATCAAGGACGTTGTAGGCTATAGCCAGGGTCGATGGAGCTGAGTCTTGAAACAGAGCTCTGTAGATTTGTAGTCGACAGAAAAATGTTTCATCGGCAGCCGCCAGCTCCGAAGTTGACCCTGTTTATGCCGCGAGTTGGTCCGGGTGAGGAAGAGCCGACTCTTTCGACTTTCAACGTCGACGAACTCAGCATTGATGATATCTGGGTTCTTGGGCAAGTCGAAGTTGGGGACAAGCGTAGTAGGACGATTAAGGCCAGGGCGCATTTACGCGTTAAGGACATCGAGGCGGTTGGACTCTCGCTGAATCCAAATAATGTCCCTCCCAGACATGTTAATGTGGAGTCCTGGCCACTGCAGAAGGCGCGCCAACTGAGTATTGCGCAGCAATTGAATGCGGTTGTAGTTGAATCGGGTACATTTAGCATCAGGCCTAAGGAGTAGCATCTTACACACGAGAGCGGGATATTTTTCGTCCCTACGTCGTCCCTTCCATTTCAGCAAAACCTCGCGGCGAGACTGACCCAAACACAAAAACGCCGCTCCCGAGCACGGAAACGGCGTTTTGACATGGAGCCAATGAGCGGACTCGAACCGCTGACCTGCTCATTACGAGTGAGCTGCTCTACCAGCTGAGCTACATTGGCATAGAACGGCAAAATACGGATCCTATCTACGGTCAGTCAATACAAACTGGCAGAATGAGCCTATTCACGCTGATTTCCCAGTAGCATGATCGAAGCCGAGGCACTCGGTAAAACGTACGGCGACATTACGGCGCTCGAAGGTGTCACACTCGCTTGCCGCGCGGGCACGACGAACGTACTGATTGGCCCCAGCGGATGTGGAAAGTCAACACTGCTCCGCCTGATAGCGGGCCTCGAATGGCCCACGAGCGGACGAATATGCTTCGACGGCGCTGAGATCACGACGGAAAACGTGCAGCACATCCGGCACCGGACGGGCTATGTGATCCAGGCCGGAGGCCTTTTTCCGCATATGACGGCGCGTGGAAATGCAACGCTCGCCGCCCGGTATCTCGACTGGAGCCAGGACCGTATAGATGCGCGGCTCGAGGAAGTGGCCTCACTCGCGCGGTTTCCCATGGACCGGCTGTCAGCCAGACCGGGAGCGCTGTCTGGCGGCCAGCAGCAACGCGTGTCCATAATGCGCGCCCTCATGCTCGATCCCGACGTGCTGCTGCTCGATGAGCCCCTCGGCGCCCTCGACCCGATGATCCGGGCCGAACTGCAGCAGGAACTCAAGGCCCTGATGGGCCGCCTCGGGAAAACAGTGCTCCTGGTTACACACGATCTGGCCGAGGCGGCCTGGTTCGGCGACGTCATCCACCTCATGCGGCACGGCAGGGTCGTACAGTCCGGGGCGCTCGGCGATTTCGCCGAGCGCCCCGCGAGTGCCTTCGTGGAGCGCTTCGTCCGGGCCCAGCGGCACCTTCACATGGAAGGTGCCGCTGGGCCGCATGGGAGCCGCGCATGACACATCCGAGAATACGCACCGCGCGGGCCACCGTCGCCGCCATAGCCCTGCCGCTCCTGCTACTCGCTTCCTGCCGCTCTCCGGAGCCGGATGCGTTCACATCCGGCTCGAAAGCATTCACCGAAAACGTGACGCTCGGCGAAATAGTGGCCGCACAGGTACGCCAGGCCACGGGCGGTGTCGTCACCGCGACGCACCGCGCCGAGCTCGGGGGCACGCGCATTTTGTGGGAAGCGCTGATTCGGGGCGAAATAGACGCGTACGTCGAGTACTCGGGCACGCTGGAGCAGGAAATTTTCGCAGGTGTGCCCATCGATTCCATCCCGGCCCGTCTGGAAGCG
The DNA here is from genome assembly GCA_029262775.1 of Bacteroidota bacterium. Classification (GTDB taxonomy): domain Bacteria; phylum Bacteroidota; class Rhodothermia; order Rhodothermales; family UBA10348; genus 1-14-0-65-60-17. The sequence goes on from JAJCYR010000032.1 coordinate 4,277, forward strand.
CTCGGAATTGGACGCTCGGCGCCTCTTGGCTTCAATAACACGTATGTACTGGGGACCACGAACGCTTTTGCCGAGCGCACGGGCGTGCGCACGCTGTCTGACATAGCCGCCACAGCATCGCGGACAGAGACTGAAAATGCGCCCCGCTTCGGTTTGACAAATGAGTTCATGGACCGGGAAGATGGGTGGCCCCTGCTGGTGCAGCACTACGGCTTCGACCCATCCACCGCCCGCGGACTGCAGCACGATTTGGCCTACCGGGCGCTCCTTGGCGGAAGCGTCGACGTGATTGACCTCTATTCGACCGATGCCGAGATCAAGCAGTATGACCTCGTCACGCTGGTGGACGACCTCGGCGCCTTTCCCCGCTACGATGCCATCATCCTGTACCGCCAGGACCTCCCGGACGGGCAGAAGGAAGCACTTCTCGCCCTCGAAGCGACCATTCCGGAGTCGACCATGGTGGCCATGAACGCGGCGGCCCGCGTGGACGGCATACCGCCCGTGGACATAGCCCATGGCTTTGTGACATCCCTGTCAGGGGCCAATGCACGATCCGTACCCCGGCCCCCGGCCGAATCCCGGGCTGCACGCATGGGTCGCCATACGGCCGATCACCTGGTACTCGTCGCCATCTCTCTCGGGCTGGCCATTCTGGCCGCACTACCGCTCGGCATCTGGGCGGCACTCCGGCCGGGCGCGGGCCGCATTATTCTGGGAATGGTGGGCGTGCTGTACACGGTTCCGGCGCTGGCCATGCTGGTCTTCATGATTCCCCTGCTCGGCATTGGAACGGTGCCGGCCATTGTGGCGCTCTTTCTCTATTCCCTGCTACCCATTGTGCGCAACACGCATGCGGGAGTCACCGGAATGGATGCATCGCTTCGCGAATCAGCGACCGCACTCGGACTATCCACATGGTTTCGGCTTCGACATATTGACCTGCCGCTCGCCATACCCACCATTCTTGCTGGTGTGAAAACGGCCGCTGTCATCAACATCGGAACCGCCACACTGGGCGCTCTGATCGGAGCCGGGGGGCTCGGGCAGCCCATTATTACCGGTATCCGTCTCGGCGATACGGCGCTCATCCTGGAGGGGGCTGTTCCCGCTGCACTTTTAGCCCTCGCGGCACAGGGCGCGTTCGGCGTCGTAGAACGCATGTTGCAGCGCTGACCTTCCAACACCCTCCAACAACAACCCACCCTTCATGCAGCAACTCCGCGATCAACTGGCCCGCATTACTGACCTCAACCACGCCGCGGCCATCCTGGAGTGGGATCAGGAGACCTACATGCCGGAGGGCGGCGCGGCGTCGAGGGCGCGCCAGGTGGCGACGCTGCGCACGATGGCGCACGAACTGCTGACCTCTGACCTCACGGCGGGCGCCCTCGACGCCGCCCGCCCCGAAACGGATGTGGACCAGGACCTGATCCGCATTGCCCGGCGCGACCTGGAAAAAGCCACGCGCGTTCCCTCTACGCTCATCAACGCCATCAGCGAAGCACAGGGGCATGCCAAGGGAGCCTGGCAGAAGGCGCGGGCAACCAATACGTTTTCGGTTTTCATGCCCCACCTCGAACGGATTGTGGACCTCAGCCTGGAGCACGCCGAAGCGCTCGGCTACGATGACGAACCGTACGACGCCCTGCTGGACATCCATGAACCGGACATGAAAACCAGCGATGTAGTGGCCACGTTCGCCGCACTCAAGGACGTACTGGTCCCGCTCGTTCGGGATCTGACAAAAAGCGCTGCATCGACCCGGAAAACAGGACCGGATAATGTAGTCCACGGCCATTTTCCGCATGACGAGCAATGGGACTTCGGGCTGCGCGTGGCGCGCGACTTCGGATATGACCTGACTCGGGGCCGCCAGGACCATTCGGCCCATCCGTTCAGCACTACGTTCTCGATAGATGATGTGCGGATAACGACGCGCATCGATGAATCTTTTTTCAATCCAGGGTTCTTCGGGACGCTGCACGAGGCGGGCCATGCCATGTACGAACAGGGCATTGATCCGGCGCTGGAGCGTACCCCTCTGGCCGACGGCACGTCTCTCGGTATCCACGAATCGCAGTCGCGCATGTGGGAGAACCAGATTGGCCGGAGTCTGCCTTTCTGGGAGCATTATATGCCTTCCGCGCGGGAGGCCTTTCCGGGAGCGCTGGCCGATGTATCGGCCGAGATGATGTTTCGCGCCGTGAATCGCGTCGAGCCGTCCCTGATTCGTGTCGAGGCGGATGAAGTCACGTACAACCTGCACATCATGCTTCGCTTCGAACTCGAGCGAGCCATGCTCGCGGGTGAGGCGGCTATTGGCGACCTGCCTGCTGCCTGGAATGACCGGATGGAAGCCTGGTTGGGAATTCGCCCGACAAACGACGCGGACGGCGTGTTGCAGGACATCCACTGGTCACTCGGCGCGCTGGGCTATTTCCCAACGTATGCACTTGGCAATCTGATTTCAGCCCAGTTGTTCGAGGCCATGCACCGCGATATTCCGGATATGGATACACATATTCGGGCAGGCGAATTTGCCCCTATTCTGGCCTGGCTCCGGCGCAACGTGCACGTCTGGGGACGGCGCCGGTCGGCGACGGACATACTCAAGGCTACCTGCGGCACCGGCCTCGACGCGGCACCATGGATCCGCTACGTCAAAGCCAAGTACACACCATACACCATAGGCTGATCACATCCACTACTATCCTGCGACATGAGCATCAACCTGGAAATCCACCTCGACCACTTGGATATTTCCCGACTCACGGAAGACAAAATCCACGGCCGTCTCGAAAAGATGGAAGATGGACATCATGACATAACGGGAGCCTTCCTGTCCGTAAAACAGATGTCTGGCAAACCGACGGTCAACGTGTACGAGGCAACGTTCGTACTGTACCACAAGCCGGAAAACATTACGGCCTCGGAAAAAAGCGAAGACATTCCGGAGGCTATCGCCGGCGCGGTGGCATCTGTGGAGCGGCAGCTCAGAAAGGCCCGCTCGGCCATTCGTGATCGGCGCAAACGTGCACGCAAGGCAGTGGAAGTGTTTCCAGAGCCGTCCGCCGAGTAGGGCGCGGGTTGCATAGGGCCTAATTAAGCGTAGCGGTACCGGAGAGTAGCGGTGATGGGGGCTGCAACGCAAGCGGTGCCGACGCGTCGGCGCCCGTTGGCACCGTGCCCGACAAAACGCGAACAGAGGACGGCGAAAGCTCATTGTCATCGTCAATGAGTTCTGCCGTGATAAACACGGTGGCGCCAGACAGATCAACCGGAAAAGACACTCCGTCGGGGGCATTGACCAGAAAGTCTTCTCCCGGTACGCTTGGGCTGTCCCCGTTGAAAAACAGTGCCGCCCCATCTACGCGGTCGGCACGCGTAAACGTCCCGGTCCTCAGCGTCGTGCCGTCGGCCAGCGTGACGAACCCTTCATAGATCCATTCCGACGGCAATTCTGGTAAATCAACAGACGGCTCAAACGACGCGTCGGCGCTGCTGCGTGTACCGAACCAGATACCGGACCGCTCGTTCGCCGGGTCGCTGTCTGTGGGGGTCGCTACCATGAACTGTCCACTGGCGGCCGAGAAATCTACGCCCATGGCCTCCACATGGGACAGGCGGAGAGCAACCGTACCACCGCTCACGGATCCCGCCAGAAGCCGTTTATTCGATGGCACAACAGGGCTGTCTCCCTTTCCGTTGATGACAAGAAACAGCGCCGTGGCATTGGCCACGTTCGTCTGCATGGACAGCGTCTTCGAAATCACCTGTCCCTGTGGATTGATGAACCGACCATCAGCGCCCACATTGAACGGATCAGAGCCCACAAACCCATTGTCCGAGCGCGCCCATAGCTGATATTGGAAGGCATTGGACATGGGCTGCAGGCCATCAATATCCAGAACAACCCGAAAACGGGACGGGAGGCTTTCGTCGCCCGACGAACTGCTGTCGCATCCCATCCATACCAGGGACGCAAATAGAAGAGGAGTCAGTATGCGCATGTCAGCGTTTTTTTTATTCCCGTACGAGCGTATAGGATAATCGGTTCTGACATGCGCCGCAAGGCACGGATTTTTGCCTGAAACTTCCCACCTGCAACCCTGTCCGCATTGTACATTTGACCGTCATGAAGCGTCACGAATCCATGAACGACGAGCCGTCGACAGACCACAAGCCTTGGGCTGCCTCTTCCTGGCGGCACCACGAACTGGTACAGCAACCCCATTATGCTGATGAATCGGCTCTGAAGGAAGTGCTGGGACAGGTCGCCGCCATGCCCCCTCTCGTGACCCCCTGGGAGGCACGGCGACTGGAAGGGCAACTGGCCGAAGCGGCTGCAGGCAAGCGATTTCTGCTCCAGGGGGGCGACTGTGCCGAAGTCTTCTCCGAATGCAAGGCCGACGTCATTGCCAACCGGATCAAGGTCCTGCTTCAGATGAGCCTGGTGCTCATTTACGGACTACGCATGCCGGTCGTGCGGGTGGGACGTTTTGCAGGCCAGTACGCAAAGCCCCGCTCCTCTGACCTCGAAACCCGGGAGACAATGACGCTACCGTCGTACCGGGGCGACATCGTAAATGGTGCAGAGTTCACAAAAACTGCCCGTGAGCCCGACCCTGAGCGGCTTCTTCGCGCCTATCACCACGCGGCCGCCACGCTGAACCACGTCCGGGCGCTTGGTGAGGGTGGATTCGCCGACCTGCATCATCCCGAATACTGGGATCTCGGATTCGTTCATCAGGACGCTCTCCGCTCGGAGTACCAGGGCGTGGTCAATGCCATCCTCGCGTCCATCCGGTTCACAGAGGCGGTCTCGAGCGAGCGCATGTCGGAAATGGAGCGGGTGTCGTTCTTCACCAGTCACGAAGCACTCCTGCTCCCGTTCGAAGAGGCGTTGACCCGCAAAGACAGCCATTCAGACGACGTGTTCAACCTTGGAACGCATTTTCCGTGGGTTGGCATGCGGACGTCGAACCTGGATGGGGCCCACGTGGAGTTCCTGCGCGGCCTGGCCAATCCCATTGCTGTCAAGGTGGGGCCCGGCATGGAGACATCGGAGTTGCAGGCGCTCGTTCGGCATCTCAACCCGGATTCCAGGCCCGGACGACTCACGCTGATTGCCCGTCTGGGGCAGGAACACGTAAACACACACCTACCGGCCATGATTCAAGCCGTCCGTTCAACAGGCATTCCGGTGCTCTGGTCGTGTGACCCCATGCATGGAAATACAGAGACCCTGTCCAATGGCACCAAAACCCGCCGGTTCGACACCATGCTGTCCGAACTCGAGGAGAGTCTCGATATTCACCACGTGGAAGGGTCCGTATTGGGGGGCGTGCACCTCGAACTCACAGGGGAAAATGTAACTGAATGTACGGGTGGAGCCAGGGGCCTTCAGGACCGGGATCTGGAGCGTGCCTATCATTCCCAGGTAGATCCCCGACTGAACAGTGAGCAGGCGCTGGAAATGGCGTTCGCCCTGATCCGCAAGTTCAGGTCGCTGCAGGCATAACAGCGTTGAACGATTCCAGTCGACGGGGAATGGAGATCGTAAACGAGGTACCCACCCCCGGGACAGACTGCACCGAGACCGTGCCCTTCATCTCCTCAATCAGTCCGTAGGCCACACGAAGTCCGAGACCGCTGCCTTCCATGGGTCGGTCCAAGTCGTATGATTCCTGGCTGAACGCTTCGGACGCCCGGTCCACGAAGCTCTGCTTCATACCGCGTCCCGTGTCGGAGAGCGTGATCAGCAGATAGTCGACCGCATCGTCCAACCGGACGCGGACATGGCCCTCATCCGTAAACCGGATGGCATTGTCCAAGAGGTGCATCAGCGCATGCTGCAGGTGATCAGGGTCCAGTACGGCCTCGACCGGGGCGTCCGGGAGTTCGAGTTCAAGACCAAGGCCGGCCTGTTCCGCCTCGCCTCGGAGTGGACGGACTATCTCCTGCAGCAACTCGTTCAGGTCCACCCTCTGCACATGATTCTCGATGTTTCCGGACGACAAACGCGCCACCGAAAGGACCGAGTCCAACATCCGGAACAGTCGCGTACCCGCATCCCGGATCATGACGGAAAACTCATGCTGCTCGTCGGTCGTTTCTTCCGCCAACAGTTCGGCCAACCCTATGATTCCCGTCAGCGGCGTCCGGATTTCATGGCTCATATTGGAGATGAAGGCCGATTTGAGACGGGATAGTTCCTCAATGCGCTCCTTGGCCAGGCGCACCTGGTTCTCCGCCTCGATCCGCGCCGTGACGTCATGCAGGACGTATACGAACCCCAAACCGGTTCCCAGTTCATCTTCGAGCCGCGTGACCCGGGCATCGAAATGGCGCTCCCTGTTGCCAACCCGGAATGTAGCTTCGACCGGCGATGCCATCTCGTCTGCCGCAACGTCATGTGCAGCGAGAGGAAGGACCTCCCTGATGTCCCTTCCGATGCCATCCCTGCAAATTCCAAGCAGCGTGCACCCGGCGGGGTTCACGTCGGCCATCCTTCCGTCGGCGCTCGTTACAATCACCGGGTCCGCCATGGCTTTGATGACTTCCCTGCGTGCCACCGGCATGATATCGAGCATGTCGAAACCAAACAGACCGACAGCGAAGAACACACCTGACACCGTGAAGACGACTGGGGTGAAATCCAGCTGGTTGAAATAATTGGGCGCGCTCAAATACAACGCATTGAACAGGAGCGGCTGAAAGGAGCCGAGCATCATGGTAAGCGACTGCTTCCGTCGTCGCCCTTTCAGTCTCACGGCCGCCCATGAAAAAAGGGCAATACTGCCCCCCACCGTCAGATAGGCAAATCCCGTAAACGCCCAGAACCATGGCCCATACGTACGACCCACCGACGTGAACGCCGCCGATTCTGCTGGCCACTGGAGCGCAAACATCCACCCATGAAGGGAATTGGTCGCGATCAGTACCAGTGTGATGACGGGGACCACCAACAGCGACAACCGCCAGTGACGCTTCCGGTGAAAACGGCAATTCGTAAACGAACCAGCCATGAGTAGCCAGGCCACCGGGAGCAACGTCACCGCCACAAATTTGATATCGGTAAACAGACGCTTGAGCCAGAACGGCTCTACCATCAACGACAGGCCGGAGCACGTAGACCAGAATGTCGCAAGAGCCATCGTCCTCACGAACCAGCGTGTTGTGGAATTATCGGCGCGCGTCAATGCGTACCCCCCCAGGGCAAGCGACAGTAGGACCGATGCCCAGAAGGGTAATATGACAGTCAGTTCGACGGAGTCCAAGGCAGAACGATTTGCCACAAGGATCGTCACAAGAGGCACGAACTTAACCCCACGCATGGGGTCAGTCAGCCCACTGCAACAGGTTCTTCAACGCGCTCAATCCAGGCTCCGGCGAGCACCCGGTCCCCGTCGTATACGACGAGTGCCTGACCGGGCGTAATGGCTTTCTTTGGCTCAAAGAACCAGACCTGCAGGGTATCCCCACGCTGCTCCACCCGGCAGGGCGCGCCCGGGTCGTTGTACCGGATTTTGGCCGAGACGTGCTGGGGCCCGCGAAACGCGTCAACGCCCACGAAATTGATGCGCCCCGCCACGAGCTCATGTTTCATGAGTTCGTCTTCCGGCCCCACCGTGATCACGTTGGTTTCCGGATCGATGTGCGTGACATAGATGGGCTCGCCCATTGCGAGACCCAAACCGTGTCGCTGGCCAATGGTATAAAAGGGAAACCCCTCGTGCCCGCCCACGTCCGTACCATCGGACAACACGAACCGCCCCGGCCCCGCCCGACGATCCATGTCCTCGACACGATCCCGCAGAAAGCGCCGGTAATCGTTATCGGGAACGAAGCAGATTTCGTACGAATCGGGTTTCGCCGCGACATGATCGAGGCCAAACTCTGAAGCCAGCTCCCGAATGCGGGGCTTTGTCAGATGGCCGAGCGGGAACAGCGTCCTCGACAGATTCTCCTGCGACACCCCCCAGAGTGCGTAACTCTGGTCCTTATTGGTATCGACTCCGCTGCGAAGTATGTATCGACCCGAATCCCCGTCCCGCTCGACGCGGGCGTAATGGCCCGTCGCAATGAACTGGCACCCCAGGTCGTTGGCCCGCCGCATGAGCGCCTCCCACTTGATGTGCGTATTGCACAGCACACAGGGGTTCGGCGTACGCCCTGACATGTAGTCCGACGTAAACCGCTCAATCACCCAGTCGCCAAACTCCTTGCGGATATCCACAATGAAATGCGGAAAGTCCCATTTCAGCGCAACTGCCCGGGCATCGTTCATGGACTCGAGTGTACAGCAGCCGACCACCTTGCCCCCGCTCGGCCGGACAGCGCCACCACTGGAAGCGTAGTCCCAGGTTTTCATGGTGATGCCGACGACATCGTAGCCCTGCCGTGCGAGCAGCACGGCCGCAACCGATGAGTCGACACCACCGCTCATGGCTACCAGTACACGTCCCTTACTGCTCATGATTCTTTATAGGCGTTGGCGACAACAATTTGGATTTCGTTCAGAAACGCGTTGAGCTTCCTGAACACCCGTTGGCGATACCCCGGATCCGAGTCGCCGTCAGGGGACTGCACTACGGCCGATTCCAGGATGTGATCCTTGAAGAAATGGGTAGCACGGAGCGCATCGTCCAGGGGCACGCCGGCTGCCACCACGCCCCTCGCGTACACGCGGGCGACCACACGCGCCTCCTGCAGAATGTCAGGCCCTGCCGATTCCGGTTCAACCACAAACTGTTCGAGCAGCCCGATCAGCCGGCGACCCAGCATGCGTTTCTCCTCGCGTTCCTCCTCGTTCTCCGTCCTCGCCCAGTCGGCATGCACGTGTTTGAGGTCTGCGCGCGTCGTGGACAGAGTCCGATCCCGAAACGCCGAGTCAAGCGGTGTTTCGGGCGGCACCTCCCCATTTTTCAGACGCTCCACCTCCGCAACCGGAAAGCGCCTGTGGCCACCGGGTGTACGGACCGCACGGATCTTGCCCGACTCCGACCATCGCCGCAGCGTAACCGGGTGCACACCCAGCGCTTCCGACGCCGCCTTCAATGTCAGCAAGTCACTCATTGGTCCATTCTGCGTATACTGTGTGCCGAAACCACCTGTCCAACGCCATGTCCCGCGCCCTGCGCCTTCTCGTTGTCAACGGCCCGAACCTCAATATGCTCGGAACCCGTGAACCTTCAATATACGGAACCAGGACGCTCCGCCACATCGAAACCGAGGTGCGGGAGGCGTTTCCGGAAGTTACTACGGATTGGGTGCAAAGCAACCACGAAGGAAAATTGGTCGATACCATGCAGCGCGCCGCTGCCGACGGGTATGACGGAATTGTACTGAATGCGGCGGCTTTCACGCACACATCGGTAGCACTGGTCGATGCCCTCGCGGCGATTGACCTGCCCGTTGTCGAGGTCCACATTTCGAATATCCACGCCCGGGAGGATTTCCGCGAGCGCACATTGACCGGCAGGCAGGCAGTCGGGGTTATCACGGGACTCGGCACGTGGGGCTATCACCTGGCCATCCGGTGGTTCCTCCTCTCGCGCGCAGACCGCACGACCTGACATGGCGTCCCGGATCCGGCAGCTGGCCTCGGAAACGGCGGTCTACGGGGTTTCCTCCATTGTGGGCCGGCTGGTCAACTTCCTGCTGTTCCCGCTCTACTCCCAGGTGTTCCTGCCCGATGCGTACAGCCCCATCATCGTATTGTATGCGGCTTTTGTTTTCCTGAACATCGTGTACCAGCACGGGATGGAATCGGCCTACATGAAGTTCGCCTCGGACGACGGGGTCCGGGAAGGTCGCAGCCCGGTGTTCACCGCCGCGCAGTTTTCGATCAGTAGCGTCATGCTGTTTGCCACGGCGGCCATGCTCCTGTTTCGCGGGCCGTTTGCGGCACTGATCGGGCTTGACGCCAGTCATTTCCACCTTCTCGGATGGGCGGCAGCCATCCTGGCCCTCGATGCGCTCATCATCGTTCCCTTCGCCGATCTGCGCCTTCGGAGCCGGCCATGGACCTTTGCGGGCGTTCGTCTGGTGAATATTGCCATCAATGTCGGACTCAACCTGTGGCTGATTCTGGGCCTTGATATGGGCGTAGAAGCCATTCTGATTGCGAATACCGCCGCATCGACCGTCACACTCCTCATGCTGCTTCCCGTCATGGCGGGCAGGTTGACGTGGCAGCTGGACATGTCGCTCTGGAAACGCCTGATGCGCTTCGGACTCCCGTTTGTGCCGGGAGGGCTCGGATACGCGCTGACCGAGCGCATCAACATCTTCTTTCTGGAGCGCATGGATCCTGCCCGGATCCAGAGCTTGTACGCCGAGCGATTCACGGATCCCGACCTCGCGGCGCGGGCGGCCGAACTCGGGCCCTCGGTCTATACCGATTACATCGTCGGAACGTACGGCGGCATGATCAAGCTGGCGGTACTCATGGCGCTGTTCGTGCAGATGTTCCGCTATGCCTGGCAGCCGTTCTTCCTGCAGCGGCAGCGGGATGACGACGTCGCGTCGCTTTTCGGCCGCGTGTTTTTCCTCGTCAGCTGGGTTCTGGGGGCGGTCCTGCTGGCCGTTTCGTTCACGGCCAATGACATTGTGGCGCTGCCTCTGCCGGGCGGGCGGCATTTGATAGCCCCTTCGTACTGGATGGGATTACATGTCATTCCCGTCGCCCTGCTCGGTTATTTTTTTCAGGGATGGTACTACCATTTTTCGGCTGGCGTCTACATCCGGGCGCGTACGCGGTGGTTCCTGCACGCCACGCTCGCGGGGAGCGCCGTGGCGGTCGGCGTGAACGCTGTGTTCGTTCCGCTTTACGGAATGGCGGCGGCGGCGTGGGCCACGACGGGCTCCTATGCGACCATGGCCCTCGTTCTCTATGCGCTGGTCCACGGCAAGTATGAAGTGACGTATGCCTGGGGTCGCATACTCGTACTCGTTGCCCTTGGGGCGGGCTGTTTCCTGGCGTGGGCCTGGATTCCGGGACTGGACGGTCTGTTGCCAGAGTTCGGCCTCGTCGCGGTCTACGCCATAATCGGGGGCCTGTTGACACGACGCCTTCGAAGGCCGTTGAAGAAGTAGCTTTAGAAGTAGAGGGCCTCTCGGGCCGCAAAGATTTGAACGGATGCAACCCGGGGACGGGTGGTTCCGTCGAGTGTTACGTGCCATCCAATCTGTCCCGATACCCGATATGTTTCGCAATTATCTCAACGTTGCGCTGCGTTCGTTCCGCCGCGCCCCCCTGCATACCGCCATTCACGTCACAGGCCTTGCTACGGGCATGGCCGTGTGCATCCTCATTTTTGCACTGATTCATCACGAATGGCGATTCGACCGGTATCATGAGGCGTCGGACCAGCTGTTCCGGACGTGGCTGGCCTATGAAGCACCCGACGGTACGCCTGGTGTGCAGGCCATGATGCCGCCGGACTTCACGCCGGAGTTCAAGGAAACCTATCCTGCCATTACGCATGCATCGCGGCTCGTTCAAAATGCCGTAGACCTCCACGTGGGCCCGGACATACACCGTACCATGCTGGCAGAAGTCGACCCGGATTTCTTCAGCATGTTCTCGGTCGCTATTGTGGCGGGCAATGCTGGCGGCGACGATGGCGGCGGCGATGGTGGCGGCGATGGTGGCGGCGATCCGAGGCGCCTGCTGACCTCTCCCGACCAGATCGTCATTTCGCGCACAACCGCTGCTGCCTGGTTTCCAACCATCGAGAATGCCCTCGGACAGGTGGCGACCATTCGCAGGGGCGACCTGGAGCGTGATTTTGAAGTCGTCGCCATCTACGAGGACTTTCCAGCCTGGTCCTCCATTTCGTTCAATGCGGCGATTTCGTTCGAAAACTACGACCCCATCCAGCTCGGGGGAAATAATTGGGGCGGCCGGACGTCGACGTATGTGCGCTTGGCTGGCGGCGCCGACCCGGCCGCCCTCGAGCAAGGTTTCCATTCCTTTACCGCCACATTTTTCGGCGAGTACATCGCTAACATGCAGGAGGCCGGCTATCTGGCCCGTACGGGCACGACCGGAGATATCGTCGGAGGCGCATCGGCGGGCGCACCCTACGCACTCCGGCTCCAACCCCTCGCCGAATTGCATCGCACGCCGGATGTCTGGGCGCCATATGAGCAGCCCATCCACAATCCACTGTATTCCTGGATACTGGCCGGTATAGGCCTGGTCATCCTGGGAATTGCCTGTATCAATTTCATGACGCTCTCCATTGCCCGTTCCGCCGTCCGGGCTCGGGAAGTCGGCGTGCGCAAGGTACTCGGCGCGGACCGTCGCTCGATCATGGGTCAGTACTGGGGCGAGGCGCTGCTTCTGAGCGTGATTTCACTCGGAGCGGGCGTGCTGTTCGCACGCGCTCTTCAGCCCCTCATCGGACAATTGACGGGCGTGGAGCTTAACGTCATGGGACTGCCGCCGGGACTGACACTGGCTGGTATTACGCTCCTGGTGCTGTTGGTTGGAGGTGCGGCCGGGGCCTATCCGGCGGCCGTACTGTCCGGGTTTGAACCGGCACGGGTTCTGAAGGGCGATACGCCCCAATCCGGGCGCGGCTACATGGTACGATCCCTGGTGGTCCTGCAGTACACGATTTCCATCGGGCTCATGGCAAGCCTCTTCGTCATGCAGGACCAGATTTCTTTTCTCCTGCAGAAAGACCTGGGATTTGACGATGAGCTCGTGGTGGCCATCGAGGCCCGTCAAGTCGACCCGGCGCGCGCCGACGCCGTCGTGGATGCATTCCGCCAGGAGATCACGCCGAGCGGCACGGTCGACGGCGTGGCGCGCGCCGGGCAGGCGTTCACGCGTTCGAGCGACCGCAATGGGTGGCGCGACGCCGAGGGCATACAGCGGCAGGCCTACAACTTCGGTGTCAGCTATGACTATGTGGATGTGATGGGAATGAACATCGTCTCCGGGCGGAATTTCTCACGGGACTTCCCGGCCGATCCCACCGGATCGGTCCTTGTAAATGAAGCCCTCGTCCGGGAATTCGGACTGGAAAATCCCGTAGGCAGCACGCTCGACGGCTGGCTGGACTGGATTTACGACACGCCTCCCACGATCATTGGTGTTGTCAGCGATTTTAACTTCCAGTCGCTGCACAACGAGGTGCAGCCTGCTGTTATGAATATGCATCCGGACTACTACAATTATCTGGGTGCCATCCTGGTGCGCATCAGGCCCGGCGATGCTCCGGATGCCCTCGCTGCCATGCAACAGGCGTGGAATACAGTTGTCCCGGGTACGCCCTATGCGTGGGCGTTTGTATCGGACGACATGGAGGCACTCTACGAGGCCGAGACACGGTGGCAACGCATTATTTCATGGTCTTCGGCTCTTGCACTGCTCATTGCCTGCATGGGCCTCTTTGCCCTCGCACTCATGACGGTCACGACCCGTATCCGGGAAATCGGAATCCGCAAGGTGCTCGGCGCCAGTGAGCGCCAGGTCATGGCCCTGTTAAGCCGCGAGTTCGCCCTGCTGGTCGTACTGTCGTCTCTATTGGCTGCGCCGCTTGCCTGGTTCGCCATGCATACATGGCTGGACAACTTCGCGTACCGCATTGATCTGGGGCCTTTTCCCTTTGTACTGGCATCCGGCGCGGCGCTCACGGTGGCGATGTTGACCGTCGCCTGGCATGCCCTGTCGGCGGCCCGGATGAATCCTGTAACGTCACTGCGCAAGGATTGAACGAATGAAAGGTCGGGGCGTTTACGAGCGCGATTTCCCGACTGTTTGCCCACCAACCATTCCCGATTTCTCACTATTTACCATGCGTATCCAAAACGTACTTCTCCGCTCCGCCGTCCTGTCGCTACTCGTCCTTTTCACCGGCTGCGAATCGTCCAGCAACACCATGAAGGGAGCCGGTGTCGGCGCGGGTGCCGGTGCCGTAATCGGGGGCATCATTGGGAGCAACAGCGACAACACGGCCAAGGGCGTACTGATCGGCTCAGCCATCGGTGGTGCGGCAGGTGCCATCATCGGTGCCCAGATGGACAAGCAGGCCGAGGAGCTGGATCAGGAGTTGGAAAATGCGACCGTCGAACGCGTCGGCGAAGGCATCCAGATCACGTTTGACTCCGCCATTCTTTTCAGCGTCGATTCGTCCGAGTTGTCAACCGGTGCGCGCCGATCGCTCGCAGACCTTGCGGCCAGCCTGCAATCGTACCCGAACACCAACGTGTTGATTGTTGGACACACGGACGACACGGGCGCGGCTGAATACAACCAGTCACTGTCCGAACGCAGGGCATCGGCCGCAGCGGCGGCGCTGGCAGATTTCGGCATACCGCGTACGCGCCTGTCCATCAATGGCTTTGGCGAGACGCAGCCCATCGCTGACAACGCGACGCCGAGTGGTCGCCAGCAGAACCGCCGTGTTGAAGTCGCCATCTTTGCGTCCGACGAATACCGGCAGTCGCTGGAACAACAAGGTGGCGGCCGGTAGGACGCCGTGACCCACGCGCTTCGCCGCGGCGCATCTGCTCTTCGCCAACGCCATTGCTCTCGCTCATCGGGGGGCCGTTGAATCTGGTATCTCTCTGTCATGGATGCCGCCGTTGTGCCCGCCACAGGCGGCCCCTGTCGGTCAGTCGGTATTTCTGCAGGCGGCTGTTGGGCTTGTTTGGAATGGTCATCTCGATCAGGCCATCGGCCAGAGCCGGTCTGAGATAGCGCTCGCGGAAGGATTTGCGGTCCGACAGGTCCAGGATGGCCTGCAATGCCTCGCGACCCATCTCGCCCTCGATTACCGCCAGCAACTCGCCGACTTGGGGGCTGACTTGGGGGTTGACTTGGGGGGCGGAGGTAGTCACGGTCGCTGAAATCATTCGCAGCATGAAGGCGATAAAGGGCGCGGAGTCCGTCTCGCGGGTGCTCTCCTGGATGGCCTCGTAATACTCGGCCTGGTGCTCGAAGATCAGGCTTTCCACCGGGATGTCGGCGAACAGGGGATTCCAGCGGGCCAAAATCAGGCTCTGCCACAGCCTACCCATGCGGCCGTTGCCGTCGGCAAAGGGATGGATGAATTCAAACTCGTAGTGAAAAACCGAACTGGCAATGAGCGGGTGTGCGTTGGTAGCAGCCAACCAGCCAAACAGATCGGCCATCAAATGAGGCACCTGGTGGGCGGATGGGGCCATATGGATCACCTGCCGGCCCGCCATCACCCCCACGCCGCCGCGCCGGTAGATACCAGCATCGTCGATCAGGCTGGACATCAGAATCCGGTGCGCCTCCAGCAGATCCTTTTCCGCCGCGGGCTTATAGGTGTCAAACCGCTCGTAGGCGCTCAGGGCGTTTTTCACCTCCCGCACCTCGCGGGGCGAGGCTATTACCCGTTTCCCATCCAGAATCGCGGTGATCTGCGCCTCCGTCAAGGTGTTCCCCTCGATGGCCAACGAGCCGAAAATGGTGCGGATGCGATTGATGCGCCTAAGTCGCAACGCTCTCGCTCGGTCGGTGAGAACGGTCAGCCGCCCAATGGCCTCGCTGATCGCGGCGACCCGGTTCAGGATCTCCGGGGTGATGGTGTAGGGCGGCTGGTAATTGGAGTTGGAGGACGTGTTCATAGCGCAACCGCTGAAGTGGTCCTATAAGACTGGACAGGTGCGTTCGGGGTTCTGCGGCCCTTCGAACTGTGCCCAAAAGGCTGTCCGGCCGCACCGACCCGCTGCGCGTGCGACGAAAGTCGCGGACAATGCGTAGAAAAACAAAAAATGTGTAGAAAAACAAAACCCGCCACCCTGGAGGAATGACTCCAGAGAGACGGGTTTGGCATGTTGGCCATGGCCTTGATGCCCATGGTAAATGGTGGAGATGCCGGGAGTCGAACCCGGGTCCGAATGGTCAAACAGGTAGGCGTCTACGTGTGTAGCCTGCCTATTGTATTTCGCACAGCGCCATGCCGGCTGGCAGGGCCAACACTGTGCTGAGACTGATAGAATTTCACCTACAGGTATTCGGCCAGCATCCTGCAGACTATCTCATCTAATCGTTGCTCCAGCGGGGGCCGATGAGCCTACACCCCGTGGAACAGACAGCGGACTTAAGCCGCCATCGCAAATGCGTAATCGTTCGCAGTTGCAGTGTTTTTGGCAAGTTTTACGAGCATACCAAAAAGCTCGACACGCAGCCATCTGCGCAATCCACCCGTCGAAGCCGTGTCATCCCCAATATGTCGAAGAACTTATGAAGGCTGTTGATGAACCAGCGTGCGTCCTTGTACGCCGTAGACCCCACACCATGTTTCCGACTTATCTTTTCAGGGCCGCCGCGTCGCGCGCCTGCGCAAAGCCGGCAAACTTGAGGCCCTGCTCCTCGAACGGATCCTGAATGTCTTTCATGATGGAGCGGGCGAGCGAGCCGCGCAGGTACCCGATCTGGCGGCTTCGGTCGTTGAAAAACACGCGGTAGGGATGCACCATGACGCGCACGTAGTGCCCTCCGATAGGGACGACTTCGAGGTGTACCTGTACATTGTATATACCCCACCTGCGGTACGTTCGCGGCTCCGTTTCTATCGTATTCTCGGTGACGCCCTCCGACACCGGCCATTCGGCTTCCTGGAACCCGGCCCTGATCCTGTCCAGAATCGCTTCCTCCGACAGCAATACCTTTCCGGCCGTAGCGGTTCCATCAGTAGCGGTTCCATCAGTAGCGGTTCCGGCTGCGTCGGCCTGAACTTCAAAATCACGGTACAGCGGGGTCATGGTGGGAGAGCACCCCACCCAGAACACCGAAACCACCAGCAACACCAACGCCAAACGCACGCGCGCCTTCCAGTACAGGTCGCCAACACCGGGATGTCCCATAAAATCACTCGTTCGCATCGTCACTACAGTATACTGTCACTCCGACGCCCGCACCAACCAAGGCTGTCCCAACCCGCGAATCGGGAGCCTGAAATGCCGTCCTGCGCCGCTCAGCTGGCGAGCGCCTGCTTGTCTTCCGATGCCGCCCGGTTCAGGAAATCGATCAGCAGTTCATTGAAGCGCTCCGGCTGCTCCTGCATGGGCACGTGCCCACACTCATCCAGGAAATGCAATTCCGACCGGGGAATGCCCTCGTAGAAAGTGCGGGCAACATCGGGTGGCGTAATCAGGTCCTGGCTTCCCCATACCAGCAGCGTCGGCGCATGCACCCGATCCAGATCCGCCTTCACCGAACCCTTGTCCACCGAGCGGGCAAATTGAATCAGCCGGACCGCCTTCTCGCGGTTGTTGATGATCTCGATGATGTCATCGAGGAGTTCATCGGTCACGTGCGATGGGTCATAAAACGTTTTCTCGACGCGGGGCCGGAGATAGTTTTTGTCCTTGCGCCGCATGATGGATGACGACATTTCCACTTCATAGATCCCCGATGCGCCCGTCAGGACCAGGGCGCGGACGTGCTCCGGATGGTGAATGGCGTACAACACCGCCAGATGACCCCCGAGCGAGTTGCCGGCCATGAACACTTCCTGCAACCCTTGTGCACCGAGGAATTCATCCACAAAAATGACCAATCCCTCCAGATTTGCTGCCCTGAGCGGCATGGTGTATACGGGCAGAATGGGACAGAGTACCCGATAGCCAGCCTCTGCCACGGCTGGGATGGTCGTCTCCCAATTGCTGATGTCGCCCATCATGCCGTGCAGGAAGATGACCGGTACGCCACCATGTTCAGCGCCAGCTTCAGCCCACGTAAGGCCGTCCCGCTCTATGATCTCGTAAGGGGCAGAATCCATTGTCGATAAGGTAGGTGGGGCACTTAATTTAACGGCGAGAGATAACAATAGGGAATTACATCCCAATCATTTCTTCAAGATGACTGAAGAACTCCTGACAGCCCGCAACGTTGCACTCCATGTCAGGAAGCCGTATTTTGGCGGTCTTCCCCTGTTTAACTGCTCTCAGAGAGAAATAGCATGCCCTGCGGTAGAAAAAGAAAGCGCCATAAGATTGCCACGCACAAGCGCAAAAAGCGCCTGCGCAAGAATCGCCACAAGAAGAAGAAGTAACGCCTCGTTCGCATGAAAGACTCCTGGTCAAACTCGGCACGCTCCGGTATTTGGGGCCTCCTGTTGGGCAGCGCCGTCGGCTTCCTGATGGGCATCCTTGTCGCCCCACAGGAGGGTAAACGGGTGCGCCGCAAGGTTGCATACCAACTCGACCACTTGGGCGACAAAGTTGCTGGCTTGGTTGAGAGTGCTCTTGCGGATTCGGACGAAGGCAGCCCGGCCCGCAAAGCGGCCAACGACCTGGTCAAAGACGCCAAGGAGAAGGCTGACGTTATCCGAAATGACATCGACGCGCTGCTCGGAGAAATGCGTCAGCAGCGTCCCGATTCCTGATCCGGCCAGCCATTCATGCCCAGATTCGCCATTCTACTCCCACCTGCTGAAGGGAAGCAGGAAGGGGGTAACCCGTTCGCCCCGGACATGTTCGACTATCGTTCGTCGAGCACGTTCAACTACTTCAAGAACCTCAATCCCCGTCGCCGGGAAATCATTGACGCCCTGCACAGCGTCCTGGATGGCACCACCGAAGAACTGGAGGCGCTTTTCGGCGTCAAGGGCGACACGCTCCAGGAGGCGATTGAGATCAACCGCAATATTCTCAAGGCCCCATTGATTTCTGCGCTGGACCGCTACAGTCCCGGCGTCATGTATCAGGCCATGGATTTTGCAGGCCTCCCGACCGGAGCCCAGCGTCGTCTGCTTGAAGAAGGTATCATATTCTCCGGGCTGTTCGGTCTGTTGCGTCCAGATGACCTCATACCGAACTATCGCCTGAAAATGGATGCCACGCTCCCCGGCGTCGGCAAAGTCTCGAGGTACTGGCGGGAGTCCCTGTCCGAAGCCCTGAATGAAGCGCTCACTGGCAGATTCGTGTGGAATCTCCTCTCCGGCCTCCACGAGGCTGCCTGGGACGACGCGCACACCTACGAAGCCATGGTCACGACCCGGTTCATGCGCAAAAAATCAGGCGAACTGACGCCCGTCACACACGGCATCAAACCACTCCGCGGCAAGATGGTCAACTTCATCGTCCGTGAAACCGTGGAGGACCTCGAACCACTCCTCGAGTGGAAGCATCCGGACGGGTACGTGTACGACGAAAAGCTCTCCACCTTCAACGAGGAAACGCGCACGCATGAAATCGTGCTCGTTCGCAAGGGGTGAAGAAATCGGTCATCATCGTCGAAGGCATCCTGTGCCTCGCCGTGCAGATGGTGCTCTCACGTATCCATACCATGCTCCACGAGCGCCACGACACCCTCTAACACGAGGTCGGGACGCACCTCGTCAATTCCGTCCATGCGATCGGCCAGCCAGGCGGCCCACCCGCCCGTAGCGGCCACGTACACCTCCGACCCGGCAACCCCCGCCTCCTCCAGAAGCCCAGCCATCAACCCCCGTGTCATGGCCATAAATCCATTCATGACACCTGATTGAAGGGCTTTTTCTGTCGATGCGCCCGTCACGCCAGCCGGATCGACCAGCGGAATAAGCGGCAACTGCGCCGTGCCGGCGCTCAGAGCGCGCCGCATGAGCTCCGGACCCGGTGCAATGATGCCCCCGACGTACGCGCCATCGGTACGCACCAACTCCATGTTGAGCGCCGTCCCTGCATCGATAACGAGCGCTGCCCGGCCGGGCGTACGCATCGGCGACAGCCACGCACCGGCCGCCGCCGCAATACGATCGGCGCCAAGCGTATCTGGCGTTTCGTAATGCATCGCAAAAGGCAACCGGGAGTGCGCCGTGAAAAACTCCAGATGGCAACCCGTAGCCGCGTGGACCCGCCGGGTCCACGCATCATTCTGCCCGGGCACGACCGAGACGGCGCCAGCCCTATCCATCCGGCTGGCCTTCGCCACAAGCGCTTCGACGTCCGACTGCCCCGCGATGCGCCCGGAATACACCATACGCTGCCCGTCCCAGAGGCCAGCTTTGGCCGAACTGTTTCCGATGTCGAGTACCAGGATCATGATGCCGCCATGGTTACGTCGCCCGCATGAAACGTCTCTTCGCGACCCTCTACACGCAGCCGAAGCGCGCCCTCCAGCGTCACGCCCAGAAAGGTCCCGGTTACGGGTGGCCGTCCTTCCATACTGCGGATGGTGATGGGCCGGCCCGCATGCGGAAGCCGCGCGGCGTAGGCTGTGGCAAGATCCGATGCATCGAGTGTCAGGCAGGCCTCCATCTGACGGAGTACGGCGTCGAAGACGCGCCCCCGATCCACGGGTCTTCCCAGGACGAGTGCAAGTGAAATTCGGTTGTCGTCCGGAAATTCGGTCTGATTCACATTGAGGCCCAGGCCGAGTACGAGGGCGCCGTGGGCGTGCTCCATCAGGATACCCCCACATTTCCTGCCATCGACCAGGATGTCATTGGGCCATTTGAGCACGACATGGGCCGCGGGGTTCAGATCATCGACGGCGCGGCACACGGCCAGTCCAGCCATCATGACATAGCGCCCCCATGCGGAAATGGGTTCGGACGGTCTCAGGATAATACTCGTCAGAAGGTTCTGCCCCCGGGTCGAGTCCCACGTGCGTCCGTGCCTGCCGCGCCCGTCCGTCTGGAAGTCCGCCACGACCAACGTCCCGGCCGCCGCGCCGTCCATGGCGAGCTGCCGGGCCAACCGGTTCGTGGAGTCCACGACGGCTTCATACTGCACCGTGTGGCCCAGTAAGCTGCCTGCACGTGAAGAAAATGGACCGGAGTGCCTCGTGGTCATTTGAAACAAGGAGTGTTCATCCGAGTGGACAGCGGATTGCCGCCCATTTGCATTCTCGTTGAAAGGTACGATTTTTGAAGGGTATGCGGCAGACCTCCCAGGTACAACCCAAGCACATGCCCCCTTTTACCTCCATCCGGCTGCTCGCCTGCCTGCTGCTTGTCGCGGCTGCAGAACCGGTAGTGGTGCCGGAAGCGGCCGCCGCCCTGACAGGGCAGCTCTTTCCCGCGGGCCAGCAGAACGAAGCCGCGCTGCAACCGGTGCATCGCCCCTACGAACTGCAGCGTCACTTTCACCGGGCCAAAACCGCATTTGAGTCCGGTTCCAGCCTGCTCGAAGCCAAGGCCCGCATAGACCGCGTTCTTAAAGTGCTCCCCGACGACGTGGAGGCGCGCAAGCTCCGTGCCCATGTGCTGCTCACCATGGACCGTCCGGAAGATGCCTTTGCGGACGCCCAGCGTGCCGTAGCGCTGAACGAATTTGACGGAGAGGCCCACGTGCTCCGCTGCGAGAGTGGCGTAGGCGCGGGCCAGCATGAGTGGGCCGCGCGGTCGCTCGACCGCGCGGCCCACTTCATGCTGCGCGATGCCGGACTTTACGTCAGGCTCTCGGCCTGCGCACTGGAACTGGGCGACACGACCAAGTCGGAAGCGCTGGCCCGCGTCGCCGTAGCGCGCGAACCGGACAACCCCCAGGCGCGCCTGCATCTGGCACGGGTATTCGTGGCAGCCGGTCAGAACGACATGGCAGCCAGGGTAGTGCTCGAGGGCTTCGAAAAACGCATCCTTCGCCCGGCCGATATCCGGCGCAACGTGCATGTGGCCCCGCTCATGGACCGTCCGGACCTGGCGCCGTGGCGACGCCGCTGAGCCGCACATCCGTATAGGTCGACACGGTCCTCACCCGATATGCTCCCCGGAAGGGCGTCCGGATCCGGGATTCGAAACGGGTATTGTTGGGAACGGCGCCGGTCCCGTCGGCGAGCAGCGTGATATCCACGTAGAACGAGCTCTCCTCGCGGAAGAGTAGCGCCAGATCCACACGCTCTATATACATGGCCACCAATTTCCGCGTCCCACGGTCCATGTAGTGGCGCGCGCGGCGCACGTTCAGCCCGTCCGCCAGGTCCGGCCGCGCGCGCGCCTCGACGACCTGCGCCTGCCTGTTCCACAACAGGGTATCGGGCAGTTCCCGGAAGGCATACCGGTCCATGTTGCGGGCGTCGAGGTAGACCGGTTCATCGGGCAGGACAAACGGCACCAGATTCAACGGATCGGTCGTAGCCACATTTTCCGATTGAAATCGCCTGAAAAACCCGTAGTCAAACGAGCCACCCGAATCGGCCTGCTGCACGAAAACCTGCCGTTCGCCATCGACCATACGCACTTCGGCAATGTGTTCGGTGTAGGCAATCAGGAAATCCTGCTCGTCGTACTGCTCGGTACGGATATAGCGGGTATACTCCGATCTGGACAGCAGGCCGAACGCATTGACCAATTCCTGCGTATCAGCGGCACGTATATCCTCAACCAGCGCATCGCGTTCAGCCCGCTCATCCGGCCCCAGCGGCGTCACCTGCCGGCCTCCACAGGCGGCCAACAGGGCGCCAGCCAGCAGCAGCCAACCACCCGGCACGAGCAGACAGACCGGCGCCAGGACGCGCTGCGAACGAGCCCAACCCGAAATCATCCCACAATCATCCATCTGACATGTCCATTCCATCCCCGGATTTCAAAATTTACGAAACAGCCCTTCGGGTCGGAGGTGTGGCGGCGCGCGAAGCCGGCGCCTACATCCTGTCCGAATCAGGATCTGTGTCGAGCGAAGACATCGCCGACAAAGGTACGCACGATCTCGTCAGCCGGGTAGACCACGAAGCGCAGCGTCTCATTACCGCTCGCATTGCCGAAGCGTTTCCCAAACACCACATCCTGGCCGAAGAGGGCGACGGCAAGGTACACGTGCCGGAGAAAGGATATACGTGGATCATTGACCCGCTCGATGGCACCACCAACTTCCTGCACGGCGTGCCTCCCTGGTCTGTGTCGATCGGGCTTGCCTATCAAGGCCAGCCGCAGATGGGCATCGTGTTCGACGTCACCCGCAACGAACTCTTTACGGCGGCCGAAGGCATGGGCGCCTTCGTGAACGGCCAGCCTTGCACCGTCAGCAGGAGCAGTCACCTGAACGACAGTCTCCTGACCACGGGTTTCCCGTACCGTGATTTTGACCATGTAGAGGCCTACCTCTCGGCGCTCGGCCACTTCATGAAAGAGACCCGCGGCGTCCGCCGCCCCGGGTGCGCGTCCATTGATCTGGCCTGGGTCGCCGCCGGCCGATTCGACGGCTTCTTCGAGAGCGGCCTGCATCCGTGGGACGTAGCCGCCGGCATGGTCCTTGTCCGCGAGGCCGGCGGGCGCTTGTCGAACTACGAAGGGGAAGATGACCTGACACCGCTCGGCGGTCAGATCATCGCCTCCAACGGACTCATCCACGATCATATCGTGCACATTCTTCAACCCGTCCGTAACGTACTCAACCCCGCATAGTGCGTATGCGTATCTTTGCGCATTCTCATCCAGCAACCTGAGCCCCAATTTCATGGCCTCATCAGGACACGGCCTCCTCGAAGGCAAAAAAGGCATCATTTTCGGCGCCCTCAACGAAAGCTCCATTGCCTGGTCCATCGCGGAAGCGGTGCACCGAGAAGGTGGCGAGCTCATCCTGTCCAATGCTCCCGTCGCACGGCGACTTGGGTCGCTCGACGCGCTCGCCGAAGCCACAGGAGCCCGCGTGGTCTGGGCCGATGCCACGAGCGACGACGACCTCTCCGCCCTGGTCTCCGAGGCCAAGGAGGCGTGGGGCGGCATTGACTTCATGGTGCACTCCATCGGAATGGGCCTCAACGTACGCAAGAACGTGGAGTATGAGGAGCTCAACTACGAGTGGTACAAGAAAACCCTCGACATCTCAGCTATCAGTCTACACCGCTCCATCCAGGCCTGTCTGGCCCAGGATGCTCTTCGAAGCGGCGCATCCATCCTGGCCCTCTCCTACATCGGAGCACAGCGTACGTTTTCCAAATATTCTGAAATGGGCGATGCGAAGGCCCTGCTCGAAAGCATTGTGCGCAGCTATGGCTACCGGCTCGGCAAACACGGTGTGCGCATCAATGCCGTGTCCCAGAGCCCGACAAAAACGACGGCCGGCTCCGGAATTGCCGGATTTGACGCCATGTTTGAATTCGCGCAACGTATTTCGCCGCTTGGCAATGCCGACGCCAGGTCGTGTGCGGACTACTGTGTGACGCTGCTCTCCGATTTGACGCGCATGGTGACCATGCAGACGCTCTTTCACGACGGCGGATTCAGCACAATGGGTATTTCGGACGCACTCATCGAAGACCTCGCCTCCGTGCTTACATGATCACCCTCTTCGTCAGCGACATCGACGGCTGTCTCGCTGAGCCGTACGCTCCGTTTGAGATGACGCGCCTCGCGTACCTCGCCGATCGGACGGCGAAGGGCGGCATGCCGAGGGACCATGGCGTACTTCCAGCCGTGAGTATCTGCTCGGGGCGGTCGTATCCCTACGTGGAAGCCATGTGCCAACTGCTGGGTTGCCGCGTTCCAGTCCTGTTCGAATCCGGCGCGGGCATGTTTGACCGCGAAGCGGCGACGTGCACGTGGCACCCGAAGGCAACGCCGGGCGTGCGGAAGCAGGTGAACCGCGTCCGAAAATTCATGGAGCGACTGGTCGAGGGCACGGGCATGAGCATTGATTACGCCAAGGTCATGCAGGCGGCGCTCGTGGGAACGAACGCGGACGAGCTCAAAAACGCCGCGTCCGCCATTTCGGACTGGGTCCACGCGCACGCCCCTGAATTCGAGACGTTCACCACGCATGTATCGATCGATGTCGTGCCGCGTTGGCTCACCAAGCGGGAAGGACTCCTGTGGCTGAGCCAGCACGCGGGTGTACCCCTGGAGAACATGGCCTACATCGGCGATACAAACGGGGATATCGGCGCCCTGAAGTCAGTTCGACTCTCGTTTGCACCGGCCAATGCCGTACCCGAAGTCAGGAAAATCGTCGACCACGTTACGCAAGACCCCTATGCAGACGGGGTTATTGAAGCGCTTTCGCGCTGCCTCGTACACAACACAGACGCCTGCTGACGAATAGCAGCACCCGGTAGAGGATCCCAAGGGAGTTCTGCTCGTTTCCAGCGCATGTACTGGACGTTTCGAACTGCTTTTCTGCTCCTGTTGGCCCCGCTCGTGCTGCCGGGCCAGGAGGTATTGGCGCAGGCAGATGCCAGCAGCCTGTACTACGTGACCGAGCGAAGCGCGGCCATCACGTTCGCCGATGACACCACTCGGACCTATGTGCATCCGGGGTATCGTGAACCGCTGATGGTGCTGTCCGGTGCGGACCAGGCGCCCGGCGGGTGGCTCTTCGTGCGCACGCTCGATGGTGCCCATGGCCTCATCCGCGAGTCGGCTGTCTCGAACATATGGATCCGCGTTTCCAAATCGGAGCAGACGCTGCACGTGTACCGCGGGCGCCAACTCATTTTCGATTGGCCCACGGACCTTGGCTACAACTTCTTCGCAGACAAGGTAAAGCGGGGCTCCGCGGCCGAGCCGGATCACTGGCGAACGCCGGAGGGCGAATTCTTCGTGGTCGCCAAAAACCCCCGATCCCAATTCCATCGTGCGTTTGTTTTGAACTACCCCAATGCCAGCAATGCAGAACGGGGACTGGAAGAAGGTCTGATTTCCGACGCCGAGTACGAAGCCATTGCAACGGCTGAAGCCCAGTTCCGCGTGCCACCCATGTCAACAGCACTCGGCGGCTTCATTGAAATCCACGGTGACGGCACGGGAATCCGCAGCAACTGGACCCAGGGATGCATTGCCATCACGAACACGCAGATGAATACCCTCTGGGACATGATCCAGGTAGGTACACCCGTCCTCATAGAACCCTGAGCCCATGCGACGCATAGATTTATCCGGCCCCACCCTGCTGGTATTTACCCTCTTGGCTGCGTTGTTGTCCCTCACCGGACGGCCCACGGCAAAGGCACAACTTGTGCCGTTTGAACGTCTCAGCGACGGCCCGGTCTACATTGTCCGCGTGGACGGCATGATCGACAAGGGACTCTCCATGCACCTGGATCGGGCTATTGCAAGTGCCGAGACCGACAATGCCAGCCTGCTCATCCTCCACATGGATACGTTCGGGGGGCTGCTCGATGCCGCGGACATCATGCGCAAGGCACTGCTCTCCACCGCCATCCCCACCGTTTCATTCATTGACCGGAACGCGGCCTCCGCTGGAGCCCTGATTTCGTACGCCGCCGATCGGATTGTGATGGCTCCCGGGGCCAGCATTGGCGCGGCAACGGTCGTCGAGGGGACGGGCGGCGAAGCTGCGCCCGACAAATACCAGAGCTACATGCGCGGCCTCATGCGAGCCACCGCCGAAGCCAATGGTCGTGACCCGGCCATAGCCGAAGCCATGGTCGACCCCGACCTGGAGGTCGACGGCGTCATTGCCGCGGGACAGGTACTTACCCTCTCCACCAAGGAGGCGGTGGACCTGGGCGTGGCCGATGCCGAGATCGTCTCCGTAGACGCCCTCCTCGACGCGCTGGGTGTGGGGCAGGCCCCGCGCATTGCCCATACGGCCAGTATGAGCGAAAGAACCATCCGGTTTTTCGGCTCTCCGGTACTACAGTCCATTCTCATGCTCATGATGCTTGGCGGACTCTACTTCGAACTCCAGACACCCGGCGTCGGGTTTGCCGGCGCCATGGCGGCCGTTGGCGCGGCCCTCTTCTTCGGCCCCAACTACATGAACGGACTGGTCGAAATCTGGGAGGTGGCCGTTTTCATCCTGGGCGTCGCCCTGCTGCTGGCCGAAATATTCGTGATTCCGGGGTTCGGTGTGGCTGGCATCAGCGGTATCACGCTCGTTGTGCTGTCACTCGGCGTTTCGCTCATCGGCAACGTGGGCCTCTCGTTCCCCTCCGGGGGAGCCATTGCATCGGCCACCGTTACGCTGGCGATCACCATGATTTTGTTCGTTGGCATGCTGTTTGGCCTGGGGAAGTACATACCCCGGTCGGATCGCTTCGCCCAACTCGTACTGCAGCCCAACCTCGGCAGCAAGGAAGGATACACGTCCTCATTCACCCGGGCGGAGCTCATGGGCGTGCGCGGCACGGCCCTGACACCGCTGCGTCCCTCGGGTGCTGTTGACGTCGACGGAGACCGGATAGACGTGGTTACCGCCGGCGACTGGATTGCGGCTGGCACGGAAGTCGAAATTGTGCGCGTCCAGGGAAGCCGCGTGGAAGTCCGCGCGGTGCGCGAGGCCACGGCTTGATGCGCACGGCATCTCTTTGGCGGACCGGTCCATTGATCCTTGCACTGCTTTTCGGTGGATGCGCAGCTGACGTGCCCATAGAGACCGGGCCGCCCGACGGATGGGTCGCGGACGCCTCACAACTGCGGTGGTGGCAGGCCGATGTAGATACAACCGGTCTGTTCCGCAGCCTGGATACGCTCGGAGACCTCGGGGCTACCGGTGCCTACCTCGAAAATGTACAGATCGAGCAGATGACCAATGACCTCGCGCGGCGCAAGCTGGCGGTGCTGGTCAAGAAAAACCTGCTCCCGCTCTTTCGAAACGAGCCGCAGGTGGTCGATTCACTGTTTGATCGATACGTATTTCCGCGCATGGAATCGGCCCGCATTCAGGGTGACGTGACTCCGGAAATCGAAAAGTACAAGGCCGAAGGGTACCGCATCATTGCTCGGCACTTCCGGTCGCCACGGCCTCTTACGAAAATGGGAACGGATATCCCGGTCGCCATACCCGACAGCCTCCAGAAGGCAGAGTTCAATGGGTCCGCGTTCATACAGGTCGCCATCGACACGCTGGGGCAACCGGTCGCCATGGAGCTCCTCTACGGGGTGCACCCCGTTCTGGACCGCATTGCCATGCGCGCTACCACGGAAATGCGCTGGCAACCGGCCTACCTGCTCGGAACGCACCGCTCGGAAGCCATTCCCTCCTGGGCACGGTTCAAGGTCCGGTTCAACTCGAATTTGACCCCGTGAGGGCGCCCGCTACCCCGCCAGTACGCCCGCAATTGTGGCCGTCATCAAATTGGCCATCGTTCCCGCCATGACGGCGCGTACACCGAGTTTTGCCAGGTCACTCGTGCGCTCGGGCGCCAGCGGCCCGATTCCCCCGATCTGGATGGCAATCGAAGACAGGTTGGCAAATCCACACAGGGCAAACGTCGCCATGACAATGGTCTTGGCCGAGAGTGCATCGGCAGATATCTGCCCGGCGAGACTGATGTAGGCCACGAATTCGTTGGCAATCACCTTGGTGCCAATCAGCGAACCGAACGCCACAATATCCTGCATGGGTACGCCAATGAGCCAGGCCAGCGGCGAAATCCCCCACCCCAGGAGCTGCTCAAGCGTGAGACTCACGCCAACGAACCCTCCAGCCCAACCGAGCATGTAGTTCACCATGGCTATCAGCGCCAGGAAAGCCAGGAGCATGGCCCCCACGTTCAATGCGAGCTTCAAGCCGTCCGATGCACCGGAAGCCGCCGCATCGATCACATTCGCCGATTTCTGCTCCACTTCGATCTTCACTACGCCACGCGTGGCCGGCTCATCGACCTCGGGAATCATCATCTTGGCCAGCAGCAGCGCCGCAGGAGCGGCCATGACGCTGGCACCGAGCAGCTGTTCGGCGAAAAGTAACCGGCCGGCTTCGAGGGAAATCCCCATGGCCTGCGCGTACGGATCTCCGAGAATCTGGATGTAGGCTGCCATCACGCCGCCGGCAATGGTGGCCATGCCCCCTGTCATGACGGCCATGAGCTCTGACATGGTCATTGCGCCCAGATACGGTCGCACGACGAGCGGCGCTTCCGTCTGGCCGACGAAAATATTGGCCGTCACGGACAACGATTCGGCCCCACTCGTTCCCAGAAACCTGGCCATGGCAGCGGCCATGGCCTGTACAATGCGTTGCATGATTCCGAGATGATACAATATGGCCATCAACGACCCGAAGAAAACAATCGTCGGTAGCACCTGGAAGGCGAAAAACATACCCATACTGCCCTCCATACCCGGACTCCTGGCCAGGTCCCCGAATATGAACTCAGCCCCCGCGGTAGTGAATTCCAGCACAAGTACAAAGAATGAACTGACCCACGAAAAAAAGGCCTTCACCCATCCGAGCGGCGCAAACCACGCCCCCATCTGGTCCCCCTTGAGCAGGAACACGGCCAGTACAATCTGCAGGCCAAGCGCCGAGGCGATCATGCGCCAACTGATCGCTTTCCGGTTGTTCGACATGCCCCAAGCCAGCCCGAGCAGCACGGTCAGCCCCAGCAGTCCGCGTACAAATCCAACGAAGTCCATACGGAAGTCAGTATTAAGTGAAGGCCGGAATATAGGGCCTGACACATCGTATCTTGCCAGTCTATGACAGCGCCCCAGCACCACACCGACGCCGAGACCATTCTTGGCGGACTGAATCCACCCCAGCAGGAGGCCGCCCGCCGCACCGATGGCCCCCTTCTCATCATTGCCGGGCCTGGTTCCGGCAAGACACGTACACTGACCCACCGGATTGCCTACCTGCTGGCAACGGGCCAGGCGGAGCCATGGCATATTCTGGCCATAACGTTTACCAACAAGGCCGCACGGGCCATGCGCGAGCGTGTAATGGACCTCGTGGGACACGAGCGCGGAAAGGGCATGGCCATCGGCACCTTCCATTCCATGTTCGCCCGCGTCATGCGGCGCGATGGTGAGCGGATTGGCTACTCGTCGGACTTCTCGATCTACGACACGGACGACGGGCAGCGCGTCCTGCGCGACCTCATGTCCCGGTTTGGAATTGATCCGAAACAGGTCAAGCCGCGCTCCGTGCAGCACATGATTTCAAGTGCCAAAAACCGGATGCTCTCCCCGGCTGCCTTCGAGCGCGAAGCCACCACCCCGCTTCAACTCAAGGCCGCCGAGCTCTATGGTCCCTATCAGGAGGAGCTCCGGCGCGCCAACGCACTCGACTTCGACGACCTGCTCCTCAAGCCCATTCAGCTCTTCGAGCAGCACACAGACGTACTCGAAAAGT
This sequence comes from Bacteroidota bacterium, assembly GCA_029262775.1. Lineage (GTDB taxonomy): Bacteria > Bacteroidota > Rhodothermia > Rhodothermales > UBA10348 > 1-14-0-65-60-17. The sequence continues at coordinate 34,235 of JAJCYR010000032.1, forward strand.
ACCAGCGCCGCTGGAAATACATCCACGTGGATGAGTACCAGGACACCAACAAAGCCCAGTACCGCCTGGCCCGCATGCTGTCCCAAACGCACGGCAACCTCTGCGTCGTGGGCGACGACGCACAGAGTATCTATGCCTTCCGCGGCGCCGACATCTCGAACATTCTGTCCTTCCAGCAGGACAATCCCGACGCCCACACCGTGCGCCTGGAGCAGAATTACCGCTCCACACAGAAAATCGTGAAACTGGCCGACTCCATTATCCGCAACAACACGCGGCAGTTGGAAAAAACGCTCTGGACCGAGAATCCCGACGGTGACCCGATCGTCCTCATGGAGGCACTTTCGGAGCGGGACGAGGCCCAGAAAGTGGAACGCCGCATTCGCGACGTCCAGGTCCGCCTCGGTTTGCTGTACCGCGACTTTGCTGTCCTCTACCGCACCAATGCGCAGAGCCGCTCCATGGAAGATGCCCTGCGGCGCGGCAGCATACCCTACCGCGTGGTAGGCGGCGTGAGCTTCTACCAGCGCCAGGAAATCAAGGATGCCCTCGCCTACCTCAAGCTGCTCGTCAACCCGAATGACGTAGCCAGCCTGCGCCGCGTCATCAACAAGCCCACGCGGGGAATAGGCGGCAAAACGCAGTCCATCCTGTTCGAATACGCCGTCCGTGAGGGGCTTTCGGCATGGGATGCCCTCGAGCGGGTTGAGTTTACGGGACTGCCCGGCCGAGCCTCAAAATCGGTCGCCACGTTCCGGGACCTGATTGCGTCGTATCGCACCAAAATAACGACCGAACCCGCCGAAGTCGTCGCCAAAGGCCTTATCCAGGCGTCCGGCCTGCTCGAAGAACTGCGCCGGGACAACACGCCCGAGAACCTCATGCGATGGGAAAACATCCAGGAACTGCTGAATGCCATCGCCGAATTCTCCGAATCGCAGGGCGAGGAGGGCACGCTCAGCGCCTTCATGCAGGAAGTCTCGCTCCTCACGGACGCCGACCAGTCAGAAGACAGCGACAACCGCGTCACGCTCATGACACTCCACGCCTCGAAAGGCCTTGAATTTCCGGCCGTCTTCCTGACGGGCCTTGAAGACGGGCTGTTTCCGCTCCAGATGGCCACCGAGAGCGCGGATGACCTCGAAGAAGAGCGCCGCCTGTTCTACGTTGGTGCGACGCGCGCGGAGAAACTCCTGTTCCTCTCCTTTGCCCGCAGCCGCTACCGCTATGGCGACCAGCAGCCCGCCATCCGATCCCGTTTCCTGGACGAGGTCGATGCGAGCGTGGTGCGCACCGAATCGGGCCAGTCCTTCGATCCCGATGCCAACCGCTTCCGCAGCGGCGATGGTTCGAGCGGGCGCACGACAGGCGAACGTACAGCTGGCAGCGCCGCAAAAAATGCCTACGCTACACTCGATCCCCATTATTACCGCCGCAACCTGCGGGAGGATGTAGCGCCCCCCCCAAAGAAACCCGCGCCCGGTCGGCGCGTGGTGTATGACACCGAGGAATCGGCCGTGATTGCGCCGGGCATGCGCGTGGAACATCAGCACTTCGGCGAGGGCAAGGTGCTCGCGCTGGAGGGCAACGGCCCACAGGCCAAAGCCACCGTATACTTCGACGAAGTCGGACAGAAAAAACTCATCCTCCGGTTCGCGCGTTTGCAGCGCGTGGAGTGATGCGAGCTCAGCCCAGATTGGGCCAACCCCGTGCCAACATGATCGCCCCCGTACGCCCCGCCCCCTTGCTTCCTGCCGCAGCCTTCTTCTTCGCTGCCACTCTGGTCATAGGCGCCTGCGCAACGGATGAGCGCACGCGCCTTGTCGTCTACTCGCCGCACGGCAAGGAAATGCTGACCAGTGCCGAGTTGGCCTTCGAAGCCCGGCACCCCGACGTCAACGTGCAGTGGATTGACATGGGCGGGCAGGATGCCTACGACCGGGTGCGCACCGAGAACGCGAACCCCACGGCCAGCATCTGGTGGGGCGGCGACGGCCCCACGTTCGACCGTGCGGCGCGGGAGGGCCTCCTGGCGCCGTATGCGCCCTCATGGGCCCACGCGGTGCCAGAAAACGCCCGTCACCCGGAAGATTTCTGGTACACCACGTTCCTCACGCCCGAAGTCCTGCTGTTCAACAACCGCACCGTGACCCATCCCCCCTCCGACTGGGACGACCTGCTTTCGGCCGAATGGCAGGACCGGATCATTGTCCGCTATCCGCTGGCGAGCTCGACCATGCGGACCATCTGGGGCGCCCTCATCATGCGGCAGCCAACGATCGAAGACGGCTATGCGTGGCTCGCGCGGCTCGACATGAACACGAAGACCTACACGGCCGATCCCACGCAGCTCTACCTCAAAATTGCCCGCGAAGAGGGCGATGTCACGCTCTGGAATATGCCGGACTCGTACATTCAGGCGGAAACGAATGGGTATCCGTTCAATTTCGTGATCCCGACCAGCGGAACCCCTGTATTGAACGACGCCATTGCCATCGTAGCCGGCGGCCCGGAGCCGGAACTGGCGCGGACGTTCTACGAGTTCGTCACGTCCGACTCGGCCATCGTCGACCAGGCGCAGCGCTTCTGGCGCATTCCGGCCCGGACAGACATCGACGCCGCGCGTCTTCCCGCATGGATGCATACGTCCGAGATCATCCCCATGGATGTGGACTGGGATCGCCTCGCAACCGAAGGACCGACCTGGATGCAGTACTGGGACGAAAACATCAAGGGACGGGGAGCGGAGTATCTTGCCGAGCGCGGGTTGGCCGCGGAAGACGTGCCGTAACCGCCGCCGCCCGTACGGCCGCGCCCGAGAACACCTGCACGTTCGCATCGTCCTCACGAAAATTGAGCAGCAGATCGACGACGTCATCGAGCCGTTCCCGCTCCATGATGAGGCTGCGCAGTCGGCTTGCACCCCGGAACCCCTTGAAATAGCCGCCATACATGCGCCGCATTTCGAGTACGCCCGTGCGCTCGCCCAACCATTCACATTTGAGGGCCAGGTGCTCGGCCACGACGTGAATGCGCTCGTCCCACGTGGGGCGCGGGGGCACTTCGCCGGTCTCCCGGAATATTTTCGTATCGCGGAAAATCCACGGATTGCCAATGGCCCCGCGCCCCACCATGACCGCATCGACGCCGGTCTCGTCGAACATCGCCTCAATCCGCTCCGGAGACTCCGCATCTCCATTTCCAATGAGCGGAATCGAAATCCCCGACTCCTCCCGGATACGCCGCAGCCAGGACCAGCGGGCATCCCCCTTGTACATCTGGGAGCGCGTCCGGGCGTGCACGGCCAGCGCCTGCACACCAGTTTCTTCCAACATCCGCGCTACATCCAGAATGCGGATAGATGCATCGTCCCAGCCCAACCGCGTCTTCACCGTCACCGGTGACGTCGACGTCTCCACAACCGCCGCCGTGATTTCCTGCATTTTCGGGATGTTGCGCAGAATGCCTGCGCCGCCGTCTCTGCAGACCACCTTTTTGACGGGACAGCCGAAGTTGATGTCCACAATGTCGGGCCGCGCACTGTTCACCACACGCGTGGCCTCACGCACCTGCTCCACATCGCCCCCAAAAATCTGGATGGCAACGGGCCGCTCCTCCTCGTAGATGTCGAGTTTCATCTCAGAGCCCTTGGCGCCGTAGGCCAGCCCGCCCGATGAAATGAACTCCGTATACAACATGTCCGCGCCCAGGCGCTTGCAGATCAGGCGAAACGGGGGATCGGATACGTCCTCCATGGGCGCCAGAAAAATGGGCCGGGCGGGAAACGATATGGGGCCAATCTTGAACATGCGGGCGAAACGAGCGGTCATGTACTACTGTTCCGACCATGAAGTCCAATCACCAGCGCAACAAAATGGCCCTGCCGCGTCGTATGTTTGAAGGGCGCGTCCCCCGTGAGCGCCGCCCCTGACCCACAAACTTCACACCGTCATGCGCAAACTCATTCCGGCCCTTGTCCTCTTCCCTGCCGCACTTCTTTTTGCTGGATGCGGCGGCCCCACCCTCATTGACTACGCGGAGCACGGCTGGGGACTCGGTCTTTGCGGTACCGTCGTGCTCATTATGGACGTGATCGCCATCATCGAGATTTCGGGTAGCGACCGCACGTTTGGCGGCAAGGTCCTCTGGGTGCTGCTACTCATTTTCTTCCCTGTCGGCGGCCTCCTCATCTATTATTTCTTCGGGCGGTAATGCGTGTTTCTGGTACGGTGACCGTGGTCGTGGCCGTCGCGGCAGTGCTCTGGCTCGCCTCGTGCGGCCAGCCCAATGCGTCGTATGGACCCGCCAGTTCAGATCCCAACCCGTACCGTGGCACGGTCATCCTCGTCTCGACAGACGGCGTACACCCCTCCTACCTCGGGCGCGTCGCGACGCCGGCGCTCGACAGGCTCGCAACGGAAGGCGTCTCGGCGCCGGACGGCATGATCCCGGTCTTCCCATCTTCCACCTTCCCAAACCACTACTCGATCGTAACCGGTCGCTATCCGGCCTCGCACGGTATTGTGGGAAACAGCATGTTCGATCCCCAGCTCGGCGAGCGCTTCAGCATCCGCTCGCGGGAGGCCATTGAAAACCCGGCGTGGTGGCTGGGCGAGCCGATTTGGGCGACGGCCGAGCGGCAGGGTACAAAGGCAGCCACATTTTTCTGGGTCGGATCGGAAACCCCGTGGAATGGCATTCGGCCGAGCTACTGGCACACGTATGACGGATCCGTTCCGAACGAAGACCGCATCCAGGCAGCCCTCGACTGGCTCGACCTGCCCGCGGCGGAGCGCCCGCGCTTCATTTCTCTCTATTTTTCCCATGTGGACGATGCCGGGCACCGCGCGGGCCCCAACGCCGCGATCGTGGATAGCGCCATGGTGGAAATGGACGCCCTCATGGCACAATTGGTACGGGGTCTGGAATCGCGCGGCATTCTCGATGCCGTGAACATCATCTGGGTGTCGGATCACGGAATGGCCGACCTGGACGCCGAACGGTTCATTTTCCTGGACGACTACATTGACCTCGATGACATTTTCATCGTGGAATCGGGTGCCAATCTGGCCATCAATGCCAAACCCGGCAAGCTCGACGCCGTCTTCCACCAGCTGGAGGGTGCCCACCCCGAACTGACCGTCTGGAGAAAGGAAGACGTACCCGCTCGGTTTCACTTTGATCTGGACCAGGCCGGCAGCCACCGCATCACCGACCTCGTGGGGTTCGTCTCGGACGGATGGTTCCTGCGTGCGTCCCGGAACGGTTTCAACCCGGCCCGCGACCCCGGCGGGACGCACGGGTATGACAACCAACTCGAATCCATGCGCGCCGCCTTTGCCGCGCGCGGTCCGGCGTTCCAGGCGGGCCAGGTCGTGGACCCGTTCGAAAATATTGACCTCTATCTGGTAATGACCCGAATACTCGGCATAGATCCGGCCCCGAATGACGGCAGCCTGGAGGCGCTCCAGCCTGCGCTCACCTTTGAGCCCACACACGCGACCGCCCCGACTCCGTGACATTTCAGTACCAGGAATATGGGCGCTATTTCGCCCAGGTTGCCCATCCCATAGAAGCCGTCGGTGCGGCTGAGTTGGAGGAGCTCGGCGCAACGAACGTTGAGCCCGCCTACCGGGGCGCTTACTTCGATGCAACGCCGGACGTACTCTACGGCATCGTGTTCGGCACGCGCATTGCCACGCGTGTCCTGGCGCCCCTCCTTTCTTTCGATTGCCATTCGGACAAGTACCTCTACAGGCGGGTGAGCGAAATCGACTGGGTCAGCCTTTTGGGTCCGGACCGCACATTCGCCGTCTTCGCCTCGCTCTCGAACAGTTGGCTGTCGCACTCCCAGTATGCATCGCTCCGCGTCAAGGATGCCATTGTCGATACCATCCGCGCGGCAACCGGCGACCGTCCCGACATTGACCGGCGCGAGCCCGACCTCTGGATCAACCTGCACGTCGAAAACAACCGGGCTACGCTCAGCCTCGACGCGTCGGGCGGATCGCTGCACCGCCGCGGCTACCGCATGGACAGCGTCGAGGCCCCGCTGCAGGAAACAGTCGCGGCAACACTTATCCGACTGGCCGAGTGGAGCGGCGAGCGACCACTGATCGATCCCATGTGCGGTTCGGGCACCCTGCTTGCCGAGGCCTACCTCGTCGCCGCGAACGCCCCAGCTGGCCTGCTGCAGGAATCTTTTGGATTCGAGCAGTTCCCGGACTTTGACGCGTGGACGTGGGCCAGCGTGCGCGCTGCGCGGCTGGACGCCATGAAACCCGTCCCGGAGGGGCTCATCCGAGGATCAGACATCTCGCCGGCCGCCGTCGCCGCCGCCCGGTCGAACCTTGCAAGGCTGCCGGGCGCCGAAAACGTGCGTGTCGAAGAGGCGGATTTTCGCACGATCGGCCCCCTCGCGGACACCACCATTGTCTGTAACCCTCCCTACGGCCGCCGCATCGGGGGCGGCATGCCCATTGAAGTGTTCTACAAGGAGTTCGGAGATTTCCTCAAACAGCAGTGCACGGGAAGCACGGCCTACATCTATGTCGGCAAACCAGAACTGCTCAAGAGCGTGGGACTGCGCACCTCGTTCCGGAAGGAAGTCGTCAACGGCGCACTCGAAGGTCGGCTGGCCAGGTACGACCTGTATTGAACGTGCGGCGCCGCGTGGCTGCGCCCAGGAGCAAGACCCGACCGCCGCGATCAGGGACGGACGGCACACCCGTGGGACGGGCCGTGCATCCTGGCGGCTCCCTTCCCGTAGCACAACCCGCACAAGGTCTCAGGCAAGAGCCCGACCAGAAATCCGATCAATAGTATTACCCAGCCACGAATACCCGCATGTCTGTATCTCTTTTGAACCGCTCGGCTGCCGCGCTGGCCGCCCTCGTCGTTGTCCTTCTCGCCATACTGGTGGTCCTGCCAGCATCATCGTCGGCGCAGGCCGGCGGCGCACAGGCGGCACCTCCCGCCGCCGCAAATCCGACCGACGTGGAAAGCGTCGACGCCATCATGGTTTCACTCTACGACGTCATTTCGGGTCCTAAGGGTGAAGCTCGCGACTGGGACCGGTTTCGCTCACTGTTCCATCCCCGGGCACAGCTTACCACGACCGGTCGCAATCCGCAAACCGGTCAGGGCGGCATCCGCTACCTGAGCATCGAAGACTATATCACTGAAGTAGGGCCAAACCTGGAAGCCAGCGGGTTCTTCGAACGCGAACTCAACCGCGTCACGGAACAGTTCGGAGATATTGTCCACGCCTTCAGCACATATGACGGCCGCCTCAACGCTGACGATGCCGAGCCCTTCGCACGCGGCATCAACAGCATCCAACTACGCTACGACGGCACGCGCTGGTACATCATCAATATATTCTGGATGGGCGAATCGCCCGCCTTTCCGATTCCGGCGAAGTATCTGGGCGGCTAAAGCTCCCGTCAGAAACGTGAACATATCCAAACGCAACCACCGCTGGTGTTATATCAGGTACGTGCAGTTTTTGATAGTAGGTCGAATCCTCCAAGGTCCAACCCCTTTGGTCTACTTGTACGACCAGTTTCTTGACGTGGGATCGCCCTGAATCAAGGCCGGGCATGCCTGGCGTCACCTACCGGTCCGACGGCGCCGTCACACGCGCTGAGCAGTGCCACAAAAAAAATGGTGCCGACGCATCTCATTCCTGCCGCGGATTGACGATAACCACGCGAAGGGTGTCTGCAAAGGGAACCACCGCTTCGTCTGGCAATCCGAATGATGGGATAAGCCAATAAACGAGCCGGCCGGGCTCCGGCGTGTAGTTGTGCTGCAGAGATCCGTCACCTACGAACTCTGTATACGGCAGCGGGAAGCTGTCCTTGAACTGGACAAACACAGAGCCGAGACTCAGCACTTCAAGTGTCAGCGCCGGCACATCCAGAAACGCATAGAACATCCGCTGATTGACACCTTCTACGCGGGAAAAGTCAGACGGGCCTACGGGCACAAAATGTACCGAAAGTCCCGGCTCACCATCAACCCCGTCCGGGCCATGAGGACCTTCGGGCCCGGTTGGGCCTTCGCAGCCAAGAATAAATACCAGCGCGAAGACATGCATGAGTCGACTGAATAGGTGGGGTTTTCTCATGGCGGAGATACGACTGTTACTATAAGTCGCCCTAAAAAGGGTCTTCGACTGACTATGTCGTCAGCAGGCTCACTCCAGAACCCCCATATGACAAGGGTGCCCACCGCGTAGGTGTACGTGAGCGACAGTGTAGCGTCTGACGTAAGCAGTATCTGCTGTCTGCCATCTGGCAACGGAAATGCCTCATTGGTCACCACTTGAACAAATCCCGAATCAACGACGGACGTTGAAATTGCGGGAACATCCAATTCAATGTGCCATGTCTGGAATTTGTCATCATGGACCCACGCCAGTGGGTCGACAGAAAGGCTGATTCTCTCCACAAATGGCGCCGCCGTGTCGATCCCATCACGTCCCGAAGGACCTTGGGGCCCAACTGGCCCGTCACAGGCAGCCACAAGTACGAAAAGCAGAAGAGCAGTTCTCTGAACCATCATCGTACGAGCGGATTTATGGTCACTATTCGAAGTGTATCGGCCGCTGGCCGCACCAAGTGGTCTGCCAACCCAGAGGAAGGGAACAACCAGTATTCCAGGATACCGGCATCGAGCTTGTAATCATGCTCCAGAACCTCTTCGCCTATATGTTCCAGGTGAGGCAAGGGAAAGCCATCCTTGAACTGAACAGATACCGAGCCCGCTCCGAGAACCGCCAATGTCAGAGATGGCACCTCGATCCGTGCCATGCGTATTCGGGTGCCTGGAAGGTTTTCTACAAACGGAAAGCCTGTACTACGCAAATCTACGAGCTGAACGGTCATTCCCGGGATACCGTCTTGTCCGTCGGCACCAGCTGGGCCCGCCGGACCCACAGGGCCTTCACACGACAACAGGAGGACAGCGGCCACCAGGTATAACAGTCCTGATTTATAGCGTTTCATATTATTCAAGGACACTCACTGGCTTGACAATGGATGTCCCATCATCGAATGTGGCCCTGATGAGGTATAATCCCGGTGAAACGTTGGCGGGACGCCATGAGATTTCATGAACTCCAGGCGCAAGGACGGCGTCATACAATTCTTCTACCTCGCGCCCAAGCACATCAAAGACGGCAAGATGCACGCGTGACGACTTGCCAATGTCATACCTGATCACAAATTGATGACCTGACGGATTCGGATATATATCCAAAACATTTCTCCCTTCCGTTACGCGCGCAATGGGTTCATCAATTGTTGCACTCTTCGCCCCAGGCGGAAAAAAGCAACCAGCCGTACTTGCTTCAAGGATAGTAATCGACGTCGAAGCCGTCTGCGTCGAACTCGACACGTCCACCCTCAAGTCTGTACCCGGGTTGTAGAAAAGAGTAAGCAGTATGCTCGGCGTAAATACAGACATATTGGTCCAGGACGACGACCACGTAGGTTTTTCAAACCAGGAATACGTGCAATTTGTGCAGGGTTCATTCAATCCATTGTCGAAGAATGCATCTGCGTGGAATGTACACTCTTCCTTGTGCTGCATCGTACCAGGCCCGTCAATTTCTACCGTCAAATCGCCACTTGGTGGCGTCACAGGGCTGCGATAGAATGCAATATCACCAGATGACTCGGCCCATACGCGAGCCACGTCATTGAACGACACCGTGCCGGTGGGGTTTTCCCCCCCTCCAAATGTACCCAGCGGACTTGACCAGCGGAGATCTCGGTCGGCAGGTGCCTCTACGTTCAACAGCGATCCCCACTGATCTGGCGTCAAAGTGTGGTACCCATGGCCATAAGGAAACGGAACTGTTGTCGTGTCGGTATCGTGCCGTCCACCGACGATATGACCCATTTCGTGAGCAAAGGTATATGTATCCTCGCGACGGAGTGAGGCCATTTCTGAGACAAGAAAGGCCAGATTGCTCGGCGGCTTGATGTCTATAACGGCACCGTTTTCATTTGTGATATCCGACAGGATGGCCGCAACCACATCTGCTCCGTAGGCATCACGCAGGTCAGCTATTGCACTGTTCGTGGACAGGTAATTCAACACGTCAACGCTGGTGGTATTATCTGGCATTTCCGGGTCCTGCACTGCACCAAGGTAATGAACAGATCCACTGGCACCTTCCGACTCGTTGATTGCCGTGTTTGTCTGACCGACCGCCAGAAGAGCGTCGGCCTCAGGGTCTGTAAGAAGCGATGAATAAACAAACAGTACATCTATTTGTCCGGACCCAGAAGAACCTGATTTCTGGATACTGTCATTTCTGCCTGGTCCGGACGGCACGTCATATTCAGAAGTTTGCGACAGTATGACGTCCTTCTCTTCTCTACGATCGGGATCAAGCAGCTGTACAATCGACTGCCCGTGGCCTGCCGCGAATACATCCAATGAACGGGAATCGGTGGAAAATCCGCCAGATAGCTCGCTTCCGTTTAAAACAAACAGCGCGGGCTTACCGTCGGTCTTTCCTTGCCAGATGAACAGGCTGTCAGACTTCGCCCAGTAGCCCAGTGTCTGAAACACAATCGATTTACCCATGTAGGGCAGGTTGATCTCGAATTGCGGTCGCTTCAGGATATCCTTTGCATTCGTTGGAAATGAGACCGGATCTGCCTTGAGCGTCGATTTGTCATATCGAACGGACAGCAGTCTGTCTGCTGCGCTGCCTCGAACGGCCTCATCAGACACAACATGGAACAGCTCTACAAACTGTCCGCTGACGGGTGACGTTGTACCCATCAAAATCAGAATGCAGAGAGAGAGAGAGAACCTAGTCATAAAACGAGTCCCAGTTGGCCAAACAACTGCTTGCCGAACATACTATCCTGTTGTTCCTGAATTGTCAAGGCAAAAAGAAGTACCCTCACTGCACCGCCGTCCGGATCACTTCCAGCGCCGCATCCAGGGCGTCGTCGGGGATGTTCAGGGGTGGTGCAATGCGGACCAGCGTGTCCGAGTGAAGCGTCCATCCGAGCAGGACGCCGTCTGAGAGGCAGGCGTCAACAACGTGGGCGGTTTCGTCCGCAGTTCGGAGCACCATGCCGAGCATGGCGCCCATACCACGGACCTCCACGACGCCTGGAATGTCGAGTGCCGCGCGGACGCGCGCTTCAATCAAGGGGGCGCGTTCATAGAGCCGGGTCTTGACGAGTTCGCTGAGCGCGGCGTGCGCGGCAGCGCACGAGACCGGGTGTCCACCAAATGTGGTCACGTGGCTCAGCGGCGGATTTTCCCGGAGTGCGCGCATGATCTCCGGTCGGCTCACGAACGCGCCGATCGGCATACCGCCGCCGAGCGCCTTGGCGAGCGTCATGATATCGGGAATGACGCCGAACTGTTCGGCGGCGAACAGCGTCCCCGTGCGGCCCATACCCGTCTGGATCTCATCGAAAATGAGGAGCGCGCCAACTTCCGTGCACCGCGCCCGGAGCGCCGCGTGCCACGCGCGGCTCGGCACGCGCACGCCGCCCTCGCCCTGGATGGGTTCGGTGATGACGGCCGCGACCGTGTTGTCAATCTCGGCGAGCGCATCTATCTGATCAAAGGGAAGGAAGGTCACGCCCGGGAGGAGCGGCAAGAACGGATCGCGGTAGACGCTGCGGCCCGTGACGGAGAGCGATCCGTGCGTATCGCCGTGATAGGAGCCCTCGAACGCCACGAGACGGGTGCGGCCTGTCGCCTTTTTGGCGAGTTTCAGCGCGCCTTCGTTCGCCTCCGTTCCGCTCATGGTGAAATAGGCCGTGGAGAGATCGCCCGGCAGGACACGGGCCAGGAGACCAGCCAGCGCCGACTGCGCCTCCTGGATGAACTCGCCGTAGACCATGACGTGGAGATGCCGGTCGAGCTGCTTCTGGATGGCCGCCATGACGGCCGGATGCCGGTGCCCGAGCGACGAGACCGCGATGCCGCTGATGAGATCCGTCAGGCGGCGGCCATCCGCGAGCCAGATGTACGGCCCCTCGGCGCGGTCCACCTCGAGGGCCATGGGCGCAGTCGACGTCCAGGCCACGTGGCGCTCAAATTGTTCGCGGGCGGTTGTCATGTGCGAATCGCCAGGTGCACGGCGTCATGAGAAAACTGTATGAGGTACGCGGCCGCTTTGGGGCATTTCCGCGGTCCGGCGTATATTCCGGTATGACATTCCATCATCACCATATGTTTTCACGCCGCCGCGACGACTGAGACGCGCCGTGATCCATTGGGTTCAGGCATTCCGGTCGCTGCGTACCGGGGTGCCTTTTTTTATGCCCAACCTGTCTGCTGCGCACCGCGGCCATCAGGCTCGAATCGTCCCATCACAAAATGAACGACAAAAAACGAACCACCACGCTCCGACTCGCCGTCCAGAAGTCCGGCCGCCTCTCGGATGCCTCCATGGATCTGCTCGCCGCGTGCGGCATCAAGGTCAGCCGTCCCGACCGCAAGCTGCGCGCGGTGGCCGATCATTTCGACATGGAACTCCTCTTCCTGCGCGACGACGATATCCCGGGCTACGTCGAGGATGGGGTTGCTGACCTCGGTATTGTGGGCGAAAACGTGCTGTATGAACGTGAACGCGACGTCAAAATCGTGCAGAAGCTCGGTTTCGGCAAGTGCCGCCTGTCTATCGCCGTTCCGAACGCCATGCCCTACGAGGGCCCCGAAAGTCTGGTAGATGCGCACATCGCGACGTCCTACCCCGGAATGCTCGGGCGGTACCTTGAGGAGCACGGCGTCCGGGCCTCCATCCACGAAATCAGCGGATCGGTCGAAATTGCGCCGGGAATCGGGCTGGCCACCGCCATCTGCGATCTGGTATCGTCCGGCAGCACGCTCATTTCGAACGGGCTCCAGGAAGTCGAGGTCATCCTGCGCTCCGAGGCGGTGCTCTTTTCGAGCAATGCGCTCTCGACTGAGCAGCGCTCGCTCCTTGCCGCGCTCACGTTCCGCATCAAATCGGTGCTGACCGCGCGCAAATACCGCTATATTCTCATGAACGTGCCCAATTCGGCCATCGACGAGGTGGCGGCCATTCTACCCGGCATGAAATCGCCGACCGTCATGCCGCTGGCCGAGGAGGGCTGGAGCAGCGTGCATTCGGTCATCACCGACGACCAGTTCTGGGACATCATTGACCAGCTCAAGGCTGCCGGTGCCGAAGGTATGCTCGTCACGCCCATCGAAAAAATGGTGCTCTGACATGGCCGCCGAGTCCAATCCAACCCTCATTCGCACGGTGTACCGGCCAGCACCAGAATCGTGGCCCGAGCTCACGCTCCGGCCGGGCGGAGACCTGACACAGGCTCTCCTCGACGTTAGGCCCATCCTCGAGGACGTCCGCAGTCGGGGCGATGCGGCGCTTCGCGAATGGACGCGCCGTCTTGACGGTGTAGACAGGACGGAGCCGGTCGTGCGCGCAGACGCCGTGCGCCAGGCGGCCAATGCCGCGGCTGGGGCGCTTCCCGAGGGCCTCCTCGAAGCCATCGATGTCGCCGCGCGCAACATCGAAGCGTTCCACCGCGCGCAGGGCGCGACGCGTGTCGACATGGAAACCACACCGGGCGTTCGCACCTGGCGCCGGAATGAGCCCATTGAGCGCGTCGGAATCTACATTCCGGGTGGAAGCGCTCCGCTCTTTTCCACCATTCTGATGCTCGGCATTCCGGCCCGGATTGCTGGCTGCCAGGACATTGTGCTCGCCACGCCGCCCAGGAAGGACGGCACGCTCCACCCAGCCATGATCCATGCTGCGCGTGTGGCGGGCGTTACGTGCGTGGTGGCGGCCGGAGGCGCGCAGGCCATTGCGGCCCTTGCCTTTGGGACGGAGAGCATTCCGAAGGTCGACAAGATTTTTGGCCCCGGCAACCGCTGGGTGACCGCCGCCAAACAGCTGGTGGCGGCGGGCGGCGTGGCCATAGACATGCCAGCCGGACCGACTGAAGTCGCCATACTGGCCGACGACACGGCACCCGCGGCGTTTGTGGCCGCGGACATGCTCGCGCAGGCCGAACACGGCGCGGACAGTCACGTGTTCGTCGTCACGACGAGTGACAAACTGGCCGCCGCGCTGCCCGCGGAGCTCGAGCGGCAACTGGCCGATCTACCACGGGCAGACACCGCCCGGAAGGCACTCGCGCACTCTGTAATCGTGGTTGTGGACTCGGTCGATGAGGCCGCCCAGCTTTCGGAAGCATACGCGCCGGAGCACCTCATCCTGATGCTGCGGGCTGCCGAAGCGGTTGCGGCGCAAATTCATACGGCTGGCAGCGTTTTTGTCGGCGAATGGACACCCGAATCGCTCGGCGATTATGCCTCCGGCACGAACCACACGCTGCCCACGGGCGGGGCGGCCCGAGCGTTTTCAGGTGTGACCCTCGAAGCCTTCCAGCGGACGGTAACCTTTCAGCAGGCCACGGCTCGGGGGCTCGCTTCGCTCGCCCCCCACGTCGAACTCCTTGCGCGCGCCGAAGGACTGGAGGGGCATGCGCGGGCGGCCGCTGTGCGCCGCGAGGCGCTGGGCCCGGCTTCGCCGGGCCCAGCAGCCCTCGACGACTACCCGCCCGCGCCCCGGATCGGTTTTGTGCGCCGTACGACGTCCGAGACCGACATCACCGTGCACGTCGATCTGGACGGGCAGGGCCGCGCGAGCATCCACACAGGACTCGGCTTTTTGGACCACATGCTGGACCAGATAGCCCGCCACAGCGGTATGGACCTCACCGTGCGAGCCAGCGGCGATCTACATATTGACGAACACCACACCATCGAAGACACGGCCATCACGCTCGGCCAGGCCCTCGCCCGTGCGCTCGGTGATAAGCGTGGCATTACCCGCTTCGGCTTCACCGCCCCCATGGACGATGCCATTGCCCGCGTAGCCCTCGACCTCTCGGGCCGGAGCTGGCTCGTCTGGAAGGTCACCTTCGCGCGCGAACGGGTGGGCGACGTTCCGACCGAAATGTTTTCGCATTTCTTCAAGTCACTGACCGATGCCGCCGCCATGAACCTGAACGTCGAGGCGGAGGGCGAAAACGACCACCATATCATTGAGTCGATCTTCAAGGCCTTCGCCCGCGCGCTCGGCCAGGCCGTTTCGCCCACCGGAGGCAATGTGCTTCCATCGACCAAAGGCGCCCTCTGATGGCAGTTGCCATTCTCCGGTACAACGCCGGCAACGTGCGCTCAGTCGCGTTTGCGCTCAAAAGGCTTGGCGTCGAGTCCGTGTTGACCGATGACCCGGCCGCGCTCCGCGCGGCCAGCCATGTCATTTTCCCTGGCGTGGGCGAGGCATCCTCCGCCATGGCCTACCTGCGCGAGCGCGGCCTGGACTCGGTAATCCGCTCGCTCACGCAACCCGTGCTTGGCATTTGCCTCGGGCTGCAACTGCTCTGCGAGTCCTCCGGCGAGAACAACACCGAGTGCCTCGGCATCTTTCCGCACCGGGTGCTGAAATTCGAGCCCGGTCCCGACCGCCTCAAGGTGCCCCAGATCGGGTGGAACACGGTCGAGCATGGCGAACCAGCCAGCGGCGGCGCCGGCGACAAGGCCTCTGCCACCAGCACAAACCTCTTCCGCGGCGTTCCCGAGTTGGCCCACTTTTACTTTGTCCACAGTTATTACGCCGACATCGGCCCGGACACCTGCGCCCGAACCGATTACGGCCGTACCTTCTCCTCGGGACTTGCGCGGGAGAACTTCCGCGCCGTACAGTTTCACCCGGAGAAAAGCGCCGATAACGGCGCTCGCCTGTTGCAAAACTTCCTCATGACATAAAATTCCCGTTTGCCCTGAAGGCTGTTGATGAACCAGCGTGCGCAAAGATGCGGGCGCCGGAATGCCAGATGCAAGGCGTCCCGACGCCGAATAGCAGCGTTATTTTAGAAGGCTGTTGAATAAGTAGAGGGCCTCTCGAACGGGGGTCTTACGGGGTGCAGACAAGGAAGGGCGACGACGCGATGCCACGGCATCGTGGAGGAGCCATGACGAACGTATGCGTCCGTAACCCCCCCGTTCCCTTCGGGTTCGGGCGGCATGACAACATCTTCCGCGTTGTCCCTCCTATGCGTAGCTACGGCTATGCAGACGTCGGGACGCCTTGAATCTGTTGTCATGGCGCTCCGAACGAGAGTGTCCTCTACTTGTTC
>JAJCYR010000033.1 GCA_029262775.1 Bacteroidota bacterium
ACGTTTGATACTGATGGCCTCAATCAGGTTGGAGAGGCGATCATCATCCAGATCTCGCTGACCGTGAGTCGTCGCGTTGAAGTCAACACGGTCTATGATCCCCTGCAGGCGTGGATTTTCTCGGGCAATCGCCCGCATGTGTGTCGTGACACCCTCACCGATCTTATCGGACAGCGTGCGTATGACGGACCACACGGGCTCTTCCGGGTCCTCTGGTTTCAACGGCAGGAAGAACCGGACCAGTTTGGGGTCGGCCTTGACGACGGCGAAGGCTCTTTCTCGTGACCCTGCATCCTCCGCCATTCGGTTGAGTTCGTCGTCAAAGACATCGCAGAGCCGCTTCGTGAAGATGAGCGGCAAAATGTGTCCTTGAATTTGGGGGCATCCTTGGCACCCCTGATCGAACAGGCAGCGTCCCATATCCACTTTTCAAGACTCCTTTCAGATCCCTTCTTCGCCATTGTGCGCTGCGCCTGCTCGATTATTCCCGCAATCAGAAGACATTCATCTTCACGTGGCACGGGAGATTACCCTGTTCGGGTGCGGAAGTCAAGGTCAAGGCGTTCGCCGTCGGCGCTTGAAAAGACTCGCCTCCCGTCCCTCGCGCTACCATGCTGGCGTTACCTTCTGAATAGAGTCATGGGAGCCCAGTGCTTGCTTCCGGGAAGCCTACATTCCCAAAACGTCCAACCGTTCCTCGACGTACCCGTAATCTCAATTGCTGCAGGAGATGGACTGTCATATCGATTTCCATTCAGCAACAAGCTGCCGTCGTCGACGATCGCTTGGTAGTAGGTCCGTTTGTATTTCGCACGAAACTCTGTTCCGTGGGGGAAGACGGCACCACCAACCGACCATGCCTGTTTCGTTGAGACACCGTCTGCGGCCGGTTTCACAGGTGCTTTTTCCTGGCTCTCTAGCTTCAGGATTTCTCTGAGCACGTCGTTTTCAGTTACCTCAGGGGAGTGGCGCCTCAGCGTTATTTCCTTGAATACGTCGAAATCGATGTTGATTGATGTGTACATGGCTTTGTTGATAGTGCTACATAGCACTATAGTATACTATTACTTCGACAGTGTCAACCATTGCAGATTATCAATGGTTATAGCGTGCATCAAGACCGTATCAATCGACCAACTGGCGATGAAAAAGCGCCAGGTAGGGATCGTAGCGGTAACGTCGATGGCGCTGCTGGCCGGTGATTTCGCGGAGCAGGCCCAGGTGCTGGAAATCATGAATGGTGTTGGCTGCAGTGACGTAGCTACAGCCCAGGTGTCGCTCTGCCATGCGGATGGATATAAGCGGATGTTCAAATAGGAAGTCGATCAGACGTAGAGCATTGTTAGCGCTACTTCGCTCGGCAATCTTCTCGCGGTGTTCTTCCCGCATATCGAGGATGGCACGTGCCGTATCAGTGGCGGCCTGGCTCACCTCGAATACGCCTCGCAAGAAAAATCGTAGCCAACCTTCCCAATCCCCATCGTTGCGGATAGCTGTCAGCCGATCGTAATACTGCGAGCGATGGGCTTTGAGGTAGTGGGACAGGTACAGCAGCGGACGCCGAAGTATACCGCGTTCGCACAACAACAACGTTATGAGTAACCGGCCTACACGGCCATTCCCATCAAGAAAGGGGTGAATGGTTTCGAACTGGGCATGCGCCAAAGCTACCTGAACGAGGATTGGAAGCTGGTCCTGCTCGTGAAGGAAGTGCTCAAAATCATGCAGGGCGATCTGCATGTCGTGGGGACTTGGCGGTACGAACTCGGCGTCGGCCAAGGTACAACCGGCAGGACCTATCCAGTTTTGGGATGTGCGAAAATTTCCCGGTTGTCTGTCCTGCCCCCGAACACCGGTCAGCAGTTTGTCGTGAATCTCCCGCAAGAGACGCAGGGAAAGGGGAAATGTGTCGAGGCGCTGCAACCCGTACTTCATGGCGGTAACGTAGTTGACTACCTCCTCAATATCACGTGGCTGATCAGATGTTGTGCCGTCGGCCTCGAACTCCAGAACGTCTTCCAGTGTGCTCTGCGTACCCTCGATTTGGGAACTCAGGACGGCCTCCTGGCGAACGTACATGGCGACGAAAAGGTCGGGGTTGGGTAGTACAGAGGCTACACCATCCAATCGGCCGAGCGCCCTGTCCGCGTCGGAAAGGAGGCGAGTGAGGTCGCTACCCATCCTCACGGGCGGCTTCGGCGGTAAGGGAGCAGGGACAAACGCGCGGTACGTCGCCGCCCCGACGCCTTGCGTGACATATCTTCCCGCCCTGTCCACGCCAAAGGTCATGACACCACTTCTTATTTTATAAATGCAAGCAATCCTAAAATAAGAAGTCAGGAGAAGGTGTTTTGTTTCAGCACAGTGAAACAACGAACTCTGTGTGGGGCTCAGGGGAAGAAGTGTTTTGAGGGCCGCTACCCACAACCCGACGTATTACCGCAGTTGGGGCAGGAATAGCACGCCCCCGCCCGGACCGTAATACTGCCGCAATTCGGACATGGCGGCGCATCTTCCTGGTTGTTGAATGTGGCTGTCCCCGCCTTCGCTGCTGTAGCCGTGGCCGCTGCCGCGCCGGTTGCACCCCTCGTATGCTTCAGAAACAGATCCACCGTGCTCCCAACCAGCGGATCCACCTTTTCTGTCGGCTCTCCCGGCGAAAACATATCCACCTGCTCCATATCCGCAGCGAGTTCGGCCGGCGTCTGCGGCTTCTTCGGCTCCTCGGTCGGCTGGCCGAGGAACTTGAGAGAGAGGTAGCGGAAAATGTAATCCATGATCGACTTCGCGATCGGAATCTGCCGGTTGTTCGTGAACCCGTTCGGCTCGAAACGCATGTGCGAGAACTTGTTGCACAAATCCTCCAGCGGCACATTGTACTGCAGGGCGATGGAAATTGACGTGGCGAACGCATCCATAAGACCCGAAATCGTCGAGCCCTGTTTTGCCATCGTGATGAAAATCTCGCCCGGCATGCCCGAGTCCGGGTACATACCAATGTGCAGGTAGCCCTCGTGGCCCGCGATGGAGAACTTATGCGTCATCGACGGGCGTTCATCCGGCAGGCGGCGGCGCTCGGCGCGGTGGACAATCTTTTCCACGACGCGCTCGACCACCCTCTCTTCGATGCGCACCTCGGGCTCGTCGCCCGCCATGCCATCGCCCGAAGTGACTTCCTTCTTCTTCGTGTTGCCTCCCTGGGAGGTAGAGAGCGGCTGGCTGCGTTTCGAGTTTTCGCGGTAAATGGCCACCGCCTTCAGGCCGAGCTTCCAGCCCTGCATGTAGGCATCTGAAATCTCTTCGATGGTCGTCGTTTCCGGCATGTTGACTGTCTTCGAGATCGCCCCGGAAATAAACGGCTGCGTGGCCGCCATCATGCGGATATGGCCCATGTGGTGGATGCTGCGCGTGCCCTTGAACGGTTTGAACGCACAGTCAAAGACCGGCAGGTGCTCCTCTTTCAGGGCCGGTGCTCCCTCAATCGTGTCGTTCTCCTCGATGTAGGCCAGGATTTCTCCGACATCAGTTGCCGAGTAGCCAAGCCGCGTGAGCGCTTCGGGTACGGTTCGGTTGACAATCTTGAGCATGCCATCGCCTTTGCCGGCGAGCAGCTTGTACTTGACGAGCGCAATGTCTGGCTCTACGCCCGTTGTGTCGCAGTCCATCATGAATCCGATGGTGCCGGTCGGCGCCAGCACGGTCGCCTGCGCATTTCGGTACCCATGCGTTTCGCCGAGTTCGACCATGCGCTGAGCGCTCTGAGCCGCGGCTTCGCGCAGGTACGCCGGGCAGCTCGCATCGATGCCGTCAACCGCCGCACGGTGCATGCGCATGACCTCCAGGAACGGTTCCTCGTTCTCGGCATAGCCCGCGAACGTACCAATTTTGGGGTTTGCGGCAATTTCGGCGCTCCGGGCGTAGGCCTCTGCATGCTCAATGGCCATGATGGCACCGGCGACGGCGCGGCCCTCGTCGCTGTTATACGGCAGGCCCATCGACATCAGCAGCGCGCCGAGGTTCGCAAAGCCAAGCCCCAGCGGGCGAAAGAGGTGCGAGTTGCGCGCCACGCTCGCCGACGGGTATCCGGCGTTATCGACCAGAATTTCCATGGCCGTAATGAAAATGCGGCTCGCGGCGCGGAAGCGCTCGACGTCAATCGATCCGTCCTCGCGTTGGAATTTGCGCAGGTTGAGGCTCGCGAGGTTGCAGGCTGAGTTATCGAGAAAAAGATACTCGGAGCACGGGTTGCTCGAGTTGATGGGCCCCGAGTTCTTGCACGTGTGCCAGCGCTGGATCGTGTCCTCGTACTGCATGCCTGGATCGCCGCAGACATGCGTGCCCTCGGAAATTTTCTCGAGCACTTCGGGAGCGTACATCTGGCCAATCACCTGGCCGCTTTTCACCGATTTCAGGTCGTAGTCCGCCTCGCGATCCGCCGCATCCATGAATTCATCGGTCACGCGGACCGACTGGTTCACGTTCTGGAAGGCCACACTGCCGTAGGCCGGGCCGTTGAACGAGCCGTCGTAGCCCTGTTCAATCAGCGCCCATGCCTTCTTTTCCTCTTCCTGCTTGGCCTCGACAAACTCCATGATGTCCGCATGCCAGACCTTGAGCGTCTGCATGATGGCCGCGCGGCGTGTCTTTCCGCCGCTCTTGATGGTGCCGCCCGTGGCATCCTGCACCTTCATGAAGCTGACCGGGCCGCTCGGCGTGCCGCCGCCCGAGAGTTTCTCGCGGCTCGAGCGCAGTTTCGACCAGTCGGCCCCCACGCCCGATCCGAACTTGAAGAGCCGTGCACTCTCGCCCATGAGCTTCCATATGTCATCGATCGAGTCGTCAACGGAGATGATGAAGCAGGCCGACGCCTGCGGCCGCACGTACGGATCGACCGCCACGACGTCCTGCTTCTTTTCGTCCCAACCGAAAATGGTCTTGCCGCCGGAATCCTTCACGCCGTACTGGTGATGCAGGCCCACGTTGAACCAGACGGGGCTGTTGAAGGCGCCGTACTGGTTCGTGCAGAGCCACGTCAGCTCGTCGTAGAAGCGCTCGCCGTCCTTTTTGGTGGCAAAGTAGTGCTGTTCCGTGCCCCAGTCGGCAATGGTCCGCGTAACGCGGTGAATAAGCTGGCGCAGCGAGTCTTCGCGCCCGCCGCTCGCCGGGTCCTGCCCGGATTTGGACAGCTCTCCATAGAAATACTTGCTCGCGACGACGTTTGTGGCCAGCTGGCTCCAGGACGTCGGAAACGTGACGTTCTTCTGCTCGAAGATCGCCTCGCCCGTGTGGTTCTTTATGATGGCATCGCGCTGGTCCCAGTCGACACTGTCGAACGGGTTTTCGTTCTCGCGCGAGAAGACGCGGTCAATCGTGAGGCCGGCAGATGCTTTGGCAGAGGTGGCGCTGGTGGGCGTGGTGGGTTCAGGCATGGCGTAATCGTGTGCGTGTCGCAAGGTCAGAAAAATAACGGACTATGACGCGTGGTCACGGTCCGTTTTGCGAAAAGTGGCGAAGCGTACGGATACCAATTAACCGGTGGGAAATCCGTTATGCAAGGCATAATTATCCACATCTGCATTATTCAAAAAATGCCTTAGAAATGCCTTCAGTGCTCCGTTCAATGCGGCTCTCAACCGCTCAGGGAAGGGAGGATATGTAGAAAGCCGTTATTGCAAAACCAGTTACAGGTTTTCAACAGGGTTTTCCACAAGGGCGGCGGCAATAACGGCATATCCATTGAAGCAATAACGGTTATAGGATGGATGCGCCCGTCACGCTCATTTCACCCCCTCTGCCCGGATCCCCGCGCGCTTTGAGCGCGTACCACGCCGCCTATACAAAAACGACAAGTACACCGCCACGACGATGGATCAGAACGAACGCAGCGCCTACCCCCACCCTGGCGACTTCAAGGTCATGCGCCCTGAGTACGAGGACACGGAAGATGGTTTCTTCACCGCTACCATCGAAATCACGCCGTTCATAGTCAAGGGCACCAGTTCGTCCAAGCCCGGCGCCCGCCGTGCGGCCCTCTACGAAGCCGAGAAAACGTACAAGTCGTACCACCCATCCTACCGGATCCACAACCCGTATCCGGAAGAATTCACCGACGCCGACGGCCAGGTCTGGAAAAAGAATTCCCCCATCATGGCCGAAAAATTTGGCGACTACTCCTTCACCGACGCCGACGGCGAAGAAGACTACGCCGACATCGAGCAGATGCTCTCCTGGGACGTCCGCCCCGCTGTCGCCGAAGCCGAGCAGGAGCAGTAGGGGTACTCGGCGCCAGCCGAATGGGCCGTATTGGTTGTGTCGGAATTCGTATCGTGAGGAATGATCCACGGCAACCAAAATAGCCGCCCCACACGACTGGCCGCGCTCGTCCTGCTCTGGGCCGCCCATGCTGCGGCGGCGCCGCTTGTGCGCGCCCAGCTGGTATCGTTCGAATCGCACTCGGTCCAGGAAGGACTTTCACAAAGCGCTGTCTTCGCCGTCGCCGAAGATTCGTCGGGCTTCCTCTGGCTCGGCACGCAGGATGGACTGGGTCGTTGGGATGGCCACCGCTTCACGTCGTTCCATCACGATCCGGCCGATTCCACGTCGCTCTCCGACAGCTGGATTGCCGCGCTTGAGGTCGATGCGCGCGGCCGCCTCTTCATTGGCACCCACACGGGCGGGCTGAACGTTGCGGAGCCGGGCGAATCAGCCTTTCGCCGCCTGCCCGCCGGACTGCTTCCGCACCGGGCCGTGACCGATATGGCGCAGGGCGCTGACGGCCAGCTTTGGGTCGCCACCTACGGCGGTCTGGTGTCGTTCCACCCCGACTCTGTTCTGAGCCAGGCCGCCGCGAGGACATTCAAGTCTGGCGATGACTCCGCCTTCCCGGCGGGCCGTGTCCTGACCGTCGCCGCCCACCCCGATGGCCATATCTGGGCGGGGACGGATACCGGCGGACTCGTTCGCATCCATCCGGAAACAGGGGAGGTCCTACCCGTTGGTGCGCCACCCATCATTCTGACGCTTCTGGTAGATGCGGACCACTCGGTTTGGGTCGGCACCGGCGGCGCTGGGCTCATGCACTATTCGGCGGCGGGCGAACTGCTCGCCCGGATCCTTCCGCCGCCCGATGCCCCACAGCAGGCAGCGCGCATTACTGCCGTGGGACGCGATCACGGGGGGCGGCTGTGGGCGGGGACCGATGGTGCGGGGCTGTATCTGGTCCCGGAAGGGGCGACGGTGTTTCGGCGCCATGTGGCGCCCGGCGAATCGGCCCGGAACCTGCGCTCGGGGACGGTCACGGCCATGCACCGAAGCTCGGACGGTGAGTTCCGCGTGGCTACAAACGGTGGCGGCATTGCCCGCATGCATGCGTTTGACTGGTTCGATGCGCCGGCATCGGTGTTGTCGGTGGCCGAGGTCGGCGGGCGGGTGTACATGGGCACGGACGGGCAGGGGCTGGTGGCCGAAGATCTCGAAACCGGCGCACGGGAAACGTATCGCGCGCGGGGCGGGGCCGGAATGCTGAACCGCCCGACGGCAGGTGTCCTGCCGCACGATCGTGTGCTGGGGCTCGGCCTGGCAGGCGAGGGATCCCTCTGGATTTCGACGGGAGGCGGACTCGCGCTCTGGCCGGAGGGTGCGCGCACCGCGCGCATCTGGACGCAGCGGGAGGGCCTTGTCGATGCGCGGGTGTTCGTGACGTGGCCATCGCGCGTGCACGCGGGCGAGACGTGGGTGGGCACCTGGTCGGGGTTGGCCCGCGTGCACCCTGATCGCGGCATAACGGAAACGATTACCTCTGGCCCGGAATCGATGGCCGGTAACCGGGTCATCGAGGTCCGCGAAACAGCCGACGGGGCGCTCTGGGTGGGCACGCTCGGTGCGGGCCTGAGCGTTCGGCCGGGTAGCGGTGAACCTGCGGCGAGCGGTACCCCAGCGGCGCCGAGCGCCCCGGCCTCGGTCCGGCCCTTCTCGTGGTTCGCCCGCAGCCTGGAGAACCTCTCGAGCGATATCGTGGCATCGGTCGAGGAAGATGCCTTGGGCCGGATCTGGGTCGGCACGGCGAGCGGCCTGGACGTGTTCGATGCCGGGCTGCTCGATGCACCCACGCCCGTTCTTTCCGGAAATACGGTCTATGCGGTCCGCGAGGGCGCCCGCGGGCACCTCTGGATTTCGACGAATAAGGGGCTTTCGGCGCTGCGCGCCGGCGCCGGCGCGCAGCGCCCGGCCGCCGAGACCATCCTCTCCTGGGATATCACGGACGGGCTGCAGAACAACGAGTTCAATCAGGGGGCCGTGTTCGAGGCGGCGGATGGAACGCTTCTCTTCGGGGGCATTTCCGGCGTGACGCGCTTTCATCCCGCGTCGGTGCTTCCGGGGCGCGCGCCGCGCGTACTCGTGACGGGTATTGATGTCGATGCGCGGCGCGCGCGCGTGCTCGCCGCCGCCACGGCCGATCACATTGAGGTGCGGGCCGGCGAGCAGGCCATCCGCGTGGGGGTTTCGGCCGCGCCGCTCTCGCAGGCTGCACGCATGAAGTTCCGGTACCGGGTTCTGGAGGGCGAGAGCGGCGCGGCCTGGCGCGAGCTGGCCGAAGGCGAGCGCTCGTTCGTTCTGACGGGCCTGCGGGGCGGCGACCACGTGCTTGAAATCCAGGCCGCCCTTCCCGGAGCCGACTGGGTGGCAGCGGCCCCTGTGCGCCGCATCGGCATCCGTGTGACGCCGCCGATCGTGGCACGGACCTGGTTTCGACTCCTGCTCCTGCTTGTGGGCATCGCGGCCGTCGCATCCATCAGTGAACTCGTGCACCGGCGGAAACTGGCGCAGATCCATTACGAGCAGCGCGAGCAGCAGGAAATCCACCACCGGCTCATGCAGAGCCGCGAAATAGAGCGGCTGCACCTGGCGCAGGAGCTCCACGATGGCGCCATGCAGGATCTCTACGGCGTGCGATACAGCTTGCCCGAGGGTTCGAACGGGGCGGGCGACAAGATTCAGACCGTGATTTCGCGGCTGCGCGAAATCTGCGGCGAACTACGGCCCTCGGTGCTGGCCCCTTTCGGGCTCGAGCGCGCCATCCGCGCCTACGCCGAGACGCTCGAAGAGCTGGCGCCGGATCTCATGATTGAGCTCGACCTGGATGCCGACGGCCAGCGCATTGCGGACAATGCCCGGCTCGCCCTCTACCGGATGGTGCAGGAGGGCGCATCGAACGTAATCAAACATGCGGGTGCAACGCGCCTTGCCATTCGCATGCGACTCGCAGGCACGGGCGTCACGCTCGAGATCGAGGATGACGGAAAAGGATTCGACGTGCCCGCATCGTTCGTTGATCTCGGGCGGCGCAACCACTTCGGGCTCATGGGCCTGCGAGAGCGCGTCCTCTCTCTCGGCGGTACGCTCCGCGTCGACAGCCAGCCGGGCGCGGGTACGCGGATCCGGATCACGATATCAGGGGTAGTGGAGGCATGACACGGGCAGAAAATGCAAAAATCCGCGTAGTGCTGGCCGATGACCATCCGGTCGTGCGCGGGGGCATCCGGATCATGATCGAGGCGCGCGGCGATATCGAGGTGGTGGGCGAGGCGCGCGACGGGGAGGAGGCCCTCACGCTGGTGCGGGAGCTCGTGCCCGATGTGCTGCTGCTCGATATGGAAATGCCCAAAAAGGGCGGCCTGGAGGTGGCGCGCGAATTGGCGGCGGCCTGGCCGGGGGCCGACGGTGTGCCGACACGCGTACTGGCCCTCAGCGCATACGACGACGAAGAGTACATTTTTGGTCTTCTGGATGCGGGCGCCAGCGGTTATCTGACCAAGGACGAGGCCCCGGATATGATTGTCGATGCGGTGCGCGGCGTGGCAGCGGGCGAGGAGGGCTGGATTTCGTCGCGCGTGGCGCGCAAAATGATCCGTCGCCGCCGGTTCGAGCTCGAAAAGCAGAGCGCGGCCCTGAGCCCGCGCGAAACCGAAATACTTACGCTCATGGGCCGGGGCTTTACCAACCTGGCGCTCGCCGAAACGCTCTTCATTACCGAGGGAACGGTCAAGAACCATGTGTCGCGGATCTACGAAAAACTGGGCATCCGCACGCGCGCCGAAGCGGTAGCCTGGGCCTGGGAGCACGGGCTGGTTGGGTAGGACCGGCTTCACCGCGCCAGCACGTCGTCCTTGATGCGCATCATGTAGTCGCGGGCGGCGGCGTAATCATTGGGGATGATCCCATCAAGGATGGCTTCGCGGATGGCTTTCTTGATGTCTCCGACGGCGCGGCCGGGCTTGAGCCCGAGCGTTTCCATGATCTCCAGGCCATCGATCGGGGGCTGGAAGTTACGCAGATGGTCTTTTTCCTCGACCTCCCGGAATTTCTCCTCGACGGCGTCGAAGGCGCGCAGATAACGCCGCACGCGGCGGGGATTTTTGCTCGTGATGTCGGCGCGTACGAGCGTCATCAGATCGTCCAGGTCCTCGCCAGCATCAAATAGCAGGCGGCGCACAGCCGAATCGGTGACGTCATCATCGACCAGGGATACGGGCCGGTGGTGCAGGCGAATGAGTTTCTGGACGAACTTCATGCGCTCGTCGGCCGGCAGGCGGAGCCGCTTGAAGACCTTTGAGACCATGCGCGCGCCCCGTTCCTCGTGCGAGTGAAAGCTCCAGCCCGCGCCGGGCGTGAACCGTTTGGTGGCGGGCTTTCCAATGTCGTGAAGCAGGGCGGCCCAGCGCAGCCATTCGGAGTCCGGGTTGGCAGGCGCAGCCGTGCCCTCCCCAAGCGCATCGATCAAATTCCCAACGACCTGCAGCGTGTGGTAAAAATTGTCTTTGTGGCGCACGCCATCGACCGTTTCAACGCCCTGCAAATCGGTCAGCTCGGGCAGAATGCGGTGCAGGATCTGCGCATCGAACAGGATTTCAAGGCCTGTGGACGGCCGCGGCGAACAGATTATTTTCTGGAGTTCGGTCGTCGTGCGCTCGGCGCTCACGATGTCAATGCGCTCGGCGTAGCGCTTCATGGCGGCGAGCGTGTCCTCGTGAACGTCGAAGCCGAGCTGGCTGGCGAAGCGGGCGGCGCGCACCATGCGCAGCGGGTCGTCATCGAACGTGATGCCGGGAGCGAGCGGCGTGCGCAGCAGCCCGGCGTTCAGGTCCGCGGCGCCGCCGAAGAGGTCGACAAGTTCGCCGAGATTCTCGGGTCCGATCCGGATGGCGAGGGCGTTGACCGTGAAATCGCGACGGCGGAGGTCGTCCTCGAGTGTTCCAGGGGTGACGTCGGGCTTGCGCGAGTTCCGGTTGTAACTCTCGCGCCGGGCGGCCACGAATTCGAGAACGAGATCGCCGCGGCCAGCGTGGCCGCGATCGGAGTCGCTTTGCGCGGGCAGGCGGATGGCCGCAGTTCCAAAGGTTTTGTAGACGTGCACGGTCTGACCGTCGAGTTCCGCGGCCACGCGCCGGGCAAGCTCAATGCCACTTCCCTCGCCGACGGTCAGGAAATCCACATCCGTGACGTGGCGGCCCAGAAGCGCATCGCGCACGAACCCACCGACCGCCCAGGCATCGATTCCGGCGCCCTGGGCCACACGGCCCACCGCCTTCAGAACGGGCGCCAGGGGCAGGTTTTCAAATACGGGTCGAAGAGGTGCGCTCATGAACCGTAAGTTACGGCAGCCCGCCTACCCGAAACCGGCTGATCGCCCCCGGACCGGCTGCCCAGCCCGCCCTCGGATTGTAGAACGATACCGTCCAGTAGGCCACCGAGTCAATTCGTGCCCAGGTTTTGCCGCCGTCCTGCGACCAGGCGCTGCCGGTCGGAGCGACGGCGATGTAAACAGGGACGGGCAGGTCCGTGCCCATGGATGCCGCGCCGAAGACCGAGCCGCCGAGCGGCACGGGGCCCGCCCTGCGCCACGTCGCGCCGCCGTCTGCTGTCAGCGCCAGGTTCGAATAGACGGTATCAGGACGCGAAAAATCGCCACCAAAGACGGCGCCGGTACTGTCGTCGTGCATGACGAGCGAAAAAATACCCTCTGTGGATGTGCGGCTCTCGATAGGGGTCGCCGCCTCCTCCCAGGTCTCGCCGAAGTCGGTCGTCCGGATGACCCGCGTATCAACGCCCGATGCCCCGGTCACGAACCAGCCGTGCCCGTCGGATCCGGTTACAACGCACGTGCCGCTCGCCGCGAAAGCGCCCTCTCCCGGGCGCGCATCGGGCACCACTGATGGCGGAATGCGGTTCCACGTACGCCCGCCGTCGAGCGTGCGAATGAGCGTGAACTCCCCGTTGTGGCTGTCGCTGAACGCAAACCCGCGTTCTTCATCCCAGAACGAAAAACAGTCAAAAAATGCGTTGGGATCCTGATTCTGGAAGGAAAGGTCCCAAGAACGCCCGCCGTTCTTCGTCCTGTAGATGCGCGAATCCGTGCCTGCCCCGATCGAGAGCACGAATGCGAGGTCTTCGGAGAACGCATGGACGTCGCGGAACTGCAGGCTGTCGGCGCCTAACACGCGTTTGACGTCCCACACCAATCCCCCATTCGTCGTGCGGCCAACGCGTCCATTTGTGCCCGAGGCCCAGGCAACCGTCTCGCTTACGGCATGTACCCCAATGAATAGCGCCGTCGAATCTTCAAACTGAACACCCCAGGACGGATCGGTGAGCGTGACCATGTCGCGATCGCCCGCGCCCGGAATGCAGCCTGTCAGGGCCGCGAGTGCCGCGAAGACCACTGCACTCCGCGTCGCAGCCCATGATTTCAGTCGGTGCGCCGATCGCTGCCGGTTCCTGTGCATATATATGGTGTGGATGGATGTGTGGTATGTATGATAACGTGACAAACTACGCCATAATAGGCTCCTGTGCGCCTGTTGACGTCGCGATTCGCGTGAACTTGTACCGGGCGGCAGCGTAACGCACGTCCTCACAAACGTACATGCACCGTGAAAAAACTCGCCATCATCTTCGTCAGCAGCTTTTTGATCGTGGCCGCCGTGGCCATGCTCTTCCTCTTGCCCTCCGGCGACACGGGGTCCGCGGCTGACGCGGCGTCCAGTAGTTCCACGCTGGTTGTCTACAAATCCCCCACCTGCGGATGCTGCGTCTCGTGGGCCGAGTACATGGAGAAGTCCGGTTTCGATGTCGAGGTACGCGACGTGGACGACCTCGCTGCCGTCAAAGCCAGGTATGGAGTGAGCGGTAGCGTGTCTTCGTGCCACACGGCGGTTATTGGCGACTACGTCATTGAGGGGCATGTCCCGGCTGAAGACGTGACGCGCCTCCTGGCCGAGCGCCCTGCCGTACTCGGCATTGCCGTTCCCGGCATGCCTATCGGATCGCCCGGCATGGAGCAGGGTGCCCCGGCGAACTACCAGGATTTTGACGTCGTCACGTTTGACGGCCGCGGCCAGAGTCAACTCTTCCGCCGCGTGGTGCAGCCTTGATTACCGCGGCGCATCCATCAGCTTAAGCGCTTCTGCGACGGGAACGCCCATGTTGGCGCCGCCGAATTCGGGTACGATGGCCGAGTTCACGGCCACGACTTCGCCATTCGTGTTGAGCACCGGCCCGCCGCTGCCGCCGTACGTGGTTGCAGCGTCGTAGACGACGGCCGTGTGCGTGAGCTGCGCCACAATTCCCTCGGAAATGAGCGGCGCAATGTGGCCGTCGCGCGATAGCATGGCGGCGAGCTCCCACGGATCGGGTCCCGAGCGCGACCCCGGCCCCAGCAGCTCGTCAATGTAGGCGGGGCTGGTGCGAGCCAGGAGGGCGCGGACACCGGTCGGGTAGCCGAGCACCAGTACGCGGTCGCCGAGTTTGGGCAGTTCGGCCGAAAGTACGACGGGTCGCACGGAACCGTCCGTCAGCGAGGACGACAGCACGGCAACGTCCGCCACGTCCGATGCACCGACGAGCGTGACATCGAACGCCTCCTCTCGTCCGGGTACGTAGCCGGCCAGGCGGTGCATGAAGGGTGTCAGTCCCGACGCCATGGCGCGCTGGGCGGCGGCATCAAACTCCCAGGGGATGGCCACGTGGCGGTTTGTCACGAGCCGCCCGTCGCGCGAGACCAGGAACGCGGTGCCCGTGTAGGTCTGCGTGAAAACGGGTCCCCGGGCGGTGGGTGAAATCAGCGGCTGTCCGCGCGAGTCCCGCATGACTTCGCCCTGCAGGTTCACGACCTGGCGCAGCGGACGGCCCTCGGCGTCCCGAAATCCGAACGCCCCCTGCACGAACACGATCGATCGCGAGACCTCCTCCAGGATGTCCCCGATGGGCGTACCTTCGACGGCATCAATGCGTTCGGCCGTTGCCTCGATGTCGCGCCTCAGGACATCGAGCTCGTCGGTGCTCATCGCGCGCTCGGCGCGAAACAGGCTCATGGCCTCCGAAAACTGCGAAAACTCGGTCGATTGCTCACTGATGGCCTGCTCAATCCGGACCGTCCGGACGCCAAGCCACGCCACCGTCACGATCAGCATCCCGAGAAGGAACATGGAAATGAGCCGCGTTCCAGGCGCCGAGCGCGCAATCATTTCAATCGGAAGTTCGCTCGCCACACGGGCTGCGACGCCGAGCGGTGTATTGGCCGAAATGCGCGCACAGTCCACGCAGTCGGTCAGCGTCTCACTCAGCGAGCGGTATTTCTGGTCGCGGTCTTCCGCCACATGCCGGTAGCGCATGGCGGGACCTGTATGTCCCTCGCCGAGCTCAATCAGATCGCCATCGCTCAGCATCCCCCCGGAAAACAACTTGCCATTGATGCGAACGGGAGCCGTTGGCTCGACGGCAAACAGATAGTCATCGCCCGTGAGCGTGAGCGTGCCATGATATTCACGCACGCCGGGTTCACTCCGCGACGGAAAATGGACCGTTACGTTCTGCCCCGTTCCGAGCAGCTCGGTGTCCTCGTCCAGGAGGGTGCGCGTGCCGCGGTGTACGCCGCGGATGTGGTCGAAAACAATAGCGTGTCCCATGTTGGTATCAGAGCGTGCGGATGCGGATGTTGCGATAGAAGACCGGCGTGTGATCTCCCTGGAGCGCGATGTGGCCGCTCGCGGCCATGCCGTAGGTGTCTTTCCACTCGGCCCACTTACTCGCGTCGCGCGCCGCCTCCCACCCTGGCGAATGCAGTTCGTATTCAACCACCTTCTGCCCGTTGAGCCAGTGCTCCACGTGGTGGCCGCTTACGACAAGCCGCGCCTCGTTCCACTCGCCAGCCGGACGGTTCGCGCGCACCGCCGGCACGTGCACATCATAATTGGACGCGGCGCTGTTTTTGTTCGGCTCCCCATTGGAATGATACATGTCGTCAAGCACCTGGTATTCGGGCCCCGACATCCACGGGTAGTCGTTCTCTTCGGTCACATGGAACATGACGCCGCTGTTGCCCGCTTCGGGTACCTTCCACTCGAATGCGAGCTCAAAGCTCTCGAATGTTTCGCGCGTCACGATATCATTTCCTGCGCCGGGTGCGTGGGCCACGAGCGCGCCGGTCGAGTCAATATGCCAGCCAGCCGGCATGGCCTCCTGCCGGTAGCCGCGCCAGGCATCCATGGACGTGCCATCAAAAAGCGGGGTCCATTCTCCGGTAGATGCGACGATTTCCTTCATGCCACTCGTTTCGCTCGTAGTTGCGTCCGTGGGGGATTCTTCTGGGGCGCAGCCCGCCAGGCAGACGGCAGCCGTGAAAATGGCTGAAATGAAAATCCCCCTGGTGAATATGGGTGCGATGCGGGCTGGTTCAATCATCATATGGGTCATACGTGTCGTGTGGGATTCTGTCCCGTGGGTGGATGTTACGTCGCGGCGCGGTCACGAGTATTCGAGGGCGAGTTTGGCGCGTGTGCGCTCGAGCAGCGCCTTCGTCAGGCGGATGCCCTCAGGCTCGGGCCGCTCGGTGCCTTCGTACTCAATGCCGATGTGGCCGCGGTAGCCCGCGTCGAGCACAATGCGCAGCAGTCGCTCGTAGTCCTTGTCGCGCTCGTTCCCCTCGTCATCGAAGTTGTGGCTCTTGGCCGATACCCCCTTTGCGTAGGGCATGAGCTCCTCCGTGCCCTGGTACATGTCGTACCACTCGCCGTCGGCAATGCGAAAGTTGCCGAAGTCGGGCAGCGTGCCGCAGTTCGGATGATCCACCTGCTGCATGACGCCCGCCAGCCAGGCGCCGTTTGAGGAGAGTCCGCCATGGTTTTCGACGATGACGCCAATCTGGTGTCCGGCGCCGAACTCGGTGAGGCGCCGAAGCCCGTCTGCGGCCAGTTTCTGTTGTTCGTCGTAGGAGCCCTCGCTGGCGGCGTTGACGCGAATGGAGTGGCAGCCGAGGAACTTGGCGGCTTCCACCCATTTTTTGTGGTTTTCAACCGCCTCAATGCGCGCCGCTTCGTCCGGATCGCCCAGCCGCCCCTCGCGGTCGCACATGATGAGCACGCTGCGGATGCCCTCGCCATCGCACATGGTCCTGAGCTTGAGCAGGAACGACGCGGTGCGCGCCTGGTCCATGAAAAAAACATTCACGTACTCAACGGCTGTGATTCCGTAATCGTTCTTGGCCACGAGCGGAAAATCCATGGTCGTCATTTCGTTCGCGAAATGCGCCTTGTGGAGCGACCACTGGGCGAGCGAGATTTCGAAGAGCTCGCCGCGTGGGGTAGTCTCGCTGCTCGGGGTAGCCTCGCCGCCATCTGTGCCCCCGGTGCACGCCATCGGAAAAAGACTCGCGCCGACGACTGCGCCCGCCGACGTGCGCATGAATGTGCGGCGGTCCATGTCGCGGCCTGCCTGTTGTTTCCGGCGTTTCATATCGTGACCTCCGTTCGATCGACTTCGTCCTTGAAAAATGCTCCGAATATCAGCATGACGACGCCCGCGAAGGCAGCCGGAATCCACCAGAAGGAGGCCCACTGGGCGGGATCGAGGGCCGATGCATCGCCCAGGAAGCTGTTGAACACGTTGCCGGCCACCTGCGCGCCAATGAACATGCCGAGGCCGTAAGTCACGAGCACAAGCATGCCCTGCGCCTGCCCGCGGATGGCGGGGGTCGATTTTTTATCGACGTAGATCTGCCCAGTCACAAAGAAAAAGTCGTAGCAGATCCCGTGCAGCAGGATCCCGCCCGCAATGAAGAGGAACATACCATCGGGCGCGGCGACGGCGAAGAGGCCGTAGCGTACGACCCATGCGGCCATGCCGATGACGAGCATCCACTTGACGCCGAGCCGCCGGAAAAAGAGCGGCATGAGCAGCATGAACACGACTTCCGAGACCTGTCCGAGGCTCATGGTGGCCGCTACATTCTCGACGCCGCTTGCGTTCACGAAAATGGGTGCGAAGTTGTAATAGGCGGCGAGCGGAATCGAGAGCAGGAAGCTGCTGGCCAGGAAGACGTAAAAGGAGCGGCTGCCGAGCGTGCGGAAGGCATCGAGGCCGAGAATGTCCCGAAGGGCGACCGGCTCGGCCGATGCGCCGTGAGGCGGCGTGTGCGGCAGCGTGAAGGAATAGAATCCGAGCAGGATAGATGCGACGGCCGTGGTATAGAGCGGCAGAGCGGTTTCATCGGGTTTCATGCCGTCCGGCGCAAAGCCAACGAGCACAAAGCTGATGAACAGCCCCGCCACAATCCAGCCAATGGTCCCGAAGACCCGAATGAGTGGAAACTGCTTTTCCTGATCCTCGATGTTGTGGAAGGAGAGTGTGTTCGTCAGGCCCAGCGTGGGCATATAGCAGAGATTATAGGCGAGCAGCAGCAGTATGAAGACGGTGGCATTGCCCGATGCAGCGGGGGTCAGGAACATGATCACGCCACCGGCGATGTGCAGCACACCGAGCACTTTTTCGGCCGCGAAGTAGCGGTCCGCAATGAGGCCCAGGAAAAATGGACTCACGATGGCGGCGACCGGATTGACCGTATACGGCCAGTGGGTCAGGTCCGCCATGTCAATCGCCGTCATGTAGTTGCCTACCGTTACGTACCAGGCCCCCCAGATAAAGAACTGGAGGAACATCATGATCGAGAGCCGCGCGCTTATGGTCATGGGTGGGTGATGGCAGGTGGGTGTTTACGAGTGGATATTCACGGGGGCGTGGCCGGGTCAGCGGGTAGGAACATGCGCCATGCACTCAATCTCAACGGCTGCACCAAGCGCGAGGCCCTCGGCGCCAAATGCGCTGCGCGCCGGCTTGGGTCCCGGAAAGTACTCTGCGTAGATTTCGTTCACGGCGCCCCACTGGCTCATATCGTCGAGCATCACGGTGCACTTGGCAATGTGCTCCATGCCGAGCGCATTCTCGGTGAGTACACGCTTGATGTTTTCCATGATCTGGCGGGTTTCAGCAAGCACGCCCCCTTCGACGAGCGTATTGCCGGGCAAAATACCGACCTGGCCCGACATAAAGAGTATGTTACCCGCGCGCACAGCCTCGGAGAACGGATATCCGAGATCGGCCGTCATGCCCGGCAGGAATTCGAGGTCGCTGTCCGGCGCGGACCGATCGGCGGTTTGCGGGGCTATGGTTGGCAAAGTCCCGTCAGGGTCTGTTGTGCAGGCGGACAGGGAGAGGATGGCCGCGACAGCCGGGATCGCAAGCCATGCCAGCGCAGGGGTTCGGAGGGTAGCATCACGCATGGGTATCGCAGGGTTTGGTGGGGTCAGGGCCCCAATATAATTGCAGCGACGTGATCTGTGTTGTGTCATTCGGGCCGTGTGCGCGTGCCGCCAGACCACGGCAGATGCAATGGGTTTTTTCGAAACTATCCCTTGATCGTCCTTGATTCCACTCATGCTCTCTATGCGACGGTTCAGTCACTTGGCGCGATATAGGTGTCACGCGGCGTATAGACTGTAGATTGAACGCACGATCAATACCCACACCCAGAAGGCGAAAATGAGATATCAGCCTGACGTATTGAAATCCTGTGCCCTGTTTCTCATACTCTCGATGGCTGTGCTGCCGCACCTCGCTTCCG
>JAJCYR010000034.1 GCA_029262775.1 Bacteroidota bacterium
GCGGCCGCCCCCTGGGCGCCCGCCCCACCATCGGCGAACACCGAAGCCGAAACGAGGGCATCGATCTCGGTTTTGTCCACCTGTAAGTGCAGCGTACAGAGTTCAACGCACGCAATGAGAACCACCGCCAACGGATTGGCCGTGACAATGCTGGCGGCCGTTCGAAGCGCCGGAATGGCCGCATAGCACCCCATGAAGCCAAAGTGCATGCGCGCCGTTGACGGCGAGAGGCCGAGGCGCTTTACGAGTTCGAAATCCGGACCAGGCGCAAAAAACCCCGTGCAGGACACCGTGATCACGTGCGTAATGTCGCCGAGGCCATGGGGCGATCCGGCATCGGCCGCAGCGTCCACGGCCCCCCGGGCGGCGCGCTCGAAAAGCCCGGGGGCTTCGCGGGCATAGATGGCGTTTCGCTGGGCAGTTGTGGGATTCTGCCAGCGACCGTCGCATCCATCGTAAAAAACACCGTCCGGACCGTGCCGCCGGTAGTCCGGGATGACGCTGTACCGGGTGTCAATGTCGCTGTGGCGGTAAATGCGCTCCATGAAACGGGCCTCCCGCGAGCCGGGAACGAGGTCACGGCCCAGCATGACGCGGATGTCCTCCTGCGCATAGTTGTAGGCGGGAAGCGCGTGGGCCAATCCGTGTATGTAAGGCATGGAGGTCGTGTCGGTATTGCGTTGGCACGTGTGGGCCGGGGTGCGCTGTCAGCGGGGCAATCGCTGCGGCAGATCGGCGACGACAAAGGCCATGACGGCCATGGTCGCGACCGAGAGGCCCACATGGTGTGGATCCAGTTTGTCGACGTAATCGGCTTTGGTGTGGTGGTACCAGAAATAACGCGTACCGTCCACATTGAGTCCCATGCCGGGCACGCCTTCATCCATGATGGGGCCAATGTCCGCGCCACCGCCACCGCGCCGGATGGTCCCCGATTCAATGGGGTCGAGCAGTTTTCCAATCTGCGAAATGATGTCAAAGGCTGCGTCCGACCCCGTAAAGCCGAATCCCTGGGGTTTGAACACGCCTGCGTCCGATTCCATGGCCAGAATGTGGTTGTGAAGTTCATCGCGGTGTGCATCCCGGTAGGCGTTGCCTCCCCGCATCCCGTTTTCCTCGTTCGTCCACATGACAACACGGACGGTACGCCT
Source organism: Bacteroidota bacterium (assembly GCA_029262775.1). Taxonomy (GTDB): domain Bacteria; phylum Bacteroidota; class Rhodothermia; order Rhodothermales; family UBA10348; genus 1-14-0-65-60-17. Next base: position 1,152 of record JAJCYR010000034.1, read on the forward strand.
GGGCCGCAGCCCGAGGTCCTTCATGAGGCGGAGCGCCTCCCAGGCGGCAACACATCCGCCGGCATCGTCCATGGCCCCCGTACCGACGTCCCACGAATCGATGTGGCCGCCGAGCACAACCACCTCGTCCGGAAACTCCGTTCCCACGAGTTCGCCGACCACGTTCGCCGACTCAGCATCGGGCAGCCAGTAGTCTTCCATCTGGAGGCGGATGCGAATAGTCTGGCCGCGGTCCTGCATGCGCTGCATCATCATGGCATCTTCCATGGTGATGGCGGCGTGCGGAATGCGGGGCACATTTTCGTCGTAGGCGGAATTTCCGGTGTGGGGCGTGTACATCGAGGAAGGGGTAACGCTCCGCACCAGGCTCGCCACGGCGCCGGCTTCGGCGGCACGAATGGCGCCCTGCGAGCGGTAGACGACAGTCGATCCATAGGACGTGAAGGGCACGTTCCAGAGCACGATCTTCCCACGCGCTTCGTCGGCGCGCTCCGCGAGCTCGTCAAAGGAGCCGACGACAAGCACGTCGCCCACCAGTCCTCCGGGCCCCGTCCCTATCGAACCTCCGAGCCCCAGAATGTCCAGGCGTCGCTCGTGCGGCTCGAGCAGCATGAGCTCTTCGCGACCGCGCACCCAGCGAGGTACCATGACGGGCTCAGCGCGCACGTTTTCGAGGCCGTCAGCCTTCATTTCTTCAAGAATCCAGTCTATGGCCCGCTCCAGGTTCTTCGAGCCCGAGAACCGGGGCCCGAACGTGTCGGTCAGGTAGGCGAGCCGCTCCCAGGCCGCACTGTCAGCGAGCGCGGCCTCAATGAGTGCGTCGGCTTCGTCGGCCCAGGCGGAGATAGAGGCAGTGGCGCCGAACGCACCTGGGTCGGTCTGAATCGCCGGCCCTCCGACATCCGCCTGGCGGGCAGCGGCCGCAGGCGCAAAAGCGGTGGCCGCGGCAAGAGCGACGGCCGCGGCGAGAACAGCCACCACGGCGATGGCGGACAGAGAATGGGGGCTCGATCTGGGTGGATAACGCATGACAATGGATGTGGCAGTGGGTAGATTGCATTCTGGCACTGGCATTTCGCCGCCGCCTTCAATCTACAATCTTTGCACCGACATGTCGCGCGCACCTGACCACATGCCTGTTTCCGATCTGAAGAACCTGGGGGCGGTGTCCGCACGTTGGCTCGAAAGCGTTGACATTCACACGATTGGCGATCTCCGCCGTCTTGGACCGGCCCTCGCCTGGCGCATTGTGCGGGAGCGCTATCCGGAAGCCAACGTGCTCCTGCTCTGGGCCATGGCCGCTGGGCTTGAGGACCGGCACTGGCAGTCACTCGGCGAAAACGAGAAAAAGGCGCTACGCGCGGAGGCCAAGAGCATCCGGTTTGGTAGCCCGGAAAATGCGGATGCCGACGCGGGCCACCGCCCTGGAGGGGGGCTCGCGACCACACGCGGCGCGACAGTACGGCTCCCAGTGGTACTGCTCCTTGTAACCGTTGCGGCGCTATTCACTGCGCCTTCCGCCACCGCACAGGTCCTCCCCTTCTCGCCGCTTCTTGAAGCACAGATCTACCCCGCCGGAGGGATCCTTGTCGGCGGCGCGCGCCTGGGCCCGCTGGATGTCCACGCCGGCTGGAACCGTACGCGGCGCGGCGACTTCGGCGAGCACGACAACGAGCGCGGCGGCGGCCCGGGAATTGGCGCGAGCATCTGGCGCCGCGGCGCGCCCGGCGCACCCGGTGCCCTTTCCGGCCTGTTGGGCGTCGCTGGCCTGCACGCCGGGCTCCGCATCGACGTCTGGTACCTTGATATTGACTGGTGGGACCGCGTCCCCGGCGGCATCACGGGCCCGCCAACTCCGGCCCGACGTACAGGCTCAACGCAGATCACCGTCTTTCAACCCACCGTCCGTCTTCGGTTCGACCTGCCAGGCGCCCCGCTCAGCCTCACGGCCGCCGTTGGCGCCGAAATCAACGTCACGACCGACGGCGAGGACGTCGGCGACGGCGCGATCGGGCTCCTCGGGCTGCGGTGGGCGTTCTGAAGGCGGTCATTCCCCCGCCTCATCTTCCTCGAAGAGCTGCGCCGCCAGGCGGTTGAAGTCGGTTTCAGTGATGATGCCGACCAATTGGCCCTGGTGCACGACGGGGAGCGCCCCGACCTGCCGCTCGCGCATGAGCCGGATGGCATCGATTGTGGCGGTTTCAGGCGTGACAGAGACCGGGTCGCGCTTCATGATGTCGGACACCGGGATGTCTTCCGTGACTCCCGCCGCCTTGTTTTCGGCGAGCGCCCGGAGCAGCGAATGGTTGGTCACAATGCCGACGAGCCGGTGCTGATCGTCCTCGACCAGCACATGCCGGATGCGCTGCCAGTTCATGAGAACCGCCACGAAGTCGACCAGTTCGTCCTGGCGCACGGTAAACAGGTCGGTTGACATGAAATGCTCCACGCGCGTTCCCTGGATGCTGCGCCGCGGATACCGAACCAGCTCCGCCAGTTTCCAGGTGTGCCCCGGTTTACCCTCTTTCTGAAGCGCCACCATGCTGGTAACGAGCGCATCCAGCCGCTCCGCGCGCGTCGACCCCTCGCGCTTCATTTTGGCGAGCGACAGCAGTTGCCACTGCGCGCCCGTTTTGCGCGATACCACGCGATCGCGCACAATCCCCATGTATTTGTCAATGTCGGGCTGCGACAGGCCGCTCTCCTCGAGCCCGCCCCGCGCGACATCGACCAGGCGCTCGGCAATCAGGTCCGCAACGGGCCAGCGCCGCCCATCGATCCAGTTGATCTCGGAGGCCAGCCCCTGCCGCGCGGCCGCAATGAAATTGCTCTTCGCCTCATCAAAATCGAGCAGCGGACGGATGTCGGCGTGCTGCCGCTTGAGCCCCACCAGCAGCCCGATCCAGAACGCCGCGTTCGCCACTTCATCGACCGGCGTCGGCCCCGACGGCAACAGCCGGTTTTCAATGCGCAAATGCGCCTTGTCGCCGCTTATTCCGTAGCACGCCCGGTTCCACCGGTACACGGTTCCGTTGTGCAGCTGCAGCGCGCCGAGCTTCGGAATGCGCCCCTCGCGGATTTCCTCGAATGGATCTTCGTGCTCGCTCGTCATGATCACGCGAAACCGCGCAATATCCTCCCGGAAGACCTCGAGCACCGACTCGTTCACCCAATCCGACCCGAAATGCACGCGCGGACTCATTTCGCGCAGGTACATGTTGCTCGAACGCGTATCAACGGCCTGCTGGAAGAGCGCTATCCGCGTTTCGCGCCACAGCCTTTTCCCGAAGAGTACCGGGGAATTGGCCGATGCAGCGAGTACCGGCGCGGCCACCAGCTGCGCAATGTTGTAACAATGGGCAAAGTCTTCGGGCGATACCTGAAAATGTACCTGGAAACTTGTGTTGCACCCCTCCATCATGATATTGTCATGGTGGAAGAACAGCTCGTCCGTGCCACGGATGTGGTACTGGGCGGTGCCCCCCTTGAGCGCCATGATGGTATCGTTCAGCGCATGGTAGCGGGGCTTGTCGACCATGTTTTCAATGCGCAGATCCCACGCGTGGATGGTCGGCAGGATACCGGCCATGGCAATGTCCGCATCGACCTGCTCGGCGAGCGCCCGCGTCTCGGCCAGCAGCACGTTCAGATCGCGCTCCATGTCCGAAAAACACGTCCCCTCGAACTCATACGGGTCCAGGTTGATTTCGAGGTTGAACCGGGTCAGCTCGTTCACGAGCCGGGGATTATCGGTAAGCGCCAGCACCTTTTCCGCGAGGGCGGCTGGATGGTGACGCTTGTCAATCAGAAAGAGCTCCTGCTCGGCCCCCACGCGGTGGATTCCCGATTCGAACATGCCCTCGGAGAGCATGAATTCCAAGGCCCGCATATCATTCATGATCTGGCGCGTAAACCGGCGGACTTCGGAGGCGTGCACCGGCTTGTTGACGTCGTGCTGTCCCATTATGCGTGGCGGTGGTAATTTCCGGGAAATGGCGGAGCGCTCTGCGGGGCGCCATCTGCCCCCATTATACGAAACCTGCCCCACCGGAGTCGGTTGACATGCCACTATGAACGTCATGTCGCACATGTTGATGGCCGGAGTTGTGGCGGCCGCATTTCTGCTTGCGCCGCCAGAAACCCGGGCGCAGAGCGCTGAAGACCGTGCGCTGCACGCTGAGCGCTCCATGGTGCGCGCCCTGACCCACATGCGTGTGGCCCGGTATGACGAAGCCGTTCAGGTCTATCAGGAGGCCTTGCGCGTAAACCCCCAGCACCCGGCGCTGCTGGTTGGAATGGCCGATGCGCAGGTCGCGGCCGGTGATCCCGGCGCCGGTCTGTTCTACATTGGGCAGGCCGTCGCGCTGGACTCGATGGCAGCGCCGGTTCTGACCGCTTGGCGCGACATTGCCCTGCAGGCCGGAAACATGCAGGAAGCGCTGTCCGCGTCGACGCAGCTCGTAGCGCGGACGCCGGACGCAGCGTCCGCCTGGGAGTCGCACCTGCTGCTGCTCGAACGGCTCGATCAGACGGGCCGCGCCCTGGCCCTGGACGCCGAGCTTGAAGCGCGTTTTCCCCGGAATGTGGCGCTGCTCCGCCTGCGCGCAGACCATCTTGAAAAGGCGGGCCGCACGGAGGCGCTGGTGCCTGTACTGGAGCGCCTGTTGCCCGTCGATCCCGTAGAAGTGCGCCTGGCCCGCGCCCACATGCGGCTTGGTAACACCGACCGCGCGGCGGAGCTCTGGGAGCGGGCCCTTCCCAATGAAGAAGCCCAGGCCAATTTGGAGGCACTGGCGGCCGGCAGCGTGCTGGCTGGCGGCGCGGAGACGGGCAGCGGCGGGCAGCCGGGCGGGGGCGCGGAGCCTGCTGGCGGCGCGGCGGGCGGCGGCGCAGAGCCGGATGTGGCGCCTCCCTCGCCGGAGGAAATCCGCGACAGGGTCCAGACAGATCCCCGGCAAATTGATCTCTGGGTGCAGGGCGTCCGCGCCTTCAGTGACGCCGGACGATACATGGAGGCCGCCGAACTCGGCGAGGACGGATTGCTGCTCTACCCCTTTCACGGACCCATGACGCTGGCCACGGCGCCCGCCCTTGTGGCGCTCGGCCATGCCGAGCGCGCCCGCGGCATCGTAGAGGCCGCGCTCAAGAGGTCCCGGCCCGATGATCCCTGGACGGCCCCGCTCCAGGAGCTCCTCGCTGGACTCGACGATCCACAATGAGCGTGCGCCTTCTTGCCGTACTCTCCCTGTCAGCCACCGTCATCGGCGCAGGCGCTCTGACGGGCTGCCGGTCGCTCAGCCCGCCCGGGGCATCGCTGCCAGCCGATGACGGGACGAGCCACATGCCTGCCGCCTATCCCAACCATTCTCTCCAGGACGTGCTGTCCCGGATTCCGGACCTGCCCGCCGAATTCCAGGAAATTGCGGCGGAGGCAAGCGTCAACGTGGCATCGCCCGAAGAATCGGGCCGGTTCACGGCGCGCATTTCCTGGCGCCGAGCCGATTCCATGCTTATCCGTATTCGCTTTCCGCTGGGCATTGAAGGGGCCCGCGTGCTCATCACGCCCGATTCCGCCTACGTCTGGGATCGTATTGAAAAGACCCTGATCGTAGGGACGCCCACCACCATCGAAGCGGTGCTTCCGGTGGCGGTGGCTGGCACGGATCTTGTGTCGCTGGCCACGGGGTTTGTGCGGCCCGGCGCGGCGGGCGCGGCCATGGACGCGGGCATGGGCGCGGGCGCCGCACCAGACCCCGCCTCCTGGACGCTCCGCGCCGACAGTCTCTACTACGAACTGACGCGCACCGATGGGTCGGAGCGCCTGCTGGTGGACCCCTCGCGCTGGCGCGTAGTATACGCCGAGTACCGAAACAGCGAAGGGCAGATCCAGGAGCAGCGATGGTACACGGCGTTCGCAGACATGGGCGGATACCTTGTGCCCCGCCGCGTGAGCCTGAGCCAGCCCCTGCGCGATACGCGCATCATCATGTCCCTCAACCGGTTCGACGTATCGCCCGGCCGCCTGTCCTTCGACCTCGGCGCAGAAAATATCAAGGAGCGGTATGAGATTGAGTAAGTATGGGATGCGGCCCCGCCTGGCGATACTACTCCTTGTTGTCCTTGCTGTCGCCGCGCCCCCTGCCCGGGCGCAGGAAACGGTTGTCAGGGAAACGCAGACCCGGCTTCAGCAGCTCCAGGAGCAGATCGCCGAAGACGAGGCGCGGCTCAAAGAAACCCGCCAGCGCGAGCAGGTGTCAGCCTCCCAGCTGAGTGACCTGGAGCGTCAGATTGCCCTGCGCGAGGAACTGGTGACGCTCTACGACCGCCGAACCAGCGAGCTCCGTGCCGAGACCGATTCCCTGACGGCGCTCATCGATACCCTGCAACACGAGGTGACGACGCTCGAGGAGGATTACCGGAAACGTGCCACGCACGCCTACAAGTACGGCCGCCAGCACGATGTAGCGTTGATTCTGGCCGCGGAATCAATCAACCAGATGCTGGTCCGAATTGGGTACCTGCGGCGTTTCTCGAACGAGCGCCGCACCCGCCTGGCGGAACTGGCAACGGCTGCAGATGAACTTTCCGGACGCCGGAACGAGCGTGAAAAGAGACTGGTCGATACGCAGCTCCTCCTCGAAACGGCCAACCGCGAACGGGGAACGCTGGCTGCGCTGCGGAGCGAGCGCAGCCAGGAGGTGACCCGGCTGCGTGTCCTGCAGGTCGATCTGTCGAATGAACTGGAAAGCAAGCGCACGATGGCGCGCGAGCTGAGTGACCGGATTGTGGGGCTCATGGCGTCGGCTGAGGCGCGGCCCGCCGCGCCGGGTCGCCGGTCGCCACGCGTGGCGACCGGCGACTTCGCGGCGGGCCGCGGCGTTCTCCCATGGCCCGCCCAGGGCGCCGTCGTGGAGCCCTTCGGAGAACGGATAGATCCCGTCTACGGCACGCGCACACCCAACCCCGGCATACTGATCGCAACCACGGCGTCAGCCGAAGTGCGCGCAGCCGCCGCAGGCGTCGTATCGACCGTGGACATGATGCCCGATATCGGCTCTTACATTATTGTGGAGCACGGCGATTTCCACACCGTGTACGGCAATTTTTCCCTCGTCTATACCGCAGTCGGCGACCAGGTTGCTGCCGGAGACCTGCTGGGACGCGCCGGCACCGGGTCCGAGCCGCGGGGAAGCGCCCTCTTTTTCGGGATTTTCCAGAAAGCAGTGCCGGTTGACCCCGTCGCGTGGCTGCTGCCGCGATGAGGAAGGTAATTGCACCCACGTCCCGGGTTCAGTAGCTTGAGGGATGGCCGGAAAAACCGTCATATCCGAAGAGCAGGTCCGGGCCGCCATCCGGCGCGGCCTGCGCACCATGACCATCGCCCCCAACGCGCTTGTCACGCCGCTCGCCGCCGATACGGCCCGCGCGGCAGGTTTGACGCTCCAGCGGGGTGTTCCGGAGCGCTCTCCCACCGCGTCCGCATCCCAAAATGTCGCGCCGACGCCCACTTCCGCCGTGCTCACCTCCACCGCGCCGCCCAAATCGCTGGCCATCGGATCGGACCACGGCGGGTACGCCATGAAAAAAGAGCTTATTCCGGTGCTCGAAAAGGCGGGATACCACGTGATTGACGTAGGAACGGATGCCCCAACCAGCTGCGACTACCCTGATTTTGCCTACGGCGTAGCGCGCATGGTCACGACCGGTCGGGCGCGCCTTGGCATCATGATCGATGGTGCCGGGCTCGGCTCCGCCATGGTCTGCAACAAGGTCCCCGGAATCCGCGCCGCCTGCGCCTACAACGAATTCACCGCCTGGAACGCGCGCGCCCACAACAACGCCAACGTCCTCACGCTCGGCAGCCGCACACTCGGTATCGAAGTCGTAAAGCGGATTGTCCATACCTTCCTGTCCACCGAATTCGAAGGGGGTCGCCACGCGGCGCGCATCGCAAAGCTCTCGGACATTGAAACCCGCTTTGCGCGGGACTGACACCCGGGATTGACACCGTGCAAGGACGTATCTTGCGGCTCTGTCTTTTCATCCGACTTTCCATCCGAAACATCTCCGCATCATGGCTGCATCTTCCTACGACGTCGTTGTAATCGGTTCGGGCCCAGGGGGCTACGAAACCGCTATCCGCTCCTCCCAGCTCGGTCTGAAGACCGCCATCGTGGAGAAGAACAAACTCGGCGGCGTGTGTCTCAACATCGGCTGCATCCCGACAAAGGCGCTTCTCAAGAGCGCCGAGGTCATGGAAACCATGCAACATGCCGCAGACTATGGTCTCACAGTCGATGGCACCGTCAGCGCGGATTTCGGCAAGGTGATAGATCGAAGCCGTGAGGTTGCCGGCAAGATGAACAAGGGCGTCGAGTTCCTCATGAAGAAGAACAAGATCGATGTGTACATGGGAGCGGCCAAGCTCTCAGCTGCAGATACGGTCGACGTCGAGCCCTCCGAAGACATGGACGGCAAGAAGCAGGGCAAGAAAGCCACGCTCAAGGCCAAGAACCTCATCATTGCCACCGGCGCCCGCCCGCGCGAGCTGCCATCGCTCCCCATCGACGAGAAGAAAATTGTATCCTCGACGGGCGCCATGCTGCAGAAATCGCAGCCGAAGCGCCTCGTGATTGTGGGTGCCGGTGCCATCGGCGTCGAGTTTGCCTACTTCTACCATAACATGGGCACAGAAGTCACGGTTGTCGAGATGATGGACCGCGTCGTTCCTGTCGAGGACAAGGATGTCTCCCGCGAGCTCGCCAAGGCCTTCAAGAAGTCGGGCATCAAGATCATGACCAACGCTTCGGTCGAGAAGGTCGACGCGTCCGGCAAGGTGCTCAAGGCCACCATCAAGACCAAGACGGGCGAGGAAGTCATTGAGTGCGACCAGGTCCTCTCGGCGATCGGCGTGGTCGGCAACATCGAGGGCCTCGGCCTGGAAGCTGTCGGCGTCGAAACGGTCAAGGGTTCGGTCAAGGTCGATGGATACGGACAGACCAACGTCAAGGGCATCTACGCCATTGGCGACGTGGCCGGCCCGCCGTGGCTCGCACACAAGGCATCGCACGAAGGCATTATCTGCATTGAGCACATCGCCGGGCACGATGTCCACGAGCTTGACAAGAGCAACATTCCCGGCTGTACCTATTGCCAGCCGCAGATTGCCAGCGTCGGTTTCACCGAGGAAAAGGCCAAGGAAGAGGGCTATGATCTGAAGGTCGGCAAATTCCCGTTCACAGCCAGCGGAAAGGCTGCCGCGGCCGGGCATCCCCAGGGATTTGTGAAGGTCCTTTTCGATGCGAAGTACGGCGAATTCCTCGGCTGCCACATCATTGGATACGACGCCACCGAGCTGATTGCCGAGGTCGTCGTGGCCCGAACGCTCGAGACCACGGCCCACGAAATCATGGATTCCATCCATCCGCATCCAACCCTCTCGGAGGCCATCATGGAAGCCACCAAAGTCGCCTACGACATCCCAATGAATATCTGACGCAGACCAACTCCCATCCATCATGCACCGCCAGTTTGACAACGTCTCTATTGACCCGCGGGCCCAGATGATCTCGGGCCCGCGGGGTCGTGTCCAGGTGGAGCACCGCGTCATGCGCCTGCTCGTTGAACTGGCGTCACAACCACAGCATGCGGTGGACCGACAGACCCTGATTGAAGCCGTCTGGCCAGACGTTGTGGTGTCAGATGACTCTCTGACCAAAGCCGTCTCGGAGCTCCGAAAGGCCCTACGGGCCGCCGGGCACGTTGGAACCGGCATCGTGACCATCCCCAAGCACGGATACCGTCTGGACGCCGTCGCGCATGAGGAGATGTCGGCTCCCGCTCGACGGACGGCGCGAAAAGCGCGGGTGGCCGTATTGGCGGTGGGTGCAGTGTTCGTCGCTCTCCTGTTCACGGGACAGATGACAACGTTCGAAATCAAAACATTGCCTGGGAACGTTCCTGACGGTGCCCTGCTTCCGGTATTGGAATACGTCTCCTCGTCCGGAGATCGCATTAAACTGAAGGGTGTTATTTGCGACGACCGTCCCGGTCGAACCGTGGACAGTTTCCGGCAGGCCGTCGAGGCCGACCGCCTGCCGGACGGTTGTCGCCTGAGTTACTGAGTCACGATGTTCTCGAGACGGCGGAACACCCGCATGCTCTCGCGTCCGCCAAAGTTGTTGAATACGACGGTCGTGACGCCGAGATCGGGATAAAGTCTGAGGTCAGCGGACATTCCCGGTCCACCTCCATTGTGACCAACGCTGGTGTGACCATTCGTTTCGTGCACGCCGACCCCGAATCCGTACGACACGCCGGGGCCCATGGAATGCCTCGGCGCGAACAGCCGGTCGCGCGTGGCCGGCGAAACCAGCGTCCCGTCGAGTAGCGCGTCCCCAAAGGCGAGCATGTCGGCCACGCTGGCATACGCGCCTCCGGCCGGTGAACCGATGGGTTCCAGCATGTCGCCGGAGGGAATACGGACATTATCACTCTCACGCAGCAGATACGGAACAGCACGTCCGGCCAAATCGCCGGTGCTGGGAAGGAAGTCTGCAGATGCCATGCCCGCCTTCTGGAATACGTTCTGCCGCATGTAGTCGTAGTAGTCCATGCCGCTCACCACTTCGATGATGCGCCCGGCCACGACAAAGCCGGAATTGCTGTATGCATTCGACGTACCCGGCCCAAAGGTCGGAGGTGTCGATGAGAACTCGGTTATGATGCCGCTCACCGTGGAGTGTCCGTGTGTGAACGGATAGCCCGCGAGGCCCGACGTGTGATCCAGTAACTGGGCCACGGTAGCCTGGTCACGAATCGTCGGATCGGGATAGTCAGGCAGATAGGTACCTACGGTGGCATCGAAGGAGACGCGCCCGGCATCCACCAACTGGCCGATGGCTACGGCCGTCATCATTTTAGTGATGGATCCCATGTTGTACCGGGTGTCGGGGCTGTTTTCGACACCAGCCTCCCGGTTTTCCCAGCCGTACGTTCTATGCCACAGCATCTCCCGGCCAGAACCGACGGCAATAATTCCTGAGAACGATCCTTCTTCCGCCAGAGGATCGAACAGCGCGCGAATGGATTCTCCATGTTCGTGGAGCCAGGCATCGGACGGTTGCGCCAGGGCCGAACCGGCCAAACCGAGGAAGAGAAATGCAGTAAAAAAGAGTTGTCTCATGGATCATTCAGATTGGTTGACAAACCATCATATTCCGGTGTTTGCAACCAAAAGTCCTGAAGGAAACCGGAAGGAATCCTGAAAGAAACCGGACGGAATCCTGACGGAAACCGGATTCATCGCAGCGCGTGCACGAGATCGATGGCCGGGCGAGCGTCAGCGAGCCCAAATCCGCGACCTGCCAGAATGTCTTCGTAGACGCGGGTATGCAGATCGGTGAAGCCACCGCTGAATTCGAACGCCTCCCCGTCCAGTTCCAGACGGCGCCACGTCGGCATATTCGCCGCACGCGCCTCGGCCGGTAAATCTGCCGCATCGACCGACAGAAACCACTCCACATCTGCGCGCTCCAGTTCGAGCGTGCCGCCCATGTGCCGCTCACTTCGCGTGGTGACCCGGACGCCATCACCCACTCCACCCGCTCCATCTGCGCCACCCACACCTCCACGTACCGGACCAAAAATCCAGAGCAGCATGTCGAAGAAATGGACCCCGATATTCGTCGCCACACCGCCGGACTTCGCATCCACACCCTTCCACGAGTGGAAATACCATTGACCACGTGATGTGATATAGGAGAGTTTGACGTGATACCGTTTCGCCGCGCCGCCCGCACCGGCGCCGCCCGCGCCGGCACCGCCCAGCACCCGGTCCCGCAGCGCCACGACCGCCGGATGCACCCGCAGTTGCAGCACGTTATAGATCCGGCTACCCGTCTCGCGCTCGACCTCGGCCAGCGCATCCACATTCCACGGATTCAGAACGAGCGGCTTCTCACAAATGGCATCCGCCCCGATGCGCAGCGCAAACCGGATATGGGAGTCATGCAGGTAATTGGGCGATGCAATGCTCACGAAGTCCACGCCGCCGCGCCCATCGCCGCCGCTGCCGCCACTGCCGCCACTGCCTCCGCTGCCTCCGCTGCCGCTCCGCCTGAGCTTTTCAATGTGGCGATCGAAGCGCTCGAACTCGGTAAAAAATGCGATGTCATACCCGAACGTATCGAGTATGCCCACGGAATCGTGGGGATCGAGCGCAGCCACAAGCCGCCCCCCCGTGTCCCGAATAGCCTTCATGTGGCGCGGAGCCACGTATCCAGCCGCGCCAATCAGGGCGTACGTCTTCTCGCCAGCATCGGCTCGTGATAATCGTGAATCCATGCCCGAATATACGGTAGGCAACAGGTTACGACTGCAGCGGCCCCGTGTCTACGATGCATTGTGGCCCACGAACCCGTCGCCGTGAATGCAGTATGACAGCATTATGCAGTCACGCGCATTCACTAACCCGGAAAAACCATGGCCACGCTCACCATTCGCAACGTACCGGACGCATTGCACGGACAGTTGAAAGCTCAAGCTGCGGAGAACAACCGCAGTCTCAACAAAGAGGTAATCCACCGCCTGCAGTCAGCAGGTGAGCGCGAGGAGACCGTTGAATCCGAGCTTGAACGCGTGCGTGCCATCCGGCAGAAATTGGAGGGCGTCTACGTAACCGATGACTGGATCGAAAAAATTATTGACAGGAGAAGGCCGTGATCGTCGTAGACACGAATGTCCTGATCTACTTCGTTTTGCCGAGCAGGCACACCCGTCGGGTCGAGATGGTTCTTCAGTCGCCCTGCACGCCGGGGTGGCGAACGTCGATGGCTTCGACCAGGAAAATTACGCTCTGGGCGACATTTTTGGCGTGATCCGAAATCCGTTCTATGGCCTTGGAAACGGAAATGGCGTGCGCCACCGATTCAATGGACTCCGGATTCTGACGGCCGAGCGCAACGAGCGAAAGGAAATTCTCCTTGTGGATGCGGTCCACCGCGCTGTCCTGTCGCATGACGCGCTCGGCGAGACGGCGGTCACGGTTCGTGAAGGCATCCTGGACGTCACGGAGCATTTTACGAGCCGCATCGCCCATGTCGTCGAACCGGGTCACGGCCAGCGCGCCGGAGTGCGCCCGAATATCCATGGTTTTTTTGGCGATGTTCTTGCAGTGATCGCCAATGCGCTCCAGGTCGGTGTTGACCTTGACCGCTACGATCAGGAACCGGAGCTCGCTCGCGACAGGCTGGTAGAGCGCCAGTATGCGCTCAGCATGACGATCCACCTCGAGCTCAAGGGCATCGACTTCGTCATCGCGGCGACGGACTTTCTCGGCCAGCTCATCGTCTTTTTCGAGCAGCGCATTGAGCGCACCCGCGACCTGCTCATCGACCAGATCGAACATGTCCAGGAGCCGGCTCCTGAGCAGGTCCATGTCGACATCAAGGTTGCGATGAATCTGCATTTCGGGTTCCTTCCGGGGTTTTTCGCTCATCCGAACCGCCCTGTGATATAGTCTTCGGTGCGCTTGTTCTCAGGCCGCGTAAAAATGATTTCGGTGTCGTTGAATTCAACCAGCTCGCCCAGATAGAAGAACGCCGTTTCGTTGCTGATGCGCGAAGCCTGCTGCATGTTGTGCGTCACAATCACGATGGTGTAGGCCTCCTTGAGCTCGAGAATGGTTTCTTCCAATTTACCGGTCGCCAGCGGGTCGAGGGCGCTCGCGGGCTCGTCCATCAACAATACATCGGGTTCGGCCGCGAGCGCCCGCGCAATGCATAACCGCTGCTGCTGCCCTCCCGAAAGCTCGTAGGCATTGTCTTTCAGACGATCCTTGACCTCATCCCAGAGAGCCGCCTGCCTCAGGCAGCGCTCCACGAGTTCCGGCATGTTTCCTTTGAAACCGTTTATACGCGCCCCCCACGCAATGTTCTCCTCGATGGACTTCGGGAACGGATTCGGCTTCTGGAACACCATGCCCACGCGGCGGCGCAGCATAATAGGATCGGCCCGGCGGATGTCCTCTCCTTCGAGCAGCAGGTCGCCTGTCCACCGCGTATCGGGAATGAGCTCGTTCATGCGGTTGAAGCACCGCAGCAGCGTGCTTTTGCCGCATCCGGAGGGGCCAATGAACGCCGTCACCAGATTCGGCTTCATGGACAGTGTAATGCCCTTCAGCGCGTGCGTAGCACCGTACCAAAAATGCAGATCGCGCGCCTCCAGTTTGGCATCCGATGCGGTGTCCGGTCTCTTGTTCATATCAATACGGCCGGTTGCGTTCAAAGTGGTTTCGGAGCGAGATCGCACTCAGGTTCATCAGAAACAGGAAAATCATGAGGACAACAATGGCGGCGGCCGCAATTTCCTGGAACTCGGCCTGTGGACGCGAGGTCCAGTTGAAGATCTGGATGGGCAGCACCGTGAACGGATCCATCACCGTTTCGGGCAGAAACGCAATGAACGTGAGCGCCCCGATCATGATCAGCGGCGCCGTTTCGCCAACGGCCCGGCTGAGCGACAGAATAATCCCCGTCATGATGCCGGGCGTCGCCATGGGCAAGAGGTGGCTCCAGATGACCTGGCTGCGCGTTGCCCCGAGCGCATAAGCACTCTCACGAATACCCTGCGGAACGGCTTTGAGAGCCTCCTGCGCCGATATAATCAAAATGGGCATGATCAGGAGCGTCATCGTGAGCGCCCCGGCCAGAATGCTGCGCTCAAGTGCCATGAAGCGCACGAACAGGCCAAGCCCCAAAATACCATACAGCACGGACGGAACGCCCGCCAGGTTCGAAATATTCAGCTGGATGAGGTTGTAAAACCATCCGTGCCGAGCATACTCGGTCAAATACACCGCCGCACCCACACTCACCGGTACCGCAAAAAGCGCCGTCAGTCCCATCATCCAGAGACTGCCCACAATGGCACTCTTTATACCCGCCTCCTCCGGGTGGCGCGATGGAAAGTTCGAAACGAATCCCCAGTCGAGCCATGAAAACCCTTTCGCGACGACATCGATCATGAGGATCATCAGCACCAACAGCCCGAAGACCGTCGCCAGGAAGAACAGCGTGCGCACAATGAGTGCCTTGCGGCGCCGCTGTGGCAGGCGAGGATCGAAATCAGGCTCGGCGCCCAACGTGCCCGTGTTCGTCGCATGAACCATATCAGTAAACCTCCTTGTACCGGCGAATGACCTTGTTGGCCACCACGTTGAGGCCGAGCGTAATCAGAAACAGCATCAGGCCAACCGCGAACAGACTCTGATAGGCAATGGACCCGGCCGGTGTATCGCCGAGGCTCACCTGCACGATATAGGCCGTCATGGTCTGGATGCTTTCGAGCGGATTCGCCGTCAGGCGCGGCGTCGCGCCCGCCGCGAGCGTCACAATCATGGTCTCCCCGATGGCGCGGCTCAGCCCCAGAATGAAACTCGCAATAATGCCCGAAAGCGCGGACGGAACCATGATTTTGGTGACCACCTCGAGTTTCGTGGCGCCGAGTGCATAGCCGCCGTAGGCCAGGCTGCGCGGCACTGCCCGCAGCGCATCTTCACTCAGGCTGGCGATCATGGGAATGATCATGATGCCCACCACGATCCCCGCACTCAGCGCGTTGAAAATCTGCAGGTCCGGAATGGCCCTCTGGAGGAACGGCGTCACGACGGTGAGCGCGAAGTAGCCGTAGACGACCGTGGGGACGCCCGCGAGCAGCTCCAGTCCGGGCTTCAGCACCCTGCGTGCCGAAGCGGGCGCATACTCGGCAACATATATTGCACTTGCCAGGCCAATCGGTAGTGCAACCATCGCTGCAATCACCGTCACGAGGAGCGTACCCGAGAGCAGTGGCCAAATCCCGTAATGCTTCTCGACGAACTGCGGCGTCCACTGGGTGTCGGTCAAAAAATCCAGCACAGACACGTTGCTGAAAAAATTGAAACTCTCACCAAGCAGCACGAACGCAATCCCGAACAGCGTCAGCACGGTCGCCACCGCACACGCACCCAGCACGAACTGCACAATCCGCTCCTTGGGGCTGTTGTAAATGTTCGTCTGAAGCGATCGCGTCCGTGTTTGGCGCATAGGAGGCATTACTGCTCCAGTTTGAGGAGATCCTCGAGCCGTACGCCCACCTGGCTGCCCTCGCCCTCGAATACGCTGCCCGACACGCGGGCCTTCGAGCGCTCCACGCCGAGTCGATACGCCTCGGCTGAGAGACCGACATACCCAACCTCCCTCGACAATTCGGCAGCGTTGTTGAGGTAAAACTCCACAAAAGCCATCACCTCGGGCCGGTCCAGCGCCCGCGTGTTCACGTAAATGAACTCAGGCCGGGCCAGCGGCTGATACGTCCCCTTCTGGACCGTCTCGGCCCCCGGCTGAATGCAGCCGTCGCCGTTTTCCGGGTTTTCATCGTCCACGCCGAGCAGCTTCAGCTTGTCCATGTTCTCCGCGTAGTACGCGTAGGGAATGAACCCGAGACCACTTGCATCGCCTGCAATGCCCTGCACGAGGACGTTGTCGTCTTCACTCGCCGTGAAATCGCCCCGGCTCGCTCCCTCCTCGCCCGTGATGGCCGCCGTAAAATAATCGTACGTGCCACTATCCGTACCCGCGCCGTAGAGCCGGAGCTCACGATCCGGGAATCCTGTGCGCACCTGGCTCCAGTTGTTGACGGTACTACCCGCCTTCCAGATCTTGTTCAATTCGGCGACCGTCAGGCACTCGGCCCAGTCGTTCTTCGGGCTCGATATCACCGCCAGGCCATCATAGGCCACCGGCAGTTCCACATATTCGATGCCGTTTTCGGCGGCCAGCTTTGCCTCACTCGGCTTGATGGGGCGCGATGCATCGTTGATGTCCGTCTCGCCACGAACGAACTTCGAAAAGCCACCACCCGTACCGCTCACACCAACCGTGACGCGCACACGCGGATTCACCTTCATGAACTCCTCAGCAACTGCTTCCGTGAGCGGATAGACCGTGCTCGATCCATCGACCTGCACGATCCCACCCAGATTATCTACGGTCGATGCGCCGCCCGACGACGACCCTCCCCCGCATCCGGACAGAACGAGTGCAAAGACAGCGGCGATCGATGCCAGGCGCGTGAAGGCGGACGAAGAAATGGGATTCATGGCGGTGGAAGTTGATTCAGGTTCGGCTCTTCTCCGAGCAGATACTCGCTCAGGCCAGCAAGGTTACTTTCCCATATTACGCAAATGTTACGACCGGCGCGGATTCAGCCAAACTTCCCACTATGCTTTGGTTCCTGCTCTTCGTCGTGGGTGCTCCACATTGCGTCGGCCATTTCCCGGCGCGCCCGGGCCACCGCCGCCAGGATCACCTCGTCCCGAACCCGCGCCCTGGCCTGCTTCATGAAACGAATCACCGCCTCCTCCCTCGTTTCCCGCAACCGGATCTGCTCCACGGCCCACTCCCCAGACACCATTCGCCGGATCATCTCTTCCAGCATTGGGTGCACCCTGTCCCGATTTCCGGTATGTCTCCAGTCCGCCCAGTGTGGACGTCTCCAAACCGGCCTGCCTGGCACGGAGGGTGCATGGTGCAGATCGTTGTTCGCCAGTAACGCCACCTCCCGGAAGTGATCCTGGGCATCATCAGAAAACAACCAGATCGTACGTCGGGCCTTACCCATTCGTTGGGCCACGTGAAGCACCTCAAGATGCCGCAAATCCCGCTGCAGTTTCCTCCTGCGTCCTGGCGACCCTGGCGACCCTGGCGGCCTTGGCACGAATACAGGAGGCAAACTCTCCAGCCCCAGCGGATACGAACAGAATCTGGCTATTTCCTCGGCCGACATAGGAGTGGCACACGCCATGAAACTCCGGACTATCCAGTACAGTCGGCGGTTTGCCTGCTCCGTCCGATATGCCATGTTGCGCACCTTTTTCGGTCACGTTCATTCTCTCTCTCTCTCGCCAGATACCAGACACGTTCGGAGTGGAAACATAACCAGATATTAGCGTGACACGCCGTGGCACTTGGCTCGGCGTCGTTTTCTGCTTTTGCCATCGGGCTTTCCTGAGGATGGTTTCACGAGACATACGAGCGAAATGTCGCAATCCTACTGGTCGCAATGTGCACAATGCGTTGTGTGACATATTGTTACTGGCATAGCGGAGGCAACCGTCCAGCTCCAGGATGTCACAATCCCCCGTTCCATGGCGGGATTGTGACCGGGGTGTCGGGAAAAATCAATTGCGTCACGACGGAGCTAATGCCGACAACGCAGGGGCAATCACGACAGCTGGCAGGAAGGAACTAACACCCTCTTACGGCCACAATACTTTGCAGCACATTGCCTTATAACGTTGTTTATAATATTATTGCGACATTTCGCTCAGAGGTGCTGAAAACGAAGACAGACAGTGCAAGGGAGCAGGCCGAGCACTCAACGAATCAACTGCATAACGCCAGTCATTGTGATGGAGGTGTCCGAGGTGTCCGAGGTATTCGAATTGACCTGTAGCCGGAAAAGGTATGCACCTCCAGCGAGGCGGCTGCCCAGGTTCACGACATGATCATGGTGGCCTGCCGGAAGTGTACCGTCAATGGCCCGCACCACGAGGCGGCCGGTCAGATCGTGGATATCGAGCCTCACGTGGCTCGTCGCCGGCAGACCGAACCGGATCGTAGTCCGACCGCGGAAGGGGTTTGGGTAATTTCCGTCGAGATAGACTTCGGTCGGTAGTTCACTGCCAGGAGAGTCTGCCGACGATACAGACGTGGCCCGCTCGAAAACGACTTCGCTTCCGTTACCGATACCGGTAGCACCATCTGCATCACGCGCAATCATTCGATGATGGAGCGTAATTCGCTGCCCAACAAACGGCAACAGCTGACTGGCGTCAAGCACAGCCATCAATGTGTCGGTATCGATCCGTAATGTACCCGAGTCGCTGCCACCCGAGTCGCTGCCACCCGAGCCGCTGCCACCCGAGCCGCCGAAGACCGGTTCAGATTCGTACACGATGGCAAAGAATGAGTCTGTCCGTGCGAGCTGCCAGATGTGGGCAATGAGGCTGTCGTCGCTGTCCACATCCGAGGCCGGTTCAAAGCCAAAGGAGATACTTCCGGATGTGCGAAGGAAGACCGGACCGGGGGCGGGAAGGATGACGCCGGGATCGGCGCCCGTCCCGGATCCGTCTCCGAAAACGGGAGCATCGTTCACGGGCGTAACGGTTAGGGATGCAGTGGTAGTAGGACCGGTGAGACCGCCGTCGGAAGGAATATAGGTGAAGCTGTCTTCGCCGAAAAAGTCAGCATGGGGCGTGTACAGCAGGGTGCCATCTTCCTGAAGTTCCAGTGTGCCGTTAGTCGCCTGCGTAAACGATGCTACGCGGACCGAGTCAAGGTTCACGTCAGTATCATTCGTCGTAACATTCAGAGCAGTCGGCGTGTCCTCTGGCAGGACGAACGTATCGACCACACCAACAGGCGCCGTCGCGACACCTTCGACCAGAAGGACAATCGTGGCCCCACTGGTCTGTCCCGATTTTCCAGGACCATCGCCGATGGCGTAGCCCACGCGCACGACACCAAAGAAATCGGTGGGCGGCGTATAGGTAATGTTGCCGCCGGTCATGAACTGAAGTGTGCCCTGTGGTGCCTGGTCAATCTGCGCCAGGAAAAAGGCATCTCCGTCCACGTCGAAGTCGTTGGCGAATATGTTGCCCGCGACCGACTGATTCATCTGCATGGTGAGTGTGTCGCTGACAGCCACTGGAACATCCTGCACGGGAGCAACGGTGACGTCAAGTCGGACCTGCACGACAGCTCCACTCCCGTCCGAGACCTGGTAGGTCAGCGCCACGTCGCCAAAGAAGTCGGCGGCGGGCATGAACGCAAGTGTGCTGCCGTCGATTTGAATGCTGTGGGAGCCGCCGCTGGGACCGGCCGCACCGGCAGGAAAGTCAACGCCGGTGAGCGTTACGTCGTCGCCATCGGGATCCGTGACGCCGGCAAGCAGGTCCAGACTCAGGGCCGTGTCTTCATCCATGGTCTCGGCCCGGTCCGGCGCAACTGGGAGTGCATTCTGAGTCAGGACCGGTGCGCCCGGATCAACGATTGTTCCGTTGGCCAACAGGTCGTCGTCGC
The DNA here is from genome assembly GCA_029262775.1 of Bacteroidota bacterium. Lineage (GTDB taxonomy): Bacteria > Bacteroidota > Rhodothermia > Rhodothermales > UBA10348 > 1-14-0-65-60-17. Next base: position 21,275 of record JAJCYR010000034.1, read on the forward strand.
CACGCAGGCCGTCGGTCAAATGCAGCAGGATGCGCCCACCCTGAAACTGTGCACCGGTAGTACCATCCCACGCAAAACTGTACCAGTGGGACACGAGATTTTCCGGAGTGGGTCCAAACTTGAGGTAATCGGTAGCCGTAACGCCATCGGGAAGGTCGATGGTGACGACGGTCGATGCACCGGAAGTGATACCCTGCACCTCGAAGGCCAAAAAACCGGCTGGGGCGCCCAGCGTCTGAGGAAATGAGTCAGGTGCCGGATTTTTGGTCGATTCCACACGGGCAATCTGTTGTCCCGGTGGCGCACTCACGGAAATGTAAGCGCCCTGGTTCGGGCCCGATACGACGGGCAGTGAAGCCACATGCTCCTGCTCGTTGTCCGGAACACCGTCACCATTTCCGTCGCCTGCGTTTGGCGCGCCCGCCTCCACATCGCCATCGACGCCGTCGCCGTCCACCCCTGGACCTGCAACTTCGACAGTGATCGTGCCTATGGCGGGCGCGCCAAACGCATCCTCCATGACGTACGTAAACACGTCCGTGCCGGAGAAGTCATTATTTGCGGTATAGAGGACGAACTGGGCGGAGGCCGCCGCGCTGCCCTGGGGTGCCGAGACGGACACAATGGAGAGCGCATCGTTCTCGACGTCAGTATCGTTGGCGAGCACGTCCAACCTGCGGGTGGCGCCCGAGAAGGACGTAAAAAAATCGTCATTTGCGGTCGGTGCATCGTTGACCGGCGTAATCGTAATCGGAATTACGACCTCGGCCGTCAGCGGCGCCGCCCCGCCGCCCTCCGAGCCCTCGGCCGCGCCCGTATTACCGCGGTCCGAGACGTGCACGGTGAGCGATCCCTCGCCATTGAAGAACGGCTCGGGCGTATAGATGAGGCCGTCGAGAGCCTCCGTAAGCTGGAACTGCGTGCCGAGTGCCGTAAGCGTAGACGATCCGCTCTCACCAGCCAGGAGCACGAGACCGTGACCTTCCGGCAACGCGATTGTCGAGGTCGCCGTAAGCGTCATTTCCAGGTCACCCGAGCCCGCATCCACATCGGAAATCACAATCGGATTGCCCGTTGCCTCTGAAAATACAAGCGACGTACTCTCATCCATGGTCTGCTGCGAGGCGCCCGCGCCCGCAATGACCGGCGCATCGTTGACTGGTGTGACAGTGACCATGACCTGCTGAGAGGCCGACTCGTCCTGACCGCCATTGTCCCTTCCGCCATCATCAGCCAGTACGACGGTAAGCAGCGCCTCCCCGTTCGCATCCTCCCGCAGGGAGAACGTCAAGTCGCCTGTTTCGGCGTCGATCGCTGGTAACTGTTCAAAAAGCGCTTCGTTCTGAATTGTAACAATAAAAGTTACATTTTGATCGGCCTCATTTGGGGGGCCGGGGCGGATGTTCGTTGCCCACGCGGAAAACGTGTGCAGGCCCGGGCTTTCCGGGTTTGCATCGGATCCAGAATCCTCGGCGACGGTGATGTCCGGACCGGGCTCAAACGTGGGGGGATCGTTTACATCGTCGAGAATGATCGTGAGCGTCTCGGACGTCTCCAGGGCACCCCCTGCTCCTGTGTTGCCGAGGTCACGCGCCGTCACCACGATCGATCCGGTACCTCGCTGGTCCGGGGACGGCGTGTAGATGAGTCCATCGAGCGCCGCATTCACGTCGACAAGCGCACCTCGAAAGGTGACCTTCTCATCCACGTCCCCATCGCCATCGGTGAAATTCAAACCGTTCACGGCGGCGAGTGTCACGGTCGATGATGCGACGAGGGTCACTTCCATCTCGGCTCCAGGCGTGTCCATGAGGTCGACATCGGCCACCGAAATGGCATTGCCGGTTCCCTTCGAGAGCGTGAGTGCGCCGTCCTCCTCCACGGACTGCTGCGGTGGCAGCAGCACTACCGGGGCATCGTTCACGGGCGAGACGTTGATCTCGAACGTCAGATCTGCACTCGTATCGGCTCCGCCATTCGGCGTTCCGCCACTGTCGGAGAGCGATACCGTCACCGTAGTCTGCCCATTGGCATCCTGGGCCGGGGTGAACGAGAGCTCGCCGGTTGACGCGTCAATTGCCGGAAGCGCCGCGAACAGTGCCTCGTCGGCCTGTGGAACACTCACGTTGAAGGTCAGCACCTGCCCCGCCTCATCTACCGGACCCGCGGACACGTTCGAGGCCCAGGCCGCCGACGTGTGCGCGCCCGAATCCTCATTGACACTGAAATCAGCACCCTTCGTGAACGAAGGCGCGTCGTTGACCGGATCGATGGTGATCGTGAACGCCTGCTCGGCGCTCGTATTGGCGCCTCCGTTCGGCACGCCGCCGTCGTCCGAGAGCGACACGGTCACCGTGGTCTGTCCGTTGGCATTCTGGGCCGGGGTGAATGAGAGCTCGCCCGTCGTTACATCGATGGCCGGTGGCGCGGCAAACAGCGTCGCGTCGGCCTGTGGGATGGTCACATTGAACGTCAGGCCTTGACCCGCCTCGTCCGGTGGTCCCGGCGACACACCGGAGGCCCAGGCAGCCGCCACGTGCACACCGGCGTCCTCATTGACCTGGATGTCCGCTCCCTTCGTAAACGAGGGCGCATCGTTGACGGCCGAAATCGTGATCGTAAACGTCTCGTCGGGACTCGTGTCGACGCCATTATTTGCCGTCTCGCCATCGTCTGTCAGCGAGACGGTTACCGTAACCTGCCCGTTGGCGTCCTCGGCGGGCGTAAACGTAAGGTCGCCCGTTTCCGCGTCAATGGCTGGCAGCGCCGCGAACAGCGCCTCGTCGGCCTGCGGAACGCTCGCCTGGAACGTCAGCGCCTGGCCCGATTCGTCGCCCGGACCCGGCGACATGTTCGCGGCCCAGCCAGATGTCACGTGCGCTCCCGAATCCTCGTTGACTGTACTATCGGAGCCCTTCGTGAACGAGGGTGCGTCGTTGACCGGCGTCACCGTGACGGTGGCCGTCGCAGCGCCGCCGGCGACACCGGCATCGGTGCCAGAGAGCGAGGCTTCCACCCGAAAGGAGCCGTCCACCACACTGTTCTGCCCCGGCATGAAGCGCAGCCCGGCCGCGCCCTCAGCCGCCGTAATAAACGCGCCATCTACGACAGGAGTCGTGCCATCGCTGAGAAAAAGCGTGCCATTCGTAATGCCTCCCACGCGAAAATGGGTAACCTCTGCGCCATCCACGGTCGCCCGCGAGACCACGAGACCCGACGTATTCTGCGCATCTTCCAGCGTCGTCGCGTCGGTAATGGACGGCGTGTCCGCCACGTGGGCGATGTCAATCGTCATTTCATCCGCGGCCCCATCCACCAAGCCATCGTTTGACGTGAATGTGATGGATGCGGCGCCCGTGCCCGATACGTTCGCTGAGGGCGTGAATGTAGCCTCTCCGAGTGCAGCGTTTACCGCGGCCAGCGTCCCGGAGACCGTAAACGAAGCCGTTCCGTTTCCAGAGCCCGCAAACGTGACATCGGTCGCGCCGGTCGTCACCGTGCCTCCCGATACCGCGACCCATACCGTCTGGTCGTCCTGGTTCTCATCCGTAATCGTGGCCGCCTGGGCGAGCGCCACCGGTCCGTCGTCCTCGGTCACGTCCGGCGCCGCGCCCGCCGTCACAACCGGCGCCTTGTTGGGATCCAGAATCGTCGTCGAGAACGCATTGTTGCCAGAAATGCTGGCGGGCACAGGGTTGCCATTCGCCGTGGCAGACGCGGAAACGGATGTCGTGAAGGCGGCCGATTCGGATACTTCCAGCACCAGGTCGTCAATGGGCGTAGAGACAAGGTTAAAAGGCTGCAGGGCCCCATCGCCGGTGTTCCATACAAAACCGGCACCCGTGGCGTCGAAGTCGCCTACTTCCGTCTCACTGCCAGCATCGAGCTGCAGCGTAAAATTCACCACAATCTGGTTCATGCCGCACCCATCCAGTCCGGCCTGCCCTGTGGGAGTAAACGTATACGTGATGGGCGATCCCTCGCGCACGTCTGCCCCGGCGTCTGACGATACCGTGTACTCGGCCAGGCAGACCGCCTGGGCGCGGGTGCTCTGTGGCGCTACAAGGCCCTGGAAGGCGACGACCGGCAGCATGGCGAGAAGGGGTAGTACAAATCGGCTGATGGGATGCATGGGGTGAGTCCGGTTGTCTGGGGTATTCGTCATGGAAGCAGGCCTTGTACGGCGCTGCGACCCACGTTCCGGCGCCAGAACGTATCGCGGTCCGTAGCGGTAATTTGGCCGTCCAGGTTGAAATCGCCCGGCAAATAGCCGCTCTGGCCGAGCGCCGGGAAGAAGAAATCGTTTTTATCATCGTTTCGGACGTGTCCGTCGGCGTTGGCATCGCCCGCAAGGAGCGGGTCATCAATGGAGACATCGAAGGGGACGCCAGCGGGTCCCGATACATTCGTGAGCGCAACGGCCGATTCAGAGATCACAGGCACATGATTCCGGTGGCGTACGACGACGAAATAAGAGGTGGCGGAACGTCCTGGGAAGGCGAGTCGCGACACACCGTCCGTATCCACAATCCGGCCGTCCGAGAGCAACAGTCCGGCGCGGCGGCCCTCGATGGTAGCCAGCTCTGTGCCCAACCGTAGCTCGACGAGCACCCAGTCCACGACATCGGCGGGCAGGGAAATCACACGTTCCGAGCCGTCCCACGCCAGGGATGTACCCGCGAACGCATCCGCTGAGAACGGCTGCGCAAGAGGCACAATACCGCCGGGACTGACCCTCATGGAGGTGCCATCGCCACTGAGCGGGCCTTCCAGCATCACACGGGCGTTCAACCGAAGCGGCATGTTGGCATCCGGTCCGCCGAGCGTCCACTCGGAAAGGTGCGGCGCCTGGCAGGTTACGGATGTTTCCGTGCGGGCCAGCACCGTGACCCCTTCCGTGGTCCAGACACCCGCGTCCTCAGCGAATACGTAGCAGATCAGCGTCGATGGATCATTTCCATTGAGGTCGCGCGCCGTGAACCGGATGGTGATGGTAATTCCGGCGGAGGGCTGCTGGGCCGGCTCCACCACGAAGCGCCGCCGGATGCTCTCGCTGCCGTCGGGCAGCGTAGCGGGCTCGTGGCGCCGCTGAATGTCGGTCAAGCCCAGGTCCGAACCCGTGGCCAATCCCAGCCCGATGCCTCCAATGTTCTGCTCCGATGGTCCGTTCAGTTCTCGTGCCGTCCGGACTTGGCCCGCACCCGTGATTTGCCCGTTCTGCTCGTTGATGCTCCCGGTCGCGCCCAGATCCACGGTATTCCCTCCGAGGTCGAGGTCCAGGCCGTCGAGCGTCAGTTGCCCTTCGACCGACAAATCGCCATCCAATTCAATGCGCGGCTCGCCTTCCTCGGTCTGATCGCCATTGGGCGAATCTGTGGTCAATACCGCCTGTTGAATCGGTGGTGCGGGACGTACCGTGACCGGGACATTGACCGAGGTGGCGCGTCCCAGCGCATCGAAAACCCGAACCACGACGGTCAGGAGGTCGCCGTTCGCCGCATCTCCCCGGGGAAGTACCATGCGTACGGAAGAGCGCACCACGCGGTCGGTGAGCGGCACGAGGCGTACGGCCCCCGGCACAGCACCGGGCGCAGTGTCCGGCCGCCGCACGAGGAATTGATAGCTGAGCGCGCCGTCGTCATCGACCCACCCGGCTGCATTTATTGCGAATTCAGTGGTCAGGGCCGTCCCCGTCACGGGCTGCGCGGACAACGTGCCCCCCTGGGGCCCAGCGTTCGTGGTGAGCTCAACGGCGGCCTTACCCAGTCCGCCATCGGCGTCACGCACGGTCAATTCGAACCGGTAGGTAGCGCCCTCCGCGAGCGCATTCGGCGCCAGAAGCAGCGCTGGCGTATCGGCGCCCGTGGACGATATCGACGGATCCGACAGGTCCAGCTGGCCCGGACCCGTTACGGTCCAGGACCATGTGAGGCTGCCCGCCACGTCGCTCGTGGCGCTTCCCGCGAGTTCCAGCGGATCCGATACCTCAAACTTCGCTCCCGGCAGGAGTGCGCTCGCTGTCGGACCCTCTCCCTCTATCGATACAGCCGGTATGGACCCGGCTTCGACGGTGACCTCTACGGAGGCCGCTGCCTCGCGCGTATCCTTGCTGCCTGTCACTTCGAAGCGGAAAACGCCGGGCGGTAGTACGCCTGCGGCGAGGGTGATTTCGCTCTCGGGAGGCAGTGTCAGACCGCAGTCGCCGCCTATTGCCAGGTCGGTGCCCGATACGATGCTGCACGTCCAGGTGAACGCATTGAGGGCGCTGTTGTCGTCAGGATCCCGGCTCGTTGCCGCACTGAGCGTAAACGGCGTCTCCTCGCCCACCGTCCGGTTACCTCCTGAAACAACAACGGCGAGTGGGGCCCGCTCCACCACAATCGTGGCCTCGGTGGTGCGCCGGGCACTGGGTCGCCCCTCGGCGAAGGCGGTTACTTCGAGCACGTAGGTATTGCCTGCCACGAGTGCGCTTCCCGGCACCTGCAAACTGGCACGCGTGGCGAGAGGCAGGTCGACGCCAGCCGCGGCAAGGCTTGGCCCGCTCGTCTGCTCCCACGTGAATGACAGCGCGTGCGTTTCCGTGGCGCACGGGGGGAGACTGGCGTTGACCTCAAAAAGCACGGTTTCGCCCTGACCAACTACGCGCAGGGCTCCCGATTCGGCGCCCGACCCGGGACCCGTACCGACCGGGGGCAATACGGTCAGTTCAGGCACGCAGGTGCCGGGCCAGGCAGCCCGCATGGCAAGCGGATTTTCGACTGTCCCCTGCACACCGTTCGACACAAAATCAAGCCGGCCGTCCAACACGCGGACCTCGTCCACGGACGTATCGAGCGCGCGAAAAACGAACTCCTCTCCGTCCGTGTTCGCATAAAGCGTCAGGAAAAACAGCACACGGTCACCGACCTGCGTACCTGGTGTGACGCCGCGGACGGCTCCATCCACGAAGGCCGCCAGCCTGTCCGCGGGCTGGCCAGCCGGCATGTCGTTGACTGAATATGTTGCCAGAACGCTCATGGTGCGTTCAAAATCAGACGGCGTGACGGTCCAATTCGCAGGCGAGTCCATGATACCCAGTCCTGATCCCGCGTCGCCACCTCCGTCCCCGCTGCCACCTCCGCCGCCATCTCCGCCGCCGTTCCCTGGGTTCGCTCCCTCCCACAGGAGCGGGTTGGCGATGGTCCCCTCCACGCGATCGGGCACAAACGAGAACGCCGGCCCGAGATCGATGATGTTTCCGGTCGATGCGTCGAAGAGCCGTGCCGTCAGCGTTTCGCTCGTTGCGTTCGAGTATGCAGTCAGAAAGAACAGCTGTCCGTTCCCAACCGACGTGGGTGCCGTCACGCCACGGACGGCGCCCAGCGCGAAGACGGCCAGCCGGTCGCCGGGATCGGTGCTGACGACGCCGTCCACGATGACACGGGAGACCACGTTCATGGTGTTCTGGAAGGCCGATGCATCGACGCTCCAGTCGGGCGGCGAGCCGGTAGGGCCAGATCCCGAATCCGTGCCTCCCGAGCCGCCCCCACTGCTGGCAGGCGTAAGCGTGCGGGGCTGGGCGACGCTTCCAATCACGGCATCACTGGCAAAATCGTCGGTCTGGACGAGCGGAATGACTGCATTTTCAGAGGCGTCGAAAAAGACGTACCGTACCGCCTCCTGTTGGGTATTGGCGTAGACGGTCAGGAAAAACAGCATGCGGCCGCCGACATCCGTGGGCTCGGCAACACCGCGGATATCGCTCCCCACGAAGGCGGCCAGCCGGTCCCCGGACGCAACAGTCAGGCCACTGGCCGCGAGCAGTGCCACGACATTCATCGTGCGCTCAAATCGCGCTGGATTGATCTGCCACTCGGCGGGCGGCGGCGTCTGCACGCCCGATCCCGCCTGATCAAGGACATTCAGAACAAATGGTGTGGTGACGGTCCCCCGTACGTCGTTTGCCGAAAAGGAGGCGCCGTCTGCCGCCTCGTGGACGTCGCCCGTCAGCGAATCGAAATAACGGAAGCGGATAATTTCCGCGTCCGTGTTGGCGTATACGAGCAGGAAAAACAAATTCCTGCCATCGACCACCGTCGGCGCAGCAACGCCCCGGATGTCACCCTGCGCCGGGTCGCCTGCAAACGCGGCCACGCGATCTCCGGGCTGGGTGCTGCTCGCGCCCAAGAGCTGCGCATTGATCACGAAGGACATGGAAAACTCGAATGCGGCCGGATCCACCCCCCAGTCGGGAGAGGTCTGCGCCAAGGCACTCGAGACTCCGAGCAGTGCTCCGAGCAGTGCTCCGAGCAGCACACCGAGAAGTAGTCCCAGGATGTTATGTGCGCGGAGCATCATGGCAGGTGGGTCAGGAGTCGGGTCGTGACCGCACCACCCTGTGTCAGGCGAATGAGGTATGTGCCGCCCCCAAGGCCAAGTGCTGCGGCCTGAAAAGCCACTTCATGGCGGCCGGCGGGAAGGTCGCGTTCCAAGACCAGGCCCCGCCGCCGGCCCAGCATATCTATCACCTCAACGCGCACGGAGCCGCTCATGGGCAGTTCAAGTCGCAGCGTGGCGCGCTCCGAAAACGGATTGGGCCAAGCAGCCGGGAGGGCCAGGCGAACCGGCAGCGCGGTGTCGCCGTGGGCCGTCGCCCCCGGGTGTTCGGTGCCCGTGAACAGCGCCGTGCGAAAGGAAAAACTCGGCGACCATGGCCCGGTCCCGGCACTGTTTCGGGCCCTGACGCGCCAGAAATATTCCGTGTCGCCCTCCAGCCCCGAAACGTCGAGCGACGTACCAGCGACGCCGGTCGTATCGAGCACCAGCGCTCCGAAACGGCTCAGCTGCAGATCATACTTCTCGGCAATGGGAAGAGGATCCCAGCGGAGCGTGAACGTGCTGGGCACGCCGAGCACCTTGTCTGCGGGCTCGGTCAGATCCACGGCAGACGGAGGCGGCAGTGCCATGGTCATGAACGTGATCGGGACGGACCACGCACCGGTCCCACCAGCGTTGGAGGCCCGCACGCGCCAGAAATAGGTCGTCTCAAAGCCCAGACTGTCGGTCAAAACCTCCGTGGCCTCCACGCCTGATGCCTGGAAGACGAGCGGTACGAACTGGCTGCTGGCTGAGACCTGGACGTCATACGTCGCAGCGAGCACCTGCGGAACCCAGGTCAGAAGTAGTGTGACGGAAACGTCGGCAGCACCGTCTGCAGGTGTCAACGGTCCCGGTGCCGAGGGCGCCGGAGGAAGACGCGTGGTAAAGGAGCGGATATCGGACCACGGCCCGCTACCCGCTTCATTTCCTGCCCGGACGCGCCAGTAATAGGTTGTCATGAACGCCAGATCGGGAAGCACGACCTGCGTCTCGGCGCGGGTGTCGGCAAACACCAGAGTATTGGCGTTTTGGAACGAGGCATCGGTCCCGACCTCCACATCATACAGGACTGTTCCGCTGGCGCTTGCCGCCACCCAGTCCAGGGTGGGAGCAAGGTCCATTTCTGTTGCGCCATCCGCGGGTAGGGAGAGCACCGTGGCACCGGGCGCGGCAACCAGCGTCGTAAACTGCCACGTGGCAGACCACGCACTCTCGCCACCTGCATTTGCCGCGCGAACGCGCCAGAAATAGGTGGTTTCGGAAGCGAGTCCGGCGACCTCCAACGTACCTGTTGATATGGTAGTCGCGGAAATAATACCCTCCGCGTCCAGAAATGTGTCATCCACGGCGACCTGTACAGTGAACGTGGCCGCGCCGGGCACGGGTGTCCAGCTCAATCCGACAGGCCGCGGCACCGCCTCCTCGCCGTTTTGCGGCGCCAGCGGCGCGGGCGCCGCTGGCGCCGCAACTACCGTTTCGAACCATTGCACCGCCGACCACGGCCCTGTACCCCCGACGTTCGTGCCGCGAACGCGCCAGAAATACATCGTTGCCGGTGCCAGATCCTGCACGTCGAACCCCGTCTCCGAATGCCCTGCGGCCCCGGCGACCACGTCCGTGAACGCTTGGTCCGTTGCAAGCTGAATGTCATGAAGCGCCGCCCGGGGAGCTGCCTGGAACGAGAGCGTCAGCGCCACCGATTGGCCCTCGGCCCCATTTCCCGGACTGACCGGCTGCGCTACGCCCGGCGCCGCCACGATCGTCGTGAAGGAACGTACCTCCGACCATGGCCCGGCGCCACCTGCATTGCGGGCCCGGACGCGCCAGAAATACTGCACATCATTGGCCAGAAATGGAGGTAAGAATGAAAGAACGCTCCCGGCTTCGCCGCCAGGACCTGAGCCACCGGTACCGGTGTCGGCAAACGCGAGCCCCTCCTCAGTAAACTGATTTTCGGTAAAACCGCTGTCCGTGGCCCATTGCACGTCGTAGGACGTGGCCTCGGCGAGCGCCGTCCAGCGCAGCGACGTTGCAGTCGGCGCATTTTCGGCACCATCCTCCGGACCGACCAACTGCGCCGCTGGCGGCACGTCGGGCAGCACCGTCTCGAATGAACGCACGGCCGACCACGGACCCGTCCCTCCGGCGTTCGTGCCGCGGACACGCCAAAAATAGGTCGTGAGCGTCTCCAGACCCGTTGCTTCAAACGATGCCGCCGTAATATTCATGGCCGATGTGACCAGGTTCGAGAAATCATCTCCCGTCGCCACCTGTACTTCGTACGTCACGTTCGATCCGAGAAATGCCCAGCTGAGCGTTGGCGAAAGGTCCACACCCGTCGCCCCATCGGCGGGCGAGGTAAGTGGTGGCGCCGTCGGAGGGTCGGGTGCAATGGTCATAAAGGAAAACACGGACGACCAAGGCCCGACACCGCCCGGACCGCTGGCCTGGACACGCCAGAAATACTGTGTCAGATGGTCCGGCAGCGTAGCCGAGTAGCTCGTCGCCGTGAGCCCCGCTGCCACCTCGACGACCGTCGTAAACGCCCCGTCTGTTGCGACTTGAATTTCGTACGCTGTGGCATCCGAAGACGCACCCCAGGAAAAGTCCACTACAAGAGGCGCGTTCTGAATCCCATTCGCCGGCACCGTCAGTTCAGGCGCGGGCGGCACCACCGCCTGCCGCGTCGTAAACGAACGTGCAGCCGAAAACGCGCTCGAGCCCGCCGCATTCACGGCGCGCACGCGCCAGAAATAGTCTGTACTGAAATCGAGACCACTTGCAATGGTCTGGGTCGCCGCTGTGCCGGCGGTGCTGAACACTGTCGATCCAAATCCCGCATCCGTCGAAACCTCAACGTCGTACGTGGCCGCATCCGCCACATTCGTCCACGCAAGCGTTGGTGTGAGCGACAACCCGGTCGCCCCGTCAGCTGGACTCGTAAGCACCGGTGCGGCTGGAGCCTGCAGCAGCCCGGCGAACGCGTATACCGTATTCGGGTCGTCGAATCCCGGCATGGGGGCGCCGTTTGTGTTGGACCAGCCCGAAAGCGACGGGCCGTCGAGCGTAGCCCCGGCGCTGGCATCCCAGAGCTTGAGCGTAAACCCTTCGCCAGGCGACATGCCCTCATCCACACCCGGCGTCGTGGAATCGTCCCCGTAGATGGTCACGTTGATGAATGCCACCCCACCATTCATGATGACTTCCGCCGCCCCGGCTGTACTGCCACTTCCGTCAATCACGCCAACGATGTCACCGGCAGCGGCCGGCACGCCGTCAATCTCCGCTTGTCCCTGCAATACGCCGCTCGTACTCGTGGGCGTAAAGGTGAACGGACCCACGGTGGTCTGCGCCCGGGCACTGCCCGTCGCTGCAAGCGCGTACAGAGTGACTGCGACGGCCGCCAGGACCACCCGCAGAAACAGCGAAGAAGGCGACGGTCCCGTCGACGGGTACTCAATATCAATATGGTGTATACTGTCGAACATGCTTACCTGACGATGTGGATGGTTTGCGTTGCGCGCCATGGCCTCCCGCCTGAGGGACGCGCCTCGACAACGAGGACATAGACGCCGCTGGCCAGGCGCGCACCGCCCCCGCTGCGCAGGCCGACGCGCGCCGCGTCAATGAGGATATCATGCTGTCCGGCCGGCCACTCGCCGCGGGCCACCGTACCGACCCGGCGTCCCAGCGCCGTGAAGAGTTCAGCCCGCACCGACGCCGCCTCCGGAAGCGCGACAGGCAGCGTCATGCGCGTCGAAAACGGATTCGGGTAGCCCGGGTCGAGGGCGAATGATTCCGGAAGCGTGTTTTCGGTCGATGCGCCGCTCCCTGCCGGCAGAATCAACTGCGGCTCGTGCAGCGTCATATCGGCCTGGAAGCGGAGACCAGTGGGAATGAGTTGGCGGGAGGTGCCACGGGCCGGATCGACGTCTGCGCGCGGCACGAAGGCCAAAAACAACTCTTCCCCGTCAAGGGCCCCATCCACGACCTCCGTCGTGGGATCGTCTCCGTACACGGCCGTGGCCGCAAGGTGGCCGGACGGGAGCACGTGCCCGGCGCCTACCTGGCGGCCACTCTTCGACACGATCACAATCTCTCTCCGCCCGAGCTCTCTCCGCCCGAGCACCTCTGCCTTCCTGAACGACTCAACGTGTAGCACACCACCCACGAACATGAACCGGTTCGTCTTCACCATGGCAGCAGCCGCATCGACCGAGCGCGCTGTGACGCCGGCACCAGCGTTTCCAGGGTCACCGTCCGTGCGTACGGCGGCGGGCGCTGCATCGAACGTAAATGCCGGATCAGCCTGGCTCACGCGTACCCAATAGCCCCGGCCTCTCTGCAGCGAGGCCAGCGTGTTCAGGAACGAGAGTCCGCTCGGATTGAAAAACGTGGCTCCACCGGAAAAGCCAGTTACAAACTGCAGGCGATTGGCTGCAATCAGGCTTGCGAACAGGTCGAACGGGCCGCGGACGGCGTTGCGCCAATAGCCGATCAGGTTCCATCCGGCCTGTAGCGGGAGCGTGAAGCCATCCGGGAGCGGGGTGCCCTCAACGGTTACGGTAACGTTGTCCGACACCTTGACCCAATACCCCCTTCCGCCATTGAGCGCACTGAGGGTATTCAGGAAGGGTAGTCCGTTCGGGTCGAAGAAGGTGGCCCCGCCGCTGAACCCCGTCACGAATTCCAGCTCGGCGGCTGCATCGGCAAAGACGCTCGTGGGAGCCGGGTCTGCCGGCGTCACGGTGAGCGAAACCAAGTTCCAGCCAGCCTCGAGATTGAGCGTCTGCGCGCCGGCGGCTTCCGTGAGCGCAAACGGCCCGGCCACGCTGCCATGCGACTGGTTGGCTGTGAACGGGATGGTTTCGGCGAGCGTCACAATCTGCGCCTGTGCGGCATCCCACGCCTTGAACGACACCGATTCACCGTCCGCGTCGGCGTAGATGGTGAGGAAAAACAGCCGCGTACCGCCCACATCAATGGAGTTCGCCACGCCCCTGACTTCGTTGCCCACGAACGCGGCCAGAATATCGTTCGGGTCGGTAGAGGGCCCGCTGCCCAGCGTGAGCGCGCCGACAAGCGTTACCGTGGACTGGAAATTGGCCGGATTCACGCTCCAGTCCGGCGCAGCGCCCGCGATGGTTACCTGGCTCGATGCGCTCGCGCGGATCTGTGCATACGGCTGCGAAGGATCGGACTGGTACTGCTGCCCGGCCATGAGGCCCGGGTTGAAACCAATCGAAGGCGTACCGCCCGCCGGGGGCCCCGGGCCAACGATATCCAGTGTCACGCGCAGCGCCGTCGCGGGCGTGGTCGTCAGCACCGATCCGCCAGCGGGCGTCGCGGGATCGAGGTATTCGAGCGCCACGGCCAGCCGGGAGCCCGTATTGTCATTCGTGTGTACGGCGTAGCGGGTGGCCGGCGTAGCGGGTCCGAGGGTGGTAACCTGGACGCGGCCACCGGTAGCGACATTGGTGCCGAAAAACGAATCGTCGTAATCCAGATAGAACAACGCATCGCCAAGGCGGGTACCCTCCGTCGTGGCAGCCATCTGTATGTCGACGCTCCAGGTCCCTCCGCCTGGTGCCAGAGCCGCGTTCGCGAGTGTGTACACGACGTCTGTCTGGGCCCGGCTCTCGCCGGGCCCAGACAGCACGATTACTGCAATCAGGGCCATCAGGCCAACGCTATGTCGCCGGAGTACACGCACGCCGATCAGCGGGCCAGGATCATGAACTTCGTCTCAACGAACGATCCCGCTTCCAGGCGATAGGCATACATGCCCGGCGCCAGATCACGGGCGTCGAACCGGAGCTCATAGCGCCCGGCCGCCCGTTCAGCATTAACGAGCATGGCGATCCGGCGTCCCAGCACGTCATATACCGTAACGCGCACCTCCTCGGGCCGCGGCACATCATACCGGATGGTTGTGATGTCGTTGAACGGGTTCGGGTAGTTCGCCTCAAGGCTGAACACGCGTGGCAGCGCTTCATCTTCAGTTGCCGTTGAGAGCGCAGTCGTGGCCCCGATTTCGATGGGCTGTTGCACGGAACCGAATACAGCATTTGAGCTGAACGAGAGCACTTTATCGGTCTCGAGCACGCGCGACGAGGCCGGGTCGAAGACCTTCAGGTCAATCGGCTCTCCCTCCTCGTTCGCATACACAACCACGAAGGCCAACCAGCGATCGAGCGACTCCACATACTGCAGCCGCCCCAGGCCACGGCACTCGGTAGCGCTCGCGTCACCCGCTGCACTCTCCTCGCTGGTGAAGGCGCCGATTTCGAATTGCTCGCTTCTCATTTCGAGGCCGTCAACGAAGACAGCGGCTGTGAGAGTCAGACTGAACTGGAAATTTCCCGGATTAACCGTGCATTCGAGTCCCTCGGAGAATTTGAATCGCGGCGCTGGCGCGGACGCTGACGCTGGCGCGGGCGCTGCACCGCCTTCATGCTCGCGCAGCGGGCCATCCGGGACCCGTTTTGCCGATGCGCGGATAGCCGCCGCGTCCGCTCCATCCGGGGAGACACCTCCACCGCCGAGCGCGAGCGCCGGTGGCGGCCCCGCATCGGGGTACGTAAGCACGCCCTCCTGCGCCAGCCGGATCTGGTAACCGAGTCCCGGCTCCATCGCGGTCAGGGACCCGATCCAACCGGAGCCCTCCACAAACTGGGCAAACTCGAACTGGCTCTTGACAATATCATTCGTCACAGGCGTGAGCGATTCCAGCGCCTCGTTTACGCCAAGCGCAGCCTGGGGCATGAAACCAATCCAGTTCCACCCGGAAACCAGATCAATGGGCGTTGTGGCCACGTCAACCGGCACGCCCACCATACCCAGGTTGTGCGACTGGTCAAGCTTGATCAGGTAGCCCTCACGCGGATCCAGATCAGGGAGTGTTCCCACCCATCCTGCGGCCGGATCGAACAGGCTGAAGAAGCGCTGGCTCTTGACCACATTCGCCTCGGCGGCCGGTACGTTGGCCAAGATGGACGACACGCGCGCATCCGGCGGCACGACGTTGATGGAAAACCACGTCCAACCTGAACTGAGGGCCACTTCACCAGGCACAGCATCCGGACGCGGGGCCTGCAGCGTGACGGGCTGCTCGGGCGTTCCGTTCACAGCCGTCGCATCAAAGGTGAGCGTCAGGCTTGAGGTCGTGTGGATATCGCACGCCGACGCATCGAACGTCGTGAACGTAACCTGCTCGCCGCTCTCCTGGTTACTGTAGATAATCATGTTCACGCGGTTACCGTCCGGCTCCTCGTTACCGTCGGCATCAATCGCCGCGATCGGCGCGACGCCCCGGATCTCCCCGTTCACGAACGCCGCAACCATGTCGTTTTCGTCGGTCGATACCACGCCGCTCACGAACAGCTGCGCGGTGAGCGTCATGTTGTGCTGAAAATCGGCCGGGTTCACGTCCCAGACGGGCACGTCGCACTCGTCAAAGGCCGTGACCGATACCGTGAGCACCGACTCATCGCCCGTGCTGCTCGTGGCCGTAACGCGTCCTACGTGTTCGCCCACAACAGTCAGATTCTGCACCACGAAATCGATGGTGCCCTGCGACTGTGCGGGAATGGATCCCGTGGTGACATTCGGAACCAGCCAGTCGCTGTCCGACGCCAGCGTGAAGTCCACGCCGTCCGTGGGCTCGCCGTTGGTGAGCGTCGCCGCAAAAGTGCCCGTGGTGCCGGTTTCGAGTGTGATCGATACGGCGGTCGGGCTCCAGATGAAGGCGCTGCGCTGCACGTCGAACTGCCAGGAAACCGAGGTTTCGACGGGATTCCCGCCGAGATCCGTCCAGCCTTCGAACGCGGCCTGGAGCGTCACGCCTTCCAGATCGTCCAGTGCCGTCTGGTCCTGCGGCGAAAGGACGACCATGCGGCCGTCGCACGTGGCGCCAATCGGGATGATGGCGTCCGTATCGAGTCGCGTGAGCGTTGTGTTCGGGTTCTGCCCACCCGTGATAATGGACGAGCAGAGCATGGGCTCGGTGAACTCGGCCGCGATGTCATCTCCAAAGTGGAGCACACCATCGGCAGGCGACGGCGTTTTGAGGACCTCCGGGAGCACCGTATCGACCCGTCCCACAACCACTTCCGAGAAGTTTCGGCCGTTTTCGCATTCGGTCCAGGCCCTGATTTCATACAGCCCGTCATCCGCCGGGAAGGTCCACTCGGCTATGAAACTGTCCGCATCCGGTCCGCCCTGCGCTATGATGGTCGTGCGGTCGTAGCTATCCCCCGGGAGCCAGTCCGACGTACCGATTCTGCGGTACTCGAAGCCGATGTTCTGTACGCCGGCATCTACGTCGTTCTCGGCGAGCGTGAATTCGTTCAGGATGATTTCCATGGGATCACTGACCGTCTCGCGGCTCAGCGTCCAGTTTTCCTTCGGCCGAAAGATGGAGATGTCCGAACACGGCGGCGTATAGGACACGTCGAAGAAGAGCGTGTCGGCCGTCAGCGGCTCGCCGCGTACGAGGTTATCCTGCTCACAGACAGGGTACATCACGAGGCCGAGCCGTGGATAGTTGAACTTCTCCGGACCACGCGAAACGGAAAGCTGCGTCTGGTGCACTTCCCCGGATGGAATGGTAAAGTCCACCATACCAAGCCGCGTACCCGCTGCTTCCATGACGGCACCGAACGGATTCGATGTCGGTAGCGTGGCGAGGCGGTAGTTACGCGTCTCGTCACTCGCCGACGCGTTCCCGAGATTGACCGTGAAGAGCGCCGCGGAAGCTGGGTCCAGGCCCAGACGTTGAATTGGGTTCATGGAGAGCTCCGGCAGGTCTCGCGGCGTCATGCGGGGGGCGATCTGCGAGGGGTCGGCGTCACCCGCCGCCACCAGCGGTAGGCCGAGCCAGGGTTCGAACGGACACGAACTGAGACCGGCCTTGACGTCGAATGTGGGTGTTTTGAATTCCGGGTCTTCAAGAATGTCGACCGAAAAATTATCCCCCTGGTCGTCATCTGAAAGAGCGTAGCCATAGACCGTGTTGTCGGTAGACACGGTTTCAAATCGGAACAGGCCGCTGACGAACGTTTCCAGGCTAAGACCGGCCTCTACAACGTTTCCTGCTGCCCCCACGCGCTGAAGCAGCCATAGTTCGGACGAAAAGGACAGCTCGGTTTCCGTAAAAAAGGATTGCGCTTCACTGCGGGATTTCTCGAATCCGAATTCAGCACCCGCATTGAAGGAACGGTTTCTCCTATCCTTCTCAAAAGGATCGAGATCGTCTGCCTGCAGCGTCTCCTTGCTGTCGGAGAGCATTTGATTCCAATTCTCTATGGCCGATTGGAATATGGCGGTGCTGTCGGGTGTCGAAACCGCGGCCAATTCATCCAGGTCGGGTATCAGTCGGTTTTCGATATGTTCGCGCGTGAATGCAAAGCCCGTCTCGAGCTCGGGCCCGAATGCAATCGTGTCATCCAGTTCCACCGTGCATTCGTTTTCGTCGATGTCAACGACATCTGCTTTGGCAAAAATGAAATTCACTCCCGCACCAACGAATACATCGGCATCCGGGCCGAAGAAGTCTGAATCGTCGGACGTCTGAATACGGGTGTTTGCCCGAGTACAGATTTCCGTGGCTCCTCCCAGTGTTTGCCGGAGGGCTGCCGTAATAGAGAAGCCCTGTGCCTGGACTCCCTCAAATTCGACGGTCGCCTCCCCACCAAATGCCACTCCAACGTCGGCCACGACCCCAAGGTCGAGCGCAGCGTGGAATGTCAAGGCGCCCCCAAATGCAGCCTCACCCGAGAATATGTTACAGACCTCGGAGCCTTCTTCGATGTAAGAGAAAGAGGCATCGCCTGGCGGGTCGCGCAGTATCCATGTCGGGATGGGTGTATTGGGCGCGGTGGCGAAGCGGCCACCGGGACGGGCACGCACGCCCTCTACAAACGCCCATTCGGTCTCTTCGCCGAGTACGCCGTCCACGTCGGCCGATGCCGTGATGAATTTCTGGAACGTGCGGTCTTCACCATCGACGACGCGCCCACGAAGAACATTCGGCTGCCCGACCACGATGGTGGTATCGATCCGGCCGCCACTGTCTTCCGCGATTTCGAATGTCATGGGGTTATTCGTCTGATCACTGATCTCGCTGAAAAGCGTGACTGTGCCCGTATCCACGGGACAGACGCCTGCCGCACCGAGGTCTTCCACCACGGTAATGGTCAGGTCTACCTTGTCTCCTTTGGCCAGAATGGGCGTATTGTCCGGGATCTGTGACGTATTACACATGGACGGCTCGAGACCGGCAATCTGTATCTGGAGGCCAGGGCGGTAAATCAGATTATGCTCGGTCGCACCTTCGGTCAGGTCTACGACCTGTGCGCCCTGCTCCTCGAAAAACGCCTCAATGTCCACGCGCTGCACGGCATTGTCGTTGTCGATTGACAGGAGCCGAACCGTGTATTCCATGGGTGGCAGGTCCACCGAATAGTTGCCCTCCTCATCGGTCGTGACCACGCGCGTCATGCAGCCGTTCCTTGCCCGGATTTCGAGCGTCGCGCGGCCAATTGGCAGGCGACACATGCCTGTGCCAGCCACCTGGCCGGAGAGTGTGCGCGTTGTCAGATCCACGAGGTTCTGGTCAAACACGTCCCCATCCAGGTCCGGGAAGGATAAAATGTCGGGGTTGAAAATGCGAGTGGGGTCTCCGTTGACAGACGGGGTGACAGTCACGTTTCCGGGATCAGCGGCTATGGAGTAGTCGCCGTCCTCGTCAGATTGGACGGGCCCACCGAATTGCGATGTACCCGTACGGACCGTGAAGAGGGCATCGGTTACCGGACACTCTGTGCCGTCAAACTGCACGACACCTGCAATATTGTGCTGCGTGAGATCGGTAAACGGAACTTCGTTCTGGACCGGGTTCTCGCGGCTGAGACTGAGTAGTCGTCGCGTGGGCGAAAAGGTCCGAACCACGTCGCCCGGATCCTGCGGGGTGAGCGTGAACTCGGTGCTCTCTCCATACCGGACACCCGTGAAGCTGTAGTCACCGTTCGGGTCCGTGATGTCGCAGGCGCGAAGCGGAGCTCCGGGCCGCGCTGGATGAACGCCTCCGTTGTGGTTCAGGTAATACGACCCCGAAATGTCGATATCGTTGGCCGAGAAATCTCCGTCGCGCTCGTCGAGCGACCAGTGGGCAAAGAGCCCGAGATCGGGCAGCCGCGCATTGATGGTTTCATGCATGCGGGCATTGATTATGCCCAGGGGCACAACGTGGTCCCAAATACGCACCTCGTCAATCTGTCCGTTGAAATGATCTCCGCCATGCTGCGTGCCCAGGAAGAACGGCCCATTGCCCGCGTAGGGCACACTGGTGTCGCTGGCCACTTCCGCTCCGTTGTGGACGATGGCGCGGCGCCCCGTACCGGCATCGTACGTCAGAGCAAAGTGATGCCAGCGCACATCGGTGATTTGGGGGCCGTTCAGATCGTTCAGGAAAAATCCGAACGTAAACGTGTCATCGGCCCTGAAGCCAGCAAGCAGCCCCGTGTTCTGTCCCGGCGTGCCATGACTGAAGGCAATGTCTTTTCCAGTGGTGCCGTCGGAGCGTTTCAGCCAGAATTCGACCGTGAAAGAGGACGGAAGCGTGGTCGAATCGTTCGATCGGGCGTCGCCCTTGAAGCCATCGAGTGAAAGCGAGCCGTTGGGCGTCGG
>JAJCYR010000035.1 GCA_029262775.1 Bacteroidota bacterium
AGGTGGTGGCTTCTTCTTGATTCCACCCTCGACCCTGGAAGGGTCGAGAATCACGTGAACAGGTCATAATCTCGTTCGGCTCTTTCTCGTTTCTTCTCCTCCTTCTCCTGGTGCCGGACGTAACGACGGATGATGTCCTCACCCATTCCCACGGTGCGGATCCGCTCCTCAATGTATTCGCCCACCGCCCCCGTCATGACCCGAAACCGATACTTGGGCCCGCCCAGACAATATGATAGGTACACTGGTAGACGACGTGCGATAGCTTGTGGTATTTGCCCTTGCATGCCACAGTGCCAAATTACGGCATAGCCAACGGCCCATCACCACCGTCTGAGACGGTGGATTTCTACGCTGGACTAAATTCGTCCTTTCAGGAGATTCAATATGAGTAGGGAAACCAGAAATGCGTCAGCCTGAGGCGTGCGTTTGACTCTCTTCCAATCCTGAAACGCCTGTTCGGCTTGCGTGACCATGTCAAGCACCTCAGCACGCGTGAACGTCCGGAGCAGGTCATAATCTGCTTCATGACGGGCCTGCTGCAGTTCGACCAATGCACTCGCAACGTCACGCAACTCCTGCTGGATGCTCAAGCCGCCAAGAGCCGGTTCCATCTTTTGAGACACCTGTCCGCTCGCAAAACCTTTTGCCGCATCGGCCATGTGTCCGTGGACAAAGGCTCTACGCATGGTCAAGCGGAGAGCTTTTCGCTCATTTCCACCACCCACCATGAGGCGGGTCGCCTCATCCACGTAGAGATGGAACAAGGCATAATAAGCGCCTGGTGCAGCAGATCTGACTGTAAACTCACGCCTCGTTCTCTTCTGATTCGTCCCGAAATCGAACGTAAACCCACGACGGATCAGATTCCGTTATTTTCGCCACGGCTTCTCGCACCATGCGCCGCATGTGCGACCGAACTGTCCAGTTCGGGAGCGGGTCACTTAGCGTAACCCACACCCAGACGGCGTCCTGCCCCAAGGCGTCTGTTCCACGTTCTACCCTCCACCCATGAATGGGCGTTGGCCAGTCTTCTGCCTTCTGCAGTTTGGATTCGAGTTCGTGCACACCTGTCATGGCCCTGTACCTGCGGATTGCTGGACCGTATATAAACGCGGGCTGGCATCAGAATGTTGCTCACATATGCCCCCGTGCTTTCATCTTCAGGAAATCGTACGTTTAGGGAGTACTGTACTGGCGCCAGCCCCGGCGCCGACCAACGTAATCCCCCGCCACCATGCGTATACTGACTGTCGTCCTCCTCTTCTCCCTCGCTGCCTGCTCGTCGGCGCCCGATCGCCTGACCGAGGCCGATTACGCCCAGGCCGAGAAATTCCTCTCCGCAAACACGTCGCCGCTCGTTTTTGGCGACAATGTGAGCCCCAACTGGCTGCCCGATGGCCGCTTCTGGTACAACGTCACAACGCGCGAGGGCCACGAATTCATCATGGCCAATCCGTCGGAAGCGCGGCGCGAGGCGGCATTTGACCACGCGCGCCTGGCTGCATCGATCTCTGAACTGGTCGATACGACGTACAGCGCCGAAGATCTCCCCTTCCGCTCCGTGGAATTCGCAGATGCCGCCGATGCCATGACGTTCACCGTCCGCCCGCACACCTACACCTGCCAGCTCGATACCTATACCTGCGAGCAGAGCGAGGCGGAAGAGGGCGGTGGCCCGGGCTCGAACATTCCCGCCCGCTTCCGGAGGTTCGCATCGACCGATATTGCATCGCCCGACGGCACGAAGGAAGCCTTCGTGCGCGACTTCAACCTGTGGGTACGCGACGTGGCGACTGGCCGCGAATCGCAGCTCACGCGCGATGGCACGGAAGATTACGGCTACGCGACCAACAACGCCGGCTGGACGAAAAGCGATCGCCCCATTCTCGAGTGGTCGCCCGATTCCCGCCGCCTTGCAACGTTCCGGCACGATGGACGCGGCGTGGGCATGATGTATCTGGTGCGCACGGAGGCGGGGCACCCCGAACTCGAGGCCTGGAAGTATCCGCTGCCCGAGGATGAGGAGATTTTCCGTATTGAACGCATTGTGGCGGACGTCGTGACGGGCCGTGTGGTTCGCCTGAACATGCCGCCCGACCAACACCGATCGACCATTACGGACCACATCGCCTACCGCGGCGGCTGGGCCGACATTGACTGGTCGGACGATGGCCGCCAACTGGCCTTCGTGTCGAGCTCGCGCGATCACAAGGACGCCTGGTTGCGCGTGGCCAACCCGGTCACGGGCGCCGTCACCGACGTTCTGCACGAGCGGCAGGATACGTTCTTCGAATCGGGGCTCGGCGATATCAACTGGCGCTTTCTCGATGCATCGGGCGAGTTCCTGTGGTGGAGCCAGCGCTCCAACTGGGGCCACCTCTACCTCATTGACCAGGCGTCGGGATCCATTAAAAACCAGATTACGGAAGGCGAGTGGAATGTGAATAGCATCGTCCGCATCGACCAGAATTCGCGCCAAATCTGGTTCATTGGCCAGGGACGCGAAGCGGGCGACCCCTACTTCCAGTACCTCTATCGCGTGGGATTTGACGGCACGGGTCTCACGCTGCTCACGCCGGAGACCGGTACGCACAGCGTGTCGTTCTCACCGGAATTCGATTATTTTGTCGATACGTACTCCCAGCCCGATGTACCGCTGGTGTCGGAGGTCCGTACGGCCGAGGGCGAGCTCGTGATGACGCTGGAAACGGCCGATATCTCTGATCTGCTGGCGGCCGGCTGGCAGCCGCCGACGCCGTTCACCGTGAAAGCGCGCGACGGCGTGACGGACCTGCATGGCCTCATGTATACGCCGACGAGTCTGGATGAGAGCGGCTCCTACCCGGTCCTCAACTACGTCTACCCTGGACCGCAGACGGGCAGCGTCGGATCGCGGGCCTTCCGGGCATCGCGCAGTGACAAGCAGGCGGTGGCTGAGCTTGGGTTTGTGGTCGTGGAGCTCGATGGCATGGGCACGCCCGGTCGCTCAAAGTCGTTCCACGACACGTATTACGGCAACATGGGCGACAACACGCTCCCGGACCAGATTACGGGTATTGAGCAGCTTGCCAACGAGCACCCATACATGGATGTGGAGCGCGTGGGCATTTGGGGGCACTCGGGCGGCGGATTTGCCACGGCTGCCGCGCTTTTTCGGCACCCGGACTTCTACAAGGTCGGGGTGAGCGGCGCGGGCAACCACGACAACCGCGTCTACGAGGACGACTGGGGCGAAAAGTGGCAGGGCCTCTTGACCGTCAACGAGGACGGCACGACGAGCTACGACAACCAGGCCAACCAGCTCGTTGCGCATCAGCTGAAGGGCAAGCTCCTCATTGCCCACGGAATGATGGATTCAAACGTCCCGCCCTACAACACGCTCCTCGTCGTCGAAGCGCTCATGGATGCCAACAAGGACTTCGACCTTCTGGTCTTCCCAAGCTCACGCCACGGCTTCCGGCAGGGCGACTACTGGATGCGCCGCCGCTGGGACTATTTCGTCCAGAACCTCCTCGGCGCCGAACCTCCGCATGAGTATCAGATTGGAGGGGATTGAGCTTGATTCATGAGACTCTCTTCTCCCCTCACCCATCTCAGCCTATATAAACTTATTGAAGGATTATCATCATAATCCTCTGTACCTGGATCAGAATCTGTAATGTCATCAACAATGATGATCGAATTACGATCTATTGAAATTCCTCTAAGCCGATAAAGCAGAGGAAATGCCTCGTCGTCAATCTGAATCGGCAGTAATTCACCGCATAAAGAATGAAATCTGAGATGTTTAGCCCCATTCTGCCCTGACGTGTAGAATGACATCAATAAGCCACCTAAGTATTCCTGTGATACCAAGCGTGTTATGTTTGCATATGCAGGTATGGCATCGCGAGTGGAATTAAAATCCGAAAACAAATCATTTGAAATGTAAGGAGCAGGTAATACAGAGGTGACGGGAACCGTTCTGCCAATTCTCTCACCGGTTGCAGGATCATAAATATCAGTATAAATATCAAATATTGGATGGATCCACAAGGTGTTATTAACATAATTGAATCCACCACCAGAGAAAAACATACGTTTCCCCGCATCCTCTTGTCTTACGAAGGAGCGAGTGTACTCAAACTGGTTATTTACATAAGTAGCAACAACCACTTTGTGTTTCTTGAAGACAAAATCAGGATGCAAAACATAAAATGCGACCGTAAATGGATCGGAAGACACTATTTCGAATCGGGACGGCGCAAAACCCAGATCCATAAAGCTCATATCTCCAACATAATCCCCTTCCGAGCTGTACTTGAGCAGCTTTCTTCGTGCTCTGGAGAGAAGATATATGTCCCCGGACGGTGAAATACGAGCGTCGGCTAATTCTTGGTACTCATTTGAGCCGTCTCCTCTAGAACCCAGTCTACCAACGAAGCCGCCATCGAGATCAAACAGATACGCTTGATGTGTAACCCTGGTGTCTAAAATAACAAAGCCTGCTGGGTGCTGCCGAACTATGCTTACAGCCCCAATGACACTTTCGTCAGTCGTTTCAAGTTCGATTGTTTTATCAAGAGTAACTAGATCTCCAAAATTCTCAGCTGAACTGATTACATCTATGTTTATGTTTGTCAAATCCGAATTGCAGCCAAGGCCACCGCCTTCAGGCGGTTGATCTGTGCATGCAGTCAAGGTGAGGGGTATCACTGCAGCAATGATTATGGCAATATATCTATAATTCATGAAGTGTCCTTGTCAAGGTCCAAGACTATTCTTCACCCTGGGTCATGAGTATTCTCCAGTCATTTCGGTGGTGAAGTGATTGCAATTTAGTCTATTGCCGGTTTGCTGTCCAGCGATGATTTGAGTGCGGTACGTCTGAGTTTTTTTCGGATGGATTCGCCTTTGAAGGTAATTGCGCAGTGACAACCAGGCCAACCAACTCGTTGCGCATCAACTGAAGGACAAGCTTCTCATTGCCCACGGCCTGATGGATTCGAACGTACCGCCCTACAACACGCTCCTCGCGCCGAACCCCCGCATGAGTATCAAATCGGGGGGACAGAGGCTGACCTGCAAAAAGCGCTGAATCTCATTGTTCAGACCGCAGTGTGGAAGACGGATTCTCCCTGGTCGCCCGCAGGATGATGAATAATACGGCAGACAGACCACAGACGATGGTCACGAGAACGGCGAGCGCCATGCCGGAACCGTCGATGGGGGCCCTTTCAGCAAACCCGGAAAGCCATCGATGCAGAACGAAAGCGGTAACTGGAATGCTGACGATGCACGCCACACCGACGAGGACTGCGTACTCGGAAGACATGGTTCGTACAATTCGCACGGTAGATGCGCCCAGTACTTTCCTGATTCCTATTTCGCGTCGCCGGCGCAGCATGGTGTACGCTGCCACGGAGAAAATGCCCAACGCCGACAGGGCCAAGCCGATACCCGCGAACATGGCAATCATCCGGGTAAGACGGATATCCGACCGGTACATGGCGTCGAAGACATCATCGACGAATGCATACTCGAACGGTCGGTCCGGATTGTACTTCGCCCATTCAGATTCCATGAACGCAAGGGCACCCGGGATGTCGCGGCCCGACAGGCGGACACTGATATAGTCGTTGAAATACGATTCTTTTCGTACGTGGATGAGGATTGGCGTGGTTTCACGCCGCAAGGAATGGTACTGGAAGTCGCGCACGACACCAATAATGCGACCGGTTTTTCTGACGAGGCCATGCTCGTAAAAGACAAGGGTAAGATCGGCGCCAACGGGCTCCTTCAGGCCCATGTGCCGAACAGTGGCCTGATTCACGATAAATCCCGCCTCCATGTCGTCCACGCGGTCTTCTGAAAACGTGCGTCCGTCCAGCAGTTCAAGCCCGTACGTTTCCGTGAATCCAGGTTCAGTGGTGAGGACGTCTATGTCCATCGTGTCCGCCGGGGCAGACGCAAGCACCACTTGAAAGTCATGGATGCCACCATCCACGCCCGGGTAGCCCGAAGACGCGGTTACGGAAGTGATGCGGATGTCTTGTCTCAACGCCTGTACCAGGGATTCGTGACGAATCTGGTTGTCCGTTTCCCTGAGACGCACGGCAACGACGTGCTCCCGGTCGAACCCGACGCGATCGGAGAGCATGAGTTGCATCTGCCGGGACATGGTGACAGATGCAAAGACGAGACTGCATGCTATACCGAACTGAAAGACGATAAGGCCGCGCCGGAAGAGGGCTCCTTCCGATGCCTTGGAAGGCGATTCTTGCCGGGACAGCATGACGGCCGGGTATACGCCCGTCAAAAGTCCGATAAGAAACGCAATGCCGATGTACGCCAGAATGGATTCAGGACTGAGCAGTGGAGCCATATCCAGAAATCGGCCGGTGATTGAACTGAACCACGGCAGGATGGCAGCCGTGCCCAGCAGGCCGAGTCCGGCCGCGATGAGGGATGACAGAATGGTCGTTCCCAGGAATTGGTGGATAAGTTGGCGGCGGTGCGCACCGAGGGCGCGGCGCACGCCCGCTTCCCGCATTCGCGCCATGCCCTGGGCCGTCATGAGATTTACGAAATTGACACATGCCACGACCAGGATGAGAAAAGCCGTCACCAACAGGACCTGGATCATGAGCATGGACCCGACAGGAACAGGTTCACTCCGTCGGTTTGACCGAAGCCAGATGTCCGTAAAGGGTTGAAGCGAATACGTCCGGTCGAGCCCCAATTGGGGCATGCGATCCGAGGAAAGCCGCTCAAGCGTTGTGTTGATGGCCGCGTGCTCGACAGCATCCTGAACTCGAACGTAGGTATAGACAGGCGGCCAGTACCAGCTGTTCATGTGACTCTCCTGTTCGAGAAGAGAATCAAGATTCCCCAACATGTCGAATACGATATGGGAGCGCCGTGGAGGATCTTCAATGACCGCCGTCACGGTGAGCTCCGTGGTCGAGTCGCCGCCGGTCCAGGTCATGTGACGCCCGACGACATCAACCGATCCAAACCATCGTAGAGCGGACGATCGGGTCACAACCAAGGAGTTCGGAATCTGAAGTGCCCGGGCCGGGTCCCCGGACACAAATGAAAAATCGAACACCTGGAGAAAGCTGGAGTCGGCGAACACGAACCGCTCTTCCTGTACGGATATCCCGTCTTCTGTCGACAGCAGGGACGGGTACGGGAAGTACCGCGTCCCGATGGTGCCTTCGGGCAGGGCCCCGAGCAGTGGCATGTGCACGTAGGCCAGTTTGTCTGGACCGTTCGCTCCTGTTTCGTCCGATACTACACGGTAAATGGAATGTGCGCCTGGTATGGCTCGATCGTGACTCCATTCGTCGTGGATGTACAGTCCAATGAGCAAGCTGGCCGCGATCCCGACCGCCAGTCCGAAGATATTGACCAGACCAAAAGAGCGACCGGTCCTCAACTCCCGAATGGTTTGCCGCACATAGGAAGCCAGGAGCGGCACGGAGAGCGATTTCGAGCGGTCGGACGTTCCCGGCCGAATGGTTGACAACGCATCCAGGAACGGCAAGACCTTATGGCCAGACTGCGTGCGCCGTGCGTACAATTCTTCAAAGTCTCCGAGGAGCTCTTCTCTCCGATCGCCGGGTGAAAAACGGGCAATCAACCGCAAGAGAAAGCGAAGGCGAGCGTCATCCATGGTGCACCTTCAGTGACGAGGGGATAAGGGACCAAAGCTGGGAACGGACATCCCGCGCCTGTTGCAGCGCCAGGAAACCACTGTTCGTAATGAAGTAGAGGCGTTTTCGCCGTCCTCCTCGCGTTGGTGTCGCTCCGCCCAGCCGGGACCGGAGAAGGCCATCTTTCTCCAGGCGCTGTAGGGCCTTGTGGATGGTGCCAAGTACGAAGGTCTTGCCTGCGCGTGTTTCCAGTTCGGCCAGAATGGAGTTTCCATACGCATCCCCGTCCAGGATGGATGCTGCCAGGAGGACAAGTTCGTCTATCGATCCAAGGTCGTTCGTCATGGTCCGGAATGTATCGTGATTGGATTCCAGGCCAAGTAACGAAAATAACTTGTAAAAAGTTACAACAAATATTTCATTGGGCCACTACTGCAGTTTCAGCGCTTCTACAGCGAGGCGGTCCACGCGGTTGTTCAATTCATCGTCCGCATGTCCCTTCACCTTCACGAAGGTCACATGGTGCCGCTCCACCTGCGCAAGGAGCGCTTTCCACAGATCCTGGTTCTTGACGGGTTTCTTTCCCGCGGTCATCCATCCTTTGCGCTGCCAGTTGTCGATCCACTTCTGCTGGAACGCATTGGCGATGTAGGCGGAATCGGTGTGGACAGCGGCCCGCACCGGTTCTTTCAATACGCGCAAAGCCTCCACGACAGCCATCAGCTCCATGCGGTTGTTGGTCGTGTCCGGCTCTGCGCCCGTGATGACACGCTCCTTGCCCTGGTACATGAGGATGGCCGCCCAGCCGCCGGGTCCGGGATTGCCGCTACACGCGCCGTCGGTGTATATGGTTATGTCTTTCTTTTTCTGGGGTCGAGTCATGAAACGAGTTGGTGGGGGTCGGGACCGGGGTTGGGGTCAGGGTTGGGCGGACGTCTAATGAGGCAGGAGCGCCATGTCACTCCGCCGTGCAAAATACAAACCCAAAGGAGAGTTATGGCCTGTCAACACGCCCCGATCATTCCGTCCGGATGGCCTTCACCGGATCCATCCGGGCTGCCTTCCAGGCCTGGGCAGCCGTCGTACCGACGGCAATAACCATGGTAAGCCCGGCGCCCAGAACAAGGGCTCCGGGTCCTATGGACGCGGCATAGGCAAAATCGGCCAACCATTGCTGGCCCAGCCACCATGCCACGGGAGCTGCCAGCAGCAACGAAAGCGATACCAGCACCACGGTTTCGCGCGTCAGGAGCCGGACAATGACCCACTCCGAAGCGCCCATGACTTTGCGGACGCCGATTTCCCGGGTTCGTCGCTGGGCCGTGAACGTGGCCAGGCCGAAGAGCCCCATGCACGCCACGATGAGAGCAAACCAGGTGCCGAGTCGGATCTGCTCACCCACGCGGCGCTCGGCCGCGTACAGGGCGTTGAACTCCTCGTCAATGAATGTATAGCTGAATGTATTGACCGGATCGAAACGGGTATAGACCTGCCCGATGGCATCCAGTGTCTCCTGCGAGGCGTCGGGGCTCAGCCGAACAGTCATCTGGGAGTACCACGTATTGGGGGCCATGAAAATCATGAGCGGGGCAATCTGCTCGTGCATGGACCTGAAATGAAAATCCTCCACGACACCAACCACTTCAAACGACCGGCCGTCGGCGGGTATTAAAACCGGCTGTCCCACCGGATTCTCCCACCCCAGTTGCCGCACGAATTCCTGGTTCACGAGCAGCGCATTTTCCTGGTCGGCGGGGCGTGCGATATCGAAGAGCCGTCCTTCCGCCAAGGCCATTCCGTAGACTTCCGGAAACGCCGCATCGCCGACAAGCACCCGCATGCCCGGGATATCATCCTCTGCCACCCCGGGAATCTCCACCGTGAATCCCCAGTCCCCACCTCCCGGCCGGTTACCCGACATCGTCACGCCCACCACACCGGGCACGGCTTCCACCGCCGAGCGAACGTCATCCAAACGCGATGACAACCCGTTGTCCTGGAACGGTATGGCCACGAGGTGTTCCCGGTTGAAACCCAGCGGAGCGGAATCCAGAAACTGTAATTGGTCCGTCACAATGCCCGTCGCCATGAGGAGTACGGCCGACATGCCGAATTGGATCACCACCAGGCCCTGTCGTAGCCTCACCATGCCCGCTCCGCGAGCCTGTCCCTTAAGGGCATCTACTGGCTGGGCGCGCGACTGAACGAGGGCTGGGTACAG
>JAJCYR010000036.1 GCA_029262775.1 Bacteroidota bacterium
CTGCTGCACGGCCACTGCCACCAGAAAGCCAGTGTCGGCACAGCCGGCACGGTCGCCGCCCTCAGCGGCATTCCCGGCTGCGAAGTCCATCAGGTCGATGCGGGCTGCTGCGGCATGGCAGGCTCCTTCGGCTTCGAAAAAGAGCACTACGCCATGTCCATGCAGATCGGCGGGCAGCGGCTCTTCCCGGCCGTCAACGCCGAGTCCGAAAGGGCCTGGATCGTGGCGCCCGGCGTGAGCTGTCGCCAGCAGATTGCAGCCGGCACCGGCCGCCGCGCCATGCACACGGCTGAAGCCCTCGCGGCGGCCATGGGCCTTGGTGCGCCATGAGCCTGCCCCCGGACCCACTGCCCCCGGACCACATGTCCTCGGACCACATGTCCCCGGACGAATTCCGCCGCCATGGCCATGATATGGTGGAGTGGATTGCGCGCTACATGGAGGACGTGGAGCGCTATCCGGTGCGCAGCCGTTTGGAGCCGGGCGATATTCTCCGCGCTCTACCGGCCGCGCCCCCGGCGAAGGGTGAGCGGTTCGAGGACATGATGCGGGATGTGGAAGAGATCCTGATGCCCGGCATCACGCACTGGCAATCGCCCAACTTCTTTGCCTACTTTCCGGCCAATGGTTCGGGGCCCGGTATCCTCGGCGAGCTGCTATCTGCCGGTCTCGGCGTACAGGGCATGAGCTGGCTCACGAGCCCCGCCTGTACGGAGCTCGAGATGCGCGTTTTGGACTGGTGTGTGGAGCTGTTGGATTTGCCGCGGGCCTTTCTGTCTGGGGCCGGCGCGGCCGCGGCCAGCGCGGGAATGGCCGGCGCGGGAATGGCGGGCGCCGGAATGGCGGGCGCCGGAATGGCCGACGCGGCTCCGGCCAGCGCGGCGTCGATGGGCGGCGGCGTCATCCAGGACAGCGCATCGAGCGCAACGCTCTGCGCCATCCTGGCCGCGCGCGAGCGGGCCCTGGACGAAATATGTTGTGCTGCGGGCAAGAGCGCCGGATCGAGGGGCGCGGCCATGCAGGAGCTTGTGGCCTACGCATCGACCGAAAGCCACTCCTCGGTGCTCAAAGGGATGCGCATTGCCGGATTTTCCGATGACCAGCTACGCATTGTAGGGGTCGATAATGCGTTTGCCATGCGTGCAGACCGGTTCGAGGAGGCCGTAGCGCGCGACCGGGCGGCCGGGCTTGCGCCGTTTTTCGTGTGCGCGACGGTCGGAACGACCTCGTCGAACGCGATGGATCCGCTGGCGGAGATTGGGAACGTGGTCGGCCAAGCCAGCGGCACCGGCGGAGCGGGCGGCACCGGCGGAGCGGGCCGCACTGGCGGAGCCCGCCTCTGGATGCATGTCGATGCGGCGATGAGCGGCACGGCGGCGGTCTGCCCGGAGCTGCGCGGTATGCACAGCGGCCTCGAGCATGCCGACAGCTACTGCTTCAATCCGCACAAATGGATGTTCACGAATTTCGATTGCGACTGCTTCTTTGTGCGCGACCGGGAGGCGCTCGTCCGGGCACTCTCCATGGAGCCCGAGTACCTCAAAACGGCGGCGACGGGCGTCGTAAACTACCGCGACTGGCAGGTGCCGCTCGGGCGCCGCTTCCGCAGCCTGAAGCTCTGGTTCGTGCTGCGGCATTACGGCGTAGAGGGGCTGCAGCGGCGTGTTCGGGAGCATGTGGCACTCGCGCAGGCGTTCGCTGGTTGGGTCGATGCGAGCGATGAGTGGGAAATCCTGGCCCCGCACCCTTTGAATCTGGTGTGTTTTGCCCACCGGGATGGCGACGAGAGGACGCGGGCAATACTTGAGACCGTGAACGCGGGCGGCCGCCTGTTCGCGAGTCATACCGTGCTCGCCGGCCGATACGCCATCCGGCTGTGCGTGGGCCAGACCCACACCTCGCAGCGACACGTCGAGGCCGCTTGGGCGGCGTTTCAGGGCGAAATCAGCGCATGACGATAAGCCCCGACGCGATGGAGCCGTCGCCGACGGAAATGCGAACGAGATAGGGGCCGGCGGCGAGGTGCGACACATCGAGTGCGATTTCGCCGGGCCCCGCCGGGAAGAGGGCGCCCGAGCCGCCGCCGAAGCCGCTACCGCCACCGACGGTGCGGCCCAGTACGTCGTGGAGCGTGACGTGGACCTCGGCCGGCGCATCCAGCGTGAAAGAAACCCGCGTACGGCCCATCGCGGGGTTCGGATACACAGAATGGAGTGCCAGGACATGGGGGATGACGCCGTCTTCGACGCTGGTATCGACGGGTGGCAGTTCGATCGTGCCTTTTGGCGTGAGGTCGAAGAAGGCCAGGGCCGGGTGGTCGGGGGCGAGGCGGGTCGAGCGGAAGACGAGGTTATCGGTGCGATCGTCGCGCTCCGAAGATGGAATGGGCTCGTTGGCAGCGATGGGGGCGTTCTCGAAAATCGGGTTTTTGTATTCCCAGACGATGTCACCGCCGGGGGTGACTTCGAAGAGGTCGCCGAAGGCGCCCGACGTGATGAATGTGTTGCCGTTGGGTAGGCGGTGTGCGCCCGAGATGAAGGCCGAGTGGAACGATTCTCGGGGCGTGCCAGTGTACGTCCAAACGGGGGCATCGGGGCCATAGGGCTGGCCATCCTCGATGGTGTAGACGCCCGGAGCGCTTTGGGGCGGAACGAGTTCCTCGACGGACGACCAATCCCCATCTGGCCGATTTGGACCGTTGTTGAAGACGAGCATGTTGCCTGCGCTGGGGAGGCCGGGCTCGATCCACTGGGCATCGTGCTGCACGAACAGTTTGCGATCGGCCTCCGTGCCGCGGTCGTAGTTGGCCGGATTTCCCCAACGGTAGAGGATGTCGCCGCCCTTGCCGTAGCGTCCACCGGTCGAGCCCGCGGCTTCTTCGGTAGTCGTTGAGTGGTCGATGACAAAAAATTCGCTGAACTCACGCGAACTGATGACGATTTGATTGAGTTCGGCGTTGTAATTAACGGCGTTGACATGCATCCAGTCGCGTAGCGGCGTGCCCGCATTGACGTTTATCCGCTCCGGGTGATCGGCGACAACGCCAAAGTTGTCTTTCGTAGGGTCGAAATCCTGGATCAGGTGGTCGAAGGCATCCCATTTCCAGACAATCTCGCCCGTCGTGGGGCCGGTCTGTTTGACTTCGATGATGGTATCTGACCAGACCTCGTCCTCGGGAATGTCGTCGGGGTTTTTGCCGTTCTGAATGGCCTCCTCTGCCGATTTTTTCTCCCAGGCGACGACCAGTATGTTGCCGTTTGGAAGGGGAGCGACGTCGTGGTGCTGGGCGACGAGGGAATTGGAATATTCCCAGCGCCAGAGCACGGTTCTGTCGGGAGCGAATTTGTGGATCAGGCCGCCGAGGCCGCCCGCGGGAAAGTTCGGATTCGACATGTTGGCCGGGCGCAGCAGCGTACCGTCGTCGAGCAGGTAGGCGCTCAGGCCGGGATTATAGCCAATGTCCCATGTGTGCACAATCTGCCCGTTCATATCGAGCAGGTAGGTCTTCGTGGCGCTGGGGAAGAAAAGTGTGTAGCCCTGGAAGGCGCGGGTTTCGTCGTGCGACAGGAGGCCAACGGTGCGGCCGTCTACCGTCTGGTCCTGATCCTGGGCCTGTGCCTGCTGCGGGGAAGTGGTTCCAAGAAGGGAGGTGAGGACAATCAGAGTCGACAGCGCACTACGGGTACGGGTGCGCGCTGCGGCTCGGCCGACGAAGAAGGACATGAATGTGGGATTGTTTTTTTGAATGCGGCCCGGCCGCGGGTTGTGTCCATTACATACAGCGTGGAACGACACAGGACCCAACGTGGAGACAGAGAGTTCTGGAAAAAAATCACCTTTTTCAGATGCACCTTAATTCGACAGATGCGAAAATTTATGTAGCGGGGCACCGCGGGCTGGTGGGTTCGGCCGTAGTGCGGGCGCTTGAGGCGGGGGGCTACTCGAACCTGGTGACGCGGTCGCGCGGCGAGTTGGATCTGACGGGCGGCGCCGAGGTCCAGGCGTTCTTCGAGGCCGAGCGGCCCGATTTTGTCGTATTGGCCGCAGCCAGGGTGGGGGGCATCCTGGCGAACGACACGTATCCGGCCGATTTTCTCTACGACAACCTGCAGATTCAGTCGAACGTGATCCATGCGGCCTACCGGACGGGGGTGAAGCGACTTGTATTTCTGGGCAGCACATGTATTTATCCGAAAATGGCGCCGCAACCGCTGAGGGAGGAGTATCTGCTCACGGGGCCACTCGAGCCGACCAACGAGTGGTACGCCATTGCCAAGATTACGGGCGTGAAGCTGTGTGAGGCGCTGCGCCGCCAACACGGCGTGGACTTTGTGAGCCTCATGCCGACGAATCTCTACGGCCCGGGTGACAATTTTGACCTGGAGACGAGTCACGTTCTGCCGGCGCTCATCCGCAAATTCCACGAAGCGCGGCCAAGCGGCGCAGACGTTACGCTCTGGGGAACGGGCACGCCGCGCCGCGAATTCCTGTATGTCGATGATCTCGCGCGTGCAGTAGTGCATGTGCTCCATTCGACCGAGGCGGATCTGTACCACGCGGCCCCAGACGGGCTCATGAACGTAGGGTGCGGACAGGACGTCCCCATACGCGAGCTTGCCGAGATGGTACGTTACGCCGTGGGTGGTGGGGGAGAGATCGTGCTCGATACGTCGAAGCCCGACGGTACGCCGCGCAAATTGGTCGATGTGCGGCGGCTCTTCTCGCTGGGCTGGCGTCCGGAAGTCAATCTGCGCGAAGGGATTGAGCGGACGTATGCGTGGTATGCGGAATCTCTGGCCGGGTGAGAGAAGGCGGCTGAGAGAGGGCGGCTGAGAGAGGCCGGCCGATGGCTCAGTGGATAATGTTGCGCGACTGCAGGAAGGACACGACGGGGTAGACGAGCAGCGGTCGGATTCGGTAGGGGCGCGCTTCATCGACCGTCGTGAACGTGTAGGACGTATCGTGATCGTTCGGAATCCAGAGCTCGATGATGAGGGCATTGCCAAGCATTTCGAAGATCTGCGTGCTCGTGCGTTCCGTCAGGTTGGTGACGCTGGCTGCTTCGTCTACGGTGAGCGCAAAGTGCTCCAGGAGAGCCTTCAGCGTGAGGGCGTGCTCCAGCGGCAGATCGTTCAGGAAGCGGAAGCCGACCGGGCTGAACGGCGCAATGTGGACGCTGTCCTGGGCTTTTTCGGTATCGACCGAGCGGATCCAGTAGAAGAGCGCCATCATAATGTCGTTTCCTACCTGATCGTGTAGCCGGTCGAACCAGTACTCTCTCAGCAGCGCCTGCCTCTCGTTGTCGGTTTTCGCCTGGCGCAGTCGCCGGCCGAGGAGTGTGGGCGGATTCGTGGGCGGCGTAAACGTGAGTGTGAGGCCGCTGCGCCGGTGACGGCGTACAATCAGCTCCTCCATGTCGTCGCGGCTTATTTTGGAGAGGGGGTGGTTGGCGGCGAGGGTGCTTGCGACGGGCTCGGCGGATCGGATGACCTCCCAGGCAAATTCAGAGCACGTGGCGACCCAGAAAATGCTGGCATCCGTCCGCGACATGAAAAACAGCATGTCTGAAATGAGGTGCGTGCCGGCGACAGTGCGCATCATGAGCAGTTCAAGGTGCTCTATCATGACGACGCGCAGGGCAGTCGGCTGGCCCGCGGCACCGGTTCGGCGGGCGGCTCCCTTCTCCAGAATGTTGGTGGCGAGGGCCCGGAGCGAAATCTCGGCGGGGCGCGGAAAGCCGAGTTGGTCGTGAAGCGCCACGAGCAGCTCTTCTTCCGTGTGGATGCGCTCAGGGAGTTTTACCCGGTCCACTTTGTAATCGCTGAAGACGGTCTGTTCGAGCGTGTTCAGCAGCGACGATGAACCACTGCTCGGTATGGATGTGAGCGTGAGCGACTGGGTGTGGCCGCGTTTGCGACGCTCGAGCTGGGCGGCGACGGCGTCCATGTCGGACTCGCGGCCCACGTGCAGCTCGGCGTCTTCGAGCGGCGAAAAGGAGAACAGCCGGCGGTACACGACGGGGACGCGTTCCAGCGTCTCCTCGATGGCGAGCAGGGCATCGGTGGTTTCCTGTTTCTGCTGGGCAGCACCGCTGGTCAAGCCCAGGCGCGATCGCAGCCAGGCGAGGGGGCGCTGGAGTTGGCGGCGCGCGCGGGCTGAGTGGCGCATGAAGATGATGATCAAAAACCGCACGCGCCGCTGCGTCGCCGCCCCCAGCCCACGGAGACGCTCATCCATGGCCGCCTGGATGTCAACGAGCACCATATCCATCTGCCGGTTGGCGCGGGTGTGCTCGTGCAGGCGACCGAGAGCCTGAACCCAGGCCCGCTCCACAATCGATACCGCCTCGAAATACGCCTCTTCAATCACAGGCCGGTGCGCGCCCATGCCCTCGGCCGCCCGCAGAAACCCTTTCGTAGCCAGCTCCCGGATATCCTCGGCCGTTCCCCGGTCATCGTCCCGCATGGCCCGGATGGCCTGCTCCACATTGAATCGGATGCTCGTCGCGAGATCGCGGTCCTTGGCGCGCACGGCATCAATACAACGGATCAGCGGCTCAGCGGCGGGTTCGAGCGCCGGGCGGAGCGTGTCCTCGAGCGTCTCGTGGATCATGTCGCCCAGGTTTACTTCGCGCGTATCGAACGTCGTCGGAATGTGCCTCGCATCGTCGGGCAGCGGGCCGTGCAGGCGCACGGGTTGCTGCTCGTCCGCCAGCGATTTGATGGATGCAAGCGGGGCGCTGATCACGCCGCGCAGCCGCTCGTTTTCCCGGTCGCGCCCGTAGCCGCCCAGGAGTTCATTATCGACCGTCGCGAGCGCGGTTTCGGTCAGTTCCGTGAGGGCCTCTTCCGGAAGCTGGCTGCCCAGTGCGCGCAGTACGTCCTGCTCCACGTTCCGTATGGCACGGGCCGCGCGTTCGTGTCGTTCCAGGAAATCGTTCGTGACATCGCTCCGGAGCCGGGCCGTTGTTTCCTGCCTGGCGACCAGCATGTGCGAGGCAACGGCATTCACGGCTTCGATGAGCCCGAGACGGTCCTCAAGTCCATCGCTCCAGGCCGAGAGCGCCTGGCCCCGTCGGCGAAACCCGTCCCAGGCCACGCTGTCGGCCGCGCGCCGGAGAGCCGG
>JAJCYR010000037.1 GCA_029262775.1 Bacteroidota bacterium
GTCCCGGAATGGACGTTTGAATCTATCGCGTAATATTCATTGCAGTTCGTCGGCAGCCACCCCAATGGCCCGGTGCAGGGCCTCGGCCTTGTTTCTGGTCTCCTCGTATTCGGCCTCCGGCACGCTGTCCTGCACAATACCGGCTCCTGCCTGAATGTGGATGCGACCGTTCTGCACCACCATGGTTCGGATGGCAATACAGGTGTCCATGTTGCCGCGGAAGTCCATATATCCGACGGCGCCCGCGTAAACGCCGCGCCTCGTGGGCTCCATCGCGTCGATGAGTTCCATGGCGCGCACCTTCGGGGCGCCGCTGACCGTCCCGGCCGGAAAACATGCCGACAGCACGTCGACCGGTGTGAGGCCGTTCTGGAGCGTGCCCGATACGGATGACACGATGTGCATCACGTGGGAGTAGCGCTCGATGTAGGCGTACCGGTCTACTTCGACCGAACCAAACGCGCTGATACGTCCCAGATCGTTTCGTCCCAGATCGACCAGCATAAGGTGTTCGGCGCGTTCTTTGGGGTCGGCGAGGAGTTCGGTAGCGAGGGCATCGTCCTCGGCGCTTGTGGCGCCGCGCCGGCGCGTACCGGCAATGGGCAGGAGTTCGGCCCGGTCGTCCTCGACCCGGACCAGCACCTCGGGCGATGACCCGACGAGCGTGAAGGCATCGAATTCCAGATGGAACAGGTAGGGTGAGGGGTTCACCTGCCGGAGTGCCCGGTAGAGCCGGAAGGGGTCGCCCTCGAATGACGTGGAAAAGCGCTGTGAGAGCACAATCTGGAAGATGTCACCTTCCACGATATGCCGCTTGGCGCGCACGACCATGTCTTCGAATGCCTCGCGCGTCATGTTCGACGACATCTCGCCGGTGAGGGTAATCCGCTCCGACTGTGGTGAAAAGGGCCGGGAAAACGTGTCTTTAAGCTCCAGAAGTCGGCTTTGCGCCTTGGCGTAGGCCGCCTTCAGGTCCGTACCCGCCGTAACAAGCAGGCTGGACATGAGCACGAGCTGATGCGACACATGGTCGAAGGCAGCGAGCGTGTCGTAGAAGCTCCAGATGCCGTCGGGAATATCCAGGTCATCGGGCGGGGCAGCGGGCAGGTGCTCGAGCGTTCGGACGACGTCATAGGCCATAAAGCCGACGGCACCGGCCGTGAGGCGCGGCAGGCCATCGATCTCGATTTCGCGGAATCGGGATCCCAGTTCGGAGAGCACGGTGGGTACGCTCTCCCGGCGAATTTCCGGCTCTTCGCCCTTTCGTTCGATAGTCGTCGTATCTCCCCGACCCGAGATCGTTAAAAATGGATTGCGACCCAGAAAGGAGTACCGGGCGAGTTTCTCGCCGCCTTCGACGCTTTCAAGCAGGAACGGCCGCTCGGCTCCCTGTCGGAGCTGGTAGAACGCGCTCACGGGCGTAAGCAGGTCGGCACCCATGCGCACGGACAGGGGGATTACAATGACCTCCCCTTTGGAAGGCGGATTGTCCGCGACCAGTTGTTGAACGGATTCGAGTGTCAGCATGCAGCGTGTTTTCAGAACGACAGGAATGGATTCAGTCCTTGCCCCGTGAGTGCGGATGTTGATCCGGAAGGCCATCGAATTGAGGCGTATCGGGCGGGGTCATCCCCATCATATGGTAAGCGATTTCAATTCCGCCGTGCTCGCGGAAGTCGTCGAGCAACACGACCGACAGGGCGTGCTCACTGCCCCGGCGCTTGCGGGCTTCACACAGATAACGGAGCGTGAGCTCCACGCCATTGGGCGTCATGCGGACGTATACGAACGGCGTCATGGCGGAATAGTGGACCAGGAATTCGCGCGAGAGGGCGTTTATCTCGGCGCGTGCCTGCTGTTCCACTATCGCGGCCGATTCTTCGGCGTGGTGCAGCATGAATTCGCGCGCCGCCCGCCAGTCGCTCCGGTAGGTGATCGTGATCCTGAGTTCGTTCCAGATGAAACGGAACGACTGCGTGTAGTTGTACGCGGCGTGTTCGAAGATCCATGAATTGGGGATGTGGACAATGCGGCCCGTGCTCTGATCCGCATCTACCCAGCCACCGATTTCCATGAGCGTCGTTCGCAACATGCGAACGTCTATAACGTCTCCCTTGACCCCACCAATTTCCAGGCGGTCTCCCTCGCGCCATGTCCCCAGAAGGGCAATTCGCACCCATCCAGCTACGGAGAGCAACACCTCCCGCATGGCAATGGCAATGCCTACGCCGACGACGGTGAGCAATGTCCAGAGATCACCGAGGCCGGGAGACCAGATGATCACAACGGCCAGTGCGGCTGTAAACCCACCGACGCGCCTTGAAAAACGGGTGGACCGGTATATCCGTCCCCGGTCGTCGAAATACCGCTGGGCCAGACGGCCTGCGAGCCGCACAAAAAGTGCCGTAAGCAGCAGTATTGCAGCAGTGACCAGGATTTTTACGGCCACATCGTTCTGCGACAGGGCGCCCAGGTCCAGATCCTGCATGGTGCTCGGGAATTGATGAGTCATGAAACTACGGCGCAGGTTTATATTATATGGTCATGCGCCGCGCTACCGACGTGGCAGGCCGACCAACCGTATTCCCTTTTGAATAGAACCGATTCCCCGATGTCGTTATCAAGACGTTTTGCATACATGGCACCCGTCCAGGCGCTTCACGTGGGCGCCCTTGTGGCCGCGATGTTCCTGATCATTGTCCTCTCGCCAGCTCTGGCCGAGGCCCAGGCGCCGGCGGCTCGTCCGAATCTGATGTGCGCCTTTTCGACCAGTATTTCGCCGGTTGAGGATTGGCAGCGGCTCATCACGCTCGGCGATCCCTTCGTGGGCAATCCGAATGCGGACGTCACCGTGATTGAGTATTTCGATCCGAACTGTCCCCACTGCAGGACATTGCATCCGATCATGTCGCGCGTCATTGCCGAGAGAAAAGATGTGGCGGTTTTCTACAAAATTCCGTTTCCGCTCTGGCGCTATTCTCTGCCCCAGATCGAGGCGCTGTATGTGGCTGCACAGGACAATCGCTATCACGAAATGCTGAACATGCAGTACGCCCGTCAGCAGGCGGGCGGCCTCGGTGTCGACGAGCTTGTGGCCATCGCCGGTGAGATCGGGCTGGATGAGGCCACGTTCCGGGAGCGGCTCGAGCGCGGGCATAACCAGAAGTCCATCATTTCGAGGCGCCAGGAAATCGCCGACCTCGGTGTCGGCGGGACACCGGCGGTGATGATCAACGGCCGCTTCGTGTCGGGTGACAGCAAGTCCTACGAGTGCCTGGTGCAGCTCATTGACAGGGCCGCTCATTGACGGGGCCGGGCAATAGCCTTACTCTCCTTTCAGCCACTGGGTTCGTAACTTGATGCTCCTTCCTTGAGCCCACATCAGCCCCACCTGCCCATGTCTCCGATCCAGTCGGCGCGTGCCACCGAAACGGTGAACACGCTACGTTTTCTTGCTGTAGATGCTGTCCAAAAGGCCAATTCGGGCCATCCGGGTATGCCCATGGGAGCATCTCCCATGGCGTACATCCTGTGGCACCGCCACATGACCCAGGATCCAACGCACCGGGATTGGCCCAACCGCGACCGGTTCATTCTCTCGGCAGGGCACGGCTCCATGCTGCTCTACGGGCTGTTGCACCTGGCCGGGTATCCGCTTTCGATTGACGACCTGAAACAGTTTCGCCAGTGGAAGAGCTTCACGCCCGGTCATCCCGAGTGGCGGCACACGGCGGGCGTTGAGACCACGACCGGTCCGCTCGGGCAGGGTTTTGCCAACGGCGTGGGTATGGCACTGGCCGAGTCCTATCTGGCGGCCCATTTCAATGAGGAGGACTTCGAGATCGTCAATCACTGGACCTATGCCATTGTATCGGATGGCGATCTGATGGAGGGGATTTCTCACGAGGCGGCCTCGCTCGCCGGTCATCTCGGGCTTGGAAAGCTCATTTATCTCTACGATGACAATGGCATTTCCATCGACGGTTCGACGGAGTTGTCGTATTCGGAGGATGTCACGGGTCGGTTTGAGGCCTACGGCTGGCAGGTACTGCATGTGCGGGATGGTAACGACCTCGAATCCATTGATCGGGCGCTCTGCGACGCCCGTGCCGAAGTCCGCCGGCCAACGCTCATCCGCGTGAAGACCGTCATCGGGTTCGGGTCGCCGGCCAAGGCCGGGACCGCCGCATCGCACGGCGCTCCGCTTGGGGAAGACGAGGTTCGAGCGACGAAAAAGGCGCTTGATTGGCCCGAACAGCCTGCATTTCACGTGTCAGAGGCGGTCCGCGAGCATATGCGGGTCATTGCCGAGCGGGGCGCTGCCGAGCGGACCGACTGGGAGCGCCTCATGACCGCCTACCGGTCCGCCTTTCCGGAACTCGCCGCCGAGTGGGATGCCTGGCACGCAAACGAGCTGTCAGACACGGTTTTTGACGCCATCCCCCGTTTTGTGGCGGGAGAGATGCTCGCCACGCGCGCGGCATCGGGCAAGGTGCTGGCCGCGATCGGTCCTCATGTGGGCTCGCTGCTGGGTGGCAGCGCTGACCTCACGGGATCGAACAATACCGACATTCCGGGTCGCGACGGCTTCCAGCGGGACCACCCGGAGGGCGGCTACATTTATTTCGGGGTGCGTGAGCACGCCATGGCCTCTCTCTGCAATGGCATGAGCCTGCACGGGGGCATCCGGCCGTACTGCGGCACGTTTCTCGTCTTTACCGATTATATGCGGGGTGCCATGCGGCTGAGCGCCCTGATGGGGCTTCCGGTCACCTATGTCCTGACCCACGACTCGATTGGGCTGGGGGAAGACGGGCCGACGCATCAACCCGTGGAACACTACATGGCGCTCCGGGCCATGCCGAACGTGTACGTTGTGCGCCCGGCCGATGCCACGGAGACGGCCCAGGCCTGGGCGCTTGCGCTGCGCACGAGGGACCGTCCGACGCTCCTTGCACTTACGCGCCAGAAACTTCCGGTGCTGGACCGCTCCCGAAGCATTGGCGCCGAGGTGGCGCGGGGTGCCTACGTGCTTCGAGAGGAAAAGGGCGCGCTCGAGGTGATCCTCATGGCCACCGGCAGCGAAGTCTCCCTCGCAGTCGATGCAGCGGCCGAGTTGGAGGCCTCCGGCGTGGGTGTACGCGTGGTTTCCATGCCGTGCTGGGAAGTATTTGAGGAGCAGGATCGTGCGTACCGGGAGCGTGTATTGCCGCCCGATGTCACGGCACGCGTATCCGTCGAGGCGGGTGTGACGCTCGGCTGGTCGCGCTACACCGGGGCGCATGGGCGGAGCATTGGACTGGACCGTTTCGGCGCTTCGGCCCCGGCCGGGAAACTGTTTGAAGCCTTTGGTTTTACAGTAGATGCTGTCGTCTCGGCGGCCCGTAGCCTGTTGAACACCTGACACAGGATGTCGCGAGCCGTTCCCGACCTTCCGTTTGCATGAGAAAACTCTGGAATTTGGTCCTGTTGGCCTGCCTCATGGTGTCGACATTCGGCAATTCGGCCGCGTTCGCGCAGGCGCAGACGTCGTCCGACTGGGCCTGGAAACCTGTTGTGCTGCATGACAGCGTATCGGTCGAATACCTGTTCTATTCCGAAGTGGGGGAGCGTCGCAGTGGAGTCGTGCTCAAAGTGGTCAATCGAAGCGCTGAGCCGCATGGCTATGCCATGACGGTGATTTTCAAAAGTGGGGACGACCGCGTGGAAGTAGTGGTCTCAGGATGCGTCGATGCGAACAGTCTGGTAACGGGTGAGGCCGATGGGCTATTTTTCCTGCCATTCAAGGATGGACGCCCGGTGGGTGAGATCGGGCTGCGGGGCTACCGGATCGGGCCGTGCGTGTCCGATCATTCCGCGTCCGGTCCTTCCACGTCCGGTCCTTCCACATTTGGCAGCGTCAGCCCGCTGCGGTATCGTGTTGACAGACGTCGAGCCTAACCTGTCCGGTAACCCTCCATGCCCATTCTGACCCGTCGCCATTTTCTTGAGAGTGCTGCGCTGGTGGGCGCAGGCTCCACACTTTTTCCAGACCTTCTCGGCGCGACGGCACACGCAGCCGATGAAATCACGCTGGAGCACATCCGGCACGCCGAGGTACTGGCCGGACTGTCGTTTACCGACGAAGAGCGCGAACTCATGCGCTCCAGCCTGGAGCGTGCCCGCGCGGGTTACGAGGCGCTTCGGGGCGTTCCGCTGCCCAACCACGTCGTGCCATCGCTGGTTTTTGACCCCACCATCGGCGGAGAGCGGGCGCCGGAAATCGCCGCGCCACGGCCCATCGCTTGGCAGCCGGCGCCCCACCCCACCCGCCCGGCAAGAGAAGAAGACCTGGCATTTGCATCGGTCGCTGACCTGGCGGCGCTCCTCAAATCGCGCGCCGTAACAAGCATTGAGCTGACGGAGCTCTGCATAAAGCGGCTCCGGCGGCTTGACGCCACGCTTCATCACGTGGTGACCCTTACCGAAGAGCGCGCCCTCAGGCAGGCCCGCGCAGCCGACGCAGAACTCGACGCTGGAATATGGCGCGGCCCGCTCCACGGCGTGCCTTGGGGCGCAAAGGACCTGCTCAGCGTGGCCGGCTACCCCACGACGTGGGGTGCGGCGCCCTACCGTGACCAGGAAATTGATCAGGATGCTGATGTGGTTCGGCGACTCGACGAGGCCGGAGCCGTTCTGGTAGCCAAACTCACGCTCGGCGCGCTGGCCATGGGAGACGTCTGGTTCGGCGGAAAGACGCGTAATCCGTGGAATCCCGACCAGGGGTCGAGCGGCTCGTCGGCCGGGCCGGCCTCGGCCGTGGCATCGGGCTGTGTGCCATTCGCGATCGGATCGGAAACACTCGGATCCATTGTATCGCCCTCTACCCGTAACGGCGTGACGGGCCACCGGCCCACGTTCGGACGCGTCAGCCGCGCCGGCGCCATGACGCTCTCCTGGTCCATGGACAAGCTGGGTCCCATGTGTCGCAGCTCCGAGGACTGTGCGC
The DNA here is from genome assembly GCA_029262775.1 of Bacteroidota bacterium. Classification (GTDB taxonomy): domain Bacteria; phylum Bacteroidota; class Rhodothermia; order Rhodothermales; family UBA10348; genus 1-14-0-65-60-17. Next base: position 6,989 of record JAJCYR010000037.1, read on the forward strand.
TGGTGTTTGCATGCATCCATGGAGCCAGCCCGGCCGACGCGACATCGCGGTCGACTGCCTTTGCATGGCCTTCAGAGCGTGACGTGACCGATCTGCGGGTGGGCGTTGTGCGTGAGGCGGAATACCGGAACAGGGAGGCGGACGAGGCCATGCTGGCCGTTGTCGAGCGTGCGGGTGTCCGGCTGCGCCCGGTTACGTTGCCCGACATGGATACCGGCCCCATGCTGCAGATGCTACGCGCCGAGGCATCGGCCGCGTTCGACGAGCTGGTGCGTTCGGGACGCGTTTCCGAGCTGGTCCGGCAGGATGCGGGGGCGTGGCCCACCACGTTCCGTGCCGCACGGTTCATTCCGGCTGTTGAGTACATAAACGGCGCCAGGGCGCGGACGCTCCTGATGGCAGCCATGCGGGAGGTCTTTTCGTCGGTCGACGTGATCGTGGTGCCCTCCTTCGGCGCCGGGCAGCTCGCGACGACCAACCTGACGGGTCATCCGAGCGTGACGCTCCCGAACGCGTTCCGCCCGGTCGAAGACGCTGCCAATGCCTCCTACCGGAGTCCGGACAGCATTACCGTCATTGGAGATCTGTATGCCGACGAGCGCGTACTGGCGGTAGCGGCTGCCATGCAGGCCGGCACAGATTTTCACAGGCGGCGTCCTCCCATCCGCTGAATCCGGCCGAGACCCACGAGACCCAACCGTCCCCGAACCGAAAACCAACCCCATCATCACCCATGTCCATTTCGATATACACCTGGCTCCACATCATTGGTCTTATTCTGCTGGTCCAGTCGGTCGGTGCGGCGAGCTTTCACCGCATGCAGACGGGCCAGGCGGACCATCCGCACCGCAAAATGCTCTCCATCATGCACGGAGTGGGCCTGCTGTTCATGCTGGTTTCAGGTTTCGGGATGTTGGCTCGGCTCGGCATAGCGGGTGGCTTGCCCAACTGGGTTTTTGCCAAGCTGGCCATCTGGCTCGTGTTCGGGGCCTCGATCGCGCTCGTGAACCGGGGCAAGGGGTCGGCCATGCTGTGGTGGGTGCTGGTTGTCGTGCTGGGCGCCATCGCGGCTTGGCTGGGGATCTTCAAACCGTTCTAATGGGGCCGGGTGCGCAGCCCCCACGGCCGCACCGACCATTGTTTCTTCGTTTGGAGTGGCTCCTTCAAGGCCGTATACTGAGCAGCTTTGTGCCATTTTTCCCATCACCCTTGACCGAATCCAAGACGCTACATGACAGGTCCCATTGTCAAGATGAAATTGACGGACTTCAAGTTCGATTATCCCGACGAACTGATTGCCAGGTATCCGTCCGAGCCGCGGGATTCCGCCCGACTGATGGTGCTCAACCGCGCCGACAGGACCATTGAACATCGGCAGTTCACCGACATTGTGGACTATTATGGCGATGGAGATGTATTCCTGGTCAACAACACGAAGGTGTTTCCTGCCCGCCTTTTCGGCAACAAAGAGAAGACGGGGGCGCGCATTGAGGTGTTCCTGCTGCGTGAACTCAATGCTGAGAGCAGGCTATGGGATGTGATCGTGGATCCGGCGCGTAAGATTCGGATTGGCAATAAACTCTATTTCGAGAACGATCTGATTGCCGAGGTTATTGACAACACGACCTCGCGGGGGCGTACCATCCGGTTCGTATTCGAGGGCTCGAATGAGGACCTCTACCGGAAAATCGACGAAATCGGTGAAACACCCATTCCGCCGTACCTGAAGCGGGATGTGGAGGAGGCGGACCGTGAGCGCTATCAGACCATGTTCGCCGAGGAGCGGGGAGCCGTGGCGGCGCCGACGGCCGGGCTTCATTTCACACCCGGGATCATTGGTTCGCTGGAGGCGAAGGGCGTAAAAGCGCTTCCCATAACGCTGCATGTAGGCCTCGGTACGTTCCGCCCGGTGGAGGTCGAAGACCTGACCAAGCACCGTATGGATTCGGAATTCTTCCATATCACGCCGGACGTCGCCGAGCAGGCCAACATAGCACTGGCCTCGAAAACCAATACGGTGACGGCTGTGGGTACGACGGTAGTCCGCGCAGTCGAATCGTCCCTCTCGGCGTCGTATAATCTGAAGGCAAACCGGGGGTGGACAGACAAATTCATCTATCCGGAATACGAGTTCCACATCGTGGAGCGGCTCTTGACCAACTTCCACATGCCGGCCAGTACGCTGCTGATGTTGGTGTCGGCGTTTGCCGGGTACGACTTCATGGTGGAAGCCTATCAGGAGGCCATCAAGGAGAAGTACCGGTTGTTCTCGTTCGGCGATGCCATGCTCATCATCTGATGGAGGTCTGCTGTGGGTGTTGCGGTCATTATTCCGGCTGCCGGTGAAGGCAAGCGTCTTGGGGGGCATCGGAAGCAGTTCCGAGCACTCGGGGGGCTGTCGGTCCTTGAGCAGACGGTGATGGTGTTTGAGCGGCATCCGGACATTGATCATGTCGTCGTGGCAACGCCGGCAGATGCCGTTACGCTCCTCGATCAGGAACTGCGCCGCATTGGCACGACCAAGCTGTGGTGTGTCGTCGAGGGTGGAGCGTCCAGGCAGGAATCCGTGTACCGGGCGCTGGTATCCATCCCGGACCACGTGGATGTGGTGCTGGTTCACGATGCCGTCCGGCCGTTTGTATCGCCCCATGCCATCACCGAGCTCGTGCGCAGTGTGCAGTCGGAGGGAGCTGCAGCCCTGGCCATTCCTGTTTCGGACACGCTCCGCAGGGCGTCGAATGATGTGTTCGGCGAGACGGTGCCCCGCGTAGGCATGTACCGGATGCAGACGCCGCAGGGATTCCGCCGGCAGTGGTTCCGGGAGGCCCATGAAAAAGCGCGCGCCGAGGGACTCGAGTGGACCGATGATGTGGCGCTCATTCAGTGGGCCGGACGCAACGTTCACTGCGTGCCGGGCTCTGCAGAGAACGTGAAGATCACGACGCCCTCGGACTGGGAGCGTGCGCAGCGCATGTGGCCGCTCTGGGAGCGGACACACGCATGAGGATCGGGTTCGGATACGACGTACACAGGCTGGTGGAGGGCCGTTCGCTGATATTGGGGGGCGTACGTATTCCGTTCGAAAAGGGTCTTCTCGGTCATTCAGATGCCGACGTACTGCTCCACGCCGTCGCCGATGCGCTGCTCGGAGCGGCCGCACTTGGAGACATTGGTACCCTCTTCCCCGACACGGATCCGGCATGGCAGGGGGCCGATAGCGCCGACCTGCTTGGTGAGGTGGTCCGCCGCGTTTCGAAAGAAGGTTTTTCCCTGGTAAATGTAGATGCGACCATAGTCGCAGAGCGCCCGAAACTTCGCGGTCACATCGACACCATCAGGCAGCGCATGGCAGCCCTGCTCGGAATCGACGTGGGCGCGGTGTCGGTCAAAGCCACGACCCATGAACAGATGGATGCGCTCGGCGCAGGAGACGGTATGGCAGCCTACGCGGTCTGTCTGGTCGAATGATGGCGCAGTCGTTGTCCGACATACTGGACTGGATTGCTGTCCTGTCTCCAGTCTGGATCTACGCGGTTGTTCTGTCTGTGTCGTGGCTGGAAAACGTCGTGCCTCCAGTACCCGGTGATCTGCTCGTTGTCTTTGCCGGCTATCTCGCAGGCCTCGGCAAAGCCGATCCGGTCATCCTCGTTGCGGTCGCTACTGTGGGAGGGACTCTCGGGTTCATGACCATGTTTGCCGCGGGTCGCAGGCTTGGAAATGCGGTACTTGCGCCGGATCGGTTTAGGTGGCTCCCGAAGGAGCGGATAGCACGTGCCCGGGTTCATGTTTCGCGATGGGGGTATACCCTGATTGCAGCCAATCGCTTCCTGTCGGGGCTCCGATCGGTGATTTCGCTGAGTGTTGGCATGTCCGACAAGCCGGTCTGGCCAACCGTGTTCTGGTCGTCCCTGAGTTCGCTCGTATGGTGCCTGTTGCTCGTCTACGGGGGCGTGTACCTCGGGGCAAACTGGGAGCAGGTGACCGGGTGGTTGCAGGTTTGGGGCTGGGCCATGACGGGAGTATTGATTCTGGTCGTTCTGCTGCGTTATCTGTGGATGCGGCGGCTTCATTGATCCTTTACGGGTCGGGTTGTTGACTCTGGTCAGAGTCCCAGTTAAATTCCCTGTCTGGCCTTTACGGGTTTTGTGTGCTGGCGTAGCTCAGTTGGTAGAGCAGCTGATTTGTAATCAGCAGGTCGTGGGTTCGAGTCCCTCCGCCAGCTCAGCACTATTTTGGACAGGTACCGAAGCGGTCAACCGGGCTGGACTGTAAATCCAGTGGCTTAGCCTTCGGAGGTTCGAATCCTCCCCTGTCCACAGCGATGGGACACTTCGGTGTCCTGTTGCGCCTGCGTGCGCGCGGGAGTAGCTCAGATGGTAGAGCATCAGCCTTCCAAGCTGAGGGTCGCGGGTTCGAATCCCGTCTCCCGCTCAAAACAGCAGCTTCGGCTGTTGTCTGTGCCTCCTTAGCTCAGCGGTA
>JAJCYR010000038.1 GCA_029262775.1 Bacteroidota bacterium
GAAAAGCTCCGTGCACGGTTTCGAGAAGGGGAGCGACTCGACAGTTTTATGGCGGGTGACAAGCGCGTGGACGCCCGCCTCTGGTATATGCACCTTCCTATCGAAGTATTGCATAAAACGTCCGATGACCCCAGGTTCCGCACGCTGACCAGCGACGAGCGTGACAAGGGTTATGGACCAATTGCTGTCCTTATTCGGCTCATGCCTAAAACAGATCGCTCCATATATTCATCCAACGTCGGTTTAACGGAGCAGGGGTATCGTCTTTCCGATCTGCTGTTTGGCCCTCATGTCGTAGAGGCCGCCATGGTACGGACGGACGGTAGAAACGGGCCAAATGGCGCCAATAGTACGGGTCTGCTGTGGGACTCAGGGAGTAATCAGCAATTATCCAACAACCCGGAGGATGTATGGGGATATCCGCTCTCTTCATCTGAAAAAGCATTGATCGAATCGCCCGGAGACTTGCCCGACATTTTGGATCCAGGCGAGATTACAGGTACGGAACGCACATGGTTCAATAAGCCCGTCTATTTTTTGGTCGAGTTGTCTCGACTCCACGGTGGGCGAGCACGCAGGGACATCAACGGGCGCAGCGAAACAGTGTGGATCAGTGAGACCGCAACCGTCGATGCGGTCATTCACAACTACGTCGTCGGCACCTGGGATAACCAACCGGTTTCGATGGTCGATAACACACCAGCGACTGCACAGATATCGACCGTAGGCGGAGTATGGACAGGGCTGAAAGATTCCGTCTACAACACATATCAAACAGCTACGGGTCGAATACAGATGTTGATGTCGTTGCTGTTCTGGCTTGTCGTTGGCATTGCCAGCGCTACGGCCGTGATGATGACGATGTGGATATGGAGGTGGGTCAGGCGAATGTCACCATCTCGCCATAACACCACGTAAGTTCGCTATGTGAAACGACCGTCTTCGACGTCACGCCCATGTCGTACGCTCAGCTCGGTTTACTTCCTCAGATGCATAGGCGGGAGGTTGACATCTACAACAATATCCGGCTGCTCACGGAGGCCTCCGGGCGACAGGTTCCGCCCCTGCAGAATGTACCGAATCGCTACGTAAATCCGGCGTCCAGCTGACATCCTTCCGGTCAATCTGAGCGGACACCTCGTCCTGCATCGAGAGGGAAACCACAGACCGTGTAACATTAGTTATAATTTTGCATATACTGCTCTTGCACGAAACAACGACCTCCCAGTATGCGCAGAGAACAGATCGGGGAATTCGAGGAATTGGTATTGATGGCGGTTGCAGCGCTTTCGGGCCAAGCGTACGGGCTGTCTGTCCGCACGCTGCTTGCCGATGAAGCGGGACGCGATGCGTCGCTCGGTGCCATCCACGCGACGCTCTATCGCCTGCAGGAAGGGATACCGTGAATCGTCCCTCGAGGGAGCCACCGACGAGCGCGGAGGTCGTCGAAAACGCATGTTTCGGTCTCGTTTCCGGTCGTCCTGGCATTGACCGCCGTGGTGCTCTTCCTGGGCATTGCAACCAGCATGTACCAGGCTGTTGTACAGGCGGCCGCCCGGCCCGTCCATGCCCTGCGCGGACAGGCACAGGGGGCGGCCATGATTCGGCTGCGCCAGGGGCTCGTTACGGTTCATAGAGACGGCACCGCTTGGTTTCGAGCGGGAGCATCTTGTAGCGGTCCCGTTCCAGGATAATGGAATCAATGGCAGGGCCGATGACATCCGGGCGGCCGTTCAGGCCGTACCCGGCGTCGAGAGCGTGACGCTTTCAGGCAATCGTCCAGGGGGCGGGGACTGGGGAATTCCTGTCGAGATACCCGGTGTGGCGCCGGAGGATATGCCCGGCATCCGGATGTTGGTAGGCGACGTGGCGTTTCCAGATGTCTACGGCATGACGCTCGCTGCCGGGCGTCTGCCAAGTCCAGATCATCCATCCGACCGAGACCAGGCCCTGCTTGTGAATCAGGAGTTTGTCCGGCAAATGGGATGGGACGACCCGATTGGGCAGCCCGTGTCCATGCCGGCGGTCGACAGGTCGTTCGAGATTGTGGGTGTTGTCACCGATTTCCACTTCCGATCCATGCATGAACAGATTGCACCGCTCATGTTGTTTGCAGCTCCCGACAACTGGTACTCGCAGATGACAATCCGGCTTCGCCCCGACGCATCCCAGGAGACGATCAACGCTATTGGTAGCGTCTACGCGCGGTTCGATCCCGTGAATACGTTTCGGTTCACGTTTCTGGATGAACAGTTCGACGCCCTGTATACCGCCGAGCGCCGTGTCGGCGAACAGATTCGACTCGGCTCATGGTTTGCCTTCCTGGTCGCCTGCATGAGATTGTTCGGACTGGCCACGTTCACGGCGCAGCGTAGAACGAAGGAAATCGGGATCCGCAAAGTCGTGGGTGCCAGCCAGTGGGTCATTGTCAGACTGTTGACCCGCGAGACGGTTGCTCTCGTGATGTTGTCGCTGCTGTTGGCCATTCCCGCTGCCTGGTGGATAGGTGACATATGGCTGTCCGACTTCGCCTACGCTGCGGGCATACCGGTCAGCTCCTTCATGGTAGGCATTCTCGTCACCCTGTCCATAGCCGTTGGCACAACGGCACTGCAGGCGTGGCGCGCAGCGCAGATGGATCCCGTGAGGGCGATCCGAACGGAGTGAAGTCAACGGGTTGATCAGCTTACCCTGGCATGACCCCTCACTCTGCCCGCTGCTCATTTTCAGTCTTCAAGGCCGATGATATCCATGGCAATGCGCTCGGCATTGTTCACGCTGGCATTCCAAGGCGAGCTGCCAACTGACGGACGGACATTCCCAGGGCCGTGCAAATCGTTCAATCTGGTCATAGGTATGATGTCCTATTAGGATAGTCCTATAAGCGCTGAAATGACCTACTATACCAGGACATATTGGGTCCCGTTGGATGTGGTGGATAGGCCAGCGGCGCCCCGCCTCGCCCGCCGTATATTGACCACACGTCATCGTTCACAGGTATTCATGCCGTCTGCTCTCATACATTCCGTGTCAGGCCGCGTCGCGAAAGGTGTCGTGGCTGGCATTGCCTGGAGCGCTGTTGTGCTGGTACTCGCGCTCGCCGGGAGGGCGCAGGCCCAGCCGTCCATGACGTCGGGTGCCCAGGTCATTCACAGCGACGTGTTGACGTACGACCTGCAGTACTGGGTGTACACGCCTGCCGGATACGACACGCTGAGTGGCCTGCCCGTCTTGTACCTGTCGGACGGGGCCTGGTACAAGGACACCGGAAAAATGCCAGTGGTCCTGGATTCGTTGATTTCGGCCGAATTGATGGAGCCCATTATAGCGGTTTTCCTGGATCCACGGATTCCCGGATATGAGCATTTGAGCCGCCGGAATGCCCAGTACTTCTGCAACGCAGACTTCATCCGGTTTTACAAGGAGGAACTGATTCCGACTATAGATGCCGCCTACAGAACGCGCGCAGACCGGAGCGCCCGTACCATTGCCGGCCTGTCGTTTGGCGGGCTGAATGCTGCCTGTTTTGGCCTCTACGCACACGATTTCATGGAAGGAATTGCCATGCAGTCTCCGGCAACGCACCCTGTCGCGTACATCCACCAGGCCTACGCCGACTCCGTCCGCCTGCCGCTACGCATTTTCATGTCGTCCGGGGACCGCCGGGACAACGAGGCGCGAACCCGGGCCTTCCGGGATATTCTGCAGGACAAGGAGTACCCCATGAAGTACATCGAAGTCCCGTTCGGCCATACGTGGGACAGCTGGTTCGTACACTGGGTTGACTCGACGGCACACGAATCATGAAACAGCTCCTCCTCCTTCTATTTTTGATGGGCGCGGCGCCGACAGGCGCCGCGCAGTCATTCAATGCGTTCGCAGAGAGCGTTCTGGCGACTCCGGCCACGGAGCAGCAGGCGCGGGTCGATTCATTTCTCAGCGCCGCATCTACCATACCATACTTCGAATCGGATACCGTGGCGGTCTTTCTGTGGGCGGGCGCGGCCAGCAGCATGGCGGTTACGGGCGACTTCAACTCGTGGAGCGCCAACGCGTGGTCCATGACGCGGCTCGGGTCCACGACGCTGTGGTATTGGACGGCGACATTCGAGGCGGATGCCCGGCTGGATTACAAGCTGGTGCGCAATGGATCCAGCTGGATCCTGGATCCGAGGAATCCACTCCGGGTCAGCGGCGGCTTCGGCCCGAATTCGGAGCTGGCCATGCCCGGCTACGTCCAGCCGCCAGAGATAGTGCCCGACCCGGCTGTGCCCCGCGGCGCGCTCACGTCGCACACGTTCGCGAGCACCGTGATGGGCAGTTCGCGCCGCGTGCAGGTGTACGTGCCCGCCTCGTACGATGCTGCCCTGAGCTACCCGGTCGTCGTGTACCACGACGGCGGGGAATATGTCTCGCTGGCATCCGTGCCGACCGTCCTGGACAACCTGATTGCGTCGGGGAATATGGAGCCCGTCGTGGCGGTGTTTGTCGATCCCATTGATCGGGAGCAGGAATACTGGACAACCCGGTCGGCGGCCTTCGTGGAGATGATGGTCACGGAGCTCATGCCCTGGATCCGCGCCAACTGGAGCGTTGCCGACCAGCCGGGTAGCACAGCCGTGACCGGCGCATCGCTCGGCGGCCTCATTTCGACGCGCCTGTGCTTTGAGCATCCCGAGGTGTTCGGCCTCTGCGGGTCCTTCTCACCGTCCTGGTGGGTGGACGACCAGGCGCTCATCAACGCCGTTGTGGCGCAGCCCGTACCCGGCCAGCGATGGTACCTGGACTGGGGCACGTATGAGGGATCCATCAGCCGAATTACCCCCGATGCCCTGGGTGCCATGCAGGCGGCGGGCATCGAAGCAACGGGCAACGCGTGGAATGAAGGCCATTCGTGGGGCTCGTGGCGAGCGCACCAGGACGAGATGTTGACCTACTTCTTCCAGCCTGCTGCTGTCGGCACAGAGCGCCCGGGGGTGCTGCGGGGCGCCACGCTGACCATCCATCCCAACCCCGCCGCCGATTCCGCCACTGTCACCGTGTCCATGGCCCGCTCCGGCCCCCTCGCGCTGACGCTCCACGACGCGCTTGGACGCGCGGTCCGCACCTTTCCGGCGCGTTTTATTGGTCCGGGCGCCCAGACCTTCGATCTGGACCTCTCGGGCCTTGCCGGTGGCTCTTACTTTCTGGTCGCCGAAGTGCCCGGCGGCAGGATTACCCACCCGCTGACCATTCTTCCTTGAGGGGAATACTTCGAGGCCCGTGGCCCGGACATAGGGGACATAATGGTCACCCCATGTCAGATCCAGTTCTTTGGCGGTGGCGGCGAGCAGGGCTGCGTCCTCAGGGAAAAGTGGTACCGTACGAAATCCGTAGTCTTCGCCGCTCAGAGCGCGCGCGGCGTGAAAAGCGAAGAAATGGAGGGACACCCATTCGCTTGTGCGTATCTCGAATTGATCCGAGTCGACGGCGGCGCTCGTGGACGGTAGAGGACCCTGGGCTGATTGAGCTGCCGCCACCTGGCAACACAGCAAGGTCAGGGAGATGGCTGAAAAGGAATAAGACGCATGAAGCCTGCTACTATTTTGTCTTCGCTTGGATTCGATACAGGGCGTTTGCGAGACAGCAACTTCCCGGCGGTAGGGGTGCCTACCTTGCGTAACCCCAAAATACCCGTGCACCCTCATGCGCTTCTCCCTGGCTGCCGTCTCTTTTTGTTCGCTTCTCGTTCTCATGACGCCGTTCGTCCAGGCGCAGACCCAGGCGCAGACTCAGGGGCAGGTGCTGGGGCCGGCTCAGCAGTCGTCAGCGCCGCTCATTCAGATCGGAACGCCGCAGCATTTGAACTCCGAGATCCTGGGAGAGGACCGGCCCTATTGGATCCATCTTCCGGAAGGCTATTCCGGCGCCGGTGACGCCGCCTATTCGGTGATCTACTTATTGGACGGTGAAAGCCATCTGGCTGGCCTCGCATCCATCCAGTCCTACTACAATTATTTCAGGTTTCCGGAAATGATTGTCGTGGCCATTTCGAACGCGGACCATCGTACGCGGGACCTGACGCCCACCGAAGTCGCATCGAGGAACGGGGCGCCGGTGGAGGCATCGGGTGGAGCGGACGCGTTCCGGTCGTTCCTGTCCGGGGAGCTCATCCCCCACATCGATTCGACCTACGCGACGTCCGCGCACCGGATCCTTGTGGGGCACTCCTACGGGGGCCTCTTTACGATACATACGCTTCTGGAACAGCCCGACCTCTTCACGAACTACATCGCCCTGGATCCGAGTCTGGACTGGGACGATGGGCGGTGGCTCGAGCAGGCATTGCCCGTCCTGCACAGTCTTCCTCTTGCGGGACACAGCCTGTTTATTGCCCTTTCAAACGAGATTGTCCGATTCTCGGATACGCTGACCTTTGAAACGGTCCGCACCGACACGACCGACTTCAGCCTGGGAATGCGCTCCGCCATCGCCTTCGTGGACGCCCAGGACGGCTACAACAACGGACTCTCGTTCTCCTGGAAGTTCTATTCGGACGACATCCACGGATCCGTTCCGCTCATCGGTATGCGGGATGCGGTCGTGGACCTCTACGACTTCTGGGAGCTGAAGAAGCCGTCGCTCTACAACGACCCAGAGACGCCCGCGGACACCATCCTGGCGCTCATCCGGCAACAGTCGCAGGCGCGGGAGGCGGGCATGGGGTATCCGCTTCCCATGGAACGCGACCTGCTCGAGATGCTGTCGTTCTTCTACGCAGATATCGGCCAACCGCAGAAAGCGAAGCAGGTTCTCGTGCTTGCGGCCGAGTATTACCCGGAGGCCGTCTCCGTGCACGAGGCGCTGGTCGAGGTGTGCACGTCGCTCAATGACGAACGCTGCACCCGGGAGCATGCTGCGAAGGCTGACGCATTGAGCCGTGCAGGCCAGTCGAAATGAAAGTATGTAGCTGTTGCGTGCGACCTGTCAGATTTTAAACCCGTCGAATTCGACGGGTTTAGGCGGCAAGCTGGCCTGAATAGTTTTTCTCTGACACCCAGACAATGGATACAGGCTACAGGTGCTGTTGGCATTGTGTCAAAGCCTGGCCGTTACGGCGGAACGTTTGCACACAAGGATATTGCCTTCGAGTTCGCCTCTTGGATATCCGTCGAGTTCAAGCTCTTTCTGATCAAGGAGTTTCAGCGATTGAAGGAAGACGAAAACAGCCGCCTTTCGCTTGCCTGGAATCTGAACCGGACACTGTCCAAGCTGAATTACCGCATCCATACCGATGCGATCAAGGTACACCTGATCCCGCCGGAGTTGACTCCTGCCAGGGCGGCCATGACGTACGCCAGTGAGGCCGATGTCCTGAACGTCGCACTGTTTGGGCACACGGCAACGGAATGGCGTCGCGCCAATTCTGGCAAGAAGGGTAATGTGCGCGACTATGCCTCCGTTGAACAGCTCCTTGTCCTCGCCAATATCGAGGGCATGAACGCCGAACTCATCCATATGGGTGTATCCCAGGGGGAACGTCTCACGCGACTGAACGAAATAGCCATCCGTCAGATGCGGGTACTGACTGCTACCTCTACCGTAAAGCAGTTAAAAGAAGAATGAGGCTAATCATGATTTCGATAGTGAACCCCCACGGGGTTTCGCATCAATGCAAGCTCCTGATGGTCATATATACGCTGGGAGCGTGCGGAGCGCCCGAAGAATCGCCCGCCCGTCGTTGCCGATCGCCGGAATGCGCCGGTAAACGCACTTGGCTACCTGCGCGTGATGTTCACGGTCGTTGACCTGGATGACACACTCTCCCGGCTCAACGCGGTTGGCGCGCAGATGGTGGGCGACGTGGTCCGGTACCCCGTCGCTTCGCGTGCGCTGTCACGCCGCTACCAGGTCGTCGATCTGGTTGATGGCGGCGGTGGCTCCTTCCACGACGCCCATCTTCAGCACCATCTCCAGCCCTTCCTTCGTAGCGTACGTGCTCACATACGTGGCGCGCGTTCCGGTTTCGATGGCCTCCAGCGTATACACGTTCGTCGAGGCCGGCATATTCGGATCCGCGTTGAAGTCCGCGTCGGCAAAGCCATCCCTGAATGTGAATCCACGGGGTTCGTCGACTGCAGTGATTTCCCAGTATCCATGATATTTCTCGCCTTCGGGACCCGTCATGTAGTAGGTCGTGCGGCTTCCCACCTTGAGTTCGTGGTCGACGAACGTGGCTGGATGCGAGGGTGGGCCCCAGACTCTTTCGAGCTGCCGCGGATCGGCGTACAGCGACCAGATCCGTTCGGGAGATGCGGTAAACTCGGCGACGATGGTCAGCGTGAGGGACTCGAGATCATGGGATGCGTCAATTACAGGCATGATGGGTTCGGGTTTTTGGGTTTTGAGGCGCGCCCTGCCGGGTTGAGGGCTTCTTCCGTCAGCAGGTCGTCAATGCGGGCGACACGCCCGCGCCAGATTCCCTCGAACTCAAGCAGCAGTTCAGCGGCGGTCCGGATGGTTTGGACGTTTCCGCTTGACAGGGCCTCGCGGCCACTGCGGCGCTTTGTGATGAGCCCGGCCTTGTGAAGCACGGACACATGCTTCTGGACGGCCGCGAAACTCATGTCGTAGGCACTCGCAAGCTCGGAAATGGAATGCTCGCCCGAGAGGGAGCGCGTGAGGATATCACGCCGCGTCCTATCGGCCAGCGCGTGGAAAATCCGGTCTGTCTGCGTGTCGGGGGATGTTGGCATGTTCTAATATACAACCAATCGGTTGTATGTCAAGAGCTGTCAACGCTGAAATTTCCGGGACATCCATCCGAAAAAAAAAGATCCTGAGTTTTGATCATTTCCCTATTGGAACTGTTGCGTGCGAGCTGTCCGAACTCAGGTAGTCAGACGGCGTATCATGGGTTGAATTCACCAGAAAGGTCTTTGCGTCATGCCAGCGACGATTTCCAAAGCCGATGTCAGGAATATCATGCAGGAGATGTCCGACGAGGGCATGAATCTCGACGAGTTCGTCGAGCGCATCATCCTGCTCAGCAAAGTCCGATCAGGTCTTGAACAGACTGGACAAGGCATCCCACATGAGGAGGTCGTCCAGGAGTTCACGAAGCCGCGCGGTGAGCGGAAGTGGAATTAGGCCGTGGCGGTGCTGAAATGGCGCCCACAGGCGCTGAGAGATTTGGATGCCATTGAGGCGTATTTCCTCGATGCTTCGCCAAGCTTCGCACCGATCTTTGTCTCTGGCGTGTTTGAGCGGGTGAGTTTGCTCGCTGATATGCCGAAGATGGGCCCAATTCTTCCCCAGATTGGAGGTCCTTGCGCTGGTTCACACAGCCCAGGATTTCGGTTAACCCACGACGGCGTGCTGGCGCGACCCGTCAGGTAGCCTCCTGACAGACAATGTGGGTCTCGTTGTGGACCAGGTGTCACTTAACGCGCACGGCACGTAGCACGCACTATGAAAACAGAACAAACAAAAGATATCGTCCTCGGTGCCTGCTTCGGCATCGCCTTCGGAGTCGTATTCGGGAGCATTGCCATGGGCCTCATTTTCGGCGCCGCCCTCGGCATGATTGCCGGGCCATCCATTCGGAAAAAGCTGGATCCCAGGTAAAGGCCTCGTCCATGAGCGCGTCGTCGATGTCAATGTTCTTGCGCATGATCTTTCACCGCACTTGACCATTGCCCGGAACGCCAATGGGCTCGGTGTTCCACCACCACATGTCGGGCAGGGGCGCGGCCGCCGGCCAGACCTCATCGAGCGTATCGCCGTCGTGCAGGCGGCCGTTCAGCATGACCTCGTGGATGGTGTTCGTGTTGTGGATGTCATCGAGCGGGTTCGCATCCAGAATGACCAGATCAGCGAGTTTTCCGGGTTCAATCGAGCCCAGGTCCTGGTCGAGTCCGATGGCTTCGGCGCCGAAGATCGTGGCCGTGCGGAGGGCATCCATCGGCGGCATGTCGGCCGATGCCATGGCCCAGAGCTCCCAGTGGTAGCCGAGGCCCTGAAGCTGGCCGTGCGATCCGACGCCGGCCCGTCCACCGGCGGCCACCAGGTCGCGCACGAAAGCGGCGTGGCGCTTGAACACGTGGACATCCTCGTGGAACCATTGCCCGCGCCTCAGCACGCGCGTATCGACCTGGTCATGCGGCGGATTTCCGTTCCGTCGGGTGAATACCGGGGCTGAGAGGTGGGGAGGCTGAGGCCCGAACTTGCTACTGGCGGTCATTTCACAAGTACCGAAATATCGACATGACCGACCTCTACCCGGCCTGCAGGCAGCCGGTGGTCGAACCGCCGTTGCTCGTGTGCGTATCCTCAAGAACTACATGCCTGCCACGCCGAACCAGCGTTCTGCCTATTACTACTAGCATCTCCAAAGGTCAAATCGTGAGAGCCGTCGTTGATCTACCCGAGGATGCGACGGTTGAAGACGCTATTGAGCGTCTTCTCCTGCTGAGCAAAATCGAGCAAGGGCTGGAGCAGGCCCGGCGCGGGGAAACCATTCCGCACGAGGAGGTGAAGCGACGCATTGAAGAGCAGATCGCGTCATGGCGGAGGTAGTTTGGACGCCACGGGCATATGCAGGATCTTGAGGCCATAGGCGCCTACCATGCTCAGAGCAGACCGGACTATGCGGAGCTGCTGACAGTATTTCACGCATCACGTCAATTTGGAGCATTGCCAGCCGAGCGATCAGAGGAATGAGAATACGGATGACTATTCGATATGCTGCCGTGGCGATTGCCCTCGTTGCTGCGGGCTGCGCCGCCGAAAATCCCGGCCACCCGGCACAGACCCATACCATTGCGGACAGCGGCGGGGTGACGATAGTTACCAATTTCTCGGGGACGTGGACCGAGAATACGAGGTGGGAAATCAGTGCTGACCCGGTCCTGGAAATCGGGGCGGTGGATGGCGACGAGGCGTACCTCTTCAAGCGCATAGGTGGCGCGCACCGGTTGCCGGGCGGCGGTGTCGTGGCGGCTGGCGAGACCGATGTCCGGCTCTACGACGAGGAGGGCGGACACGTCCGGACTGAGGGTCGTAAGGGCGAGGGGCCCGGTGAATTCGAATATATTCGCGCCATCATGGCCTGCGAGCCCGGTCATTTCAACGTCTATGACCTGGACTGGAGGCAATCGACGTACACGCCGGATGGTGATTTCGTCGAGACAAGGAGGATATTTCCAAATGGCGTGCGACCCTATACGCTACGGTGCACGGCTTCCGGTACATTTCTCGGTCTCTTGTGGGCTCCCCAAGCGCTCGAAGGCCATATTGGGCTGTATGAAACGGAAACCAGCATGATTGTTGGACATGCCGAAACTACCGTTGACACCATCGTGACCGTATCTGGTGGGCAGCGATTGGGCCAGGAGTTTGGCTCTCGACCGCATCCGTTTGGCACGGTGACTTCATTTGCAGCCGTCGGGGACAGCATCGCCATCTCAACAGGTGAAGCGTACGAGTACCGCGTGTTTGATCTGCAGGGTGAACTGCTGCGAATTGTCAGAATGCCAGAGCGGAACCGGCGCATCCAGACGGAAGATATTGATGCGCAGGCGCGACAAGATGCCCAGCGGTTTCCGCCCGAGCTATTCGACCGGTACTTCGAAGAGTACCGAAATATTGAAATGACGGAGCGCTACCCGGCCTACAGTCAGTTGCTGGTCGATTCCGATCGGAACGTCTGGTTGCGCCACCACGTTCGACCGCTCGATACGGTGCAGCGCTGGGACATTACGGATGAGGCTGGTGTTTTCCTGGGTTCGATCGAGTTCGATGCCGGCGTTGAGATAGAACAGATTGGGCGCGACTTCGTGATCGGTGACCGGAAAACGGACGAGGATGTGCCCCAGGTCGCTGTGTGGGGGGTGCTGAAATTATGAAGCTTCCCCGCAGCGTTCGGGCGCGACTGGCTGAGCGATTGATTTCAAGTCTGGACGAAGACAATGAAATCGAGCAAGCCTGGGCCGCTGAGGCCAGTCGGAGGTATCAGGCTGACCTGACGGGTGACGAGGTGATGTCCCCCTTTGAGGATGTCATGGCGGCCATTCGTAAGGAATTCAGCCTCTGATGCGGGTAGAGATTTCCTCGTCAGCGCGGGAGGACATCAGGTATCGGTAGCTTTCCGTCACATTCTATGTCGAACAAGGGGCCGAATTGGCAGCGGCGTTTCTTGATGACGCCTGGCGCTGGGAGGTCACGGATGTGCCGCCGGTAACCGAGTGGGGTTGAACCTCGTTGGCAACTGAAGCGTTTCACGATACACAAACCCGTTCCAGGCTAACCGGAGCAGATCATGGCCACAGCGCAATCATTACACCGTTCAGAGGTGATCGAAGAACTCGACAAGATTCCGCCTGAATATCTTCCGACACTACTCAAGTTGATGCAGGCCTTTCGTGAGGGTGTAGTGCTGCCGTCCGCAGAAGAGAGTTTCCGACAGAGTTGGTCAGAAGCCCAGACGGGAGAGACTCACCCGGTGTCGGAGCTTTGGGAGGACACCGATGCAGCATGAGGGGACTCCTCCAGTTGAAGTTCGCTACACATCCGAATTTAAGCGGAATATCCGTCGCCTATTGAAGCGGTATCGTCGCATTCGAGGTGATATTTCTGCCGGTGTTGTGCGGAGAATTATCGCCGAGTATGAGCACCCTGAATAGGCGGGCTCTCCGATTTGGACCGGGAAGCGATTCGCGCCATTGATGGTCAGACGAAAAAGCTTGCTGCTTGCCACAGCTAACCCCTCAGCCGTCCAAACGCCTCTGCCGTAAAGAGCTCCACGTCCACGACGCCGAGCGTGTCTCCGACGCGGCCGATCATGATGAATGTCGTGATGACGGCGTTGATTTCCAGGAGCTGGCCATTGTCCCAGTAAGAGCGGAGGCGCTCCCAGAGGGCATCCGATACGTCGTTGGCGTCACGCGCGGTCTGTTCGACGAGCTCGAAGACGGCCTTTTCGGCGTCCGAATAGTCCGGGCTCAGCTGCCAGAGCGAGTTTGCCATGTCGCCCAGCTTGTCGTCTGACACGCCGAGGTCGCGGGCCAGTTTTTCGTGCGCCCCATAACTGTAGAAACTGCCCATGGCGCGGAGCGTCTTGAGCACGACGAGCTCCTTGAAGGCCCAGTCAATGCGGCCGGGGCCGAGCGACTGGATGAGGAAATCCGTGATGCTCCGGCACATTTCCGTGTTCGATGCAAGGGCGCGGACCAGGTTCGGAATGCGCCCGAAATGGGCCTCGGTCCGGTCAAAAACGTCGGCAAGGGCCTCTGGGGCCGCTGATTTGTCAAGTGTGGCTACTGCTGGCATGGTCTATTCTCGGATGGGGCGCTCTCAGGCGCTTTGGTTCTTCATCTCGCTTCAAGAAAGTGCTCGAGGTGGTGGCGGGCGGCTTTCGATGTGGGCGGCTCGGCCGCAAAGAGGACGGGGTCGTGCCCGTGCCAGACCGGCTCGAGCTCGACGCCCATGGCATCGCCGAACTTGCTGACCTGCAGGTAGGCCCCGATGGTTGCCACAATTTCCACCACCTGGCCGTCGTCGTAGTGGGCGCGGACGCGCTGCCAGACATCGGCCGGGATTTCCTCGGGGCTGAGGACAACGTGCGCACAGAGGTCGAGAATGGCCACTTCGGCGGGCGTGTAATGCGCGCTGTGCCGGTACTCGACGCCCACAATGTCCTGCTGCTTCTCGCGGCTTACACCGAGCCGCGCACTCACCGCCTCATGCTGCGTCACGCAGTAGAGGCAATCGCCCATCTTCGTGGCCTTGAGAATGAGCAGCTCCTTCGTGACCCAGTCCACCTGTCCATCGCGCAGGATCTCGAAAAAGATCTCCCACATTTTTTCGGCAATTTCCGGAGCATTGCCTGTGATCTTGAAGATGTTCAGGACCATCTCGAAACGCGCCACGGTCTTGTCGTAGACCTGTTTCGTGATTGGATCGGCGTCTTCGGGCTCGATGTAGGGTAGTTGTGCCATGGTAATGTCGTGTGGTTTGAATGTCTATCCGAACAGCGTGTGGAGCACGGTGCCCACAATGTCCTGCATGGTGTGCGGCTCGGCGCCGGCTTTTGCCATTGTCTTCAGTCCGCTGCGGCTCGATACGAGATAGCGGGCGAGCGCCTTCGCGCCGCGGCCCTGCGCGATGTCGCCTTCCTGCTGCGCGCGCCTGACGGCGGCCTCGAAAATGGCTTCGAACTGTGCGAGCCCGCCCGTAACGAGCTCGGCCACTTCACTGTCGCGCTGGGCAAATTCGCTGGCGCAGTTGAGTACGAAGCATCCGCTTTCCGTCCCGGCTGGGCCCGCAGACGTCGCTCCGCCGCCCGTGAATTCGCTGAACACGTCCTCGATGAACGCGCGGCCAGTTGGGGCCGCCGCGAGCGATGCATCCATCCGGGAAGAAATTTCGTCCCGGTAGCGGCGAATGGTCTCGAGCAGCAGGGCGTGTTTACTTCCGAACTGCTGGTACAGGCTGCTTTTCGATAGATGCGTCGCCCGGAGCAGGTCCTGCAACGATGTGCCCTCATACCCGCGCTCCCAGAACAGGTGCATGGCCTGGTCGAGGGCGATGTCGGGATCGAATGCGAGCGGTCGGTTCATGCGGCTGGAGCGGGACGTTCATTGTGTGCTCACTCAGTATAGGACCGATCGGTCCAAAAGTGCAAGGGGCCCGGAAATGTGTTGCCGAGATTACTGAGGATGGTGGCGGGGTCGACACGGGTCGCGGTCGTTGCTGGCTGAACTTGACTTCCCACTGTTGTCCTGTAAGTTTTACGTGTCTCGGGACATAAGGGCGAAATGTCGTAATTCAGCCTGACGTGGCGCGAGCGGTCCCAGAATGTCGCGAGCGTGAATCGCGTCACCTCAGAGGAGAGCATTATGCACCGGACAACATCATGCACCCCGGCATTAGCTATGGTAGCCTACGGATTCAGGTTCGGATAGTCGCGGTGCCGCTCCACGTTTCGTAGATCGTGCGGCCGTTTTTGGCGGCGAAGACCTGTAGGACGTAGAGGAGGGCGAGCCCGCACGGCACATAGATGCCGAGCATCCATCCGGCCGGGGAGGTTTCGCCAGTCATCATGAAGCCGGGGTTGAGGTGCATGTGGGTGTGGACCATTTCCCAGGGAAGAAACTTGACGGCGTTGCGGAGCAGGCGCTGGCCCATGGAGGCGGCGCCGCCGCGACGAGCAACAACACGCAGCCCGAGCCGCCGTTTTCCCCACGACGCCTGGCGCGGCGTTCCTTCCATGAGCGCGAAATACATCACGATGGGCAAGGTGAGCGTAAAGAAGCCCACCAGGTGGCGAGCAACGTAGGACGTTCCCAGGGCCCCGTGGAACGGAATAATGGCATTGACGGCAAACGACAGGAGCGTAAGCACAATGATCCATGCGTAGACGACCAGCATGTCGAGCAGCATGGCGCCTGTTCGTCGGAGCGCGAGGGAGAGCGGCGCGAGGTGGGGATCGGTTTCGAGTTCGTAGCCCACGGATTCATTCAGTTTCCGGCTACCCCCGTCGCCACGTCCGGTCGACGTCTACGATGTGTGGATGCACGCGGAGCGCCTGGTCGTTGATTCCTGCGAGGTAGAGGCCGTCGAGGGTGCGAACGCGAGAGAGGGCCACGTAGCCCTGGCCGAATTCGAACGTGCGCGAGAGGTTCATGTAAGCTGATCCGAGCGACATGCCCTGGCTCTTGTGAACGGTTATGGCCCACGCCAGTCGGAGCGGCACCTGGCGGATAAGGGCGTTCTCATCGGCGCCCTCGTCCATGCGCCACTCGGCGAGTTCGACCTCAATAAACTGCCCGTCATCGGTCTCCACGATGGGCAGTCCGTCGGCGTCGTCCTGGAATTCGACAACCGTACCGGTCGTGCCGTTCACGAACCCCGCTGTGAAATCATTGCGCGTGAACATGACGCGTGCGTTGATCTTGAGTTCGAGCGTTTCGGGCGAGAGGCACCCGCGGGCAAGGGCTTTGGCGAGCGGCGTCGGGCCTTCCCACTCCATCTTGAAACGGTGAACGTCGCCGGGGAGGGCAGCCAGCAGGCGGGCATTGTCCTTGTCCACGTCCCGGTTGTGGGTAAAGAGCTTGGGGACGCCGGCGGGCGTTTGCCGCGTCATGCGTGTGGCGAGCTCGTGCTTCTCGTCGTCATCGACCGTTTCATCGCGGATCGATGAGAGAATGCCGAGGTAGTTGCGGTCGGAGTGCCGGTGCTGCTCGGTGAGGTAGCAGATCTGGAGGTCGGCCTCGTGCCAGGCCGGGGAGGAAAAGGCGAAGATGGTGGTATCGCTGCCGGCGCTTCCAAACAGGTCCGGCCGGGCTATTTCGGCCGGGTCCCGCCTCTGGACGGGAGGCAGCTGGAAAAAATCTCCGACGAGTACGACCTGTAGGCCTCCAAACGGCTTCTTGTTGTCCCGCAGCGTCTTACACGCATTGTTGATGACCGATAGCGTTCCGGAGGAGAGCATGGAGATCTCATCGATGATGAGTACATCGGTGCGGCGGGCGCGCTCCACGAGGCGTTTGGTCTGGCCGAGTCCACGCAGATCGGCGGGCGTCAGTTTTTCCTTGACACCGATCCCGCTCCACGAATGGATGGTCATGCCTCCCAGATGCGTGGCGGCTATCCCGGTAGACGCCGTAATGGCAGGCGTTCGGCCCTGGGTGCGCAGCCAGTCAATGAACGCTCCAACGGTATGGGTCTTGCCGCTTCCGGGTGCGCCGGTCAGGAAGATATTGGTACCGGATTGTAGGAGGTGGAGGGCTTCTTTTTGTGTCATGCGCAAAGATACAAACGCAGGAGGGGCGGGGCCTCCCGGCCCCGCCCCTCATCGGTGGTGATCATTGTCAGGTGATCTACGTCGGGTTACTTCATGAGCACGACCATGCGCGTGAAGGAATGCTCGCCGGCGCGCAGGCGGACGAGGTACGTTCCGGACGGAAGACCCTCCGCCGTCCAGCGGGCATGATGTTCTCCCGCCTGCAGGACCTCATCCACGAGCGTCGAGACCTCGCGGCCAAGCATGTCATGGACCGTCACGTTCACGTATTCGGAGTTTACCAGACGGAACGGTACCGTGGTCTGCGAAGCAAACGGGTTCGGGTAATTCTGATCCAGTCCGAAGGACGTGGGCAGTTCGCTGCCGACGAGTACATTCTCGACCGACGTGGAAATGCTCTGTCCGATGTTATGGTTCAGGAATACGCCCTGACCCTCCGTGCCTATCACAAGCGTCTGTGAGAGTTCGTGCACCGCGAAGGCAATGACCGGGATGTCACCGAGTCCGAGATCCGTCCAGTCACCGGTCAGACTGTTGTACATCACGAGCCCTGCATTCCAGGTGCCACCGAAGATGTCGCTGCCGACGAACTCGATCGTTCTGAACTGATAGTCCTCACTACCATTTCCAAACAGAGTCCATGTGTTGGTCGGGAAGCCGCCCACCGAGTCGTAGCGATAGACGCCCCGGTTGGTTGCGGCGTAGACCGCGCCATCCGGGCCGAACTGGAGGTCAAACCCATTGGGATCGTCGAGGCCATTTGCGGGGGAGCCGATCTGCGTCCATGTGAGGCCTGCATCCGTGCTCTCGTACACGCCATCGCCCAGTGTACCCACCACAATGTGGTTGGAGTTGGCCGGATCAATCCGGATAGCCCAGACCGGCTGGATGAAGGACTGGAGCTGCGTCCACGAGTTGCCACCGTCGGACGAGACCACGATGGATCCCACACCGGACAGGTTGGCCCCTGCATAGACGATATCCTCGTTGTTCGGATCGATCGCGATGGAGATGATCTGGCGGGTTGGGAAGCCAACGAGCTCCCAATCCTGGCCGTTGTTGGTTGAGCGCCAGATACCACCCAGTCCGTCGGCCCAGATGCCGATGAAGAGCGTACCATCCGACGTACGATCAATGGCGAACGTCCAGAGGTTTTCCAGTCCACGGTTCATGCGGGACCAGCAGTTGCCGCCGTCGCTCGAGAAGAGCACGCCGTAGCCGAAGCTCGCCGCCCAGATGTTGCCGTCATCGTCCACGACCATGTCCTGGATGACCGCATTGGTCATGAAGTTGGCCACCTGGTGACTCATGTCCGGGATACCGTCAAAGTCCGTATCGACAATCAGGTAGATGCCTTCACCGGGCGCACCAGCGTAGACTTCGCCCTGGGCGCCAGCCGCCATTGAGGCCACGGTGAAGATGGGCAGGTTGCCAATCGACTCCCAGTTTCCGCTGATCTGGTTGTAGAAGTAGGCACCTGACTCGCGCGATCCAGCAAGGAGTTCACCGTTGCCGCCGAGACCGAAGGACTCGATCGGGTCGTTGTCAAGGCCCATACCGAACTGGATCCACATGCTGCCCCCGAAGACGTACACGCCGTCGGAGTTCGTGCCGGCGAGCACCATGCCGGAAGGAGTCACAATCATGGCGTTGATCGTGCCGATGGGTAGACCGTTGTTCACGTCCGTCCATGCACCGGACTCGAACTTCCACGCGCCGGCTGCAGCCGAGGCCGCAATGAGACGGGAGTTGGCATCATCATAGACCAGCGAGAGCACCTGGTCACCGAACGGATCGGCCGGGAGCGTAGCGGTTGCCCCTGTTCCCAGATCGACCGTCATGACCTTCTTGTCAGCCGCTGCATAGAGGACGTTGTTCACCTCGTCCAGATCGAGATCTGTGAGCTTGTTGGTGCCGAGGCGGTACTTGCTCCAGGTTTCGCCGCCGTCGACCGAGCGCCACACGCCGTCGCCGAAGGTCGATGCGAAGATGGCAGAACCATCGGCCAGACCCACGATGTCGGTTACGGCAGCACCGCCATTCGACTGCATGGCGACCGGCCAGTTTTGACCCTGGTCATTCGAGATATGCACGCTACCCACCTGCGAGCCCGCGAGCACCACGTTGGCGTTCGGCTCGTAGTAGAGGGCGTTGATGGTGCCAATGTCGGCGCATTCGGCGCGCGTTATGTCACCAGCGGCGCCTGGACCACGCGATTCTACCAGCGCGTTGTCCTGGTCATCTTCGTCGGGCACACCGTTTCCGGGTGTTGAATCAATGTCCGGCTGGTCCACTGCGATGACCTGTGCAATGTTCTCGATCATGTTCGTGATCACGACGGTGGTCGTGATGGTAAGCACTTCCGTCTGGCCGACTGCAAGCGTTCCGATGGTCCAGAAGCCGAGCTTCGACGGATCGTAGCTACCTACCGATGGGTTCGACGACACGAACTGGAGGCCTACAGGAATGATGTCGCGGACAATCACGCCCGTGGCGACGCCAGGACCCTGGTTTCGAATTGTAATAGTGAAAGTTACATTTTCGTTCAGGGCCGGAGAAGACGTGTTGACTTCCTTGACCAGTTCGAGGTCGACCGTAGTGAGCTGCGGATCGAAGAAGTAACCGAAATCGGCATCGTCAAACTGCTCGCCGGCGGAGAGGTTGACCGTCATGGGGTCATTCGCAGTCGTGAGCACGAATCCGAAGGGCACCGTGTCGTCGCGGACGTCCACGCAGTAGTCTCCGGCGGGCAAACCCGTAAAGGAGTACGCACCATTCGGCTGCGTTGTGCGCAGCGCAATCGGGGCACCGTTCGGGCCACAGGCACCGGCGTAGAGGCGGACCAGAATACCACCAAGTCCCTGCTCACCGGCATCCTGGAGGCCGTTGTTGTTGGCGTCCTGGAAGACAAAGTCACCAATGGAGCCACCGGTAACCGGCGGATCCGGTGTGATCTCGACCGTGAAGCAATCGGAATCGTCCTCCTGGCCCACGCCATTGCCCGGCGTGGAGTCGGTGTCGTTGCCCGTTGCCATGCCAACCTGGGCACAGTTCTCTGCCGTGCCTTCCTGGATGGCTTCTGCCACAATGATCAACTGTATGCTGGCTCCCGGAGCGAGACTGGCTACGGTCCATTTCAGCGTTCCGTTCGAATTATTGAACGTTACACCAGACTGTGGCGTCGTGGACTGGATTTCGATGAGCGTATTCGGAAACACGTCCCACACTTCGATGCCCGTTGCGGCTACATCGGCCGCGGAGCTGTTGGTCAGCGTCAGCGTGTAGGTGATGTTTCCACCCACCTGAACCTGTGCGGCGTTGCCCGTCTTGTTGAGGCTCAGATCGATCTCATCCGGGTCGCCGCCACCAGGGGCGAAGAATCCGAAGTCATTTCCGGTGTCTGAGAGGCCGAATCCGGCGAAGAATGCGATTTCCACATTGTCTGTCGTGAGCGTAGCGTTCGCCGGGTAGCTGCCCGGGAAGTCGGTTTCAATCACGAAGTGACCGACGGTCGGTACAGCCACCGAATAGGTACCGTCACCGGCCGTCACCGTCGTCGCAAAGAGTGGCTCGCCAGCATCGCGGCTGCCATTGCCGTTCGTGTCGCGGTAGACGTTGACCGTCACGCCGCTCTGTCCACTTTCGCCGCCGGACAGGAAGCCGTCCTGGTTGGCATCAATGAAGACCGTGCCCGAGAGCGAGTTGGCACCCGGATCCACGGGCGGCGTGGTCACGCAGGC
>JAJCYR010000039.1 GCA_029262775.1 Bacteroidota bacterium
TGGCAATGTAGGCATTGACGGTGTGGCCGAGAATATTCCACGTGGGAGGACAAAATGTATAACTGGATGCGTGCCAAGAACCGATCTCCCACGATGTACCATCAAAATTACTCGTTACGCACGTCTCGCCCAGCGTCCCGACGTCGGCGTTATCGAGCGTTTTCGTATCGCAATTCAATGCAATCTGCGAAGTTACTTCACCAACCCGCTTGTGAAGTGGCAGGAGGGCGAAGCGACGTACGCCAGCGTCAGTGATCTCGGACTCAGCGTCCGGAATATGAAAAGCTTCGGTAGCCTGCACTTCTGTTCCAACGGCAGAATCCGTCTCAAACGAAGAAATGCTGTCAGAGCAGGCAGACAAGGTCAGGCCCAACAAGGCAAGGCAAGGCAAGGCGAATACGCATGATATCCTCTCAAGTTTGGTTTTGGAAGTAGACTTGTCGAGGGGGAGAGCATTCTACGTGACGGTGGCCGGACGCGCAAGGGTAAAAATGCGTACCCGTCTTGATGGGCAACCCTCAACGATTTATGAATTTATTCGCAGCACTCATGTTGTGAGACTATCTTGGATTCGCGCCGTATGAGCGCGCATCCATTCCAACACATCCATGCCTCATCGCACATCAAATCGCGTCTCTGCACTCATCCTCTGCACCTTCATTGTGGCCGCCTCGGCCATGGCCTGGATCCATTATGAGATAGGCCTCTATGGCAACCACAATGACGACGGCGCCATGCCGGTCCACGCACTCGTCGAAATGGACACGCTGCCCATGCAGGTACCCGATTCGCTGATTCGGCCCCTTCGCGAGCTGCACGACGTGGCTTTCCAGAAAAAACTGGACCTCATCATCAGCAAGAACCGAAAATGGTCCCGCCTGGCGGCCAACGGAAAAATTGCCATTGGACTGGTGGATTTGCGGGATCCCCTGAACGCCCGATTTGCGGACGTCAACGGAGAGCACATGATGTACGCGGCGAGCCTGCCCAAAATTGCCATCCTTCTCGCGGCGATGGACGCCGTCGAAAAGGCTGAACTGGTGCAGACACCGGCTATTTCCAATGATATGAGGATGATGATCAGCCGCTCGGACAACGCCGCATCTACGCGCATGATCGACCGTTTGGGATACGATAAAATTGCGTCTGTGCTTCAGGATCCTGAATACGAACTCTACGACCCATCGAATGGTGGTGGTCTGTGGGTCGGAAAGCGTTACGCCAAGTCCGGTGCGCGGCGCCCCGATCCTCTGGCTGGTATCAGCCACGGGGCAACCGCAACGCAGGTAGCCCGCTATTACTACCTTTTGGCGTACGGGCAACTGGTGAGCCGGGAGCGGTCCGTGGAAATGCTCGGAATATTGTCCGACCCTGCCCTACATCACAAGTTTGTCAGTACGCTCGACACCATTGCCCCGCGTGCTCGGCTGTTCCGGAAGTCAGGATCCTGGCGGACGTACCACTCAGATTCGGTGCTGGTTTGGGGACCAGATTGGCGGCGCTACATCCTGGTCGCCCTCATCGATGACGCAGACGGCGAGAAAATTCTCCGACAGCTGATACTCGAAGTAGATGACCTGTTGCGGCCTGTTTCAACTTCTGGGATATGAAACGAAGCGTTCTGGAAGACCATTTCAAGCGGTTTCTCCGGCTCGCATTCGACATCCGCGAAGGCGAATATGGCCGTGCGCTGCTCATGCAGCTGAACATTTTCCTGGTCATTTTATCGCTTCTAATTGTCAAGCCGGTCGTCCAGGCGCTGTTCCTGTCGAACGTGGGCGTGCGCAAGCTGCCCGTCGTATTCATTTTGGTGGCGGCAGTGGCCATGGTGGTCTCGTCGCTCTACGCCCGCTATTTGCACCGAATTCCCCTGAAGACCATTATGCATTGGACCATTGGCTCTGCGGCCATGGCCCAGGTGGTTCTGGTCATTTTACTGCACGTGGGACCCGGGGGCGTCTGGTTGTACTACGCCTTTTACGTTGCAACGGCTATTTTCGGCGTCGTGGCCACGTCACAAATCTGGATATTGGCGAATTTGGTGTTTACGAACCGCGAAGCCACCAGGCTCTTCGGTTTTATCGGCGCCGGTGCCATTGCGGGCGGCATCACGGGTGGCTATCTCACGAGCGCCCTCGCGCCCCTCGTAGGTGCCGAAAATCTGGTCATGCTCTCCGCCGTCGTTCTGGCTGGTTGTATTCCCGTGACGTCCTACACCTGGAAGACGCACGTGGCCCCACTGAATCCGTTGCAGCACAGAAACAGGCTGACCACGTTCGGGGATCATCCCATTCGGCTGATCAGGAAATCCCGACACCTCGTTTACCTGGCCAGTATCGTGGGCGTGGGTGTGATTGTCGCCAAACTGGTTGACTACCAGTTCAGCGCTCTGGCGGCCAGCTCCATCGAAGACAGCGACGAGCTTGCCGCGTTCTTCGGATTCTGGTTTTCCACGTTCAATGTGGTATCGCTCGGTATCCAACTCTTCCTCACCCGGCGCATTGTAGGTGTATACGGGGTTGGCGTCTCCCTCTTCGTCCTGCCAGCCACGCTCCTGTTCGGCGCCATGGTCCTGCTGGTCTTCCCGGTACTGGCCGTCGGCATTTTTATGAAAGCAGCCGACGTCACGTTGAAGCAATCCATCAACAAATCGGCTACGGAATTACTGGCCCTGCCGCTGCCGGCTACCATCAAGTACCAGGCCAAGAGCTTCATTGACATCTTTGTGGACAGCGCGGCGACGGGAATCGGCGGCCTCCTGCTCATTTTCATGGTCTCAGGCCTCGACCTGTCGGTACAGATGACGGGACTGTTGATCCTGCCGCTGGCGGGTATCTGGATGTATTTCGCCGTCGGCGTCCGGAGCGAATATGTGAATACATTCAAACGGAAGCTCACCGATCACATGGAGTCTGGAAAACGTACCGAGCCCGGGCCGGATTCTGAATCCATCGTACAGGGACTATGTCGGGTGCTCCAGGTCGGCGCCGAGCGCCAGCGTCTCTACGTGCTGCGCAAGGCAGTGGAGTTGCACGAGGATCGGCTCATCCCCGACATTCTGCCTCTGCTGTCCCACGAATCACCTGCCATTCGTGCCGCGGCTCTTGACGCCATGTACGTGTTTCCCTCGCCGGATATTTCCGACATGGTGGCCCCCCTCGTGGAAGATGACCATTACGATGTCCAGATCCGGGCAGTCGCCTACCTGATTGGGCATGCCGGTCACCGCCGCGTGGCGCTGTTGGACCACTACCTGCAACACGAAGATGAAATCGTGAACTGCGCCGCCCTCGTCGGTATCGCGGTGGAGTCCCGAGACAACCGGGAAATGGTAAAGCTGTTCAAGCTGGAGCAGCGTCTGCACGACAAGCTCCATTTCATCCGTATGATAGAAGATGCGGACCTGCGTTTTCGCTATGAGCGTGCCATTATCCGGGCCATTGGACGCGCCAACCTGGAATCTTTCTACCCTGTTCTCGACAATTATCTGGAGGAAGATCACTCCGAATTGGTCGATCTCGCCCTGGTCGCTGCAGGGCTCACCGCGCACACCCGATTCACGCCTGTGTTGTGCCGAGCCCTCGAGCACGCGAAACGCCGCCCGGCCGCAATCCAGGCCCTCGTTCAGTCCGGAAAAGGGGTCTTCCCGGAGCTTCTTCGTCTCATGGCAGACGGAGAAGTGAGTTTAGAGGCCGTGCGTCAATTCCCTCGTGTCGCTGAGCGCATTCGCGAACAGGAGGCCGTGGCCTTTCTGCTGAAACTAACAGCCCACGACGACATCACCGTTCAAATCGAGGCCCTGCGTGCTCTGAATACGTTAAGGTTGAAGGAGCCACTGCTTGTGATAGAACACAAAAAGGTGATCGGACTCATTGTTCGTGATGCCGCACTGTATCTGGATACGCTCGCCGCCCTGTACGCGGAAACACATCGTGTCGACAGTGACACCCCGGCCGTAGCCGATGCCCGGCGCAGCCTGATAGTGCTGCTGGAGCGGCGTCTGGATCTGATACTGGAACGAATTTTCCGCCTGCTCGGACTGAAATATCCTCCGGAAGAAATCCTGCCGATCTATGAGGGTATCCAAAGCAGCAGTGCCGATCTTCGGACCAACAGTGTGGAATATCTGGGCAGCCTGCTGTTCGGCAATCTGAAACGCGTTGTACTGCCTATTGTCGAGACGGCGCTCTTGCAGACAGTGACGGAAGAAACGATCCGGTTGCTCAAAATTGACATCCCGGACCAGCGAACGTGCTTTTCCATGCTGCTCGAGAGTCGGGATGTGAAGCTGAAACAGGCCGTATTATACCTCATTGAACAGTTGGGAGACCCCGGCTGCCTCACGCTTGTACAATCGTTCACGTCCCACGACAATCCAAGAATCCGGGATTTTGCGGTTCGGGCCGAAGAAGCTATCCAGGCGTCTTGACCGGCCCTATTTCCGCCGAATAATCCGGTCAACGGACGAAGCCAACTCCATGTGGTCGCTGGCCGAATTCTTTTTCAACACGTTCGACATCAGGACCGCCATGTACCGGGCGCCGTCGGGGTGCTCCACGATCGCGACCGAATTCATATAGTTGACCCGATTGCCTTTATACTTGGCACACGAGTAGCCTTCCTCGGGCTGACAACTGTACAGGCTTCCGGACTTGAAGTACACCGCCGCGTCGCGCAGCGTGGGTGAGGCCGCATACCGGATTCGCCGGTCGGTCATGTAGAGGAACCGCTTCATTTCCAGGCTTGACGCCTCGTCAACGACTTCCCCGGCCTCCATCCGGACCAGGAATTTCATCACTCCCTGTACGGTCCCGGCGCTGCCGCCGCTACGCGGAATTTGACGGCTGGCTCCCTGGGTGAAGAAGGATCCGAGACGCCACTCGTCGTCCGTAATCCCGATGTCACGGAGCGGAGCATTGACGACCTCCATGGCCAGCGCACTGAGCTCGGACTTTGGCGTGGCTGCCACCCAGGCCTGAGCACGCTCCTCGGTCAACGTTGCGTACTCTCGGCCGAAGACGCGCATAAACAGCGCCTCACGCCAGACCACGCTGGCGGCCCCGTTGTTGGAGACGCTCATCATGTGATCCACCCACTCGTAGAGCGTGAACACATCATCGGCCCGAACCGTGCGTTTGACCAACGTGCTGGTTTCCGGGTCAAAAAACGGGACCGTATGCTCATCTGTGAGGGCCCATTGGCCGCCGCGCACGCTTCGCTCGCGCATCAGCGCCTGCCGGTCGGCAAATGAATCGGGGTAAATTCGTTTCAGCTCGTTCATGAAAGCCGCGAGGACGACGATTTTCCCGACGCTGCCCGGCTGGTAAATGGTTGCCCCTTTTCGCATGGCGTAGCGCACGGGTTGGCCGGGCGTGACATCCATTACGGCCACCGAATAGGCGTCCGACAAATTTGGAAACAGGCTATTCACGGCGCGGGCAAGCTCCGGATCCTGCTCCGGAAGTTCCCGCAGAAAGTCGGCCTCGCCAATGAGGTTCAACCGGATATCGTCAATGGACATCATGGCACCTGGTATAGGCGCCGTGCCTTTCAAGGACCCATCCGCAACTCTCTGAACGTACAGCAGACGACGAATACCTGTCGTGTCATATCCATCAATGGGGTACGGATAGGCGGCCACCAACGTGGCGACGAGAGCGAGAGAAAGACGAATCATGGGTTCAACCTCAGCGAAAGTGGGACCCGCGTGTCGGCAGGGAGTGCGGGTGAAAGGCCACTCAGATAGTCCGTGGACAGCGCGGCTCTATTTTCGACAAATGGCCGCACCTGAAACAGCGAAATCCTGCCATCCTTGAAGCCGAGTTCCATGTCGTACGGGCCGTTCGACGAGCCCGGCATGCGCCGCTCCACGTCGTTGGCCATGCTACGAAGTCCCGCGAGGTCCTCGTTGGACAGGATACGATGGGTAAATGTGGTAGCCACCATGAGGCGCCCCCCGGACGCCGGAATGGACGTATAGGAGGGCTCACGGGCCGGGGACAGCAATACATGGGTGCCGTCTGCCCGCAACAGCCACGTCTCGGCCGCCTGCCCGTCGACCGCGCCGCCTACGCCGCGGTTGAACGCCACGGTAATGTCATCTTCCTGGCCGCCGACTACACCCTTCGTGATGACCACGCCGGAGTGGTCCGCATTGACGCTGGGGATGATGAGGATGGATGGATACACATTTTCGGGGTTCAGGAGGTACTTCTGCCGCCACTGGAAGCTGCGTTCGGTGTAGGGGGAGGCCCATACATCCTTGATGCCCTGCACAATGCGGTCGGCATCGAGCACATTGAAGAGCGTCAAATTCAATCCGGCGCCCGTAAAGTCTTTCAGGTCTTCCATGTTGGTGTCACTGCGCAGGAAGACCGGAATGGTACCCATGTCGCCGCCGAGCACCTCGCGGAATCGCCGCGTCAGCTGCGCGTGGAAATCCGGAATGAGTGGCATGCGGGAAATGGCAGCCCGAACGGTCGCGAGGCGCATCAGCAGATACGCGTCCATGTCCGCTTCCCCCGCGCCCCGGCCACGCATGGCGTCGGCTTCTGCGAACGAGGCCGTCAGGAATTCCCAGTACGATCCCCCCGTTTCCGGCATGGACTGGTCCATGTGGGCCCGGAAAATGCCGAACGGAATCACAATACCTTCCACCACGTGGTCAGGAAACAGGACCTTCAGCTGCCCCAGATTGGCGGCTTTCGGTCCTGTCAGAATTCCGGAATCAGATGCATCGACGTCGGACAGGTCCAGGATGATGCGCCCGGTCAGGTCCATGCGCCCCACCGGCACTTCAATGCGCTCGTCCGAGCGCTGGCGGACGTCAAACAGGGCCCGCTCCTCGGCGGTCATGTCGCTCGCCCGCTTCAGGATAACGGTACCGGTACTCGACACGGCCATGAACACGGTCTGACCGTCATGGGCCTGCAGATCCCGCAGATTGCCCGCCGATACCACACCATTCGGAATACCCAGATTCCGCGCCAGCAACTGCACATGCGAGACCATGTTGCCCTCGGTTACGGTCAGAATACCGGAAACGGGCTTCAGATCGGCTGGTGGGCGATTGAAGACGTAAATGGCGGAAGCGTCGATGTCGACCAATTCGGGATCGCCTGCCACGACCACCAGCCGTCCGCGCGCGAAGCCGGGATTCAGCCCGCGGGCAGCCGCCTGGTTTGGAATGTCCAGCATGTGGTTGCTGAAACCGGCTTCGCGCGCCACTACATCCCCCAAGCGACCCACGGACGCCCCCATGGGCAGGAGCAATGAACCCCGTATCAGGTCATCCTGGAACCCCTGCGCCTCGGGTTCAAACGCGGCATACGTGGACACTACGCCTTCGTAAGTGGCGTGCGGTGTCAGGGAACTCCATTCCACGACCCGCCGGGCGGTATCGAGGTAGTCGGTAAGCGATTGCAGCGACATCTCGGATCCGGTCCGGGCCGCGTGAAACGCCCTCATCGCTTCGTCCAATTCCCAATATTGCAATAGGCCGAACCCGGAGGCGGCCAGCGCCATCATCTCAATCCGGTCCATCTCCCCGCCCAGCGTTTCTGGCGTTGCCGAATACAATGTTGCCGAAGACAACGTTGCCAACAACAGGATTTCGAGGCGGTTGGTTATGTCAAGAAACGCCACCCGCGCCGCCGGGGTGGGCTCGGCGGCAATCCCGTCGCGGACCATCCGGGCCAGAGAGGCCATGATCGCCACGCGGGCAACTGGATGATCGGTAGCCTCCATGGACCCTACCAGAATACCCACCTCGCGACGAAGCGCCGAGGCCTGCGGAACCGTCGCGAGCAGCATCCGAATACCATCCAAATTGGCGGTATTGAACATGGTGGTCAGGTCCGCGGTTAATTCCCGGAGCCGCGCATCGACACCGGCAGGGAGCGTGGCGGCGCGCTGACGGCGAAAGGCCTCCACGCGGCCCGCATCACGGGCATCGGGCTGGCCATGGATTTTCACGCGCAAATCCATGAATGCCGGAACGGCGTCGGCAATTTCGACGGCGGACGTCCGGACCCGCTTTGCCACGTTGTCATTGGTCCCGTGCGGCACGTCACGCGCCGCCAGTCGAATGAGGAAATAGTGTTCTTCCAGCCGCCGCGTATCGGCCACCAACCACTCCAGGAAGGCCCGCCCCCAGGCTTCTTCGTCCTCAATCTGGAATGCCCCGCGGTAGCCCACGGCGCGGCGATTTATCCATCCGTCATCCACGGCCCGGAGATACTGTTCCAGCTGATACTGCTTCAGGCGCGACTGGGCATGACCTTCGTCCCAGAAGGTCTCTTTTTCGGTCGTGGCCAGGATCTGGCCCAGGAAGATGTGATTCGTCGCGGCAAGTGCTTCCACCGATTCCTTGTACCGGGCGCGCTGGTTACCCGGCTTCGCACAGCGCTGGTTTGCTGGCACCGTGGTGCCGTCCTGACAAAACCATCGGATATCGCGGTACGGACCGCGAGGATCCGTTTTGAACGCCTCCACCATCCGCGCAACGGCGGCCGGCTCCGTGGACTGGGCGACAGCGCCCGGCAGCATGGATATCCAACCGGACAGAATGGTGACGAGGACAATGGACAGTCGGCGCATAAAGCTTTGAGAGACGGAAGTATATGGGAACTACCACGTTGCCTCCGATGATCCGTGCGGTACTTGTCGACGTCTACGGACTTTTGTATCTATCCCATCATCCATGTACTTTTTTCTGCCGCGCGCCATGACCCATACCCGCCCAACCCCCACCCTACTCTTTTTTGCGGCACTTGCCGCCGTCCTGTCGCTCGTGGCTCCCGCCGCCGCACAGAATGGTCCGGACCAGGACGAGCCCTCGCCGGAAAAAACCACCTGGGACGTAACCGCCCCGTTTGGCCCGACGGAATCTGTCTCGTTCACCACGACCGAAGGCACGTGGATGAGTATCGATGTATCGCCGGATGGCCGTACCCTGGTATTTGACCTCCTCGGCGACATTTACACGCTGCCTATTGCCGGCGGCAAGGCTACGCCGCTCACGTCCGGGGCTGCGTGGGACGTGCAGCCCACGTTCAGCCCCGACGGCTCCCGGATTGCCTTCACGAGCGACCGCGCGGGCGGAGACAACATCTGGACCATGAAGGCCGACGGCACGGACCCTCTGCAGATCACGAAGGAGGAGTTCCGCCTGCTGAACGGCCCCGCCTGGACGCCGGACGGAGCGTATGTGCTGGCGCGCAAGCACTTCACATCGGGCCGCTCGCTCGGCGCGGGCGAAGTCTGGATGTACCACGCGAGCGGCACGGCATCGGCCGGGCTGCAACTCACCACGCGCAAAAACGACCAGCAGGACCAGGGCAACGAAATCGCTGTGAGCCCCGACGGGCGCTACGTCTACTACAGCGAGGACATGTCGGGCGGCTCGACGTTCGAGTACAACAAGGACCCGAATACGCAGATCTACGTCATCCGCCGCCTGGACCGCGAGACCGGTCGCACGGAGAATTACATCACCGGCGCCGGGGGTTCGGCCCGCGCCACCCCTTCGCCCGACGGCAAAACCATCGCCTTCGTCAGGCGCGCCCGAGAAAAGACGGCCATTTACCTGTTTGACACCGAAACGGGAGGTATCCGCCGGCTGCACGATGACCTGGACCGCGACCAGCAGGAAGCCTGGGCCATTTTCGGCGTCTACCCGCGTATGGCGTGGACGCCGGACGGCGCATCTATCGTATTCTGGAAAAAAGGAGGGCTCTACCGCGTGGATGCCGAGACGGGCAGCACACAGCCCATTCCCTTCGAAGTGGACGTCGAGCGCACCATCCATGAGGCGCTCCGCGTGCCGGTTGACGTGCATCCGGAGCAGTTCACGGCGCGCATGATCCGCGACGTCGCCACATCGCCCGACGGCCGCACGGCTGTTTTTCACGCCGCCGGGTACCTGTACACGAAGTCGCTGCCAGGCGGCACGCCGCGCCGCCTCACCGCGCAGACCGATCACTGGGAATACGACCCGGATTTCAGCCCCGACGGCCGGCACATTGTATATACGACATGGGATGACGAGGCCTATGCGACCATCCGCCGGGTTCCGGCGTCGGGCGGCGAGGGGCGCACGCTCACCACGCGTCCCGGGCACTACGCCGAGCCCCGCTTTTCGCCCGACGGCGCGCAGATTGTGTACCGGCGCACAGGAGGCAGCAGCATGCGCGGCACGCTCTACGGCATGGACACGGGCATTTATCGGATGGATGCGGGCGGTCAGCATCCCGTTCTCGTCTCGCGCTCGGGAACGGATGCCCGCTTCGGGCCACGCGGCGAGCGCATTTACTTCCTCTCGGGTGGCGGCCTGTCGAAGAAGTATATGTCGGTGGATGCGCACGGAGGCGACGAGCGCACCCACTTCGAACTCAAGTACGCGAATGTCGTCGTTCCCAGCCCGGATTTCGAGCACGTGGCCTTCAACGAACTCTTCAACGCCTATCTCGCGCCGCTTCCGAAGACCGGCAGCCCGGTCGATCTGAACAAGGACACGAAGGCTATTCCCATTACGCGTTTGACACGGGACCTCGGTACGGACGTGCACTTTTCAGCCGATGGCGCCGCCATTCACTGGATGGTGGGCGAGGAGTACCATACGCGGCGCGTGGACGGATCCGATTCGTCGGTGGTGCACATGGGATTGACGCTCGAAAGTGTTCGGCCCGATGGGGTTACGGCCATCACGGGTGCGCGCATCGTGACCATGAACGGGGACGAGGTCATTGAGGACGGCGTCATCGTGGTCGAGGGCGACAGAATCCGCGCCATTGGCGCGCGCGGGGCGGTCGACATTCCAGCGGGCGCCCTCCTTGTCAATGCCGCGGGCAAGACCGTGCTTCCGGGTTTTGTCGATGCGCACGCGCACGCCAGTCACTTCTTCAGCGGCCCGGTGCCCGAAGAGCACTGGGTCTACTCGGCGAACCTGGCGTTCGGGGTCACGACGCTGCACGATCCGTCAGCGAATACGGAAACCGTCTTTACGCTCTCCGAAATGGTGCGCTCCGGGCGCATGCTCGGCCCGCGCATTTTCTCGACGGGTAGCATCCTCTACGGCGCCGACGGGGACTTCCGCGCCATTGTGAATTCGCTCGACGATGCCCGCTCCCACCTGCGCCGCATGAAGGCCGTCGGCGCCGTGAGCGTGAAGAGTTACAACCAGCCGCGCCGCAACCAGCGGCAGCAGATCATGCAGGCGGCGCGCGAGATTGGCCTGAACGTGGTCCCTGAGGGCGGATCGACACTGAACCACAACCTGACCATGATCATGGACGGCCACACGGGCATCGAGCACAACCTGCCCGTCGCGCCCCTCTACCGGGACATCCGCGAACTCTGGCGGCACAGCGGCACCGGTTACACGCCAACCCTCATTGTCCTCTACGGCGGACCGAGCGGCGAGCGCTGGGCCTACGAGCACGACAATGTCTGGGAAAACGAGCGCCTGCTGCGCTATGTGCCGCGCTCGGTGGTCGATCCTCTCTCGCGCCGCCGCCAGACGGCGGCACCCGATGAGTATTTCCACGATGAGGTGGCCGCGTCGGCCGCCGCGCTCATCCGGCAGGGGAATCTGGTCCAGATCGGGGCCCACGGGCAGATGCAGGGCCTGGCGTTCCACTGGGAAATGCGTCTGCTCGAGCAGGGTGGCCTCACTCCGCACGAAGTGCTCCGCTCGGCCACGCTCCACGGCGCGCGTTACCTGGGCATGGACGGCGACATCGGCTCGCTTGAAGAAGGCAAACTCGCGGACCTCCTGATCATTGACGGCGACCCGCTCGCGCGCCTTCGCGACGCCGAAAACATTACGCACGTCATGGTTGGCGGCCGCCTCCATGACGCCATGGCCCTTCCGCGCGGCGCGCGGGCGGAGGTGGAATAAACGGAGGTGGAATAAACCGGTCGCTTCATCACGAGTCACCATTCATCACATCAAAAACAATACCATGAACCCTGTCAACTGGTTTGAAATTCCGGCCGCGGACATTGACCGTGCCAAGACGTTTTATGAGGCCCTGCTGGGCGAGGAACTCCGCCGCCAGGACGTT
>JAJCYR010000040.1 GCA_029262775.1 Bacteroidota bacterium
CCAGAGCCGCTGCTGCGGGCCTTGCTCGAAGAGCGGCCAGAGCCGCTGCTGCGGGCTCCGGAAGAACGCGTCCGCGTCTTGGACCGCGTGGCCGTGCCCGAACCGCGCGTCCGCGTCGTAGACCGCGTGGCCGTGCCCGAACCGCGCGTGCGCGTCGTAGACCGCGTGGCTGTGCCCGAACTGCGCGTCCGCGTCGTAGACCCGGCAGCGCGAGTCGTATTCGTTGTGCGACCCTCGGTCAACGCTCCGCGTGTAGATCGCGTCTCCGTGCGCTTGCCCGCCGTTGAGGACCCGGATCGCGTAGACACGACACCGCGGTCCCCAAACCCGGCCGTCGATCCACTGCCCGTCAGTACACCGCGCGTTCCTTCCAGCGTTGAATTCCCCGAAGCGCGACCACCCCGGTTACCGGATGTTGTAGAGGTGAGCGCGCTGCGCGACAGACTGGACCCCCGGGGACCGTAGTTCCGGTCCACGACATGTACGGTCCCGAAGCTTCCGCCATGACCGAAGTAATGTGGACTGTAACCGAACGAGCCATATCCGAACGAGCCGTATCCGCCGTATCCAAAACTGGTGCCGAATCCAAACCCGAACGCACTATAGGGCCGACCGTAGCCCAACGACACGCTGACGTGCGATCCGTAGTAGGGGTCACAGTAGGAAAAATAGCCGCAGCCACCATAGTAACCGTCGCCGTAGTAGCCGTCGCCATAGAATGGATCATAGAACGAAGAAAAATATCTGCTGAAGGCATACGGCTCGTGACGGTACCAATCGTATCCGGCCGGATAGAAGTCCTCGTCGACGGAGCCATCGTCATAATATTTACGCACGACCACATCCCCGTCCCGCTCGTAGTCGGCTTCCACGAAATCGAGCCCTTCATCGTAGTGCTCGGGCTCGAGCGTCGCCAACTGGGTATAACATCCCGTAAGGCCAAACATGGCCACGACCAGCCACACTGGAAATGATCGAATTCGCAAAATTGGGGGATATAACAGGGACTTCATGTCAGCCTCTCGGTAAGCGCATTTGTTAACAGGTAAAGAGCCAGGGCGCCCAATGTTTCGTGTCGCGCGAGCGAGGACGGGCCACCGCTCCCTACATGAAAAGTGGAGCAAATACCGGACCAACTTCAGTTTGCATACCTGAATCACCGTATATAGGCCCACGAAGCATACGTATGTCCGCGATTTACACCACCTGCTGTACACTATGGCTGACGCAATCACACCCAGACAGAGCGATTATTCCCAGTGGTACCTGGATGTCGTCAAACATGCCAAACTGGCCGACTACTCGCCCGTACGCGGCTGCATGATTATCCGCCCCACCGGGTATGCACTGTGGGAAAACATGCAGCGGGCGCTCGACGACATGTTCAAGGCAACCGGCCATGAGAACGTCTACTTTCCCCTCTTCATTCCGCAGTCTTTCATGGCCCGGGAGGCGGAGCATGTCGAAGGGTTTGCCAAGGAGTGCGCCGTCATTACGCATTCCCGCCTGAAGCTTGACCCGGAACTGGGCCTGATTGCCGATCCTGACTCCAAACTGGAGGAGAACCTCGTGGTCCGCCCGACGTCGGAGACCATCATGTGGGATACGTACGCCAAGTGGATCCAGTCCTGGCGCGACCTTCCCCTGAAATACAACCAGTGGGCGAATGTCGTGCGGTGGGAAATGCGTACGCGCCTATTCCTGCGGACCATGGAATTCCTCTGGCAGGAAGGCCACACGGCGCACGCCACGCGCGATGAAGCCGTGGAGGAAACCCTCCAGATGCTGGATGTCTATGCGACGTTTGCCGAAGAATGGATGGCCATGCCGGTCATCAAAGGAATCAAGACGGCATCGGAGCGCTTTGCCGGAGCCGTCGACACCTATTGTATTGAGGCGCTCATGCAGGATGGCAAGGCGCTCCAGGCCGGCACATCGCACTTTCTCGGTCAGAACTTCGCCAAGGCGTTCAACTGCCAGTTCCAGAACAGGGACAATGAACTGGAATACGTGTGGGCCACCTCGTGGGGCGTATCGACCCGACTCATTGGCGCGCTGATCATGGTCCACTCCGATGACCAGGGACTCATTCTTCCGCCCCGCCTGGCACCGACCCAGGTGGTACTCGTCCCCATTTATCGGTCTGACGAGGACAGGGAACAGGTCCTGGCCGAGGCCCAGTCCATTCGCTCCGAGCTGGAGGCAGCCGGAATCCGCATCAAGGTGGACGACCGCGAGAGCTACCGGCCCGGCTGGAAGTTCAACGAATACGAGGTTCAGGGCGTACCCATTCGCCTTGCGCTCGGGCCACGCGATGTCCAGAATGGAACCGTCGAGCTCGCGCGGCGGGATACGCGCGAAAAGGAGTCTACCAGCCGCGAGGGCCTTGCAGACCATATCGTATTGCTGCTGGATGGTATCCAGAGTGGCCTCCATGAGCGGGCACTGGCCTACCGGGAGGCAAATACGCACGTGGTCGACGATTACGACACGTTCAAACGCGTGCTTGACGGGCAGGGTGGGTTCATCCGCATGCACTGGGACGGAACGGCCGAAACGGAGGCGCGCATCAAGGAGGAAACGAAGGCGACCATCCGGTGCATTCCCGAGGAAGGAACCTGGCCCGAGGATGAAACGCCGGGATTGGACCCGGTCTCGGGTGCACCATCCGCGCGGCGCGTACTCTATGCACGTGCATACTAAATACGTATTTCTCGTCGCCATGGCCGTGCTGATCGCGGCATGTGGCGATGCCACGCAGCGTCCGGAGGGGAACGGAACGGCGGACCGTCCGGCGCTCACGGGCGACGAATTTGAATGGGCCGCCGTCCCGGTCCTACCGGAAATGGCACTCGGCGTATCGGGCCGCGTCGACGTGCATACGGACATCCCGTCAAGGCGGATTTCCCCGCGACGCGTGCACATCTGGCTACCGCCCTCCTATGACGACAGTCCTGACGCACGCTTCCCCGTGCTCTACATGCACGATGGGCAGAACGTATTCGACCCGGCCGGCTCCGTTTTCTCCGGCAGGGACTGGGCCGTCGACGAGGTTATCCTCGCACTCACCGACTCGGCTGCCATCCGCACGCCCATCGTGGTCGCCATCGAAAGCGGCCCCCTGCGCATTGTGGAACTGGCCCCCGAGGACGTCCTGACCCATTATTTTCCTCCCGATACGCTCGCCGAGGCCCGCCGCCAGCTCGAGGCCGGCGTGAACATCCCGGTCTCCCAACCGCTTTTGGGAAATGCCTATCTGTCGTTCATCACGGACGAACTCATGCCGTGGGTCGAGGCCAGGTACCGCGTTTTGACGGGCCCCGAAAACACGTTCATCATGGGATCGAGCATGGGCGGCCTGGCCTCCATCTACGCACTCTACAAACGCCCGGACGTGTTCGGCGGCGCTGCCGCGCTCTCGACCCACTGGCCGGTCGTGGGCGATTACATGCTCGACTGGTTGGCCGACCATGACCCCCTCCCGGCCCATCACCGGCTCTACATGGACCGGGGCACAGAAACACTCGACAGCCAGTACGCTGCCTATCAGGTGGATGTGGACCGGGCCCTTGGCGCGACCGGCGCATCGCACATTACCAGCCACGTTTTTGAGGGGCACGCCCATACGGAAGCCGACTGGCGGCGACGTGTGCACCTACCACTGCAGTTTCTGCTCGGCGCGCGGCCAGTGCAATAACGCGTCCCCATTGGAACGACTGACGGGCAAACTCGTCTCACACCGCTGAACAACCCGGAGAGCCTACCGATACAGCGATACGATCCATTTTCCAACACGCTCGAACCGTATGCGACGTAATCGCTTGCGCGCGACACTCATCGCGCTCAGTGCCCTCCTCTTTCTTCTTGCTGCACGCACGACCAACGCCCAGGAATGGGGCTCCGTCGTGGGTCGGATCACGGAAGCCGAAATCGGATTCCCGGTGCCGGGCGCATCGGTCGTTGTGAACGGCACCAATTTCGGTACGGCCGCGGATGTCGACGGTCGATACGAACTCCGACTGCCCATGGGGCGGTTTGTGCTCCGGTATTCATCGGTCGGGTTCGAGGCGCGGCTCGATACGGTCGATGTCGAGCCCCGGCGCATTATTACGCGCAACATCGTTCTCAAGGAGTCCATTGCCTCCATGGACGAGGTGACGGTCGAGGCCCGCGCGCCGCTGGAAGCGGGCGTGTTCGAAATTTCCCCGGAGCTGGTTGATGACATTCCCGTGCCCGTACGCGATGCGCTCCGGGCGCTGCGTATTCTGCCGGGCGTATCGGCCAACAACGAGCTCTCCAACCAGTTTTCCGTGCGGGGTGGCGGTTTCAACGAGAATCTGTTCTTCGTGAACGGATTCGAGATTTTTCTGCCGTTCCGGCCCCGAACCGGCGAGCAGGAGGGCCTCTCTCTCGTCAACGCGGACATGGCCGAGCGCATCACACTCTACACCGGTGGGTTTCCAGCGCGATACGGTGGCAAGCTGTCCTCAGCCGTGGACGTGCAGTACAAGCGCCCCCAGCGGACGAACGATCCGTTCGAGATGAGTGGGTACGCGTCACTGCTCGATTATGGTGTGACCGGGTCCGGATCTACCATGGGTGGCCGCCTCGGACTCATGGGATCTGTTCGCGTGGCGCAGGCCCGGCGGTTTTTCCAGACGCAGGAATTGCAGGGAGAGTACCAGCCGCAGTACCTCGACGGGCAGGTCTATGCCGGGTATGAGATCAGTATGGGGCAGGAAATCGAGGTACTGGGCATGCTCGCTTCGAACGATTTTGAACTGGACCCCAATTCCCGAAAGACGTTTTTCGGGTCGCTGTCGCAGAATTCAGCCGTCGCACCGTCAAACCTGCAGTCGCTTTGGGTCCGGTTCGATGCAGACAATCGGGAGGTGGACGGCTACGACACGGCGTTTCTCGGCGTCAGGCTTTCCAACCGCTTGACGACAAATACCCGCGTTGAGCACGACATCAGCTTTTTCGACACAGCAGAAACCGAAGAGCTGGACCTTTCGGGAACGTCGCTACTCTTCAATGTGGATCCGGGATCCGACAACCCCCAGGACGGCGAGGGACTCATACAGACCGGTCAGAGCCGTCAGGAGGATTTTGCCGACAACAGCGTGGAGGTGCAGACCATCACCGGTCAAGGCCGATACCTGTATTCCAACAATCGGCATGTTGCTGAGGCCGGTTGGAGTGTTCGCCGCCTCGATTTTGACGACCGGATAGATGAAAAGAATGTGGTCGTCGGGCAGGGACTCGATGGCGAGGTGGTCCGGATCGTGGCCGACAGCCTGCGGGACACGGCCAGTTTCGGTGCCTGGCAATCCTCATTCCATGTGCAGGAGTCCCTCGACGCGTTTGGAGCCGACCCGGGGAAATTGATGATTACCGGTGGCCTGAGGACGGACTACTATTCATTTACGGGCGAGTGGACCGTGTCGCCGAGGGCTTCGTTCACGCTGCGCCAGTCGGTCAACACAACCCTTTTTGGGTCGGCCGGAATCTACTACCAGGCACCCACCTATCGGGAACTGCGGGGTAAACCGGAGGTGGGCGAAACCATCCTGGGTGCGTTGAACGACGATCTGCAGTCGCAGCGTTCGGATCAGGTGATCATGGGTGGTGAGGTCTTTCTGCCGGGCCGGCGGGTCTACGTGCGCGGTGAGGCTTACTACAAGCGCATCACGAACATGATATCCTACGATGTGGATAATGTGCGCGTGCGCTATTCGGGAGAAAACGATGCCTCAGGCCGGCATTACGGGCTCGATATGCAACTCCGGGGCGAACTTGTTCCGGGTCTCGAGAGTTGGGTGAACTACAGCTACCTGGTGGCACGCGAACGGTTTGACGACGAATTTGTGACGCCCGAAAACCGGGGATTACTGGCCCGTCCCACGGACCAACGCCACACCATTTCCCTGTTTCTGCAGGACTACATTCCGAGCGATCCCACGTGGAAACTGCACATGCGTACGCTCTACGGATCCGGACTGCCCTACACGCCCCCGAAGCCGGGTCCGCAGGTGGGCAACCTGATTACGCAGGCACCCGGAGATCGTTTTTCGGCCCGATACCCCCGTTTTTTCCGATTCGACATTGGCGCCAGCAAGACCATTGGCCCGGAAGTCACGGGATCGCGGCTCAACATGCAACTCACGGCCGAGATCCTGAACCTGTTCGACATGACCAATACGGTTTCGTACAGTTGGGTCCCTGATTCCGACGGTATATGGCAGCGGATCCCGACCCGGCTTACGCCTCGGCTCGTGAACGTACGGATCACGGCAGATTTTTAGCAGCGTGTTAAC
Source organism: Bacteroidota bacterium (assembly GCA_029262775.1). Taxonomy (GTDB): domain Bacteria; phylum Bacteroidota; class Rhodothermia; order Rhodothermales; family UBA10348; genus 1-14-0-65-60-17. The sequence continues at coordinate 6,318 of JAJCYR010000040.1, forward strand.
AGGCCGTCTGATTTTTCTGGGCACCAGACGGCCTGTGGAAATTTTTCTTTGGAAGCGAGGTTATGTCTGCGCACGAGCGGTGTCTATTGGTCACGTATGCCTCGACACCTCGTTACAATAGCCCTTTCCGCATTCTTCACGTGGCTCCTCGTGAGCGGCTCGTGTAATTCTTCCGATACGACGGCATCGCTTTTTCTGGCCTCGCACTACGATGATGTCATCCTCCGGCAGGCGGAGCCTGTGGAAGCGGTCGACGAGCTCCTCGTTGCGCTCGCCTACATTGCCCAACAGCGGTATGCGGAAGCCAGACTGTTTCTGGAACGCCCCCTTCCTGCGCCCTCCACGCCGGTTGAAGAGGTGGTACGCGCGTGCGGCCGGTTCGAAATTCTTATCCGAAGCGGGAAATACAATGGGTCCAGTAGCGTGCAGGCAGCATGTCGCGAGGCGACGTCACACGTCCAGGCCGCGGGCCTGCGAGGCACCAACACCCGCCTCGTGCTCTCCTACGGGCTTCATGTGCTCGGCTACGCCGATCAAACGGCCTCCCGCTACGAGGAGAGCCTGTCCCGCTACTTCGAGGCGCTCGATGCCAACCCGGGCAACAGCCGGCTCGCCAACTATTTCGAGCTCAATACGCGCAACAACATGGGCAATGTGTACTGGCGCACCGGGCGCTCATCGCAGGCCCTCGATGTACACCTCGACGTGTACGGACGTCGCGTCGCGCTGCTCGGACCGGAGCACCCGAAAACAGGAGGTACCATCGGGAATCTCGGAAACGTGTTTCATTCCCTCGGCGAGTACGAAAAAGCCCTGTATTTCCACGCGCGCGCTGCCGACATCTGGAAGGCACGGGCAGGCGCGTTCGATCCCGAGTATGCCTATGCCGTCAACAATGGGGGCCTGGCGCTGCTTCACCTGGAACGGGATGAAGAGGCCATTGAAGCGCTCAACCGGTCGCTGCGCATAAAGCGGGCCGTACACGGCGAGAGCTCGGCTACACTGATCAATACGCTGGCCAATCTCACCACGCTCTATATCCGGAACGGAGACCGGGCTGCCGCCCATGCGCATGCCGACCTGGTCTCCAGTATCGCCCGGCGCCACGGACTGGAAGCAACGCCCGGACTCTGGGCCTTCGAAGTGGACCGGTCCCGACTATTGGTCCAGTATGGACGAATGCAGGAAGCTACCGATGCGCTCGAATACGCATTGTGGTCTGCCCGGGCTGCCACGCACCCGGTTGCCTTCCGCCTGGCCAACCGACTGGCCACCATACTGATGGATGCGGGCCATCCGGAGTCGGCACGGCGCTACCTGGAATGGGTCGACACGTGCGTGAAGACGTGTACCTGGTCCCCGGTTTCCGACTCAGTGCTCACCAGCAATCCGCCTGCGGAAGAGAGCATCTCGCTCTGGCTCGAAGCCAACCGGTTACTCCTGGACGTTGGAGGAGAGGGTGCCCTGGAGCGGGCAGAATTGGCGGCCAGGACGGCTGAGCGGATCCAGTCGGGCTCCTGGTCCCTCAAATTCGACCGGCAGTGGTACACACAGGCGCTGGACCTGCATCGGGCCCTTTTCGAACATGCTGTAGCTCGTGAAGACCTGGACAAGGCCTGGGAGCATGCGGAAATCATCAAGAATCTGTTCGCCCGGCGGGTCAGTCACCGCCCAGGCCGCTCAGAGTGGTCACCTGAGCAGATGGAGGAGCTGCTGGCGACCGAATCGGCCTTGATCCGTGCCGAGCGCAAGGGCCTCGAGGAGAGCCGCAGGAAGCTCGTCGCCGAACGGGTTCGGTTGCAACTGGAATTTGAACAGACCGCGAGGCTCGACGCGAAGCCAGACCTCCGCAGCCCGTGGCTGGCACTCGACGAAGCCCGCGCCGAGGCGAGCCGGAGCGACGAAGCATTTCTTCATTTCGTCTGGGGAAGCCGCAAGCACGTCCTTCATGCTGTACTGGTTCGGCCCGATACGACGCTGGTTCTACCGGTCCACCATGCCGGCGCAATCGCGGGCGCAGTCGACAGCCTTTTCAAGGCACTCAGTGACAACTCCAGATACGCATTTGAACCCGCTGCCAGGCGCGTGTCGGACCTGCTGCTTCGGCCGCTCTCGCCTTGGATTGACGGACAAAGACTGGTCATCTCGGCCGATGAGAAGCTCTTCAACGTTCCGATTGACCTGCTCCCGAGGCCAGGTGCAGCCAATTTCGAGTACATGGTTGAATCGGTCGCGCTGAGATACGCTATTTCCGGTTCGGCGTGGGCCACGGCCGCGCCGCTCCTCCAGGTATCGACGCATACACCCATACGCGCCGCCATCATGGATGTCGGACTCACGCGGAGTGGCGCGGCTACCGGTCCGGGCACCAACCCGTCGTCTGCGGCGCGGCTACCGGGGGCCCGCATTGAGACGGAGTCGCTCCTGAAGCTTCTAAGAAGTCAGGCCTTGGCCAACGTTTCCTATGTCCGCAACGTTACCACGCGCAATTTTGAGCGACGCCTACAGTCAAGATACGACGTTGTGCATCTGGCCACGCACAGTTTTTTTGACCAGGAGCTGCCTCACAATTCCGGAATCATCATGGCCGCACCCGTCATGTCCCGGTTTTTGTCTGGCGAGACGGTAACTACACTCGGCCCCGCAGAGCTGGCGGGAATGCATTTACAGGCCCATCTGCTCGTCCTGAGTTCCTGCGAATCCGCGCTCCGGACCGGCGGCTCCTCTGCTGCCTTCGACTTTGGTGTGGCCCTCGGTCTATCGGGCGTCGAGCACGCGCTGGTTTCAAACTGGGCAGTGGACGACATGGCTACGAGCGAGTTCATGCTGCGCTTCTATGGAGAACTGCTCTCGGGAAGGTTACCTCATGAAGCCCTGCGAGCGGCCAAACTGTCCTTCATACAGGAAAACTCACCACTGGCCAACCCCCGCATGTGGGCGGGTTTCGTGCTCACAACGGTGTAAGCCAGGTGGCCAGGAACGGTTCGCACGCATATCATGCTCCCGAATGACGGCGGTACAGAAGGGCTACGGCTGGCCCCAGAGCCAAAAAACTGAATGCCCATTCGAACCCGATCCGGTCAACAAGCCATGGCAGAAGTTGGAGAGATACCATGGTGATCAGAAAGCCCGTACTGGTCTGCACCTGCAACGTGGTCCCCGTCCACGCCGGGTTCGTCTCCTCCGATACCAGTGCGCTGAACTGGGCGCTGTCGGCAATCACGGCAAAACCCCAGACCAGGCAGACAAGGGTCAGCGCAACGGGGCTGTGAAAGAGAAAACCGACTCCGAGGCAGCAGGCCCCAGACACCGTCAGGGACAGGGATGTCACCCGGACGCGCCCTACCCGGTCGGCCCAGTACCCGGCCAGAATGCACGCTGCAGCACCGACGACAAATAGTCCGAATGCGGAAAAACGCGCTGCCGTTGGACTCCAACCTGCCTCTTCATACGCAGCGAGGAGCAGGATGGGAGCCCAGGCCCACATGGCATACAGCTCCCACATGTGACCGAAGTAACCAATATTGGCCGCACGCGCGCCCGGATGCGTGAACCCTTCAAGCGCATGCCGCCAATTGAATGACCCGGCGATAACCCCATGAGGACCCATCTGCATGAGGGTAAGCGCCGGAAGGGCTGCCAGCCCTGCCAGTGCGGCGGTTCCCCCCATGACCCACTGCCACGGTGGTATGCCACCAGATCCGCCTGCCAGACCGTTGAGCAGGTGTGGCAGTCCCGAGCCCAGCGTCAGGGCGCCAACGAGTACTCCAATACAGAGTCCCCTGTCCTCACGGCACCAACTGGCCATGACCTTCATACCGGGCGGATACACGCCCGCCATGGCGACGCCGGTAACGAACCGAAGTGCGATGGCTCCCCCGGGTCCTGTGCCAGAGAATGCGAAGAGTGCCGTGGCGCCCCCCCCAACAAGTGTGCTCAAGCCAATCAGGCGCGTGGCAGGAATCCGGTCAGAAAGATTGTAGAGCGCCCCCATCAGGGCACCAACCACGAATCCGAGCTGCACCGCCATGGTCATCCACGCCTGCTGGCTGGCCGAAAGAGACCATGCCCGTGTCAACTGTGGAATGACCGCCGACGCACTGAACCAGACTGACATGGACAGCAGCACGGTCACTGACAGGAGCACCGTCTGAAACAGTTTGCGGCTCTGCCAGCTATGACGTGTTAACACGATCGGTCATTCAGGATCGAGGATCTGGTCAATGCGGGCTGACAGGTCTTCGAGGTGGGCGCGGGTCATGGCATGCTGCGTGCGCGCCGCTGCCCTGTCCAACTGAGGTTTCAGCGTCGTCAACTCCATGCGCACGTACGTTTTCAGGTCCGACACATCCGGACGCAGGGAGATAAACCCGCGATCGCTCCAAAAACCCGCGGCATTGAACGTACCCGACTCCATGAGCGCGTCCATGCGGGCAACCCAGGCTTTCTGAAGGTTTCGCCGGTAGCCGTCAACAGGCTCACCACTGGAAAGCTCACTGAAAATGAAACCGCGAGTGTCGGCAAGCAACTCCAGTACGGTGTAGGTCTCGGATCCCTGCAGGGCTTCGGCGCGAAGCTCGATTTCCATCATGCGAGAGAGCCGTTGCGCGTCGAAGAGGGCATTCAGACCCCGGACCTGAAGCGAACGAATCCGGTGTACGGTACCCGCCGCCTCAATTCGCTGCAGGATGTCCTCGCGAACAAGCCACTCGGGAGTCGTGAAGACCTGGTCCTGCATCCACTCGACGGCGCGCCGTTGTCGCTCGGCGGGCACCGGCTCGTAGACGACTCCCTCCTGATCGGTCGTCTTCAAGGTTTCATGTATGCCCCCCACGTTGGCTACGACGTGGCCGATGTATCGACCATATTGCGATACGACATTGTTGTAGAGCTCCTGCAGCTCATCGTAGTCCTTTCCGTCCTCGGCCGCCCATTCCGGCAGCCGGTCAAGAATGCGCTCAAGGTTCAGGATACCGAGGCGACTCGCTTCCATCTCGTCGTTTGAAATATTCTCGGTCTGGCTCCTCGGGTCGGTAATGACGCTACGGCCGAACCAGAATCGATAATCACCGGCCCGCTCTTTGATCCATTCGTTCAGCAACGCGTGTTCCGTTTCCGGCGAGCGGTTGCCGTCCAGCCACGAGTATGTCCATTTAGTGGCCCAGTCGTCGTACTCACCGACCATGGGTCCGAATTGCGTCACGCCGTCTTCGGGCTGCGCCACGTAATTGAACCGGGCATAATCCATGATGGACGGCGCCGTGCCGTGCTGCGAGGTGAACTCCGGATCGCGCAGCTGCTCAATCGAGTAGGCGTAGGAGGAGCCCATATTGTGCTGGAAACCCAGCGTATGACCCACTTCATGGGCCGACACGAAGCGCATGAGCTCGGCCATGACGTCGTCTTCGAACGTCGCGCCACGGGCCTCCGGATTGATCGCCGCCGTCTGCGTCAGGTACCAGTTCCGTAGCAGGTTCATGATGTTGTGGTACCAGTTGATATCACTTTCCAGAATCTGGCCCGAGCGCGGATCGTGGACATGCGGGCCCGAAGCATTCTGTACGGGAGAGGCGAAGTAGCGGATGACCGAGTAACGGGCATCTTCCGGGCTGAATTCAGGATCTTCTTCGGGTGTGGGCGCCATACGGGCCACGATGGCGTTCTTGAAGCCCGCCGCTTCGAACGCCGACTGCCAATCTTCCACACCCTGCATGAGTGGTTTGCGCCATTTTTCCGGCGTATTCCGGTCAATGTAGTACACAATAGGCTCGACGGGCTCAACCAGTTCGCCGCGCGCATACGCCTCCGGGTCGGACGGCTCGAGTTTCCAGCGAGTTACGTAACAGGTGGTCTCCACTTTCTGCTGCTCGCTCGAATACCGGCTGAACCGTACCGAGAAGAGTCCCACACGGTCATCGCAGAGGCGCGGTTTCATGGGCTCGGCTGGCAGGAGCAGCATGGACTGCGCCATTTCGACAGTGACGGTATTGGTGGAACTGTTCGACGGAGGTTTCGACGCGTCGTAGGTCAGCACATGGCGCACCTCCACGTTTTTCGGGAAGCTGGCAACCTGCTCAATGAAGGAGCGGCTCTTGTCCAGACGACGTACGCCGAAGGACGTGCGGCGTGAGGCCTGCAGTCCGAGCGACGGAATATCGTCCAGGAACAGATCGGTCACGTTGATAACGACGCCCGTGGAATCGCTGTTCAGAGCCGCAATATCGAACGTTTTGAGAATGGGCTCCAGATTCGAGTTTCGTACCGCCTCGTAGATGGGGTCCTCCTCATCGGCCTGGTTTTCATGTCCCACCACCCGGAGCAGGACCTGGTCACCACGGCGCTGCCAGCGAAGCACCTGCGTGTTCGCTTTCTGCCCACCGTACCCGACATTGTCTGCCGTACGGGCAATCCGGGTCACCAGAAGAAACTCACGCCCCAGTAGCGAATCGGGAATCTCGTAATACCAGGTGTCCTCATCACGGTACGTCGTGAAAACACCCTCGTCCTTCTCGAAACTCTCCTTGATGACGTCCGAGAACGACTTGGGGCCAGTTGATTTCGCACTGGCGTCCATCGCGGCCGCCGCCGCACCCGGTCGGCTACCTGAATGTTCATCGGCCGTCCTGTTGGTCACAAAACATCCCGAAAAAAAGAATCCTGCTGCCAGGACAAGCAGGGCAAACGATCTGCTGTTCATGTTGCTATTCATACCTATTATTACACGTTATGTTAACGAACGACACCGACTACCGCAACAAGGCGGTCTGTCTGGCGCCGAACGTCATTGAAATAGATGAAGGAGGTAAACTGATTGCGCAGGCGGGGTTGGCCCTCGGAAAAAGCCCGGATGTGCGCTGCGTCCGAGAGCCGATACGTGTATTCATGCTCCCCCTGCTTTATGAGCACAGTCCGCTCATACCACCGGTCGGCGGCATTCCAGGTCATCAGGGAATCTGACTGCCATCCCGAAAATGAACCCGCCACGGCTACGCCGCCCCGTACCGGGGCCTCGCCGAGTGGGACAAAGCGAAACGTCGTGGCGACATACTCGGCTTCCCGCGAAGGGTCGCCCACGCCCGGCACGCCATCAAGAATCACGGACTGGCCATTCAGGAACGGGGCCGGCAGCGTCCCGGGGAATTTGGCGTAGTCTGGCTCGATCCAGGCCTGCCAGGGTGTGCGGGCCTGGTCGGTGCGTTCAAGCCGCCCTCCAGGCTGCACAACCCCCAGATTCAGATAAAAGGGGGCCACATCCGGTGCGAACGCCTCATCGCGCTCGAGTTGGAACGCTACATTTGGACTGTTGGCCAGGGAGGGTGTATCCGCACAACGGGGTGCGCCAAAATTCCGGTTCTGCGTGAAGCACACGGTATAGTCGAATGCGTTCACGTTGTCCCTGTTGAGAGGGAACGTCACAAACGGCTGCGTAGCCTGCCATTGGGATCCGATCAGAAGGATCTCGTCGAGCCGTACATTGACCGGCACCGACTGCTCGCTCACATAGAACGGCCGCTCGAACAGTACATCGTCTTCCATACCCTGCTCCGTCACCCGGAGTATATAATTGCCGCTTATGGTCATGCCTATGGCATCGTTCGGAAACGTGTATTCGTAGTGCGTATACCGGAGGAGGGTTGCTGACGAGGGCCGATATTCCATGATGTTGTCGCGTTGGAATCGCGCCATGAATTCGGCTGGCACCAGATCGCGTCGCCACGAACGGTCAGCATGGTAAAAATAGATGCTCAGCGGACGCCCGCGTGTCTCCATCAAGTCGAAAGCCAGGCGCAGCGGCGTACCCTGGTCTGCGCGAATAACGGGAATGTCCGTTTCAGAACCCGTAGGATGCAGCTGTACAGTCTTTATGAGTGCGTGATCGGGTGCCAACCGGAGATCTGAAACCGACTGAGCGTCCCGACCCGGATCGTCACCACGGTGGTTGCCCGCAGACGGATCCTCGCCTTCCGACGCGTCCCGCGACCTTTCGGAACCGGCACATGCCGCCAGAAACAGACCCAGCGCCACGGGCACCAGTATTCTCCACAAGATCTCCCTGTTTATCATTGGCGCGTGGGCATCACCGGATATCGGCGGTGAGCCGCCATGTAGTTCGCTGTATCCATTCATCAAGTACCGGCACCATGGCTACATCCCCCATTTCGACATACAGGAATCGAGCTTCACGCGCCCTTCCGCGTGCCGCTTCGATGTCTCCCGACGCATAGAACATACGGGACTGCGCCCATTTTTTGTAGGCATTTATTTCTGACGCGAGGCCGCTCGGAACCGAGCCGCCCGTGGCGTCCAGAAGAAGGCCGCGCCTCGTCCTCTCCCGCCTGTAGTCGACCCGCGTCCGCCAGATGGACTCCTGCACGAGGGATGCGGCGCGCTCCGACTCCATGGCCTGTGCCGCACGCGCCGCCAGCTCGTACCAGAGGGCATTGCGCCTTTCCCGGGGTATGGGATGCAGTATGGCCTGCACGGCAGCTGCCGCCTCCCGGCGGGCAGCTCCGTCTGCCGTCAGCGTATCGGAAAGGACGTCTGCGAGCGCGCCTGCGAGGGCAAGGCGGGCCGATACATAATCGGGCCACTCTGCCACGACCGCCTGTAGCGCCTCATGGCTATCTGCCTGCAGCGCAAGGCGAAGCGCACGCACACGAGGGGGCACGTAGTGAGGACATTGCTGCTCAAAGAGCGACAGCCGGGAAAAACTGCGGCGGGCCTCCGGACCTGCCGTCCGGGCAAGAACGGGGATCTGCGCCAAATACAGCTGCCACTCGTTGACCAAATCGCCGACATCTTTGCCATAGACCCGCTCAAAGTCTGCGCGTGCGTATACCTGTTTCAGCCGCTCCACTCCGTAGGTCCGCCCCAGCCAGGCGACAAAAGAACCTGTTGTCGTGTAGGACACCGCCCCCCGCCCGGTCCAGAATCCCGCCGGTGTCAGTGCGCGCTCCACACCACGACTGAAATCTGCTTCCTGACCCGCGGCAGCCGCGACCAGGTGGTCGGCTGGTGCCCCGCCGTTCGGCGATTCGAGGGCTACTGCCAATCCTTCCACCAGTCCTGCCATGGTCGATGCGCGAATCACAGGCAGGCCGAATTCGCGCGAGAAAACATGCACCAGTTCGTGCGATGCGAACCTGCTGAACTGATCGGCAACGACATGGATCTGGGGGACACCCAACCAGACGGGTGCCACGCTGGTGTACCGGGCGCCGGTGCGACGAGCGCGCTCGTCGGCCGATGGCCAGGCGTACACGCGGACTCTGCCGGACGGCCGCACGCCGAGCAGCGAATCGAGCCGGTGCATGTGCCAGTCCATCTCGTCGCGCATGTCCCGCGCGAGCGAATCGGTGACCTGCGCACTGTAAAAAAAGAGCTCGTACCCATCCCCCGAGGTGCGTTCGCTGAACTGTTCTTCCAGGTATGTCTGCGGCGTATTGATGCCCAGTGGGCCGGCCTGCGAGTAGCCGACCGCCAGCAGCAGAGCGGTAGCCCCCACCAGGCGCCACCGCCCCAACGCCAGACCCACCAGCAGGCCGGCCCACACGAATGTGAACAACCTGAACAGAAACACGCCGGGCCGGATGACCAGTTCGTCATCGTATATGGGCCCGAGTACACCGCCGAACACATGGTTGTAGGTATAGAACTGGGGGTGAAATCCCAGATCATAGACGGGCCCGATCACCATGATCAGCAGGCCAGACGCCACGAGTATCCAGCGCCGTCCCCCAGCCCGTACGTGCACAAAAACGGCCATGGCCACGCCAAGAGCCACACTCGGAAACACGAACGTGGCAAACAGCACCGCGCCCCGCAGATAATCACAATTGGGCGCCCACAGCATGGAAACCGTCAACCACGCGGCGGCGACCAGTGGGTAGACGAATTGCAGGCGTGCGCCGTCACACTTTCGCCTGAGCATGCCCAGGCCGGACGTAAAAAAGGCCACTGACGCAACGACGGCGCCACTCTCGACATGAAGCCGATCAAAGACCGGCACCAGCCACAGCATCCAGGCCAGGACCGTGTACAGGACGACTTCTGGATGGCGACCAAGGTGGCTCACGAATGGATTATGGCGTTTCAACACGCCCTACAATAGACTGTACGACACGCCAACCGAGAATACTTCCTTGATCTGCATCTTGCTGCGCACGTCCTCATCGAAGAGGAACACCCATTCGAAGTTGACCTGCAACCAGGAATTGACCTTCATGGTGATCAGGTTCTCCCATATCATATCCGCCGTGTCCTCCGAATTGAAGGCTGCAAACAGCGCCAGCGTGGATTTATACCGTACATTTTCGAATACCTCCCGGTCAATGTCCGTGAATGCTTCGATACCCACTTCATAGCGGACGGCATTGTCCGGATCCACCCCGTAGCGCGAACGCAGGCGATCGATCAGCACAACGGTCTGCTTCCCGCCCACACCAAGGCGCTGACTGAACCATTCGGCCGGCTCCCAGGAAATACCCACCGATTCGGTAAACGTACCGGGTGAGAGCATGTCCGATACCTTGATGGGCGGCGTGGCGTCGGGCTCGAGCGGATCCTTCTCGAAATTGAATCCGGGTGCAAACTGCGTTCGTACGCCCACGGCGACCGTAGGCTTGAACAGGATGGCTCTCCCCTCACCGTTGTACGTGAGCGACGAAGTAAACCGGATCAGGTCCTCCGCCTTGCGAAAGTCCAGTGTGTCCTGTTTAACAACGCCATACGTCAAGCGCAGAGTGTGTTTCTGCGACCAGACACCCTCCGTGCGGGTCGCGGTCCCATTCAGTCCAAGGGACAGTGCCAACGTGTTGACACCACCTCCGGCCCAGTTCTGAAAACCGGCCTGCGAGCCCGACACCGTTCCAATTACAGACCGGTCCCATGATGGGGTCTCTTCGGGGGGCACTGCGTCTTGGGCGGCAACCTGGGCGGCAACCCGTGGCACCGCCAACATGGTCAGAATGGCGGTAGCAGCCCATACCGGTTGAAGGAACGTGGTGAGCACGCGGGCGGAAAAAGAAGGCATGGCACAGTAGTCGTGGGTCGCTGGGTGACGGGTCGCTGGGTGACGGGTCGCTGGGTAACGGATGGGGGTGATGGGCCTGAAAGTACGACGGGGCGGCGCCCAATGGCGCCGCCCCGTCGTGAAAACCTTGAAAAACGATGCAACCGAATCAGTTGTCGTTCTTCTTGTCCTGGACCTCAATGCGGATGTCCTGGGCCATTTTCTTGATATCCTGCATGGCCTTGCGAACACGGGTTCCGGCTGCCTTGTTGCCCTTCTCGTAGAACTTCGAAAAGTCGTCTTCGAGTGCGTCTACAAAGTTCTTCATGTCGGCAAATCTGCTCATTTCATTTCCTCTTTGGGTGGTACGTTGGCTCAACGAGGAATGCACTACCTCGTGATTGATGGCGATCAAAGTAAGCCGAATGCGCGCTCGTGTCAAGAAAATAACCCGTTTCAGGTGTAATCAGGGCACTTTTCAGGATTTACGGACAAGAATCCAGCGGGAGCTGTGTGCAACAAGGACCGGCTCGTCCACCAAACGCACCGTCTCCGGGGACAACCCACCTTCCTCCACAAGCGTAACGACATCAGCCCCGCTCAGAGCCGTTCCGGGCTCAGGATACCCCGCCGTAATGCGTTGCGCCATAACGGTGAACGGGCACACCCAATTCATTTTTGCACGGACCCCTGCTGCAACTCGCAGGGGATGGATATCGGTCCAAACAGGACCCGCTGCAACACACGAAACAACGCACACGACGCCGCTCGACGCCAAGGTCGCTATCGGATGCCACGATCCCACGTCCAGTTGACCATCCCGCCACGTAAGGAGCCCCCGGTCGGCTCCCGTGAATCCGACGGCCGACACGCCGGCATCGGCCAAGCGGACAACGGCGGCCTTGTTCTGTTCTCGAATGGCCCGCTCGAACGCGGCATTCGTATCTACCGAAACAGCGAGTTCACCGAAGCGGCGCACGCCGGTGGAAAGCAGCCCCCCGGTCGCCGCCTCGGCCTGCTCTGAACTGCCCATCAGCACGATTGGAGCCGGCCGAAGTACACCCGCCTGTTCCAGCGCGCGCGCCATCTGCTCCCAGAACATCAGGTCACTTAGAGCGCCGTGGTCCACGCATACGATGGAAGGCTCAGAATTCATGGTAACATGGTTGATTGCATGGTGGCGGATGGTTTATTTCCGGGACCCGCGAATGATCCGCCCCGAAGGACCCGACACCACTGCACTCATGACGCCTTTCTGCCATCTGCACTGCCATACCCAGTATTCCCTGCTTGATGGCGCGGCCCGGATTTCCAACCTGATCGACAAGGCGAAACGCCTCGAAATGCCGGCCATGGCCATCACGGATCATGGCAATCTGTTTGGTGTCCCCGAGTTCTACACGACGGCCCGGCGCAAAAATGTCAAGCCCATCATTGGCTGCGAGTTCTACGTCACGGCTTCGCCCATGGCCGACCGGTCGGACCGCACGCGCTATCACCAGGTGCTGTTGGCCAAAAACCTGACCGGCTACCGGAATCTGATCCGGCTATCCTCGCTGTCCTTCACCGAGGGCTATTATTACAAGCCCAGAATTGACCTGCATACGCTCAGGGAACACTCAGAGGGGCTTATTGCCACGACCTGCTGTCTGCAGGGCCAGGTACTCCAGGCCATTCTGAAAAAGGGAGAGGCAGCAGCGCGCAAGGTATTCGAGGAGTATCTGGAGATTTTCGGGGATGACTACTTCATTGAAATCCAGGATCACAACATTGCGGACCAGCACACCTGCAACGAAGTCCTTCTGCGCTGGGCAAAGCAGTACAACGTAGATGTAGTCGCGACCAACGACGTGCACTATGTGGAACAGGAAGATTCCGAAGCCCAGGATGTGCTCCTCTGCCTGCAGACGGGCAAGGATCTCTACGATCCGAACCGTATGCGCTTCGAGAACAATCAGTTCTACCTCAAGACCGCATCCGAGATGGAGCATTCGCTCCGGGATGTGGATCGTGCCGTGGTGCGGCAGGCGCTGGAGTCGACGGTCAACATAGCCGACAGGTGCTCGCTGGAACTACCCATGGGCGAGCTCCTCATGCCCCATTTCCCGCTGCCTGCCGAGTTCGGCAGCGACATGGATGCCTATCTGCGGCACATGGTGTACGAGCGGGCGCGGCGAAGGTATCCGGAAATGCCCACCCATGTAGGCGAGCGCATTGACAAGGAGCTCGGTATTGTCAAGGAAATGGGATATGCGGGATATTTCCTGATTGTACAGGACTTCACCACGGCTGCGCGCGAACTCGGCGTGAGCGTCGGCCCTGGCCGAGGCTCTGCGGCAGGCTCCATTGTGGCCTACTGCCTGGGTATCACCAATGTGGATCCCCTCGCTTTCGATCTGCTGTTCGAACGCTTTCTGAACCCGGAGCGCGTGTCCATGCCCGATATCGATATCGATTTCGATGACCGGGGACGCAGCAAGGTCATCGACTATGTGGTGCAGAAGTATGGGCGCGAAAGTGTGTGCCAGATTGTGACGTTCGGCACGATGGGCGCACGGAGTGTGATTCGTGATGTGGCCCGCGTACTTCAGGTTCCCCTGCCGGAAGCGGATCGGATTGCCAAGCTCATTCCCGAAGGGCCCAAGTCGTCACTCGCCTCGGCCATGGAGGAGGTGAAGGAGTTTCGCGAACTCGAAAACGGGGACAACGAACAACTCCGCAAACTCATCCACTATGCCAAAGTGCTGGAAGGGTCGGCACGCCACACGGGTGTGCACGCCGCGGGCGTGATCATTGCCCCCGGGCGCGTAAGCGATTATGTGCCCATTTCGGTGGCGAAAGGCAAGTCGGGTAGCGAGGATGTGATCACGACCCAGTACGATGGCAATTGGGTTGAGGCGTTCGGGCTGCTCAAAATGGATTTCCTGGGTCTGAAAACGCTCACGGTGATCGACGATGCGCTCGAGCTCATTCGACGCAATCATGGCGTGGAGATCGACCTCGAGAACATACCCAAGTGCGACGCGGTCACATTCGAACTCTTTCAGCGGGGCGACACGGTCTCCATCTTCCAGTTTGAGTCATCGGGAATGCGCGAGTGGCTGCGCAAACTGAAGCCCACGACGATCAATGACCTGATTGCCATGAACGCCCTGTACCGACCGGGCCCCATGGACAACATCCCCACGTACATTGCCCGCAAGCATGGCGAGGAGCCCGTTTCCTATCCGCATGCCATGCTGGAGCCGATCCTCGAGCCCACCTACGGCATCCCGGTCTACCAGGAACAGGTCATGCAGATGGCCCAGGTCATGGGCGGCTATTCGCTGGGTGGTGCCGACATTCTACGGCGCGCCATGGGCAAGAAGAAGCACGCTGAAATGGTCACCCAGCGCGAGAAATTTCTCGCCGGGGCTGCCCGCGCCGACGTGGATGAGAAGACTGCGAACGACGTCTTTGATCTCATGGCCAAGTTCGCCGGCTATGGATTCAACAAAAGCCACGCCGCCGCCTACTCCATTGTGGCCTACCAGACGGCGTATCTGAAGGCCCACTATCCGGCTGAGTTCATGGCTGCCGCCATGACCAACGAAATGGGCGACAACAGGAAGCTTGCGATCGTGCTGGAAGAAGCCCGCCATCTGGGCCTCGAAATCCTGCCTCCGTCGGTGAATGACAGCCTGGCCCGATTTTCAGTCGGCGAAGGCAAAATCCGTTTCGGCCTGGGGGCCATCAAGGGTCTCGGCATGGGCGCAATTGAAGTCATTGCCGCAGAGCGGGAGAAGGCCGGCCCATTCGAATCCCTGTTTGATTTCGCCCGGCGCGTGGATGTCCGCACCGTGAATAAAAAGGCCCTCGAAAGCCTCGTACGGGCCGGTGCCATGGATGCCATGGAAGGCCACCGTGCGCAGCTTCTGGAAGCCGTCGAGACAGCCATTGCATACGGGCAGCAGGTACAGGCCGATGCCGCCGCCGGCGCCATGAGCCTCTTCGGAGAGCCAGGCGGTGACGGCAGCGCGCAGATGGAGCCCGCCATGCCGGGTGAGGTGCCGCCGTGGCCCCGGTCACGCATGCTGAAGGAGGAGCGCGAAACCATGGGGTTCTATATCACCGGACATCCGCTGGAGGCCTTCGGGCCGGAAGCCCGTGCCTTCGCCTCGGCGGATATCAGTGATATTGCGGACCTCGTGGCCAAGGAGCCCCCGACCGAAGACTCCTGGCAGGCCCGCAACAACCGGCCGCAATACGCCTTCTGTGGGATCATCACGGAAGTGCAGCACCGGGTGACGCGAAACGGGAAGCCCTATGCATTCTGCCAGATGGAGGACTATTCCGGGCAGGCTGAGGTCGTCTGTTTCTCTACTACCTACGACAAGGTCCAGCAGTATCTGCAGGTCGATGCCATTGTCCTCATCCGGGGCGCGGTCGAGGTGCGCGGAGGCTCCAACAAGATCATTGCCAATGACATCACGCCCATGTGGAAGGTTCGTGAGCAGATGATCCGCTCACTCATCGTCCGCATCACCGTGGAGGAGCTTCGCACAGAACAGGTAGATGCCCTCGAGGCGCTCGTCGCCGATCACCGCGGGTCCTGCAAGCTCTATTTCGATCTGCTCAGCGGCCGGGATCCCCGTCCACGACGCATTCTGAGCCGAACCTGCGTGATTGATCCCAATCAGGATGTCATGTCAGGTCTTGCTGCGCTGTTCGGCCAGCGCTCCATTGTGGTCGAGGGGGAGGGTCATTCCTGACATGTTGGCGCGCCTCTTCATGGGACTGATACGGCTCTATCAGTTGGTCATTTCTCCCCACTTCCCCGGCAGTTGCAACTTCACCCCCACCTGCTCCGAGTACGCGCTGGAGGCCCTGCGAAAATACGGAGCCATGCGCGGACTCATCCTGAGCGTGCATCGTATTGTGCGATGCAACCCGTGGGGGTCATGCGGATACGATCCGCCCGTATGGTACAGTGAGCGGCAGAAAGACCACGAGGGACCCTGAAGTGGGTAGGCTGCCAGGCCCGGGTTTACTCGAACCGCAGGGCATCGATCGGATTCATGGCAGCCGCCTTCCGGGCCGGGTAGAATCCGAAGAAAATGCCCACGGCTGCCGAAAAGACCAGTGCTACAAGGACCGTATTGGGCTCCACGACGGTAGACCACCCTGTAACGTTGGCCACAAGAGCCGCTCCTCCAAAGCCTATGGCCACGCCAATGGCTCCACCCAGAACACTCATCACGATGGCCTCAATCAGAAACTGAACCAGTACGTCACTGCCTCGCGCCCCAATGGCCATGCGGATGCCGATTTCGCGGGTTCGTTCTGTTACTGAAACCAGCATGATGTTCATGATCCCGATACCCCCGACAAGCAGCGAGATGGACGCGATGGCGGCCAGGAGCAGCGTCATCACCTCGGTCGTACCCGAAGCGGCATCTGCCAGCTGCGTCTGATTCTTGACCTCGAAATCGTTCTCCTCAAACTGGGCGAGACCGTGCGATTCGCGCAGAATGGCGCTCATTTCATCCTGTGCCGCCGAAATATCGTTCTGATTCGATGTGGAGACCAGTATCTGGGAGATGAAACGGAACCGGCTCAGTCGCTGCTGGACTGTCGTGTAGGGCGAGAGGACCACATCATCCTGGTCGGACCCTTCCGGCGTCTGCCCCTTCGGCTCGAGAACACCAATGACCTGGACGGGCACATTCCGGATCTGGATGGTCTGCCCCACGGGGTCCTGCCCGGCAAACAGCTCGTTTGCCACCGTTTTGCCCAGAACCGCTATTTTTTTGCCGGAACGAACGTCCTGCGGCGTAAACCATGAACCGGATTCCAGATCCCAATCCCGAATAAGCAGATAGTCCACATCTACGCCATTGAGGCGTGCCCGCCAGTTGCCACTACCTCCGATAACCTGACTGAAGGTGGTGACCACAGGGGACACCATGGACACAAAGACAGATTCGTTCTTGATTTTCTCGGCATCCTCCAGGCTCAACCGGTTGAAACTGCCCGACCCCCGACTCACACCACCCGCGCTCGACGAGCCGGGTGTCACAACAAGCATGTTGCTGCCCAGATTTCGGATCTGGGTTTCAATCTGACTCTTGGCGCCGTCTCCCACAGCGACCATGACGAGCACCGCCCCGACGCCAATAATGATTCCCAGCATGGTGAGCAGCGTCCGCATCTTGTTCTTGATGATGCTCTTGCCAGCCACCTTCACCAGTCGAAACGGCCTCATAGGTGTACCTCTTCCATTTCTTCCAGCTGGCGTTCGGCCAGCTTTCGTTTAAGATCTTCCCGGGCCGAGGCCCGCTCCTGGTGCTCATCCCGAATGACACGACCATCGCGCAGTTCGATCACACGACTGGCGTAGCTGGCCACATCGTGCTCATGCGTGACCAGCAGAATCGTGATGCCACTGTCGTTGAGCTCCTGGAACAGGGTCATGACCTCTGCAGTCGTGATCGAATCCAGGTTTCCCGTCGGCTCATCGGCCAACAGCATGGCCGGCTCTGTGACGAGGGCCCGGGCAATAGCCACACGCTGCTGCTGTCCACCCGAGAGTTCATTGGGCAAGTGGTCAATCCGGTCACCCAGTCCTACACGCGCCAGGGCGCTGATCGCCGCCTCGCGGGGATTTTTGACACGCCCCAACCGGTCGTACAGCAGTGGAAGTTCCACGTTTTCGACTGCGGTCGTACGTGCCAGGAGATTGAAACCCTGGAAAACGAAACCGATCTTCTGATTACGAACGTCGGCCAACTTGTTTTTTGACAGCGCACTGACCTTGATCCCATCCAACTCGTACGTGCCTGCCGTCGGATAGTCCAGTCCGCCCAGGATGTTCATGAATGTGGACTTGCCCGAGCCCGATGCCCCCATGATGGCGACCATCTCCCCCCTCTGGATGTCCACATCAATACCACGAAGCGCATGTACCTGGGTTGCCCCCATGGTATACACCTTCGTAATACCACGCGATTTGATGACTGCAGATGAACTCATGTCAGAATCCGCCCCCGCGTGAGAAGCGGTTGCCACCAGAATCATTGTTCGAGGAAAATGGGTTCTGGAATCCCCCTTCAGCCACCACCTCTGTAACTCCGGCGATGATTTTCATGCCATCAGCGAGACCACTCCCGGTAATCTCAGTAGCTGAGCCGTCCGTGATGCCGGTGCGCGCCCGCGCAATCTGGAGTTGGTTGTTCTCGTCCACGTACCACAGCATGGCTGAATTGGTATTCCTTCCGCCAAATGCACCCGCACCAGAAAAAACACCGCCTGCTGGGGCATCACCTCCGGCTGAACCGGCAGCTCCAGGAGCGCCACCAGAGCCACCTGCGCCACCTGCGCCACCTGCGCCCGGGCGAGTACGCCCCCCACCGGCACGCGTCGTGTCACCGGTCGCCTGCCGTTCGGCCCGCGCGGCCTGGAAGCGTTCCTGGAGTACGGCCATCATGCTCTCGGTGGGACGAAACCGTAGTGCAGCGTTGGGCACCATGAACACATCATCGGCACGGTCCACCAGGAAGTCGACCGTAGCAGTCATGCCGGGAAGCAGCTTTCCAGCCGAATTGTCGACATCGACTACGACGGTGTACGTCACGACGTTGCTCTCCACTGTGGACTGCAGGCGCACCTGTCTCACGACGCCCTCAAACATGTCATCACTATAGGCCTGCACCGTAAACCGAGCCGACTGACCGGACTCAATCAGGCCGATATCCGCTTCATCCACATTGACCAGAATTTCGAGTTTACTGAGGTCGTTCGCAATCAGAAACAGCTGGGGAGCAGACAGGCTGGCAGCAACGGTCTGTCCAGCATCCACATTGCGTTCCACCACGACCCCGTTGATCGGCGAGTAGATGGTGGCATATCCGAGGTTGCGCTGCTGTCTCTCAAGCTGAATGCGCGCCGTTTCAAGACCCGCCTGGGCCGTATCCAGATTGAATTTTGCCTGGTTCAGGGCAACTTCTGTCGTGAATGCTTTCTCGAAGAGTTTGGTTATCCTTTTGAATTCGGCGTCGTTGAATTCGAATTGGGCCTCGGCGCGTCTCAGGTTCGCCTGTGCATCGCGGACCGAAGAAGCCAACAGGGTCGTGTCAATACGGGCAATAATCTGCCCCTGCCGGACCGGGTCATTGAAATCAACATAAATCTGATTCACGATCCCGGACACCTGTGTGCCGACCTGGACTGTTTTCACCGCACCAATGGAGCCCGTGGAGGCGACGACCGACTCGAGATTACCCCGGGTCACCTCGACAAACCGGTACTCCATCGTCGACTCCGTCTCGGCCCGTGTGGAATACCATACGACGGCAGCTCCGATGGCCAGTACAGCAATAATGGAAATAGCGCGTTTCATTCAGGTTGTAATAGTTTCAGTTGGGTGTTTGTGTCGAGTCGGTGGGTAGAGAGCGCGGGCGGAGCCAGTCCGCCATAGCTTCCTGCTGCGTGGGAGACAACAGGGTACGAAGTTCGGTTCGCATGGAATCCAGCACCACATTTCGTTGACTTCGTGCCAGGCCGTAGATGCCATCGAGTTGCCGATGATACCGATCGGCAACCGCACGCAGCTGCTCTTCCTGACGAATGGACTCCGGGTCGATATATCGGTCAATGACACCGTACAGCCCACCCTCGCGACGCATTTCCCGCATGCGTTCCAAGCGCTCGTTGTGCACAATAGACCAACCGACCGCGCCGATGGCAACGCCCACGAGGAGCGTGACCACCAGTACCAATGCGGATTTCGTTTGTGATTTCATGGATTCAGTGTTCTTCAAAATCAGGATCAAAAGCGAGGGCTACGGTAGCCGACGGCAGACCAAGTACCCGTGCTGTCGGCGTATCCATCCCCGGCAGCTCGGTCGAGAGCCGTACGTTGTAGGCTACGAGCAGCACGAGAATGGTCAGGCAGATGGCCACAACGGGCCGGGCCCACCCCAGAATGCCCTGGACAAATGGATCGGTGCGCTCCTGTCCAATCAAACCTTGGCTTCGCACCAGGCGCACAATACGATCTGCTGCCATGGGCTCGAGCGATTGACTCCGCTCGCGCTCCACCATGGAGTGTAGGGCGGCAGAAAGATGATCTTCTCTGTATGGATTCATAATTGTTCTTCCTCCAGCATGTCCAGCGTCCCATTCTCAGATAGCCGTTCTCTTAAGTAGTCGGTAGCCCGCTTCAGGCGGGACAGGACCGTTCCATATTTGATGTCAAGGACCCGCGCCGTTTCCTCCGTAGAAAGCCCTTCAATGAGTCGAAGTACGACCACCGTTCGCTGTTTTTCCGGCAGCGAATCGAGAGCCCCTCGAAGCCGTTTGTCCAGATCCTGCTTCTCCAGATTCGTGTGAGCAGGCGTCGTTGCTCCGGCCGCTTCGAGCTCCGAAGTCAACCCCCAGGACTGCATCCATTGTCTGCGTTTTCGTCGTCGGAGCACATCCAGGCTTCTATTGATGGCCATGCGGGTGACGAACGTCCGGAGCGTTGCATCTCCCCGAAAGGTCGCCAGATTCGCGTGCAGCTTGATGAACACGTCCTGCACGACATCGTCGACCTCGGCCGACGGCCCCAGCATACCGGTCACCGTGCGGCTGACCGCATCCAGATGCTGGTCCACAATCTGTCTGAATGCGCGCTCATCTCCGCGATGGGCCTGCTCTACCAACGTACACTCGTCCACATTTCTGGTATGCTCCGCCCGTCCGTTCCGTGCAGGGACGGCAGATACGGCCCGGTGGGCGGCCATACGCGCAGGTCCTATGACAGCTGCAGAAGTCACGTGTCAGTTCTGTGCCTGTGGATTCGTACCGCCGCCGCGCCGACCACCGCGGTTTCCTCCCTGGCGGGCATTTTCTTCCTTGAATGCGGCGTACTGTTTCATCTGCTCGTCGGCGAGTATCGCGCCCAGTGCGTTCTCGGTCTCCTGGTCTACTTCCTGCATGCGAGCCCGCATGCCCTCCCGTCCGCCACCAAAACCCTGGCCTTGGCGCATGCTCTGCAGGAGCTCCAGACGGCGTTCCTGTTCCTTCTCCAGAATGGTGCGCACCTGGGGTCGCTGTTCGTCCGTCAGCGACAGTTTCGCGCTGAGTGCCGCAAAATTTTCTTCAAACTGGGCTTTCTGCTGCTCTGGAGACATGCGTCCCTGGGCCACGGCCGTGGGGGCAAAGGAGGCTCCTGTGGACAGCAACAGGGCCACCACCAGGACCAGACAACGTTTCCGTGATTTTGTCATGCTTACCTCTTGAATGGGTTGCCTGTTGGACGCTTCGCAGCGGCAGGCCATTCCATTGAACCGACCGGCGACGCTGTGCGTTGACGGGTGGCAAACATAAGACACCGTCCCGTGGCACACCCTTTTCGACTCTTCAATACCCTCAGCCGTCAGGTAGAAAATGTGCAGCCCCTGACTGAAGGCCAGCTGACGTTTTACTCTTGCGGACCAACTGTCTACTCGTTCGCCCATATCGGCAATTTCCGCTCCTTCCTGACGGCGGACCTGCTGGTTCGCACGGCCACCGCCCTTGGTTTTGATGTGCGCTACGCTACGAACATCACCGACGTGGGTCATCTTACGGAAGACGACATGACCGATGCCACGGGTGAGGACCGAATGGCCAGTGCCCTGCGCAGTAAAGAGGGGCAGCAGTTCGCCAACGTCTGGGATCTCGCCCGCTACTACGCCGAAGAACTGGAGTCGGACTGGAAGCACCTCAATCTGTGTGAGCCGACCGTGCGGCCCCGGGCCACAGAGCACATGCGGGAACAGATCCTGGCCGTTGAGAAGCTACTTGAGCGCGGGCACGCCTACGAGACGGACCAGGGTGTCTATTTCTCGGTAAGCTCGTTTCCCGATTATGGTAGACTGTCGGGAAATCTGGACGCGACCACCCTCGAGCAGTCGGTCCGGGATGTTGTTTCGGATCCTGACAAGCGGGACCCGCGCGATTTTGCCCTCTGGAAGAAAGACGATGCGCACCTCATGCAGTGGCACAGCCCGTGGGGATGGGGATTCCCTGGATGGCATATCGAGTGTTCGGTCATGGCCATGCGCTATCTGGGAGAAGAAATAGATATTCACGCCGGGGGCGAAGACCTGATTTTTCCACACCATGAGTGCGAGCGGGCTCAGTCTGAGGCGCTCTCCGGACGGCCGTTTGCGCGGCATTGGGTCCACACCCGTTTCCTGCAGGTGGAGGGCGAGAAAATGTCCAAACGCACCGGCAATTTTCACACGGTCCGGGACCTGGTGGCGCCCAAGGAGAAAGGAGGCCGGGGCATTGACCCGCTGGCGCTGCGTATGACCCTTCTGGCTGGCCACTACCGCAAACCATTCAACTTCACGTTCAACACCGTGCGGGCGCATGCCCACCACCGGGAGCGCATTACCGAAGCGCTCCGCATCGCGAATGGGAGTCCGGGAGATGCGGCGCTCACCGACACGCACCCCGGCCCCGAGGCCATGGGCACATTTGCTCCCCTCTACGAACGAGCCCTCGGCGCGATGTCAGATGATTTGAACACCCCAGAGGCTCTGGCCGTCCTGTTCGAAGGCGTCAAGCGGATCCTGTCGGCGTCTCCTTCCCCCCCACCCGGGCAGATGACCGAGGCGGCCGCCTGGCTTGACGGCATGAACAATCTGCTGGGAGTCGTTCGCGCCGAGCATGAAACAACAGCCGTAACGGCGGCCGCGCCGGATGAAGATGGCCACATCGACGAGCTGATCGCCGAGCGCCAGAAGGCGCGCGCTGAGAAGGACTTCGCGCGCGCCGATGCCATCCGCGACGAACTGAGCACCCTCAACATCGATGTCATGGACAGCCCCGAGGGTGTCCGCTGGAAACGAAAATCAACACTCTGATGGGATATACGACGACACTTCTTGATTACGGAGATCTTTCGGGAGGACTCGCGCGAATGATGGACCGATTCCGGGAAGAAGGCACCCTGATCGGTTCCAACGCTGAGGACCAGCTCATCTGCGACAACGCGAATGCAGCGCTCCTCGGGATGCTCTACGACCAGCGCGTCCGGGCTGAATATGCGTTCACTGGCCCCCACCGCCTCCAGGAGCGCCTTGGCCACCTTGATATGCAACGTATCGCCGACATGGAGTTGGACGAACTCCGCGAAATTTTCGCGCAAAAGCCGGCCGTGCACCGATTCACCAATGTGATGGCCGACCGAACGCAGGCCATTGCCCGCATTCTGGTCGATGACTATGACGGAGACGCCGCCAATATGTGGAACGACGGAGCCGATTTCGGCGTCATCAAAAAGCGCCTCATAAAACTCCCGGGGTTCGGCAACATGAAAGCCGAAAAAATGCGGTGGGTCCTCCACTATTTCGGGCACAGGGATTTTTCCCCGGGGCATTCCTGACGCCCTGCACAAGCCGCACTCGCGCGTGCGCATGGCCTGCCGTGCGCGCCCTGTTGCCACGCCTATATCATCTATTCTGGGACATACGAACGAAATGTCGCGATCCGGGCGCTACAAGCACTTGCAATTCGCTGCCTACCAACGACTTATTGGTTTTCAGGATTCAATCGCGAGTTTCCAGGATGTCGCGATCCCCTTCCTGCTGGCGCAATACGGCCTGAGGTGTCGTGAACCATGGATTGCGACATCCCCGACACGATCGCGCCACCTCAAGGGGTGTTGCGACAGGCTGGAATCGAATGAATGGGACCCGTCATGTCTGCAAATAAATGCCAGACATTGTGTTACGACTATATTTCAAATCCGGATCGCGACATTTCGTTCGTATGTCCCGGAAATCACCCGTCCCACTGACCTTCAGTCCTACTGACCTTCAGTCCTACTGACCTTCAGTCCCACTGACCTTCAGACCCACGGACCTTCAGACCCACGGACCTTCCGGCCGGGAGATGATCCCGCCGAGCCTCAACAATAGCCTTATCCATGGCCTTATCCATGGCCTTATCAATGGCCTTATCCATGGCCTTCTATCGCCTCCAGAAGGCCGGCGCGAACAAAATTATTACTGTAAACAGTTCCAGCCGGCCCGCCAGCATCAATAGCGACAGCACCCACTTCCCGAGCAGGGGCACGTGGGCATAATTTTCCGTGGGACCAAGAGTGCCGAATGCGGGCCCGATATTGCCCAGGCTTGACAGCGTAGCCCCGAATGCACTCAGGATGTCCATGCCCACAGCGGACATGGCCATGGTCCCCATGCCGAGGAGTCCCAGATACAATACGATGAAAGACAGCACATTTTTCATGATATCGCCTGGTACCGTGCGCCCGTTCAGCCGCACGGGTAAAATGGCGCGGGGATGGATGAGCTGCTTGATCTCACGGAATGAGTTCTTGAACATGAGAACGTGGCGAATCACCTTCACACCGCCACCCGTCGACCCGGCCATGCCGCCGATATAAAAGCACAGGAAAATCACCCCAACGGCAAGGGGCGGCCAGATCTCGTAGTCGGCCGTAGCAAAACCGGTCGTTGTCACGATGGTCAATGCCTGAAAAAATCCCGTCCGCACCGCTTCGGACAGCGAGGCATACCCCTGAAAGTCTATCGCCTGGCCGGCAATTGTCCATAGCTCCAAGGTCGGTGCCCAGGTCGCAAGCGTAAGCAGTAGTGTCGCCGACAGCACGATTCCTGCGTACACGCGGAATTCGGTATCCCGCCAAACCGTAACAGCCTGCCCCCGGAGCAGTCGGAAATGGAGGGCAAAATTCACACCGGCAAGGAACATGAAGGCGATTACCACCCATTCGACATACGCCGAACGGTACTGACCTATGGATCCGCTCAGGGTGGAAAATCCTCCCGTCGCCATGGTGGCAAAGGCATGGTTTATAGCGTCGAACGGGCTCATTGCGGGAAGCAACAGCAGGAACTGCAGCACCGTCAGTCCGAAATAAATCAGCCACAGGCGCTTGGCCGTCTCCTGGATTCGGGGCGTCAGCTTGTCTGTACTCGGGCCCGGAACCTCCGCCTTGAAAAGCTGCATTCCGCCTACGCCGAGAATGGGCAAAATGGCCAGCGTGAGGACAATGATTCCCATACCTCCCAACCAGTGCGTAAGACTTCGCCACAGCAGAAAGGATGCGGGGACATCTTCAATATTGGGAGTGGTTACGCCTCCGAGTATGGTGGCGCCTGTCGTCGTAAACCCACTGATGGTCTCGAAGAAGGCGTCGGTGTAGGATTCCAGCATGCCCCCCAGCACCATGGGAACGGCACCCACCGCCGATAAAATGACCCAGGATAGTGTCACGATTACGAATCCCTCCCGAATGGATAACTCTTCCAGTTCTCCATCGGCGCGAAGAACCCAGCTCAGGCTTCCCACCAGCAAACACGATCCCGCGACTACCGCGAAACTCCACCAGGATGCTTCCCCGTGAATCCACCCTGTCAGTGCCGGAAAGAGAAGGGCGACTCCGAGAAAGAAGATGAGGAATCCGAGGGTGAGTACAACTGCGCGCAGGTTTACTACCACGTTAACCCTCCTTGAACATGGCTTCAATATCATGAATGGCGCGTGGCAGTGCGAAGACGTAGGCTTTATCGCCGGCATTTACCTGCGTATGACCTGTGGCGACCTCCACCGAATCCCCCTTCAGGATGGCTCCAATCAATATGCCCCGCGGCATGCTGATTTTTGACAATGTTTTTTTCGTGATGGGAGCCCCATTGCCGGCTTCAATTTCCAGGATTTCAGCATCAAGACCGTGCACGGTTGCCACAGAGTGAACGTGTGTTGCATGCAGGAACCGCATTATTTCGCTCGATACGGCCATTTTTTTATTGACGGCGGCATCCAGCCCGATAGACTGACTGATAGGGATGTAGGCGCCCTGGGATAATAGGGCAACCGTCTTGTACACACCCAAATGCTTGGCCAGTAGACATGTTACAAGGTTGGACTCCTCGTTGTCCGTGACGGCCACGAACGCATCCATATTCGGTAGACCCTCGGTAACAAGCAGGTCGATATCGGTTGCTTCACCCCGGATGACCAGACAACGATCCAGCACATCGGCTAATTCCGTCGCGCGCTCCAGGTCCGGCTCGACTACGCGCACATGCATATCCTTGTCCCGACTCAACTCCAGAGCCACCTTGGCCCCAACCGCGTTTCCCCCAAGGATCATAACATTTGATATTTTCCGGTCGGACTTGCCCAGCAGGCGAAGTACATCGGGGATGTCCTGCGGCCGGCCCATGACGAACACCTGGTCCCCTTTGCGAAGTTTTTCCGCGCCGGTAGGCAACAGGGTGCGAATACCACGCACGAGAGCCACTACCCGGAATTTCAGTTCCGACCGCGACCTCGCCACGTCTCTGAGAGGAATGTCAAGTACACTCGCGTCCGGATCAAGGCGCAGACCTACAAGCTGAAGCTTACCATCGGCCATGGAAAGGACGTCGGTTGCACTCGCCCTCCTGATGAGCCGGGCTACCTCCGAGGCTGCGCTCTCTTCGGGGTGAATAACGAGATCAATGCCGAAATCTGACGATTTCAGGACCGATTGCGTGCGCGAGAGTTCTCCCGAACGGACGCGCGCTACTGTAGTCTTCACGCCCAGCCTGTCGGCCAGCATACAGGCGACAATGTTGACCTCATCTATGGCCGTCACGGCGATCAGAATATCTGCCCCATCCACGCCGGCCTCCTGCAGCGCCGTCGACGACGTACCATTGCCCTGCAATGTCATAACGTCCAACTTGTCGCGCACGGACACCAGCGCGTCTCCATCCATGTCCATGACAATCACGTCATGGTCAGCATTGGAAAGCAGTTTGGCTACATCAAACCCGACGACACCCGCCCCAACAATTATTATTTTCATATGGTAGTGCTCATTATACGGGCCAATCCTGTTTCTTCCACGCCTGGTCCCAGAACATCCACTCGTAGCGGACACTGGTCACAAACGCCTCCTCGGCACGGCGTAATTCGTCAGCCCCGGCATATGCGGCCGCCCGCTCCAGGTACTGAAGCAACTCGGCCGTATAGGTCACAAAGCCCGGATCGGCATACGTCCGGAGCCAGTTCGCCCACCGGTGATCGGGATCAATCATCCCCATCTGCATCCCGATATCCGTATACAACCACGGACATGGCGTGAGGGCCCCGAGCGCCTCGACCAGCGATCCGGTTTGGGCCAGTACCACCACGTGGTTTCCGTACGCGCGGTTATTCGGTGTCAGTTCCAAATGACGAATATCGTCTGCCGTGTATCCGAGCGTACGACCGTACTCCTCGTGCAACTGCCGCTCTACAACCATGGAAAGGCGCGCAGCATCTATGAACCAGAGCTTCGCATCCGGTTCGACATGACGCACGGAAATCAGGCTACAGGCATCGGCGAACGCCTCCAGGTAGCGCGCATCCTGCATCTGGTAAAAGCGGAAGCGCTCGGCATCGAGCGACCCGTCGACGAGTGCCTGCACGAACGGGTGTGCGTGGCTGGCCTGCCATGCATCGGCGGCCGCCTTCCGACAACGTGCTGCAAACGGGCCCTGTTCAATGGATGTCATGGCTCAATGGATGTCATGGGGGTCCAGGATAGCGCACGGAATCCGGATGAAAAAATTGGTCCCTTCGCCACCGGACGAGGTGAAGCCGATCTCACCCTGCATGGTCTCGACCGTTCGTTTGGCAATGGCCAGGCCCAGCCCCGTTCCACTCGTCTTGGTGGAAAACGACGGCTCGAAAATCCGATCCCGGTCGGCATCGGGAATCCCCGAACCGTTGTCGGCCACCTCACCCACTGCATACATGCCCTCGCGCCGCGTCGTGATGTGTATCAGCGGCAGGCGCCCTTCCGGAACCGCCTGGACGGCATTCTTGATAAAATTTATGAACATGCGCCTGACGGCCTGCCGATCCCCGTTCACCGCGAGCGGTCCGTCATACAGGTCAAGCTCCACATCGGCCCCTATTTCTGCCTGCATCAGATCCACGGCTTCATGGATGATCACATTGAGGTCCAATTTTTCCTGTCGATGCGCCGGCATGCGCCCGAAGGAAGAAAATTCGTCGGCAATGCGTGCCAGCGTGTTGATCTGCTCAATGAGTGTCTGAACGGCCTTTGAAAACTGCTCCCGGAACGCCGAGCCATCCGCTCCGGACCGGTCCAAAGCGCGCTGCAGGTGCTGCAACGTCAACTTCATGGGAGTCAACGGATTCTTGATCTCGTGGGCCACCTGCCGGGCCATTTCCCGCCATGCCAGCTGTCGTTCCTGGTTGGCCAGAAGAAGCCGGCTCTCCTTGAGCTGCTCCTGCATGGTATTGAATGAATCGACCAATTGCCCGATCTCATCCTGCGACTTCACGCCCCGGATTTGCTGGAAATGCCCTTCCGCCACGGCACGAAGGCCCGTCTGCAACTGCGCCATGGGACGCGTGAGTGCACGCGCCAGCACCGATGCCGTCAGGACCACCACGAGCACCATCAGGAACAGTGTTCCAAACAGGTAGGCCAACGTACGCGCACTTTCCTCGCGGAGGCGCTCCTCTTCGGGTAGTGTCGGAATACCCACCACATACCGGGGACTGCCTTCCTCGTTGTTGAAGACGCGGTATCCGGCGACATAGGGAAACCGCCCCATGCGCTGCGCTACCAATACCGAACGAAAACCATCGACAAAAAGCGCTTCGTGGGCTGCCGACGGTAGCCGGGCCTCAATAAGGCGATCCTGCACCAGTTCCGGGAGTGAGGTCCGCTCGAGAACCGTCCCCCGGTAGACGGTGACATCCAATCCCACCCGAGCCGCCAGCGAATCGACCGACA
Source organism: Bacteroidota bacterium (assembly GCA_029262775.1). Taxonomy (GTDB): domain Bacteria; phylum Bacteroidota; class Rhodothermia; order Rhodothermales; family UBA10348; genus 1-14-0-65-60-17. Next base: position 35,126 of record JAJCYR010000040.1, read on the forward strand.
TCCGCTCCAGCACCCGATAAGGAAGCTCGCCGGGGGCCGCATTGAGCAGCAACATGGCCTCCACCCGCTCCAGATAGCCAGTCATCCACGTATCGAGAGCGCGTTCGGATTCGGCCGTTATGACACGAATACCCACATACCCCATGATACCCGCCGTCAGCAGGCCCACGAGAAGAAACGCATTCAGAATGCGTTCCCTGAATGGACGCAGCTGTGGCGAGCGACCCCGGAACACGCGGTACATCAGCGTGACCAGATACACGGGTATCATCACGAAAAGACCCGCCACAATGAGTCGCAGCAGGAAAAACAGGTGGTCGAAGAGTTGTAGGGCCGGCTCCCGAACGGCAACCACCATGCGCGCACCCGAGCGCCAAACCCCGTCATCCGCCGGGAGAAAATACGTAATGAAGCGCTGGTCCCGTACGGCCTCCCGGACCCACAACTCCGATTCAACGATGAGTCGTTCGGCGATCCCGGGTTGGAGTTCCGTGCGAATGAACGCATCGCCCCAGGCCCGAACCAACTGCCCGTCACGGAATTCGGCCAGCGACAGGGGCGCGAACGGCCCCGACAGGTACCCCTCGGGCGAGAGGACCCGCGGAAATGCGGTGTCGCTGTCTGCCACGCCCGGTGCCGGTGATGCCCGAACAACGACGCTGCCTCGACCTTCCGGCAACTCGGCATACCCCACAAAATCGAACTGATGGGGCTGCACAGGATCTGTAATGCGCTCAATCATGATCCCGGGGCGACCCGCCTCCTCGTACATGGCCTTGATGACATCCAGTTCCCAGGCGGCTCCCGAGCGCGGATTGAACGTGCGCCCAACGGCCGAGTACCGTCCGAGCAGCTTGCCGTTGGGTGCGTGTATACCGAGTTCCACATTGCTGCTTCCAAGGGATCGAGCCAGGGCCCGCTGTGCCAGAAGCCGGAGATACTCGCCGTCGGCTCCCTTTTCCGGCCAGGAGGTGCGCGCCTCGTTGAGCGCCGCATCCAGGATGCGTTCCAGAGCGAATAATACGCGGGCATCGCGCTCCTCTGTAAAGCTCTGTGCGGCATTGACCATGCGCAGTGCGCGACGATCCTTCATGCCATCATCCATCATCGGATAGAGCACGAGGGCACCCACGACGAGCGCGGGCAGCAACACGCGCAGCGCCACGGACGTGCGGGAATGGTCCGCCCGCATGGGCTCAAGTAGTGCCCATATCGCCACTGCGACCATGAAGAGCGCCACACTGGCCATTCCATAGAGGATCAGCGACACCGCCACCGGGACAACGACCGCCAACAAACGCAGCACGAAGGAGCGCTCGCACCGCTCCAGGAGCGCCCGGCAGCCACCCCACCCGGCAAAAATCCACAGCAGTCGGGCTGCGAGGACGCCAAGTGCCAGAACGAGTACCAGCAAGCTGGCCAGCACGATGACCACCAACGTATCGGGCAGCAGACCCGCCCGGTCGAAATACACAAGCGTGCTGTCGAGCACAATCCGGCGGACCAGCGCTCCCAGTCCCACTCCGATCGCCAGCGCAAACACCGTGTGCGCGAGAACGACCAGCCATGGACTTCCCGGACGTTCAGCGACCGGGGCCAGGGACTGGCGCACAATCATGCCGGTCAAGAGCGCCACCAGCACGGTCGTCATGGCCAGGTCACCAACGGTCGCAAACAAACCGAATCCGGCGCTGGTAGCCAGATGCTGGACATCAAAAAGTGGTGCCAGGGGCGCCTTACCGCCTTGCCATCGGTGCGGAATATCCAGCACAATCCAGAGCACACGTGTGCCCACGACCAGCACAAACGCCCACGCCATGGACACGCGCCGTATCGCCCCGATGACCAGCAGATAGACAGAGGCCAACCACACGAGGAGCACGGACGCGTTACGCCACACACGGCGTCGATCGGCAGTGAGCATGTCCGGCTCACGAGGAAACACGTCTGCATACCCCAGAAGGCGTCCATCCGGGGCCTTCAGCGCAATAGATGCCTCCTCTCCGGCAGATGACCCGAACGCAAAACCCACCAACAGACCGGTTCGCTGCGACCAGTCTTCGTCCCAGCTGTAGTCGCGAAGATATTCGTTACGGATGGGAACGCGGTGCTCCACCAGGCGCAGGAACCGCACCGCACCGACCACATCCCGACCATCCTGGACGGGGGACCAGACCACGAGTGCCGTCCGACGCCCCTCGTCGTCCGTCACGGCGTGGACGGCTGTATCCAGAAAGTGCTCCTGTGACGGCCCGTCGTCCATGGGCAGACGCGGCCCCTGCCAGGCCACGAGCGTGGGGGCCGGATTGTAGATTTCCACGGCCTCTCGATCTCCAACCCGGACGGTGGTCACAAACCTGACTACGTCGCCCGTTCCCCTGTCGTCACCTGCACGCAACCGGCGCAGTCCGGCAATGAGCGCTTCCTGCCGGGCCAACTCGCGGGCCCGCGTGCGCATACCGGCGAGCTCGGCGTCGAAAAATGCCACAATGTCCCGCTGAACGCGCGCCGCCTGCTCACGCTGCAGCTCAGGAACCCGGTCCCGGATATACAGGTGATCCACCTCACCAGCCACAAAAACGCCGCCTGCCATCATGAGCAGAAGGCCCATGGCCAGCAGATGAACGTGCGTTCTGCCGGTGGCCAGCTTACGGATCCTCATGCTCTGACGCTTCCATGATGAGTTCTTTTACCAGCCACACGGAGTCCTGCCTGCGCATGCGCAGATAGAGTTGCAGCGGAGACTCCGGACGCGTTGTATGGTACCGCGCCTCAATAAACCATCCGGATGCCGTCTTCGTGAAATCCACCACTTCAAACCCGGCCGGTGGCCAGGACAAAAAGAACGACTCCACGAGCAGACGCGCCTGATTCCTGGAATAGCGTTTGCGCTCGCCAAAAAGGGATATGTCGACAGCCGCGGCCATCATGCCGCCCAGGACACGGGCGTCTCCCTCTCCAAACGCCTCCTCCAGGGCGTCGAGCGTGGCATCCTGTGCCCATACGGACCGCTCCGCCGCCATCGGCAAGAGCAGGGCACACATACACAGCACAATCAATACACGTCGAGACATGGACATAAGGTAGGACATCATAGCAAGAAACGTGCCCTTCGGTCCGCAGATCCGCTCTGGAAGGCCCTGGCCTCAGGCGAGCGTAACCACCGTCACGCCAGCGCCACCGGCTTCGATGGGCGCCTCTTCGAAATGCGCCACAAACGGCGTGCTGCTGAGCACCTCCGCCACCACCTGCCGCAGCGCACCCGTTCCTTTGCCATGCACAATTTCGACACGCTCCAGATTGGCTCCCAGCGCAGTGTCCAGAAACGAGGTCAGCGCTGCCGCCGCTTCGTCCACCCGCTGACCGCGGATATCCATTCGGGTCGATGCGGCGGCCGAGGTCGCGACGACCGGCTGCGAGACATGAACCTGCTGGCGGCGGGGTCCCCCCACCTTGGTCAATCGTGCGGGATGGACCCTCAGCTGCAACGACCCTGCCGCTATGAGCGCCTCTGCGGCCGAAATCTCCATGATCTCGCCCACCATGCCACCGTCATCAATGCGCACCTGGTCCCCGACGGCGAGCGGCCCGGCGCTCTGGGGCGATTCCTGCGAGGATGCCCCGGCCATTTTTCGGCTGGATTTCTGGCTGGGTTTCCGGGGTGATTCCGGGGCGATTCCATCTGCAGGTGGCGTCCCTTCGGCCCGCATCCGCTTCTTTTCCACCGAGCGGGTGCGCGCATCGATCTGGTCGCGCATATGGGAGAGACGCTCCCGTGCGTCGTGCGTGGCCGCCTTGTCCGCCTGCGATTCCCGGATTTCCCGCACGGCCCGTTCCACGGCCCGGTTGGCCCCTTTCACCACGCCCTGTGCCTCGCGCAGCGCCGTTTCCCGTATGGTTGCGGCCTCGTCGTCTACCCGCGCCATGCGCTCGGTCCACTCCTGCTGCGCGGCCTCGGCCTGGTGCCTCAACTGCTCGGCATCGCGCACGAGGGCCTCCAGCTGTTTGTTTTTGGACAGCAGATCGGCCAGCAGGTTATCGGTGCGCACCTTTCCGCTGCCCATGAGTGCGCGGGCCCGGTCAATCACGCCCGGCATCAGTCCCACGCGCAATGCAATTTCCGATGCGAACGACGAACCCGGAGCGCCCACGCTGAGCTGGTACGTGGGCGCGAGCGCCTCCTGATCGAACATCATGGATGCGTTCGTTGCGCCATCGGCCTCGTGCGCAAACACTTTCAGCGGCCCGAAATGCGTCGTCACAACGACGCGCGCCCTGCTTTCCAGCAGTGCTTCCAGCAACGCCTGGGCCACGGCCGCCCCGGCCTCTGGATCGGTTCCGGTCCCGATTTCGTCGATCAGTACGAGCGAGGACGCGTCGGCGTGCCCGGAAATGTGTTTCAGGTGCACGAGGTGACTCGTGAACGTGGACAGGTCGTTTTCCATGGACTGCTCGTCCCCGATGTCCACCATGAGCGCCGAGAACAGGTCGAAGCGGGACCCGGGAGCCACCGGTACCAACAGCCCGTGCGCCAGCATGAGGGCCAGAAGTCCGACTGTTTTCATGGCCACCGACTTGCCACCGGCATTCGGTCCGGAAATGATGACCATCCGGTGCTCCTCGTCCATGTCGAGGTCCATGGGGACCACCGAGCGCCCCGAACCATCGGCCTGAAAATGCAGCATGAGTGCGGCGCTCCGGGCGCCCCTCGCGCGCACCACGCTGGATGTGCCCATTTCCGGGCATATACAGTCCAGCCGGTGCGAGAGAAGGGCCCGCGCCAGGAATTCGTCCAGTTCGGCAAGCCCCTCGGCCAGAAGGCCAATGGCTGCGCGTGATTCTCGAATATGCCCCGTGAGTTCCCGGCGGATGCGCTCCGTCTCGCGGCGCTCCTGCAGCTCGAGCGCCCGCACATCGTTATTCCATGCAAGCGCCTCGGCCGGCTCAATATAGACCGTCTGCCCGGAGGCCGATTCGTCGTGTATGAAACCCTCGACCTTGCGGCGGGCCTCGGCGCGCACGGGAATCACGACGCGGCCGGCCCGTATGGTGGGTTGGTCCTCGGCGGCGTACCCGGCCGCGGACGCTTTGCGCAGGGCGCGCTGGGCTGCCGTCCGGACCCTGACACGCGCCTCACCCAGCGCGCCCCTGATGCGCCTCAGTTCAGGCGAGGCTGCGTCCCGGATGCTGCCGTCCTCGTCCACGGCCTGTTCTATGGCCCGGGCGGACGCAAGCGCAGGAGAGCCGGCCAGCTGCCACACCTCGAGGCGCTGCCATGTACACGACAGGCGCCGACTCCGGGAAGCGCACCACGCGTGAACACGCCCGGCCACACCAATCAGGCGGGCCACCTCGAGCAGTTCCTGGGCTGGCAACATCGCGCCCTCCGGGGCTGCCGCCCGAAGGGCCGAACGCACGTCTGGCGGCGCCTCGTAAGGAACGTATTCATCCGAAGCGCGGAGGCTTGCCAGCTCTTCCACCCACGCCAACTGCCGGCGAAGCGCGTCGGTGTCCGCTACCGGCGCCCAGTCTGCAATGCGCTCCCGGCCCCGGTCAGACTGAACCAGACCCTCCACGGCCCGGCGCACGACGTCGAAACCCGTCTTCACAGCAGCATCGGCAGGAAATATGGTCACGGCATCCCGGAGGCGACGCTGCTGTCATCGCCGATATTGAGCGTGCCTTCAAAGCCGGTGACGTCCGCACTGCGGCCCACCAGGGACCCGGTCAGTCGGGACTCGGCGACGTGCGCATCGCCAAAAACAATGCTGTCCGAAATGTGGCTGTTCGTAACGCGGGCGCCGGCTTCCACCGATACACACGGCCCGACGACCCCTCCGGAAATGGTTGCCCCGTGGCCGAGAAAAACCGGTTCATGGATAACGGCATTTCCCGAAACACGTGCGGCGTCGGGGGCGTGCTGCTCGTGGCGCAGGATTACTTTGGTGGTGTCGAGCAGCGCCGGAATCGTGCCGCAGTCGAGCCATTCGCTTACCGTGGCTGTCTTGAACACGCGGTCCTCCTGGAGCATGCGGTCGAAGGCATCGGTCAGCTGGTACTCGTCTCCGTGACCCGTCACGCGTTCGTCGAACAGGTACTGGATGGCCTCGTGCAGCAAGCCCAGATCCCGGCACCAGTAAATGCCAATGAGGGCTTCCGTTGAAATCAACTCCGTGGGTTTCTCGACGAGCTTGACCACGCGATCGCCCTCACGCACCGCTACGCCGAAGCGGCTCGGGTCATCCACGTGCTTCACCCAGGCCACCACGTCGGCGCCTTCGAGGTCCAGATCAGGCTCCATGAAAAAAAGTGTGTCGGCGAACACCACAATCCCTTCACCATCCATGTGCTCGCGGGCACACGCCACCGCATGCGCCGTTCCCCGCGCTACGTCCTGCACCACGAACTGGGCCTCGGCGCCATACCGGTGGCACACAGCGGACAGTTCATCCCGGACCTCCTGACCAAAATCCGGACCCAGCACGAAAACCCCTTCTGTAATGGGACGCGGCAAAACGACACTGAAGGTGGAGACAATACGTTCCACCATACTTTTACCACAGACTGGAAGCAGGGGTTTAGGCGTTACATGGGAGTGGGGCCGGACGCGGGTTCCACGACCAGCCATTGGAATTATCAGTTTCATAAAGCACCTTTGGGGACAGATTTTCCAAGATACAAGCAACCCCTGCAATCATCATGTCAATAAACGATCATATTCAAACCGAGGAGGCCCTGAAACCCTACGATGCGTGGCAAGACGTACGCATCAAGGACCTGTGGCGCGTGTTCCGGATCATGGGCGAGTTCGTGAGCGGGTTCGAAACCCTGTCCGAGGTCGGCCCCTGTGTGTCGGTGTTCGGCTCGGCCCGCACAAAGCCCGGCACGCCCGAATACGAACTGGGCACGGCGGTGGCCCGCGAGCTGGTCAAGCGGGGCTTTGGGGTTATCTCGGGCGGCGGCCCGGGCATCATGGAGGCTGCCAACAAGGGCGCGCGGGAGGAAGAGGGGGTTTCGGTCGGACTGAACATCAACATTCCCCACGAGCAGCACAACAACCCCTACATCGACCAGGACAAGAGCATCAATTTTGATTTCTTTTTCGTGCGTAAGGTCATGTTCGTCAAATATGCCCAGGGATTTGTTGTGCTTCCGGGTGGCTTTGGCACGATGGATGAACTCTTTGAAGCGCTCACGCTCATCCAGACCGAAAAGTCAACTCTTTTCCCGATCGTACTCATGGGTACAGAATACTGGTGCGGGCTCTTTGAATGGGTGCGCGACACCATGCTGAAAGCGGGCAAAATCGCGGAAAAAGACCTCGATTTATTCCATTTGACCGACAGCCCACAGGAAGCCGCCGAGGTTATCCATGATTTTTACAGGCACCGCGCCATGAAACCCAATTTTTGATTTTTTCAGGAAACTTAGCGTTTTTGCGTCGCGTTGTGTAGACCACCCGACTCCAATACCCCTTCGCTGAATCAACAATAACAGGAACATATAACGAAATGAGCAAGCTCAACACGATCATCCGTGCCGGGGCGCTGGCTGTCCTCATGATCGCGACATTTGGCGTCAGCAGCACTTCGGCCCAGTCCTACAAGGAGACCTTCAACGCCGGTGCCGAAGCGGCCAAAGCCAAGAACTACACGCTGGCCGTTGCAAAATTCACGGAGGCGGCTGACGGCGCCGCAGCGGAAGGCGATACCCGTGTCGAAGCCCAGGCTCGAGGCCTCGTGGCAAAAATCGAATACAATGTTGCCCGCGCCCTCATTCAGAACGAGAAATTTGAGCAGGCTATTGGCCATCTGGACACGGGTATCAAGCAGGATCCGAATTTTGCCAAGAACTACCTCGCCAAGGCCGCAACGCTGAAGAAGATGGACCGATGGGACGAGGCTGTGACCGTCTACCAGCAGGCCATTGAGGTCGGTAATGCCTCAGCAGATACACAGACAGCCCGCAGCGCCGAGCAGGCACTGCGCGAGCAGTATATCTACCTGGCATCGAGCACGCTCAGCCGCGGTGGCGGAAACGCCTCCCGCGCCCAGGCGCAAAAGGCACTCGAGTACCTCGAGACGCTGCAGACGCTCGTTGAAGCCGATGCCGATGCACTTTATTACATGGCTGAAGCCAACAAGGTACTGGGCAACTTCGACCAGGCCATTGCGCTCGCTGACCAGGCCCTTGAAATCCACCGCGGAAGCCGCACGGACAAGGCAAAAATCTACTTCGTCAAGGGCGAAGCACTCATGAGCACGGGCAAGTCGGCAGAAGCCCGCACAGCGTTCGAGAATGCATCGTACGGAAGCTACCGGGCATCGGCCCAGCATTTCCTGGAAACCCTCGGCACGAACTGAGGCGAACCCGTCGTCTCCGTATGCCGCCGCATCTTCAGGAACCAGTCACAGATACTCCCAGCAACCGCGCCCACGTCCATCCGTCGGCGCAGATAGGTAGCGGCACGGCGCTCGGCTACGGCTCCGTGGTGGAAGCCGGTGTCACGATCGGCACCGGGTGCCGGATCGGACATCATGTCGTGATCCGAGCCGGCAGCGTCATCGGTAACGAGGTGCGGGTAGACGACGGCGCAAGCATCGGGAAGCAACCCATGCGCGCGGCGGCATCGGCCGTCACGTCCGATCTGGAAGTACCCCCGTGCCATATTGGGGACGGGTGCATGGTGGGTACGCACGCGGTCATTTACGCTGGCGCCGCGCTCGGCGAGCACGTTCTCGTGGCGGATTTGGCCACCATCCGGGAGAACGTCACCATTGGCGAGCGAACCATTGTGGGGCGCGGAGTGGCCGTGGAAAATTTCTGCACCATAGGGCGCCGCTGCAAAATCGAGACGGAAGCCTACATCACCGCCCACTCCGTAATTGAAGACTTTGTGTTCATTGCGCCCGGCGTATTGACCTCCAACGACGCCTTCGCAGGACGCACCGAGGAGCGCTTCAAGCATTTCAGAGGCGTCACCATCCGTCGTGGCGCCAGGCTTGGGGTCGGGGCGACCATCCTGCCTGGTATTGAAATTGGTGCGGACGCCATGATCGCGGCGGGCGCCCTCCTTACGCGAGCGGCCGAGCCCCGCATGATCTACATGGGTAGACCGGCGCACGCCGTTCGACCCGTACCCAAAAATCAACTTCTTGACGAACAAAACTGGGAGTAACTCCATGAGAACCGATACAGCACCCATTCAGATGGTAGACCTCAAGACGCAGTACGAGCGCCTTCGCAGCGACATTGACCGCCGCATCCTGGGGGTGCTTGAAAGCACAGCCTTCATCAATGGACCGGACGTCACCGAGCTGGAACAGGATCTGGAAGCCGTACTCGATGCCCACGTCATTACTGTAGCCAACGGCACGGACGCCCTCCAGGTGGCGCTCATGGCCCTCGGGGTCGGCCCGGGAGATGAGGTCATCACGCCCTCGTTCACGTTTGTAGCCACCGCCGAAGCGGCCTCGCTGCTGGGCGCCGTGCCCGTATTTGCCGACATTGACCCGGAGACCTTCACGATAGATGCGGCGAGCCTTGAGTCGCTCATCACGAGCCGTACGCGTGCCATTGTGCCCGTTCACCTGTTCGGACAAAGTGCCGACATGGACGCCATCATGAATATTGCCAACCGATACGCCATTCCAGTCGTCGAGGACACGGCGCAGGCTATTGGATCGACCTGGAAAGGAAAGGCGGCAGGCACGAGGGGCGCGTTCGGCACGCTGTCCTTCTTTCCATCCAAAAACCTGGGCTGTTACGGGGACGGCGGCGCCGTCATTACGCGCTCCGACGAGCTTGCCGAACGCGCCCGCCTTATTGCCAACCACGGATCCCGGAAGAAATACCACAGCGAGGTCGTCGGTATCAACAGCCGGCTTGACACCATCCAGGCCGCCATTCTGCAGGCCAAACTGCCACACCTCGGGGATTTCACCGCACGCCGGCGCGACGCGGCCGACCGCTACGACGCCCATTTCGCGGACATTCCCGGGATTACGACACCGCACCGTTCCCCACATTCCAGGCACGTCTTCCACCAGTATACATTGCGCATCCGGAGGCACCGCGACCTCATGCATGACGCGCTCACCGCTGCCGGCATCCCGAGTGCCATCTACTACCCCGTTCCGCTTCACGAAATGCCCGTCTACGCCAGTAATCCGGAAGCGCACGTCCGCGTACCGCTTCCCGAAACCGAACGGGCGGCCCAGGAAGTACTCTCGCTTCCCATGCACACCGAACTCACCGAAGGGCAGCAGGCGCGCGTGGCCGAGTGTATTCTGTCGGCCTGATCCCGCCCCCTACGGCGCGGGAACGCGCCGCGGCCAGCCCAGACGCCATCAGGTTGCCGTCATGCGGATCATTTCCTCGGCGGTCGTAAGGCCCAGTTTCATGAGCTCGCGGGCGGAATCGCCGAGCGTCAGCATGCCCTCCTCAATGGCCAGTTTGCGGATGGCCTCTTCGTCAATGGCATTTCCCGACTCGGCAATCAGATGCCGGATTCCCTGCGAGAAATACAGCGTTTCGCACACGGCACGGCGTCCCTTGTACCCATTTCCGCCGCACCGCGAGCAGGATGTATTATGCCCGGCCTTGTAGAATGTTGTGGAATCCATTTCGTCGTCGTTAAAACCAAGGTTGCGCAGCAGTACGTGGTCGGGGTTGGTATCCTCGATCCTGCACTCGCTGCAGACTTCGCGGATGAGTCGCTGCGCCACGACGAGATTGATGGCATACGCAATCAGAAACGGCTCAATGCCCATTTTGTAGAGGCGCGATACAGCGGCCGGGGCATCGTTCGTGTGGAGCGTTGAGAACGAGAGGTGGCCGGTGTTGGCCAGCTTGATGGCGAGCTCGGCCGTTGCACGATCGCGCATTTCACCCACCATGACCACGTCCGGATCGTGCCGGAGAATGGCGCGCAGCGCCCCCTCCAGATCCAGCTTATGGCTGAGCTTGATCTGACGCACTCCCTTGATGATGTATTCGACCGGGTCTTCGACCGTGAGCACATTCACCTCGGGCGTGACGACCTGGTGTAGCGCTGCAACCAGCGTCGTGGACTTACCCGACCCCGTTGGCCCGGTCAGAATCACCATCCCGTGTGGCTGGCGGATGGCCTTGTTGAAGCGTTCGAGCGCTACGTCGAGCATACCGAGCTTGCGGATGTCGGTCAGCACTTTGCGGTCATCGAGAATACGGATCACAATGCTTTCGGCCCGCACTTCCTGGTTGGCCGTTGCAATGGGAAGAATGCTCACGCGGAACCGGATCAGGGCGCCGTCAATGTCACGCTGAATGAAGCCGTCCTGGGCCATGTCGCGCTCGAACCGGTCTACGTTGGTGGCATTGTCCTTGACGACGGCCAGAAACGCTTCGGGGTGTACCTTGTCCTCGGTATGCCACTTCTTCAGGCGCCCGTCCGTGCGGAAGTGGATTTCTACCTGCCGGTTCTGGTTCGGATACATGTGGATGTCCGACGCGCCGGCGCGCACGGCCTCGAGGAGCGACGCCTCAAACAGGTTGATGAGTTTCGAGCGGCTCATTTCCGCTTCGAGCGCATCCTCGTCCAGGTCGCTTCCCCCCCCCTCCTCGTACGTCATGCCGAGGTCGAAGGCCTCCGTTTCCTTCGTAATGCGCTCCAGATATTCGTTCTTGCGCGGAAACAGCTTGTCGAGCAGTTTTACAACCTGCGATTCCGGCACATACCTCAGCTCGAATCGCCCTACATCGAGCGCGTGCAGCAGCTTGTTGACTTCGGGCCGCGTCGGGTCGGGCGTCACAAAAATGATGCGTCCCGCACCCGTTTCCATGTCCAGTTCGTGCTCAAACGGAACGAGCAGCATTTCAAGCATTTCCTCCCGATGCTCTTCGGCCAGCGTCTCCATGGTCAGCTTGACGAAATCGGCATCGGGCCGACCTTCTGTCAGCTCTTCTTCCTTGAACGCATAGACGGCCGCCGCCTTTCCGTATACTCTTTCCCGCGAGACAGACTTCATTTCAGCCACAACGCGCCACAGCGCGTCGCGCTCTCCCTCGGCTTTGTGCACGGCGACCGCCTTGCGTACCACCGCTTCAGACACCATGCCGTCGGCCAAAAGGCGTTTGACGACGCGGTCCCGGGCAATGGTTTTCTCGACTTCGGACTGCGTGACGGGCCTGGGTGCGGGCCCCGGCGGCACACTGGTCTCCGTATTCGGAGTAGCCATGGCATCGGGCGCCTCTTCGGGAGCGGAATCTCCGATAACCATCTGCCCAGGCTCCGGATTTGCCGCGGCCTCAAACGAAAGGCGTAGCCGTACGCGGTCGAGCGGCTCAGAAAGCTGTTCCTCCGATACGAATACACATTCGGTCGATACCGGGAAGGCCGCGAGTGCCGCCTGGACGCCCGGCGCCGTGGGATCGGCCGATGCCACAAGCAGCTGCCCTTCCTTCATCTCGAGCGGCAGCAGTCCGGCGTCGAGGAGGCGGGTTGTATCCGCTGAATGGACCCGCGAGAACAGATCGTCAATAAACGCCCGCTGCGGGCGAGGGCCCAGAGCGGCTTCAATCCGGAATCCAAAAAAGTGCGCGGCCTCTTCGGCAATCTGCGCCGAAGGAGTTGATTCGAGCCGGCACAGAGCCCGCCACAGCTCTTCACCCTCCTCGCGCAGCCGAATGGCATCGAAGAGCTGCGTGGTATTCACCACGTTATCCTGCAACAGCTTGAGCGACAGTTCGTCCTTTACAACGCCCGAAATCGGCGAATCGACGCGTTCCTCCGGCTGCGAGAACGATTCCCACCCGTCTTCGAACGCGGGCGCCATCTCCTCCTGCCCGTGGTCCATCTCGTGCGACGGGTCCGCCTCCTGCATGAGCGGCTCGTCATCGCCGGGCACACTCCCGTAAATGTCTTGAATGGTATACACGGGCGCCTCGGTTCCTTCCAATGCGCGGCTCCACTCGTCGACCGTGAGATCGGTCAAATCGTTCAGGATGTCGTTCAGGATATCTGCGTCGACCTGTTTCGGTCTCACATGCTGCGCCCGTGGCAGCCGGTCTGGCGAACGTCTGCGTCCTTTGTTCCCGACAGGTGCTTTCATATCAGTTTCCTCCCATCATATCGACGCTCGAGGGCGAGACCAGCGCCAGTTCAGATGAAATGACGGTCAGTGCCAGAATGGCAATGGTAATTACCATGGCAACGCCGGTCTGAATCATTTCAACGGTCGATGTCAGCTTGAGCGATGTCTCCTTCTCGTAGTAGTCGGCCATCTGGCGGGCGGCTCCGCGCACGTTCCCCGTCTCGGCGCCGCTTCGGAAGCGGGCAAGCGCCATGGACGTGAACACACCACTGGCCTCCATGGCTTTGACCAGGTCCACGCCCTGCGCCACCATCATGGGAATGGTGATATTCTTGACGCGGTGTTCCATATACCTGTTGCCGGTTGCCTCGGCCGCGATCCGGATGACAGAAATGTTGTCGCCGCTTCCCGAGTACAGCACTGCAAATACACGGCAGAATATTTCGATGTTCAGCTTGTGCAGCAGCGACCCGATGACCGGTATGCGGATCATGTAGCGGTGAATCATGAACGTGCCCCGGGTCGATTTGGCAAACGCCACAACCGTTCCGATGGACGCGGCCGAAAGCCCAATCAGCCAGATGTAATTATGGTCCATCCACTTGGAAAATGCCAACGTGGCTGTGGTCATCGGAGGCAAGTCCATGTTGAACGACTCAAAAAGACCCGCTGTCTCGGGGAAAATGACCCAGATGTACCACACAAAGGCGGCAATGAGCACGACCATTGTAATGGCGGGCGTGATCATGGCGCTCTTCACGCTCTTCTTGAATTCATTCTGGCGCTCCAGAAAACGGGCCGTAGCCTCGTAGATCTCGGACATGTTGCCCGTCTGTGATGCGATCCCGAGCATATACGCGGTGAACTTACCGAGCATGTGCTGCTGCTTCATGAATGCCTGCTGCGCCTCCATGCCCCCCTTCAAATCGCCGTTCAGGTCTCGGACGACCTGCTTGAGGCTGTTCGAACTGACGTCGTTCACGAGTAGATTGAGCACCTCGTCGAACGGAAGTTTTTCCTTGAGCAGGTTGGCCGACAGCCGGACAAACATGATCAGGTCCTGTTGGGGCGGC